>NZ_JAKUZW010000002.1:0-543339 GCF_030128605.1 Klebsiella sp. K5-45 | reverse complement strand
AAAGCTCCGCGTCGTATCGCTGGCCGACCTTCAGTGGTTGCGCCTAATCGTGTGCAGCGGCAGTTTACCGTTGTCCGGGCCAATCAGGTCTGGGTCACCGATATTACTTATATCCGCACCTGGCAGGGCTGGCTGTATCTGGCGGTGGTTATCGATCTCTTCGCCCGTAATGTGGTCGGTTGGTCGATGAAACCCACTCTCTCACGCGAACTGGCGCTCGACGCGCTGATGATGGCCGTGTGGCGTCGAAAACCGGACGGCGAGGTTATCGTACATAGCGATCAGGGCAGCCAGTACGGTAGTGACGACTGGCAGCGCTTCTGCCGGGCCAATAACCTGGCGCCGAGCATGAGCAGGCGTGGCAACTGCTGGGATAATGCGGTGGCCGAATCGTTCTTCAGTTCGCTGAAAAAAGAACGGATCAGAAAACGCATATATAAAACCAGGGATCTGGCCCGGGCGGATATCTTCGATTACATTGAAGTGTTCTACAACCGGACCCGGCGTCACAGCCACCTCGGCGGCGTCAGTCCGGAGGCCTTTGAACAGGCCTCGTCGTGAGGACAGGAAATGTCTACTGTTGTGGGGTCAGTCCACAGACAGCAATACCTGGTCAGTAGGCTGGCATTTTAATCAACGTTACGAACATCAGGGATATGCAAGCGAGTCAGTTGCTGCACTGTTTGATTATTTATTTAAAGTAAAAGGCGCCAGACGTTTGTATGCCTGGGTGGAAGATTATAATTACGCCTCTCAAAAACTATGCGAACGACTACTTATGCGACGTGAAGGATGTTTTAAAGAATTTGTCTCCTTTGAAAACGAGGAGGGTAAAGCAAGGTATGACGACACATACATCTATGCGTTACTGCATAAAGAATGGACGAAGTAGAGGATGAAGAAAAATGTCCGCTCCTCGCTCATGGCGGACCTTTGGCTCAGTTAACAGTTCGCGCCGTGCCAGAAGCGGATCTCGCTTACTGCCAGGTATCAGTATTTACGGGAAGCAGATCAGCCAGGCTAGGGATATCTATTATTGAGTATTGAACTGAAATCGTATGTCTTGGATTTAAAATCGTTTGCGGGTGGGATATAGGCATTGAGCTTTTTACTGATGCTTGATACTCTCAGAGCACAAGCAGCGACCCAACACCATACTATAAAAGCCACAATAACGACGTATAGAGATTTCAAAATCTCTATACCATCACTCTGTGAAGAACCTCTGTATATCTCAGCACCGATATATAATAGCAAAGATATTAACACAAAAGGTATTATCCACTTATGGAATTTATGAGGGTATATATTCCCGTTAGTAATTGTGTACATGCCCTGATAACGCAAGACTGCCTTCAGGGACGGAATCAACGACTGTGCATAATCGGAACTCAAGCATATGATTTTATAAGATAAATGCCAATCTCTATGCAGTCCGAACGACTGTAGGCGGAACTGCTGTTCCGCCTTTGCTAACGGATCGGAGATGGGTACAGAAGAGGTTCTAAGCCATTCGACTGCTTTTATCTGCTCGGAGGATGAGCGTGAAAAAAAGTCTCTGCGATGAAACTGAATATACTTTTTTGTAATCGCTCCAATGATAGTAAGAATGACTGCGGAAACCACTTGATTACTAAATAGGTCCTTTATTATCGATATCATAGCTTTTCTCCTGCTTATCTGATTTCTAAAAGAGATAATATTTTATTTTTTAAAAGCTAAAAAATTTGGTTCCTCAATTTTATAGCAACTACAGTTCCTTTCAAAAGATCTCAGTCTAAAGAATACTACTTTCTCCGGCAGCAACTCCATTACCTGTGGTTTAACACGTAGCATAAAGTCATCAATGGAGCTATCCCGTTCCCGAACTTCCGCTCCTCGCTCAAATCAGACCTTCATCCCAGTCAGATTGCCCACGTCGTGCCAGAAGCGCAAGTAGGAACGCCAGAAGCCCTCAAATATTGATGCTTCGTTTCGCCGGGATGCTTACACTCAAACCAAAAAAAAGCCCCTGCGCGAAAGCAGGGGCAAGCCATGTCAGAGCTTATTTTTTATTAGTTAAATACCATCCCGCCGTCGATCAGCAATGACTGACCGGTCATGTAATCAGAATCCGGGCTGGCAAGATAGGAGACGCAGGCGGCGACATCTTCCGGCTCGGATAGCCGACCGAGGGTGATGCGTTTGGCGAACTCGGCGGTACCGTAGCCCAGCGGTTTACCGGCGGCTTCTGACACCTGGCGGTCAATTTCGGCCCACATCGGCGTTTTGACAATCCCCGGGCAGTAGCCGTTGACCGTGATGCCCAGCGGCGCGAGGTCGCGAGCGGCGGTCTGGGTTAAGCCGCGCACCGCGAATTTACTGGAGCTATACACCGCCAGCTCCGGGTTGCCGACGTGGCCGGCCTGGGAGCAGGCGTTGATGATTTTCCCGCCGTGCCCCTCTTTCTTAAAGGCTTCGACCGCCGCCTGAATGCCCCAGATCACCCCTTTGACGTTGATGTTGTAGACTTTGTCGACAATTTCCGGGGTAATGGACTCGATCGGCGTGGACGGCGCTACGCCGGCGTTATTGACGATGACGTCGAAGCCGCCCAGCGTTTTGCGTGCCTGTTCAACGGCGGCAAATACCTGGTCGCGGTCAGAAACATCCACTTTCACCGCCATGGCGCGGCCGCCGGCCTGGTTGATTTCCGAGGCGACCGCTTTGGCGGTGGCATCGTTATAATCGGCAATGGCCACGGCAAATCCATCCTTCACCAGACGAAGGGCGATAGCTTTACCAATCCCCTGGCCGGCGCCGGTAACAAGTGCGACTTTTTTCATTTTCCTTTCCTTATTGTGATGACTTACAGAATCTGACTCAGATGCAGCTGGCCCATCAGCAGCGGGTTATCACGATAATCCACCGGAATGGCCACCACCGCCGGGCCGTCGACGTCCATCGCCGCGCGCAGGGTCGGCTCCAGCGCCTCGGCGCTTTCCACGGCAAACCCTTTGGCGCCGAAGGACTCGGCATAGGCTTTAAAATCCATCGGCCCGAACTCGACGCCGGACAGGCGCTGATATTTTTTCTCTTCCTGGATGGCCACCATGTTGTAGCCGTTATCGACCCAGATCAGGTGCAGCACGTTGGCTTTCAGGCGGACGGCGGTCTCCAGCTCCATGCTCGACTGCAGGAAGCCGCCGTCGCCGGAGACGGAGACCACTTTGCGCTCAGGATTGACCAGCCAGGCGCCGATGGCCCAGGGCAGGGCGACGCCCATGGTCTGCTGGCCGTTGGAGATCATCACCTGACGGGCGCGGAAGCTGTACAGGTAGCGGGCAATCCAGATATGGAAGCTGCCCATGTCCACGGTCAGCGTGACGTCGCTGTTGACGATATCCTGCATGGCGCGAACGATGCGCAGCGGATGCAGAGCAAACTGATTCAGCTGCGCGCCGCGGCGGTCCAGCAGTTCGCGCTGGTGCTGGCGGTCGCGGAGGATCTCCGCCGCCTGCGGGGAGAGCACCAGCCGGCGATCGATATTTTGCGCCAGCTTGTTGAGGGTGCCGGCGATATCGCCCACCAGCTCGACGTCCGGGGTGTAGTTGCGCTCTTCATAGGCGGGCAGGACGTCGATATGCACCAGCGTCGCGTTGCCGCTGTTCCACATCGCCGGTTCATATTCCACCGGGCTGTAGCCGATGCAGATCACCAGGTCGGCGAGCTGCAGCAGACGGTCCCCGGCCTGGTTGTTAAACAGCCCGACCCGGCCGGCGAAGCGAGAGAAGTTATCCTGATTCACCGCCCCGGCGGCCTGATAGGTGCTGGTGACCGGAATATGGCTGGCCTCCAGCAAACGGCGCAGCGCCGCGCTGTTCTCCGGCTGGCTGGCCATCAGGCCGAGCAGGAAGATCGGGTTTTTCGCCTGAGCGATAAGCTTCGCCACCTGGTCGATGGCGGCATCCGGCGCGGCGCCCATCTGCGGGGCCCCGCTGGCCGGCAGTACTTTGCCGCTGACCGGGCCATCGACCACATCCTGCGGCAGGCTGACGAAAGCGCTGCCCGGGCGGCCCTGCTCGGCGGCGCGGAAGGCGTTGGAGACCACTTCCGCCAGCGCGTCCGGCGCGGTCACCTCGACGGCGTATTTCGTCACCGGGCTGAACATCGCCACCGTATCCATACTCTGGTGGACCTGTTTGGCTTTATCGGCGCGTTTCACCGCGCCGCCCAGGGCCACCACCGGGTCGCCTTCGCTGTTGGCGGTGGCCATACCGGTGATCAGGTTGGAGCAGCCCGGGCCGGAGGTGACCAGCGCCACGCCGGCTTTACCGGTAATGCGCCCGACGGCGGCGGCCATAAACGCGGCGTTGGCTTCGTGGCGTACCGGAATAATGCGAATGGAGGAATCCAGCAGTGAGTCGAATACCTTGTCGATTTTGGCGCCAGGGATGCCGAACACCTGACGTACCCCCTGGGCTTCCAGCTGGCTGACGACGAGATCGGCGCCGTGCGCCCACTGGCGTACCGGATACTGTTTGTCCATGTGACCCCCTTAACTTTCTACGGAACGGATGGCGGCATCGAGATTATCGGGATGCAGATTGGCCTGCAGGAACGCGCTGTCGGCGGGCAGGTCGATCATCAGCTTGTGAATTTCGCCGAAGGTCAACACACCGTGGTCGAGCTGGTAATCCAGCAGGTGACCGCCGCCTTTGCGGTCATCGGTAATAAAGTGCTCGTGATACCCGGCGACGTTGATCCCCTGCATATGCTGCGGGGTACGGAAGCCGACCAGTACCCCTTCGCGCTGGTTAAAGCGGAACACCGGCTGATCGTCGAGGACGTCGGTCATCGCCCGGTACGGCGGCGTCTGGCGCGGTACGGTGCGGGTATGGGCATGGCGGAAATGGCCATCGATGCGCAGGGCGCAGAACAGGTTGTCAGAGGGAATTTGCTGGTCGATCACCTCGTGCAGCTGCTGGCGGCTCACCGGGTGGTCGAAAGTTTTCCGGTACTGCGGCTGGAACCAGGTCATCACCGCGAACGGCGTTTTCTGCTCCGGCTGGGCTTTGCGCGCGCTGCCGTCGGCCCGCAGCTGATAGACCTGACTGCTAAAGGCGATCAGCTCCCCGTCCAGCTCATTAAAGGTGCCGAGACCGAAATCGCCGTGCTTCAGCAGGTCGGCGATGGTGGTGCTCCCTTCGTAAACCCCGCTTAGCAGGGCGCTCATGAGCGATGTCTGATAGAGCACGCTCTCGGGATGCTGCGCGGAAAACGCCCGCAGGGTTTCGCATAGACTCTCTTCGCAGGTGCATTCAGCAGAATGATTCATATACCACTTCCTCGTTCAACAAATATAAGAAAGGTTAAATAAATGTTGACCCGATTCAGCTCACAGTTCCAATATAGAAACCATGCTGGTTTGAGACGTTTTCGATATGGAACTTCGTTATCTTCGCTATTTTGTCGCCGTCGCCAGGACGCGGCACTTCACCCAGGCCGCCAAGGAACTGGGTATTTCACAGCCTCCGTTAAGTCAGCAAATTCAGCGGCTTGAGCGCGAGGTGGGGACCCCGCTGTTTCGGCGTTTGACCCGCGGGGTGGAGCTCACCGAGGCCGGTGAGTCGTTCTATGAGGATGCCCGTCAGATCCTCGCCATGAGCGATGCGGCGCTGGAGAAGGCCAAGGGCATTGCCCGCGGGATGAACGGCAGCCTGTCGCTAGGCATTACCAGTTCTGATGCTTTCCACCCGCAAATCTTCACGCTGCTGCACCGTTTTCAGCTCGACCACCCCGGGGTGACCCTGCACCAGATGGAAGACAACATGGCCAATCTGATGACCGCCCTGAGCGAGGCCGAGCTGGATATTGCCTTCGTCCGTCTGCCGTGCGAGAGCAGTAAGGCCTTTAATCTGCGGATTATCGATGAGGAGCCGATGGTTATCGCGCTGCCGCGCGATAACCCGCTGGCGACGCAGCCGACCCTGGCCCTGGAGCAGCTGCGCGACGTGGCGCCGATCCTCTTCCCGCGGGAAGTGGCTCCGGGGCTGTATGAGCTGGTGTACAACAGCTGCCTGCGCGCCGGCATCGATATGGAGCGCGCCTGGCAGTCGTCGCAGATTTCGTCGTCGCTGAGCATGGTCAATGCCGGGTTCGGCTTCGCGCTGGTTCCGCAGTCGATGACCTGCATCCAGCAGCCGAACGTGAGCTATCACCCGCTCAGCGGGGCGCCGCTGAAGACCGATATCGCCATTGCCTGGCGGCGCTTCGAGCGCTCGCGCACGGTGAAACGCTTTCTGGCGATGTTCTGATCTTCGCGACGCCAGTGGCTTACTGCGCCACCCAGCCGCCGTCCATGTTCCACGCCGCGCCGCGCACCTGGGCGGCGGCGTCGCTGCACAGAAACAGCGCCATTTCGCCCAACTGCTGCGGGGTGACAAACTCCCCGGAAGGCTGTTTTTCCGCCAGCAGCTGGGCGCTGGCCTGCTCCGGGTCGACCCCCTCGGCGATGCGCTTATCGATCTGCTGCTGCACCAGCGGGGTCAGCACCCAGCCGGGACAGATGGCGTTGCAGGTGATGCCGCTGCGCGCGGTTTCCAGGGCCACGGTTTTGGTCAGGCCGACCACCGCGTGCTTGGCGGCGACATAGGCCGATTTCTCTTTCGACGCCACCAGGCCATGCACTGAGGCAATGTTGATGATGCGCCCCCAGTTGCGCTGGCGCATGCCCGGCAGCGCCAGGCGAGTGGTGTGGAAGACGCTGGAGAGATTGATCGCGATGATGTCGTTCCATTTGTCCACCGGGAACTGCTCCACCGGGGCCACGTGCTGGATGCCGGCGTTATTGATCACGATATCGACGCCGCCGAAGGTGCTTTCGGCATAGCGCATCATCGCCTCGATCTGCCCGACGTCGCGGAGGTCGGCGTCGTGATAGCCGGGGATCTTGCCCAGCGCGGCGACTTCAGCCCGGGCGTGGCTGCTGTCGCCGAAGCCATTGAGCACCAGCTGGGCGCCTGCCTGCGCCAGCACTTTGGCGATCCCTAAGCCGATGCCGCTGGTGGAGCCGGTGACCAGCGCTGTTTTACCGTTTAAATTCATCATATTTCTCCTTCAGTCGGGTCTCAGACAATGCCGGTCACATAGAACGTGGCAATGACAAACAGTACCGCGAGGCTTTTGATCACTGTGATGGCGAAAATGCCGCCATAGGCCTGGCGATGGCTCAGGCCGGTGATCGCCAGCAGGGTGATCACCGCCCCGTTATGCGGCAGGGTATCCATGCCGCCGCTGGCCATGGCGGCGACGCGGTGCAGGACCTCCAGCGGAATATTGGCGGCGTGGGCGGCGGCGACAAAGGTCTCGGACATCGCCGCCAGGGCGATGCTCATTCCCCCGGAGGCCGAGCCGGTGATCCCGGCCAGCACCGTGACGCTGATCGCCTCGTTTAACAGCGGATTGGGAATAGCCGCGAGGGCTTTCGACAGCACCAGGAAACCCGGCAGGGCGGCGATAACCGCGCCGAAGCCATACTCAGAGGCGGTGTTCATCGCCGCGAGAATAGCCCCGCCCACCGCCGTCCGGCTTCCTTCCGCCAGCCGGCCGCGAATATTGCGGTAGCCGCAGACCAGTACCAGCACAATGCCGGAGAGCAGCGCCGCCTGTACCGCCCAGATGGCGGTGATTTTCCCCACCTCGGTGACCACAGGCTTCGCCAGACCCGGGAGGGTGAGCTCATGGCTGGCGCCGTACCACTGCGGGATCCAGTGGGTAAACAGCAGATTCAGCACCCCCACCAGCAGCAGCGGGGCGATAGCGATCAGCGGATGCGGCAGGTTGATGTCATCCGGGGTCTCCGGCTCATTTTGCAGGTCGGTCCCATAGCCTTCGCCGCTGGCCTGCGCTTTGCGGCGCTGGCGCTCCAGCCACAGCAAACCGAAGAGGATAATGAACAGCGAGCCGATAAGCCCCAGCCACGGGGCCGCCCAGGCGTTGGTGCCGAAGAAGCTGGTGGGAATAATATTCTGGATCTGCGGCGTGCCGGGCAGGGCGTCCATGGTAAACGAGAAGGCCCCGAGGGCGACGGTGGCCGGGATCAGCCGTTTGGGGATCCCGCTCTGGCGAAACAGCTCGGCGGCGAAAGGGTAGACGGCAAAGGCCACCACAAACAGCGATACCCCGCCGTAGGTCAGCAGGGCGCACACCAGCACGATCACCGGGATCGCATGGCGGCGTCCAAGGATGCGGATGGCGGCGGCGACAATCGACCGCGAGAATCCCGACAGCTCAATCAGCTTGCCGAATACCGCGCCCAGCAGAAACACCGGGAAATAGAGCTTCACAAAGCCGACCATTTTTTCCATAAACAGGCCGGTAAAGGCCGGGCCGACCGCGCCCGGGTCGGTGAGCAGCACCGCGCCGAGGGCGGCGATCGGCGCAAAGAGGATCACGCTGTATCCACGGTAGGCTGCCAGCATCAGTAATGCCAGCGCGGCCAGGGCTATTATCACACTCATCACGACGTCTCACTCTCATTGTTATTGTAGGGGTACAGAACGCGATACTAGGGCTTCAGGGCGAAGCGCAGCTGGTGTTCCCGGCGCGACTGGATGCGCTGGCGCCGGGCCTCGTCCCAGCGGTAAAAGCCTTGCCCGCTGCGGGCGCCGGTGTCGCCTCGCGCTACTTTCTCCGCCACCAGCGACATCATCTCGGTGCCGCTGGCCAGCTCCGGCAGCAAGTGCTGGCAGATATCCTGGACCGTCGCCAGGCCGGTCATGTCCGCTGCCTCCAGCGGGCCGACCATCGCATAGCGGCGCCCCAGCGAGGCGCGCATCACCTGGTCCACCACCTCCGGGGACGCGATGCCGCTGTGGACGATATGCAGCGCTTCGCGCAGCAGGGCGAACTGCAGCCGGTTGCCGACAAAGCCCGGCGCGGCGCGGTTGAGCACCACCGCTTCCAGCGCGCAGGCGGCGCAAAAGTCGCTCACCTGGCGCGCCAGATGAGGCAGGGTGGCGCTCCCGGGCACCACTTCCACCAGCGGGATCAGGTGCGGCGGATGCCAGAAATGGGCGATCAGTAGCCGTTCCGGGAGGCGCATGCCCTGCGCCAGCCGATCCGGCGGCAGGCCGCTGGTGTTGCTGGCGATAATCGCCTCGTCGGCGATCAGCGTTTCCAGTTCGGCATACAGGGCGTGCTTCAGCCCCAGCCGTTCGGGGATCGCTTCAATCAGCAGCGTGGCGTCCGCCAGCGCTTGCAGCGCCGGGGTAGGGGTTAAACGGCTCAGCACGGCGTCGCGGTCGGCGGGAGCCTGCTGACCGCTCGCCTCCAGCTCGCGCAGGATCGCCTCGGCTACTGTGGGTATCTCGGCGAGACGTTGCGGATCGGTGTCATACAGGCGGACGGCGTGACCGTGACGGGCGAAATGGCAGGCAATGCCGACGCCCATCAGTCCGGCGCCGAGTACCGCCAGGCGTGGTGTAAACATAGTGGCTCCTGTTAACGTTGAAGGGTCATGGCGATGCCCTGTCCGCCGCCGACGCACAGGGTGGCCAGCCCTTTGCTGGCGCCCCGGCGCTGCATCTCATGCACCGGGCTGACGAGGATCCGGCAGCCGGAGGCGCCGATGGGATGGCCAAGGGCGATGGCGCCGCCGTTAACGTTGACCTTCTCGCTGTCCCATTCGAGCAGCTGGCCGACGGCCAGCGCCTGGACGGCAAAGGCCTCGTTGGCTTCGATCAGATCCACCTCGTCCAGCGTCCAGCCGGCGCGCTGCAGCGCCTGGCGGCAGGCGCTCACCGGGCCGATGCCCATCACCGACGGGTCGACCCCGGCGACCGCCGCGCTGACAATGCGCGCCAGCACCGGCAGCCCAAGCTCGTGCGCTTTATCGACGCTCATCAGCAGGACCGCCGCAGCGCCGTCGTTCAGCGATGAGGCATTCCCGGCGGTGACGCTGCCGTCAGCCGGGCGAAACGCCGGGCGCAGCTGGGCCAGCTGCTGCTCGCTGGTCTCCGGGCGCGGTTGCTCATCGTCGGTCACGACACGCGGCGGCTTTTTGCCCTGCGGGACGCTGACCGGGACGATCTCCTCGCGAAAGCGTCCGGCGGCGATAGCGGCCGCCGCTTTGCGCTGGGAGCTGGCGGCGAAGGCGTCCTGGCGCTCGCGGCTGATGTCGAAGGCGTCGGCAAGGTTCTCGGCGGTAATGCCCATGTGGTAGTCGTTAAAAGCGTCCCATAGGCCGTCCTGGATCATGCTGTCCTGCAGGCTGGCATGGCCGAAACGCAGGCCGTCGCGGGCGCCATTCATCAGATAGGGAGCATTGCTCATGCTCTCCTGGCCGCCGGCGATAACGATCTCGGCGTCGCCGCAGCGGATCGCCTGCACCGCCTGCTGAACCGCTTTCAGCCCTGAGCCGCACACCAGATTGACGGTGACCGCTGGAGTGTCCACCGGCAGGCCGGCCCGCAGCGCGGTCTGGCGCGCCGGGTTCTGCCCGCAGCCGGCGGTGAGCACCTGGCCGAAAATCAGTTCATCGACCGCTGCGGCGGGCAGCTGGCAGCGTTCAAGCAGGCTGCGCACCACTGCCGCGCCGAGGTCGACGGCGGAAAGCGGGGCGAAGGCGCCGCGAAAGCTGCCGACCGGGGTGCGTACGGCAGCAACTATGGCAATATCGGTCATGGTCTCTCCTTAGCTGAAGCGCATTTCGCGCACGTCTTCGGCGACGATCAGCCGTCCCGCCGTTTTACGCATCACTTCGTCGGGGCTGACCCCCGGGGCCACTTCGCGCAGGACAAACGCCCCGTCGACAATGTCCAGCAGGGCCAGGTCGGTGAGCACCCGGCGAATGCAGCCCACGCCGGTGAGCGGCAGGGTGCACTGCGGCAGCAGTTTGGATTCGCCGTTCTTTGAGGCGTGGGTCATCACCACGATGATGTTCTGCGCGCCGGCCACCAGGTCCATGGCGCCGCCCATCCCCTTGACCATTTTTCCAGGGATCATCCACGAGGCGATATTCCCTGCGACGTCGACCTCAAAGGCGCCAAGAACCGTAAGATCGACGTGGCCGCCGCGGATCATGGCGAACGACTGGGCCGAATCGAAGATCGCCGCCCCGGTTTGCGCGGTGACGGTCTGTTTGCCGGCGTTGATCATGTCGGCGTCGAGAGTTTGCTCATCGGGAAACTCGCCCATCCCCAGCAGGCCGTTCTCCGACTGGAGCATCACTTCAATGCCGGCGGGAATGTAATTGGCCACCAGCGTCGGGATACCGATCCCGAGGTTGACGTAGTCGCCGTCGCGCAGCTCCTGGGCGACGCGCATCGCCATTTGTTCGCGGGTTAACATCTCAGTGCCCTCCGGCGCGCAGGGTGCGCTGTTCAATGCGTTTTTCGAATTGCCCGACGATCAGCCGGTCGACATAGATCCCCGGGGTGTGAATGGCGGAGGGCGGCAGTTCGCCCGGCGGCACAATCTCTTCCACCTCCACCACCGTAATGCGCCCGGCGGTGGCCATCAGCGGGTTGAAATTCTGTGCGGTATGGCGATAAACCACATTGCCGTACCAGTCAGCCTTCCAGCCCTTCACGAGGGCGAAATCGCCGCGAATAGCTTGTTCAAGAATGTAATTTTTACCGTCGAACTGGCGCACCTCTTTGCCTTCGGCGACCGGTGTGCCATAGCCGGTGGCGGTGTAAAAGCCGGGGATCCCGGCGCCGCCGGCGCGGATTTTTTCCGCCAGCGTTCCCTGCGGGGTGAGCTCTACCGCCAGCTCGCCGCTCAGCACCAGCTGTTCAAACAGCGCGTTTTCCCCGACGTAAGAGGCCACTACCTTGCTGACCTGGCGCGACTCCAATAGCATGCCGAGACCGAAGCCATCGACGCCGCAGTTGTTGGAAACCACCGTCAGCCCCTTCACCTGGCGACGCTTCACCTCGGCGATCAAATTCTCGGGTATACCGCACAGGCCGAAGCCGCCGGCGAGCAGCGTCATGCCGTCCGTTAACCCTTCCAGCGCCGCTTCGTAGCTGGCGACGCGTTTATCCAGTCCTGCCATCTTGTCTCTCCTGCCTTGCGATACCCTTATCATTGGCGCGGGCGACTGATTTGATAATTTTGAATTTGTGACTCACTCATTTGGAAATTTAATTAATTTCCTGTTAACTAATTTCTTTCAATTAGTTAACAGGATGAAAAATGAGAATGAGTGTCAAACAGTTACGCGCGTTTTTAGCGGTAGCTCACACTCTCAATTTCGCCCACGCCAGCGAAAGGCTGAATCTGTCGCAGCCAGCGCTCAGCCTGACCATCAAAGGGTTGGAGGAGGCGCTGGGGGGCGCGCTGCTGCAGCGCAGCACCCGCAAAGTGACCCTCACCCAGGAGGGGGAACTCTTTCTGCCGATGGCCCGTCAACTGCTGGCCGACTGGGATAACGTTGAGGAGGCGATGCGCCAGAGCTTTACCCTGCAGCGCGGCAAAATCTCGGTCGCCGCGATGCCGTCGTTCGCCGCCAACGTTCTGCCGGAGGCGCTGAAAGCCTTCCGCGACCGCTATGCCGGGGTGAACGTCACGGTGCATGATGTGATCAATGAGCAGGTAATCGAGATGGTGCGTGAGGGGCGGGTAGAGATGGGCATCGCTTTCGAGCCATCGCCCAACCACAACCTGCTGTTTACCCCGCTGGCGGTGGACCGCTTCGTGGCGATCGTTCCCCGGCAATCGCCGCTGGCGAAGAAAAAAAAGCTCACCTGGCAGGAGCTGTTAACTCTCGACTTTATCACCCTCCAGCGTCCCTCGGCGGTGCGCCTGATGCTGGAGGAGGCGCTGGCGCGCAGCGGGCGTCAGCTGGACGTGGCGCTGGAGAGCCACCAGCTGGTGACGGTGGGGAGGATGGTAGCCAGCGGGCTGGGAGGCAGCGCGGTGCCGGCGCTATGCAAAACGCAGATGACCTCGCTGGGGGCAGTGTGCATTCCGCTCAGCGATCCGCCGATTGAAAAGTGCGTTGGGGCGATCCATGCCGGACATCTGCCGTTGTCGAAGGCGGCGCAGGCGCTGCTGGATACGTTGAAAGGGTATTTACCCACCTGAGGGGGCGTGGGGGCAAAAAAACCGGCCCGCAGGCCGGTTTGATAATCAGATTTTGCAGGCGTCGCCGCAATCGTCATCGGCAACGATCGCCTGGGCTTTTTTGTCCGCTTCTTCCAGACGCTCCGCGTTGCGCTCTTCCGCTTCATCCAGGCCGCTGAAGACCAGGTTGTCGAGATCAATTTCCATAAGTTACCTATCGTTGCTGGTTTTGAATCAGCGTCAAGTATAGGGCATAACCGCCTGCGGAGGTAACCGCTCTTCGCGCCGAACGCACAGAGCGTTAAGTCCGCCGGCAGCAGATAAAACCCACCATAAATAACCGTTGACAGGATGGCGTTAGCTTTAAATATCTCCACCAGAATAATTTCCTGCCTAAATATTAAATGAAAGGACAACGAAGGTGTAATTAAGCATTGACGAATGGCTTTTATGTTAATATGGCCGCGATTATGGATGAATCTATGGATCTTAATCAATGGAACATACTGTTACAGGCGCCATCAAAGAATGGCGTAAACATAATAAAGTGATCGGTCAGGTCAAAATAAGCTATAAAAAATTCTTACGAAAATGCAGAGAGCTCTCGCTCGCAGGAGGTAAATACAGAGAATATCAAGGACTTTGCGCCAAATATCAGTGCGCACGATTGACCGCCGTGACCCAGGGACTGGTGCCTTTCGAGGATAAACCCTTTAAGGCCTATCTTAATAAACGGATGTCAAAACGGCGCAAGCTGGATATTGCCCACGGTTCGCTGAATTTTATCGAGAAAACGTTTCAGCCCGATGTGCTGCCGCAGCTCTATAACGTGGCGGATTTTGGCCGGACGATGTTTGCTATTCCTCTGAAAAATGGCGAAAAGCTTGACGTTAAGCTGCTGGCATCGCCGTTTCAGGAGGAGGGTGAGCTGATGCTGCAGCTGTTTCTCGGCGACCGGCGCGTTTATAGCGTCTGTTTTTCCTGTACCGACGATGGCCGCGCTTATATCGGCGGAATACAGGGCGGGAAAGATATCACCAATGATGAGGTGAAGGTGCTGACCAAAGAGCTGCATGGCGCGCGGCCGAAAAATATCATCATGAGCGTGCTGTATGGTTTCCTGCGTTATTTCGGCATCACTACGGTCTACGCGATCGATTCCGATTACCACGTGAAAAGCGATCTGGTGAAAGCCAGTTATTCATCGCTGTGGCTGGAAATGGGCGGAGAGAAACAGGCTCGCGGCTGGTATAAACTGCCGGCGCAGGAGATCAAAAAAAGTCTTGAAGAGGTAAAAAGTAAACACCGCAGCCAGTTTATTAAGCGCGAAGGTGTCAAAGAGCTGATTCAGCTCGAAATGGCGAACGCTCTGCGGCAAATAACCTTGAATCCGCAGATGAATTAACGCCTTTCCCACGTCAGGCAGGCAGCAGGGGGCTGTTGTCCGCCTGACGATATCCTTTCTTTACTGGCCGCTCTCGCCGATCGGCGGCGATACCGAGTTGGTGAGCAGCGGGGCGCTGCGCCACCACACTATCAGCGCGACCAGCGCGATAACGCTCAGCACGCCGAAGGCGGTAGCAAAAGAGTAGCGCCCGGCGATAGCGCCGGTTAACGCCGGACTCATCGCCGCCCCGGCGCCCTGCATTAGCATCACCACGCTTTGTCCGGCGTTAACGTGCCCGCTGCCGCGCAGCAGCGAGACGATAAAGCTGGGCACCGCCACCCCCAAAATCCCTGCCGCCAGACCATCAAGAATTTGCACCGGGACCATCATCGCCGGGGCGTCGCTGGCGGCCGCCAGCGCCGCGCGGATGGGCATGATCAGCAGCGCCAGCAGAATGCATCGCCAGTAACCATATTTGTCGATGCTGTCGGCGACCCGGATGGCCACCGGGATCATTACCACCTGCGAAATAATCACCGTGGCGGCGGCAAACAGCCCCGGATTGAGGTGTCCCGGCGCGGCGGCGATCCGCATGCTGAGCATCGGCAACAGCGCGGCGTTGGCGAGATGGAACAGCATCAGGGTCACGCCGGCGATCAGCAGCGGCGTATGGCGGAACAGGATGGCAAACCCAGGCACAGCGGGCGTGACGGCCGACTCGAGGCCGCGGGCGGCGTCATCGTCAATATCGCTGCTGCGGATTGCCAGCAGGGCGATCAGGGTAAACAGGGTGGTACAGGCCATCAGGATGAAAATGCCGCCGATGCCCCAGTACCAGGCGATGGCCCCGGCAATCAGCGCAGTGAAGAAATTCCCCGCATGGTTGAAGGCTTCGTTTTTTCCCATCTGAGCGCTAAAGCCGCGCTGTCGGGTCAGCCCAAGGGTGATCCCGGCGATTAACGGTCCGACAAAGGCCGCGCAGATCCCGCTGGCAACCTGTGAAAGGGCCACCACGCTGGTCTTCTGACTGAACCAGAGCAGGAGGGTGGTCAGGGTGATCGCCAGGCAGACCCCGGCCAACAGCACGCGCTTATGCCGCGAGGTGTCGGTGATGAAGCCGGCGGGCAGGGTCGCCAGCAGGCCGGCCACGCCGCCGACGGTCATCAACAGGCCGATGTCCTCCGCCTGCCAGTGACGCTGGGTGAGAAAGATCCCCAGAAACGGGCCGAGGCCGTCGCGAACGTCGGCGATAAAGAAGCTGGTCAAACATAAAGCCCGCAGTGAACGAAGCGACATTTTCTTCCTTTAGCATGAACGATCCGCGGATCAGCGGCGGACCAGGGCGGTCATGGCGTGCGCCACGAATAATAGCCGGGATCGGACCCGGCAGAGAGCCTCATTCTTTATCGCACCGTTCGATGAAACCAAAATGTCACCCAGTCGTCGGGTAACGTGGCAATGCAACATACCTGCTCGTCGCGGCTTCCGCCAGAGGCCTACGAAAGTTCTGTATCAGGGCAACCGCGCCGCTCTCAGCGTTCGTCTGCCTTAACGATCTGCAGCGCGGCGGGATTCGCCACGCTGCCGCTGGCGGTGACGAACCCGGGATGGACGGCCTCGCCGCTGGCGCTGTCCACCAGCGCAATATGCGGCGTGCTGTGCAGCACCTGCTGGTGGCCCCATTCCATCAGGGCGAACAGCACCAGCGCCAGGCTACGGCTTTTTTCGGTGAGAACATATTCATAGCGCTCGCGAGCCCCCGCTTCCCGATAGGGGACTTTGCGAAGCAAGCCCATTTCGGTCATGGTTTTCAACCGGGTGGTGAGCGTCTGGCGGGTGATATGGGTATGCGCTTGCATCGTTTCAAAGCGCGTCACGCCGTAAAACGCCTCGCGGAGGATCAGCAGCACCCAGCGGTCGCCCAGTATTTTGGCTCCTTCCGCCAGGCCGCACAGCTCAGGATCGAGGTAGGGCAATGATTTATTTTTTGACATCGTGAGATTGGCCTTCTAGTCTGAGTTTGAAATTTAGACTTAGATGCTAAGGAGCATAGCGTGCCATTTGTTAACGTGCAAACCTTTAAAGGGATCATGACCGCGGAACAGAAAAGTGAGCTGCTGCGGCGGATGACCGATCTGCTGGTGGAGATTGAGGGGCAGGGCGATCCGCAGTTCCGCCAGTCGGTGTGGATCCGCATTGATGAACATGACCCGGAGCAGTGGAGCCTGGGGGGCGTCCAGCCGACGGCCGCGATGATTGCGGCTAAATTCGCCGCCGCGCGGCGCGACTGATCCCCTGAAACAAGCGGGCTGCGAAGCCCGGCCCGGCGATCTGGCGCAGAAGCGGCGTCAGGTCGCCGGGTAATATTGCTATTCGCTATGGTGCAAAAGCGTATTTTGCGGCTAAGGTAACGGTCAGGGAACCCAACAAACAGGGCGCGATGCCAGACGACCCGCCTGGCGCCACTCTCAAACTGGTGAAAACAACGGATGTCTAGCGAACAGATGCTGCCGCTGGCGGCGCAGAACAACAATATCATCCGCCTGGCCGTCGCTCAGGCGCTGGCCGGCGCCAACTCGGTGGTGTTCTACGCCACTGGCGCTATCGTCGGCAATACCATCGCCCCCAGCCCGTCGCTGGCCACGCTGCCGATCACCCTGTTTGTGCTGGGGATGGCGGCCTCGATTCTGCCTTTCGGCGCGCTGGCGCGTAAGCGGGGCCGCAAAGCCGCGTTTATGGCCGGTACCGGCGCCGGGGTGGTTACCGGTCTGGCGGCCGCTCTGGCTGTGGTGCTGGGCTCTTTTCTGCTGTTTTGTTTCGCCGCGATGCTTGGCGGCGCCTATGCCGCGGTGGCGCTCAGTTTTCGCTTTGCCGCCACCGACGGCGTCGCTCCGGAACGTCGCGCCCGCGCGCTGTCGCTGGTGATGGGCGGCGGCGTGGCCGCCGGGATCATTGGCCCGATGCTGGTCACCGGCACCATGCACCTCTGGCCGACTCATACCTTCGCCTTCACCTTCCTCGCTCAGGCGCTGGTGGCGGCGCTCGCCGCCATTCTGCTGGCAGGCGTGACGCCAGCAGAGCCCGCGGCGGCCAGCGTTCACGGAGGGCGACCGCTGCGCGAGATTGTCCGCCAGCCGGGCTTTGCCACCACGGTGTTCAGCGGCGCGGTGGCCTATATGGTGATGAATTTTCTGATGACCGCCGCGCCGCTCTCCATGCATATGCACGGCCTTTCCCAGCAGGCCGCCAACCTCGGGATCCAGTGGCATGTGATGGCGATGTACGGTCCGGGATTTGTCACCGGCCGGCTGATCCAGCGCTTCGGCGCAGCGCGCATGGCGGCGGCGGGATTGCTGATCACCGGCGCCTCGGTGGCGGTCGGTCTCAGCGGCGTCGGGGTGTATCATTACTGGCTGTCGCTGATTTTGCTCGGCATCGGCTGGAACTTTGGCTTCACCGGCGCTTCGGCGAAAATCATCGATTTCCACCGCCCGGAAGAGAAGACCCAGGTTCAGTCGCTCAACGATTTTCTGGTCTTCGGAGTGATGATCGTGGGTTCGTTTTCGTCCGGCGTTCTGCTCAACGCCTTCGGCTGGAACGCGGTGCTGTGGGGCTCCCTGGCGCCGGTGGGGCTGGCGCTGTTCACCCTGCTGCTGCGCCCGTTATCGCCGCCCCGCGCTTAGCGCCTGGCCTGCCGCTGCGCGGGCCCTCGTTTTGTGCTTTTTAGCTATGCATTGCTGAAATTCATCTTAACCTGCGCGCGAATAAACGTCACACACGTTACATGCTGTAGTAATCTCTACATCATGACAATGCATCTCTTGATCCTTAACCTGACGACGTCTCAAGCCACGCTGCGCATGCGTGTCTGGCGAACCCTGAAGCAGAGTGGTGCGGCGGTCCTGCGCGACGGGGTCTATCTGCTGCCCGACGTGCGCCAGGGCTATGACATTTTCCTCAGCACCTGCCAGGCGATCCGCGCGGAGGGCGGGGCCGGGTATGTGTTTACGATTGAGTCGGCGGAAGAGGAGGCGCTCAGGCCGCTATTCGATCGTCGCGAACAGTATGATGCGCTGTTGCAGGATCTGCTGGCGCTGCAGGGGGCGTTATCCGCCGACGGACTGGCGGCTCAGCTCAAACAGCTGCGTAAAATTCAGCGTGACTACCAGCGGATCGCGGCTATCGATTTTTTCCCGGGGGCCGCCCGGGAGCAGGCCGCTGAGCGACTGGCCACCCTCGAGCAGGCGATTAATCAGCGGCTATCGCCGGACGAGCCGCAGGCGGTTGCGGGCGAACTGAGCCTTCTGGATAGAGAGGCCTTTCGCGGCCGTTTGTGGGCCACCCGCCGACGCCCGTGGGTCGATCGTCTGGCCAGCGCCTGGCTAATTCAGCGCTTTATCGACCCTGAGGCGCGGTTCCTGTGGATGGCCGCGCCTGAGGATTGTCCGGCGACGGCGGTCGGTTTTGATTTTGACGGGGCGCTGTTCAGCCACGTCGGCATGCGGGTGACCTTCGAAGTTCTGGTCCGGCGCTTTGCTCTGGAGGCCGCGATCCCCGACGCTCTGGGCCGGCTGATCCACTTCCTGGACGTCGGTGGGGTATCCACCCCGGAGGCGGCGGGGGTGGAAAGCATTCTTGCAGGGCTGCGGGAAACCATTACGGACGATGACCAACTGCTGGCGGCAGCCTGCTCGCTGTTCGACGGCTTACTGAAGTCCTGTGAAATGAGGTCTGGTAATCATGAGCAAAACGGTGGTTCTTCCGCAGACTGACAGCCCTTCCGTCGTCGCTTCCGTATCCTTCTGGCAGGCATTTCGCTTCTGGCTGAAGCTCGGCTTCATCAGCTTCGGCGGACCTGCCGGGCAGATCGCCATGATGCACCAGGAGCTGGTGGATAACCGACGCTGGATCTCGGAAGGGCGATTCCTGCACGCGCTCAACTTTTGTATGGTCCTGCCGGGCCCGGAGGCCCAGCAGCTGGCGACCTATATCGGCTGGCTGATGCATAAAACCTGGGGAGGCATCATCGCCGGGGTGCTGTTTATTTTGCCCTCGCTGGTGTTGCTCATCGCGCTGGCGTGGATCTACCTCGTCTGGGGAGATGTCGCGGTGGTGGCGGGAATTTTTTATGGCATCAAACCCGCCGTGGCGGCGATCGTGCTGCAGGCGGCGCACCGCATCGGCTCGCGGGCGCTGAAAAATGGCGCCTACTGGGCCATTGCCGCCGCAGCCTTTGTCGCTATTTTTGCGCTGAACGTACCTTTTCCGCTGATCGTCCTGACCGCGGCGATCGTCGGGTTTATCGGCGGACGGGTGGCGCCGGCGACCTTCGGCAAAGCCGACGCCCATCGCGCGCAGAGTCAGCCTGGCGGGGCAGCCATCATTGATGACGCGACGCCGATCCCAGCCCACGCCCTGTTCAGCTGGCGGCGCACCGCCCGGGTGCTGATCGCCGGGATACTGCTGTGGCTGGTGCCGATGGCCACCCTGGCGCTAATGCTGGGCTGGGCGCACCCGCTGACCCAGATGAGCTGGTTCTTTACCAAAGCCGCGTTGATGACTTTCGGCGGGGCGTATGCCGTCTTGCCTTACGTTTACCAGGGGGCGGTGACCCACTATGGCTGGCTGACCGCAGGGCAGATGATGGACGGCCTCGCCCTGGGGGAATCCACCCCCGGACCGTTGATCATGGTGGTGACCTTTGTCGGGTTTGTCGGCGGCTACACCAAAGCGGTGTTGGGCGTGGATGATGTGCTGCTGGGGGGCATCGCGGCGGCGTGCCTGGTGACATGGTTTACCTTTTTACCCTCGTTTATCTTTATTCTCGCCGGCGGGCCGTTTATTGAAACCACGCATAATAAAGTGGGATTTACCGCGCCGTTGACCGCCATTACCGCCGCGGTGGTGGGCGTTATCCTGAATCTGGCGCTGTTTTTTATCTGGCATAGCGTCTGGGGACCATCCGGTTTCGACCCATGGTCTGCGGCCATTGCTCTCGCCACCGCCGGGCTGCTGTTTCGCTATAAGTGGAAGCTGACCTGGGTACTGGCCGCCGCCGCCGCGGTAGGGTTTATCGTCCATATGGCGGGACTGTCCGGCGCAGGGTGAGGTCGGCTTCGGGCTGAAAAGGCGGGAGGCAGGGACGGTATGGGGAAAGGGGCCGATGCCTGGTGAAACAGTCGTCGGCCGGAAGGTGTGGTAATAGCAATGTCTCTATTTCTCAAAGCATCTATAAGACTTCGCGTTACCAAAAGCGAGCTGCGTAATTAAAATGCTTCATCTGATGTTCATCAACATATGAGCTAGTTTCATCGGTGACTACAGGATTTGTGGAGACGGTGTTACCTGAGATATATAACGGGATGCCTGCCTTATTTTTACCTGTGTAAATCCCGGCGTGATCTCCTGGCTTTTTGCCGTTAGACTGGGCGGGATAATCTACTCTTAAAACAATATCGCCAACGGCAATGTCGGAAATATTTATTATTTTTCCGTGCGCTAATGACTCCTGATAGAATTTCGCTACGCTGGCGGTTTTAGGCAGGCCGGGAATACCAGCCTGACAGCTACACCAGTAGACGAAAGCCATACACCATGGCGAGTCGGAGGGGCTACCCACGTAGTCGAGATAGGTATTTACCATCGGGCCAGAGTTGCTGTTAAGTGGTTCCTCTTTAACATTAAGCTGACTTCTTGCTGCGTTTATTAAGTCATTACCATTAGGCATGTTCTTATCCTCATCAGGTAGATTGTTAAATTGTGGATGGCAGAGAATGATTTTTTCGAGTTTCGCTCCTTATCTGGCTGAACTTTTCTGTTTTTATCTTTGAAGTATTTATTTGTTCTTGAAGTATCTATTTAATTTTGTAAGGGGAAGGCTTGTCTGATAAGCGGAAGTAATATCTCGCCTGATTTTTTTGTAATTATGCCAATCAAAATTAATAAGAAATTGATAAGCGGTTTCTGCGCCAAGTCTAAACAGTTTAAGTTTGTTGGCATCGCACATACTGAAGTCTAACCAGCCAATGTCTCCAGTGTCTATGAATGATACTAGCTTATTGTAATCAGGGTTTTTTTTAATGAAATCGTAATTCATGGCATGTCTGGCGGTGTTGAATGATTGAGCAAATATATCAAGGGTGCTATTAATTTCATGACTGTGATCATCAAGTTGCAGTTTGACACCAAATGTGGGTCTTGCTGGAATTTTTGTGGGGTTGTGAAAAACATCAATCGGAAAGTTTGACATGATGCCGCCATCAACAAAACAAGCGATAGGTGGCGGAAATCGAGTGGCTAATCTGCTTTGAAAACTAATGCCGGTATATTTTTGCCATTTCAATTGTAGATTATTATCCATATGAGGTATTTTTACCGTGTAGGGCTGAAAAACAAAAGGGATAGACATAGAGCAGCGGCAGAACACCGCGGGATTTACATCGTTCGGTTTTTCCCAGTATAGTTCTGCCATGACAGGAAGTTCAACTTTATATTCGGTGGCTAAATCTGCTGTTATCAGGCATAAATAGTCATGATTTACATCCAGTTCATCAAGGGATTGTTTACCTTCAAGTTGGGATGGTTTATCAATGCTGGTGCTTCTAAGCTTCCATCCGTATGGAGTCGTCGCCATTCTTTTTCTAAGATCGTTGACTGTATAAATATTAAAAGATGATAGCTGTTTTTTAAGCCAGGACTCAAATTCATCGCCTCTATTAAGTCCTTGCATTATTTTTAAGTTGTCCGTTGTCGTAAGAAACCTTAAAAATGCACTAAAATATTTAAACCCTGACTTGTTTTTAGAGTTCATTAAGCCTGTGGCGGTATCCATAAATTTCTTTGGGTCATAATCTCCGTCCTTTTTCCCATCAATAAATGTATTTATTGGCATGTTGGCGATCATATCTATTAGGCGTTCGCTTTTTTCTTTTTCAGGTACATCTATGGCAGATAATAACAAGGCGGCAATTGAACCGGCTGACGTGCCTGCGATACCAATGAATCTTATCCCTGCTTGCTCTAAAATATATATGTAACCTACAAGGGCTAATCCGAGGACGCCGCCACCCTCCATTACCAGATCAACGTATTGATGGCCATTTTCATCAATAGTGTCACTGAATTCTTTATTGGACAGGGCGGTGGCTTTATTTTTTATTTCTTCAACTTCTTTTAGGTACCTATTCACGGATAATGACATTTTAATTTCCTTAGCAACGGATCTGATCATTGTTGATCATACAAGGGAATTTATTGGCCGTTATCAGAAGACCTCTTTTTTGCTCAAAGAGAAAATTGAGAAAATGCTGTGAACAATTTTTAACGGCCGTCTCGTCAACTACAGAAAAGTATAACGGAGGAAACAGAGACACCACTCATTCATATGAATGAGTGACGTAAAAAAACTCGCCGTGCGGGCAGGGGGAAGAGAGACGGGCCCGCTCCGCGTTAGCCCGCACGCGGAGCGGGGGCGATCAGGTCGCGGGGCTTTCGCGGGTGGCCCGCGCCAGCGGGTTGCTGTCCAGCTCCAGCTGGTCGCGCAGCGCCCAGCCGCGCAGTTTGCCGGGGTTAAGCAATCCTGCCGGGTCGAGAGATTGTTTAACCGCCACCACGTCAGGGCGGATAACCCCCTGTTTGCCGTCCTCAACCTGCAGTACGTGGGGATTGTTAATTTTGACGTCGTTATCGCGAAATATCTGCATGATCGCGTTGAGACGTTCGGGCGTGGTATAGCGCACCAGCTGCAGACCGCTGGCGGTAAGGTTGCCTTCGATATCGCGCAGAAATTCAATATGGGAGATCACCTCCCCGGCGAAATGCTGCTCCATTTGTAAAATTTGCTGCGGATAGCGCAGCGGATCAAACGCCGTCTGTAGATAGGTCAGCGTATTGTCCACCTTGAGCGCATGCAGGGTGGTGTGGTTCCAGCAGTATTCCATTAACGAGGCGTTTTGCGCCCGGGCCTCGTCGCTGGCCTGACGGATGGCGTTACTCCCGCGATGGCGCGGTAACAGGCTGGCGCAGAGTCCTTCGCTCTCCACGGCGATCAGGCTGATAACCGCATGCTGGCCGGCGCGGTAACGATCGTTCAGGTGGCTAAAATAATCGGCGATCGGCGTGGCCAGCAGCGCCACCTGGCGCTTCACCAGTCCCGGGGAGCGGACGCAGGCGTTGGCATAGTTCAGCGCATCGGCGAAATCGTCAAACACGTCCAGGCGTTCTATCCACTGGTGCGCGGGAGCCAGCGCCAGCTCAACCTCGAGAATGATGCCGTTGGTGCCGTAGGCGTGATGCAGCAGCAGCGCTTCGGGAGCCGGGACGGTCAGTACGCGAGGGACCGGCTCGACGGTCATCACTTTGACGCTGAGCACATTGCCGGGCGCCGCCAGCGGCCCATAGTTGATGGAGCCGATGCCGCCGAACCCGCCGCCGTAGAGGCCGCCCAGGCTCGCCAGGCGATAGGTCGACGGCATACAGCGCAGCTCCCAGCCCGTCGGGCGGGCGGCGGTTTCGATGTCCGCCAGGCGAATGCCGGCCTGGGCTCTCACCGTGCCGTTGCCGAGGGCGACGATCTGGTTGAGCCCGGTCATATCCACCAGCATCCCGCCTTCGAGGGGGACCAGTTGGCCGTAGTTGCCGGTGGCGCTTCCGCGCAGGGTCAGCGGCAGCTGGTGCTGCGCGCAGGAGGAGACCAGTTGCCGCAGCTCCTCTTCATCGCGCGGGCGAACCACCGCGTCCGCCTGTTTTCCCGCCAGCTGCTCGGTGAGCACCGGACTGAACCAGTGAAAATCGCGGGAAAGCCGTTTGAGTTTCGCCGGCTGCAGGGTCCACTCCAGCGCCGGGAGTGCCTGCTGGATCGCCGCTATCGCTTGTTGACGCTGTTCATCAGTCATCATTCTTTTTCCTGTTCGTCAGCAGAACATTAATGAGATTGCACGGATTCGCTTTCATGCCAGGCGCTGAGCGCCCGACGCGAGACCCAGGACATCACGCCGAACAGCGCAATCCCGGCGAGAGAGATCAGCAGCAGCGCGGCAAACATCAGCGGGATATCCAGCTGATAGCCGGCCTGCAGGATCTGATAGGCCAGCCCGGTATTGGTCCCGCCAGTGCCGGCGACAAACTCCGCTACCACCGCGCCAATCAGCGACAGCCCGCTGGAAATACGCAGCGCGCCGAAGAAATAGGGCAGCGCCGAGGGGATACGCAGTCGCACCAGCGTTTGCCAGCGGCTGGCGTGATTGAGGCGGAAATAGCTCAGCAGGCCGGGAGAGACGCTGCGCAGTCCCTGGGTGGTATTGGAGATGATGGGGAAGACCGCCATCAGGGTGGCGCACACCACCAGCGAGAGGGTGGCGTCCTTCACCCAGATGATGATCAGCGGGGCGATGGCGACGATCGGCGTCACCTGCAAAAACACGATGTAGGGAAACAGGGCGGTTTCCACAAACCGGTTCTGCACCAGGATAAACGCCACGGCGGCGCCGATGACAATCGACAGCAGAAACGAGATCAGGGTGATCTTAAGGGTAAACAGCAGCGCCAGCAGCAGCGGCGTGAGATGCGTCCACAGGCTGTCCAGCATCACCAGCGGCGACGGCACCAGAAAGGCCGGGATGCGGAAATAGCTTACCGCGCCCTGCCACAGGAGCACCACCGCCACCGCGACGAGGGTCGGATAGAGAATTTTGAGAAAACGCGGATGCTGGATCCACGGCGTTGCGGTTGTGGTTTTCATATTATGGCTCCATACCAGACTGGCTGGCCTGCAACAGACTGTCCTGCAGCTGACGGGCATACAGGGAAAAGGCCGGACTGACGCGGAACGCCTCGCTGCGCGGGAACGGCTCCCGGATGGCGATATCTTCCACCACCCGTCCGGGACGGGCCGCCATCATGATCACCCGCTGCGAGAGAAACACCGCTTCGTGGATCGAGTGGGTGACGAAGACCACCGTCAGGTTCTGCTCCTGCCACAGACGCAGCAGATCGCTGTCGAGCTTGTTGCGCGTAATTTCATCCAGCGCGCCGAAGGGCTCATCCATCAGCAGCAGCTTTGGCCGGGTGACCAGACCGCGGGCGATGGAGACGCGCATTTGCATGCCGCCGGAGAGTTCGCGCGGCAGGACGTCGGCGAACTTGCCCAGCCCCACCAGCTCAAGGACTTCACTCACCCGGGTATTACCTTCCGCGCGCGGCACGCCGGCCAGATCCAGCGGCAGCCTGACGTTATTGCGCACGCTGCTCCACGGCATCAGGGTGGCTTCCTGGAAGACGAACGAGAGCGGATGCTGGGCCTTTTCCCGGCTGTCGCGCCGCCACAGCATCAGCTTGCCGTCGCTGGGCTCCACCAGGCCGGCGACCATCTTCAGCAGCGTACTTTTACCGCAGCCGGACGGACCGAGCAGGGTAATGAACTCCCCCTGATTGATGGTCAGGTTGACGGGCAGCAGCGCCCGGGTGCCGTTGCTGTAGATCTTCTCCGCCGACAGCACCTCAATGGCCGGCGTGGCGGAGGCGGGCGTAAAGCGGGTGTCGCTCATCACGGTCAGTTTCGGGGCGGTATTCATGGCATCACTCCGGCGTCTTTGACCATCTCCAGGGTGTAAGTCTGCTCAAACGGCACCTTGCTGGCGTCGATCAGTTTGTTTTTCACCAGCATGTCCCAGGTTTTTTTCAGCCGCGGCTCGGTGATGATGCCGATGCCGCCGGTCTTAGCATCGCCGCCGGTCACCAGCTGGTAGTGCTTCATCTGGGCAATGCCAAAGGCGATCTGCTCGGCGCCCATTTGTGGATTCGCTTTGCCGATCAGGTTGTTTCCGGGGGTGGGATTCTGCAGGTAGCTTTTCCAGCCCTCCATGGAGGCTTTGACGAAGGCCGCCACCGCCGCCGGACGTTTGCGGATGGTGTCCGCCATACAGATGATCGAGTTGCCGTAGGGCGGGTAGCCCCAGTCGCTGAGCGGATAGACATAGAACGGCTGCCCGCCTTTGGCGACGGAGAACGGCTCGGAGGTGACGTAGCCCTGCTGCACCAGATTTTTGTCGGCGAGGAACGGCTGGACGTTAAAGGTATAGGGGCGCACTTTGCTGCCAGCCAGACCCAGCTCGCTCTTCGCCCACGGCCAGAAGGAGGTATAGGCCTCGGTGGCGAGCAGGAAGGTTTTGTCTTTAAGCTCAGCCGGGTTGCTTACTTTGTCATGGGTGATAAACACCGTCGGCGAGTGCTGGAACACGGTGGCGACGGTTACCGCATGCACCCCGGCCTGCCAGGTCTCCAGCGCCTGGCCGTTGTCGCCAAGGGTGCAGTCCGCCTGACCGGCCGCCATCAGCTGCATAACGTTGATCTGCGGGCCGCCCATTTTAATTTCGACATCGAGACCGGCGTGTTGGTACAGCCCGGTGGCCTGGGCCTGGTAAAACCCGCCGTGCTCCGCCTGGGCATACCAGTTGGTGAGAAACGTAAACTTCTCCGCCGCGAAGGAGGAGGCTGAGGTGGCGAGGGCGGCCACGGTCAGCAGGGTAAAAACGGGCGTCGATCTGGTATTCATCAGGGCTCCTTGGAATCAGCAGCGAAAGAGGGGGGGAGGGACTGGACAAAGCCGTGCCAGTGCTGTTTGCCCCAGGTCGGTTCGCGACGTTCGACCCAGGCCATGCGGTGGATCTCGATGATTGCCTGCGCCCAGCTGGCGGCGAGGGAGTCGAGCAGCCCTTCGCCTTGCTCCCGCGTCGCCGGGGTCGGGTCGCCAATCACCCCGCTGGGGCCAAAGTCATACGCTGCCCATGCCGCCGCCGGGCGGCCTTTCGACAGGGTCGGGCAGGGGAATTCCGGCGGGAAGTTGGCGACCGCCCGCTCCATATGAACGCACTCCGGCGCCAGCGCCAGCATCAGCGCCGTTTCGCTATGGCCGGCGTGCATCGCCATCCGCTGTTCATGCGGGCTGAGAAACTGTTTTTCGCAGTTGGGCACGTTGAACACATCGTGCGGGATGGCGATGAAATCCCCGTGGCGCAGGCGCATTTCCCGGCAGGCGATCTGCAGGATCTGCGGCTGGCCGCCGTGGCCGTTGATCATCAGCAGCTTGCGAAAACCGGCCCGATAGAGAGATTCGGCGATCTCCAGCAGGGTATGCAGCAGCGTATCGCCGCTGAGGGTCAGGGTGCCGGGAAAATGCAGATGCTCCTCTGACTTACCGTAGACGATCGGCGGGATGGCGTAGGCCGGGATCGCCGCCGGTAGCCTGGCGAGGGCATGGCCCGCCACGCCGGAAGATATCACGCTGTCCACCGAGCAGGGCAGATGCGGGCCATGCTGTTCGATCGCCCCGGTGGGGAGGACGATAACCGTATTGCTTTTATCCGGCAGGGCGGCCACGTCCGTCCAGCTCAGGAAAGGGAGAAAGCGCGCTGCAGGAATGTAACCGTTAATCATCGCGGTGCCTCGAGTGAATTGGCTGGGGTAACCAGACGGTTGCTTCGACTTCAATCAATACCGTGGCGTCGGGCAGCATTTCGCTGACCTGCACCACGGTGGAAACGGGCGGTTGGTCGGGATAAAACAGCTTCCTGACCCGGCTGTAATAGGGAAAATGGTCAAGGTTGCGAAAGTACTGCACCAGCTTGATAACGTCGCTCATCTGCCCTCCCGCGGACTCCACGGTGCGGCGGATGCTTTCCAGGACGTACCAGCTCTGGGCGAGTATCGGCCCCTGTTTCGCATCGGTTGAAAATTCGCCGGTCGCCCCCAGCAGCTCCCGCACCGGCTCAGGCACATCCTGAAAGCCATTGACGATGGTGCCGGTCAGGGGATTGACCGGAATAATGCCGGAGAGAAAGATAAAATCGCCGGCTCTGCGCCAGGCGGCATACCGCGCCAGCGGCGCCCCCGCGCCTGCTTCAAGACTCATGTGCTATCTCCTCCTGCCACACTCGCCGGTGGGTTAACCTGCCGTGGTTAACCACCAGACGGGCGGCGCTGTTTAAAGGCCAGGTAAAGCGGTCGCTACCCGGGAAAATCACCACGCTGGCCGCCGCCCCGACGGCAAAGGGCACCGCGTCTGCCGGCGAACCGGTTAGCGCCGCGCGATCGCAGATCAGCCGCGACTGCCGGTCGAACGGGTCGCTAAGCTGGGCGCTGAACAGGCCGCAGGCCAGGGTGTCCAGCGGGTCGTAGCTTCCCGCCGGACAAAAAGCGTCCTGCACGTTGTCGCACCCAAGCAGGGTGGCCACGCCGGCGGCCTGCGCCTCGTGCAGCAGGGTGATCCCCCGCTGGCGCGGCGTGCGGCCGAACGTCGCATCCTGCAGCAGCAGGTTGGTCATCGGCAGGGCGATAAGGGTGACGCCGTGCGCCGCCAGCTGACGCAGGATTTGCGCCGCCTGCGCGTCGCTGCCGGCGGCCAGCGCGCAGCCGTGGCTGCAGCAGATATGTCCGGGGAAAGGGTGGCGGGAGAGATGATCCGCCAGCCAGGTCAGCCCCTGAGACACCTCGCTGAGCTCCTCATCGATATGCAAATCCAGATCCAGTTTCCAGCGGGCTGCGCTATGCACAAGGTTTGCCATGGCGGCGGCGTCCCAGTTGGAGGAGTGGATGAAGCCGCCCAGCAGGCAGCGCTCCCCGCTGTTGGCGACCGCGCGGGCAATGGCCTCGGCATCCGCCGGATCCTGAAACAGGGGCAGCGGGACCAGCGCCACCCGCTCCAGGGTGATGCCGCCGGTATCGAGGCGGGCGATCTCCTGCCAGGCGTCCGGCGCGTCGGCGGTAAACCAGTCGATATGGCTGCGCAAATGGGTCACGCCATTCGCTGCCGCCCGGGCCAGCGCGGCGGACGCCCGACGTTGAATATCCGCCCCGGTCCAGTGTCGGCGATCCTCATGCATGGCGTGGATCGCCGGCAGCAGCCCGGCCTGCGCCGGACGGCAGCGTTCAATGGTGAATGTCTTGTCCAGATGGGCATGGGGTTCCACCAGGCCGGGGAGCGTCAACGCCCCCGCCAGATCCCACAGGCCGGGAGCCGGCTGGTCGGTTGGGGTCAATGCGGCGATCCGGCCATCGCGAAAGGCCAGGTCCGCCAGCAGCGGTTCACCGTTGGCCTGCGTCGGCCAGCCTTCGGGCAGCGCCCAGGCCGGGAGTCGGGCGCGGCTGATACCGGTGAGCGGCGCGCAAGAGGAGGAGAATGTCATCGTCAGTCTCCTCACAGATCCAAAACCAGACCCGGCGATTTCGCCCGCGAACAGCAGAGCGTGATCTGGTCGTTGCCAGCTTTCTCTTCCGCCGTCAGCACGCTGTCCCGGTGCTCGGGGATCCCGTCGAGGACCCCGGTAATACATGACCCGCACATTCCCTGTTCGCAGGATAGCATGACCTCCACCCCGGCGTGCTGTAATACCTGAGCAATGGTTTGATCCGCGGCGACCTGCAGACGCTGCCCGCTGGAGGCCAGCTCAATATAAAAAGCGTTTTTCGCCGCAGTATTATTTTCCGCCGCGGGAGTGAAGCGCTCGAATACAAATTGCGACGGCGACCAGCGATATTCATCCATGACCGACCGCAGTCGCTGAATAAAGCCCTCCGGGCCGCAGGCCACCACCGCGGTATCAGGATCGGGCGCGGTTAAGCATGGGGGGATCTGCTGGCGAAACGACTCGCCTTCCTCGCTGCAGTGAATCGCCACCGTGCCGCTCGCGGCCAGCTGAGCCAGGCGCGGGGAGAAGGCGGTCTGGCGCGAGCTGGCGACATAATAATGCAGCTCCAGCTCTCCCTTTCTGGCGGCAATCGCGTCAGCCATCGCCAGCAACGGCGTGATGCCGATACCGCCGGCAAACAGCAGGTAGCGCCCGGCTTGCGGCAGGGGGAAATGGTTGCGCGGCTGCGAAATGGAGAGCCGATCGCCGGCTTTGAGCTGCTGGTGCAAATAGCGTGAGCCGCCGGTGGAAGCGTCCGCCAGCCTGACGCAAACTTCATAGCGATTTCCGCGGTCAGGCATGCCGCACAGGGAATATTGCCGCGGGCCGACGCCGGGAATAATAATATCGATATGCGCCCCGGCGGAGTAGGCCGGTAATATTTCCCCGGCCGCTGCCTGCAATATTAAAGACAGATTTCCCTCTCCGTTAGGCCGTATTTCCCCGACCGAGACCGAAATAAAATCGTGGCTGTGCATTACCGTTTACTCTCCCTCATTCCGCTGTCTGCAGGGCGGCCAGGGTCGGCGAAGAGATAACTCCCCTTCGCGGTGAACTGTCCGGCGTGCAAGAAAATGGGTGAAACGATCGTTTCTCCGCTATGAATGCTACGGTATTGTGATAAAACTGTTGCGTCCAGAGCTTTGATTCGCACAACCCGTTGCAAAAAAGAGAGCACCCAAACGATGTTTGCCTTCTCCCGATTTCTGCTCTATTTCACTGAAGTGGCCCGTCAGGGGTCGTTTCGTAAAGCGTCAGAGGCGCTGCATGTCTCTGCGTCCTCTATCGACCGTCAGATTTTGCGCGTGGAACAGGAGCTGGCGATGCCGCTCTTCGAGCGCCATCCCACCGGGCTGCGGCTGACCGCCGCCGGGGAGCTGCTGCTGCATGCGGCCAATAACTGGAAAAAGGACTTTACCCGGGTCTGTGAACAGCTGGATGACCTGCGCGGACTGCGGCGCGGGCATGTGCGCATCGCCACCATCGATGCCATTAACCGGCATTTCTTTTCGACGATGCTCAAAGAGGTGCATAAACATTATCCCAACATCTCTTTTACATTGACCACCATCAACAATATCCACATCCAGCAGGCGCTGATCTCCGGCGAGGCGGATTTCGGCATCATGCTCAACCCGCAGACCTCCCGTGAACTGCAGGTGAGGGCGTTTGCCGAAATGAATATGGGGATCGTGGTGCCGACCGGCCATCCGCTGGCTAGCCGCAGCGCTGTGCGCTTTAGCCAGTGCATCGACTACCCGTTTATCCTGCCCTCCGCCCCATTGATGATCAGCGAACCGGTAGAGGCGCTGGTGAACATCAGCGGCAACGAGGTGAAGGAGGTGGCGGTGTCGAATAACATCCACATGATCCGCACCCTGATTAAAGAACAGATGGGTATCGGCATACTGTGCCGGCTGGATATTCTCGATGAGATCGAGTCCGGCCAGCTGGCGTTTGTGCCGCTTACCGATCCGCAGCTTAAGCCTTTCACGCTGGCGCTGTGCGTCTCGCCCGCCCGCCAGCTTTCACTTGCCGCCTCGATGATGTTGAACCAGCTGGAGATGCTCTTCAGCCAGCTGTGAGAGACCGACAGGCACTAAAATCATTCATTAGCGCACCATAATGGTGCGTTTTTTGTGTGCATGAATCAAAGGTTGCATGCCCCAGGGCGGCGGCGCAGGCGATTTTGCGCGGCCGCGCGCGGGCGATAAAATCTGGCATTGTTTTTGTATAGCTAAGTGTGAGTAGAAGCGGTCAGTACGGGTTATCCATACGGGACATTGCTCAGTCACCATGTCGCGGTTCAATGTTGACCGGGATGGGAGGCTGAGCCACATTCGCTCGCTCCCCCTCCCGGCGTAAAGAGGAGAGGGATAATGAACACAGGCGCACGCCTTCCCCGGGGTTTACGCTGGCTGGGCCTGATGGCCCTCGGCGGTGTCTCGCTGGCCGTTCAGGCCGAGGAGAAAATCGTTCTGCTGACCTCCTGGTACGCTCAGGCGGAGCAGGGGGGGTATTATCAGGCTCAGGCCACTGGGCTGTATAAAAAATATGGTCTCGACGTCGAGATCCGCTCCGGTGGCCCCCAGGTCAACGGCATGCAGTTGCTGTTGTCGAAGCGGGCCGATGTGATCATCGGTTACGATCTGCAGCTACTGGAAGGCATTCAGCGCGGCTTCCAGGCGAAAGCCATTGCCGCGCCCTTTCAGTACGATCCCCAGGGGCTGCTGACCCATGCCGATGTCACCTCCCTGCAGGGGCTGAAAGATAAAACCATTCTGGTCTCCAGCTCCGGTCAGGCGACATGGTGGCCGTGGCTGAAGGCGCAATACCAGCTGAGCGACGCGCAGGTTCGCCCCTATACCTTCAATATTCAACCCTTTGTCGTCGATGACGCTGTCGCCCAGCAGGCCTATGTCAGCTCCGAGGTGTTCCAGGTGCAGAAGGCTGGGGTGAAGGCGAACTTCTTCCTCTTTTCTGAGCATGGTTACCCTCCCTATGGCGGCATTCTTATTGCCCGCCCGGACACCATCGCCGAGCGTAAAGCGGCGATGGCGAAGTTTGTCCGCGCTTCAATGGAGGGTTGGGTGAGCTATTTCAAGGATCCGGCGCCGGGCAATGCGCTGATTAAGCAGGACAACCCCAAAATGACCGACGATCTGCTCGCCTGGGGCGTGACCCAGATCCGTGAGCATCATCTGATCGACGGCGGGGATGCCGCCAGTCAGGGCTGGGGGACGATGACCGACGCGCGCTGGCAGAAGACCCGCGATTTTATGGTCAGCGCCGGTCTGCTGGCGGCGGCCACCGACTGGAAACAGGCCTACACCACCGAATTTGTTCAGGCCATGCAGGTTAAACCCTGAGGAGCGACGCCATGTCATTAATGATTAAAAATGCCCATGCCATCCTCAGCGGTCTGCCCGGAGAGGCGGCGAGGCTGGCCGGGCCAGATATTCGCATCCGCGACGGCAAGATTGCGGCCATCGGCAGCCTGACGCCGCTGCCGGAAGAGCGACAGATCGATGCCCGCGACTGTGTGATCTATCCGGCATGGGTGAACACGCACCACCATCTTTTTCAGTCGCTGCTGAAGGGCGAGCCGCAGGGGCTGAACCAGAGCCTGACGGCCTGGCTGAGCGCCACGCCGTACCGCTTTCGCGCGGCTTTCGATGAGCATACTTTTCGTCTGGCGGTGCGCATTGGCCTGGTGGAGCTTCTGCGCTCGGGCTGCGCCAGCGTGGCGGATCACAACTACCTGTACTGGCCAGATATGCCTTTCGATACCTCGGAGATTGTCTTCAGCGAAGGGGAAGCGCTGGGGATGCGCATCGTTCTGTGCCGGGGTGGGGCGACCCAGGGGCGGGCGGTGGAACAGGATCTGCCGGTGGCGCTGCGTCCGGAAACCTTCGACGGCTATATGGCGGATATCGAACGGCTGGTCAGCCGCTATCACGACCCCCGGCCCGATTCTCTGCGCCGGGTGGTGATGGCGCCCACTACCGTCCTGCACTCCGCGCCGGGCGCCCAGCTGCGGGAGATGGCGAAGCTGGCCCGCCAGCTGGGGATCCGGCTGCACAGCCATTTATCGGAAACCGTCGATTATCTTGACGCCGCGCGGCAGAAATTCGCCATGACGCCGGTGCAGTTCTGCGCGGAGCATGACTGGCTGGGAAATGACGTGTGGTTTGCCCATCTGGTGAAGCTGCTGCCGGAGGAGATTGCCCTGCTGGGCCGCACCAGAACCGGCATCGCCCATTGCCCGCAAAGCAACGGTCGGCTGGGCAGCGGCATCGCCGATCTGCTGGCGCTGGAGCAGGCCGGGGTCCCGGTCTCGCTGGGGGTGGATGGCGCTGCCTCCAATGAGGCGGCGGATATGCAAAGCGAAGCCCACGCCGCATGGCTGCTGCAGCGCGCGCGCAAGGGGATGCTGGCGCAGCCGCGCTACGCCGGAGGCACCTTCGAGGGCGGGGCCGATGCGGCCACGGTGGAGGATGTGGTGCGCTGGGGCAGCGCCGGCGGGGCGCAGATCCTCGGCTTAGCGCAGAGCGGCACTCTGCAGGTCGGGATGCAGGCGGACCTCGCCATTTACCGGCTGGACGATCCGCGCTACTTCGGCCTGCACGATATGGCCATTGGCCCGGTGGCCTGCGGCGGGCGCGCCGCGCTGAAGGCGCTGCTGCTCAATGGCCGACCCATCGTGGAAGATGACGCCATTCCCGGTCTCGACCTTGACGCGATGCGCCACGACGCGCTGGCGGCCGTCCGTACCCTCCAACAGCGCGCCGCTGTTTAACTGATAACAGGATAATGACGATGAACGCAACCACCCAGAATCAACGCTATGCCTTACAGGAACTGGAAAAAGAGGCGCTGATGGGCGCCGAGGGCGAAGAGACCTTCACCCGCGAAGTGCGCTGTATCGACCTGTCGAACTTTGCCGAAAGAAAAAATGATATTGCCGAACAACTGTGGGAGGCGGCGGTGGAGATCGGCTTCTTCCAGGTCAGCCACCATGGTATTCCGCTGGCGGAGATCCGCCAGGCGTTCAGCACGACCGAGGCGTTTTTCAACCTGCCCGACGAGGTGAAGCGCCAGTATCCGCTGGCCGGCAACGCCGGCTGGGAGAGCAAGGCGCAGGTTCGGCCATCGACCCGCACGCCGGATCAAAAAGAGTCCTATCAGATAACCCGTCCGCTGATGGATGGGCGCTGGCCCAGCGATCGGGAGCTGCCAGGCTTCCGACAGACGATGCTCGGGTTTGAATCGCAGTGCTGGCAGCTGGGGATGAAGATCCTCTCCTGCTTTGCGTTAAAGCTCGGTTTTCCGGAATCGTTTTTCACCACCGCGCACGATCCGCAGCGTGACACCTATCAGAGCACCTTGCGCATGCTGCACTACTATGCAACCGAGCAGTCGCAGCAGGGAATGTGGCGGGCCGGCGCGCATACCGATTTTGACTGTCTGACGCTGCTGTTCCAGCGCCCCGGTCAGGGCGGCCTGCAGGTTTGTCCCGGTAAAGACCGCGAAAGCCAGCAGTGGACCAGCATTGAGCCGCGCGAAGAGGTCATCACCTGCAATATCGGCGATATGCTAATGCGCTGGAGCGACGACCAGCTGCCGTCTAACTTCCACCGGGTGAGAAACCCGCTGCCCCACGAATATCAGGGGCCGCGCTACAGCCTGGCGTTTTTCTGCCAGGCCAATAAAGATGTCGAGATCCTCGGGCCGCAGAGGAAGTACCCGCCCATCAGCGCCGAGGATTATCTGCAGCAGCGGATCCAGGCCAATTTTGCCAAAGGGTAAGATGCGCTCTTGAATGGTATACCTGCCGCCGGCTTTCGCTGGCCGCGCGGCAGGACATCCGGCGCTGAGCTTTTCAGGGGGTAGGGCTTGCCGATACGGGTGACAAGGGTATCTCTGCCGCAGCCATAAAATCGATAAAACAGCGTATTCGCGGTGACAGGTAGCGGCTGGCGGGCCACAGGACCGAGAAATGCCCATCCTTGACGCAACAGCCGGGCAACACCTCCTGCAGTTGTCCCTCGTTGATGGCCTCGCGCACGACAAAATCAGGCACATAAGCGATGCCCATCCCCGCCGCGCTTAAGCGAATGGCGGCCTCAATGTTATTGACTGTCATAATGGCAGCGGCCCTGAAATCTCCCGTCAGCCGCATATCGCGCAGTTCCCTGGGCTGGATCAGCCCCGTCGCGGGGAAGCGAAAAAAAAAGCACTTGTGCGCCGCTAATTCCGCTGGCGAGCCGGGAACGCCGTATTCCGCCAGATAGGCCGGACTGGCGCAGAGCACAAAACGAAAGCCTCCCAGCTTTCTGGCGATCAAGCGGGAGTCCGCTAGTTCACCGCTGCGGATAGCGACATCAAATCCTTCATCGATCAGATTGACCAGCCGGTCACTAAAGTCGAGATCCAGTTCAACCTGCGGATAAAGACGGGTAAAGGCGGTGAGGGCGGGGAGCAACAGGCGGTAGCCAATGACGGGCAGTGAAATCCTCAGTTTGCCGGTGGGCTGTGAGAGACTGCTGGTCAGCTCTGACTCGGCCTCCTGGATCTGCTCCAGGATACTCTGGCAGCGCGTCAGAAATGCGGCCCCCTCCGCCGTCAGGCTGACGTTTCTGGTGCTGCGGTTGAACAGCCGGACTCCCAGTTTATGCTCAAGGCGGGCGACATTCTTACCCACCGCCGAGGCAGATATGCCCAGCAGCCTGGCGGCCTGAACAAAGCTTAGCATTTCGGCGGTGCGGACAAAGGACGTCAGCGAGGTGAGGCTGTCCATTGATTATAAACCTTATGTCTCTTAAGAAGATATTTTCAGTCTATTTATCGGCAAGAACATCCGCAATAGGATGGCGATAGTTTATTCATTCCTTGCCGACTGATGAGGGCCGCCCGATGTTACTCACCGCCAGAACACCTTCCCGATACGCCAGCGCCCTGGCGGCGCTTTCTGTCTTTATGGCGGCCTTGCTGCTGCCGTTAAGTTTTACCGGCGGCGTCATGACCACCCCCGCGATACAGCAGTCGCTGGGCGGCTCTCCCGCTGCGCTGTCGTGGCTGACCAATGGCTTTATGCTGACTTTCGGCAGCTTTTTGCTGGCCGCAGGGGTGACGGCGGATGCCATCGACAGAAAACGTATTTTTATCGCCGGCGCCGCGCTGTTTTGCCTGAGCAGCCTGCTGTTTTGTCTGACGCACAATCTCTTCCTGTCAGGCGTGCTGAGGGCGCTGCAAGGTCTGGCCGCGGCGATGATTTTAGCCAGCGGCAGTGCGGCGCTGGCCCAGCTGTATGATGGTGCTCAGCGGACGCGGGCATTCAGCATCCTGGGCACGGTGTTCGGCGCCGGCCTGGCGTTCGGCCCGCTGCTGATCGGCTTCATGACCGACGCGGTGGGTTGGCGCGGCGTATACGCCCTGTTTGCGCTGCTCTCGGCGATGGTTCTGCTTATCGGTCTGGCGTATCTGCCGGCGGCAGAACAAAGCCAGCCGCGGACACCTGACAACCTCGGCTTAACCCTGTTTACGCTGGCCCTGATGCTGTTTACTGCATCGCTTATGGTCATTCCGGCCCGCGGCTTTTTATCGCTGACCACGCTGGCCTTGTTCATCGCGTCGGCGGGACTGTTCGTGGCGTTTGCCGTGCGCTGCCGGAGGGTGAGCAACCCGGTGCTGGAACTCTCCCTGCTGCGCCATCCGCGTTTTGTCGGCGTACTGTTGCTGCCTGTCGCCACCTGCTGTTGCTACGTGGTCCTGCTGATTGTTGTTCCACTGCATTTTATGGGCGGAGAGGGGATGAGTGAGTCGAAGAGCGCGCTGTATCTGATGGCGCTGACCGCGCCGATGCTGATTTTCCCATCCGTTGCGGTCCTGCTCACCCGCTGGTTTTCACCGGGGCGGGTATCCACGGGAGGGCTGATGATGGCCTCCGTCGGGTTGCTGTTGCTGGGGAATGCTTTTCACAGTAACCATCTTCCGCAACTGGTGCTGGCGTTGATCCTCTGTGGGGCGGGGGCGGCGCTTCCCTGGGGGTTGATGGACGGCCTGGCGATATCCGCTGTGCCGGTGGCGAAAGCCGGTATGGCGGCAGGCCTGTTCAACACCGTTCGCGTTGCCGGTGAGGGGATCGCCCTGGCGATAGTCTCCGCGGTATTAACGGCAAGCAATACCCTGACCCTGCAGAGTCGCGTTCACGGGTATGCCCCCGAGGTGATTCACCGCGCCGCAGGCTGGCTGGGAGCCGGCAATATGCCGCAGGCGGCTGCGCTTTTGCCTGACTTTTCCCTCCGGGTGCTGCGCGAGAGCTATGACTCTGCTTATACGCTACTGTTTAGCGGGCTGGCGGTCGTCACCCTGCTGTGCGCCCTGATGGTCTGGCGGACGCTATGCCGGAAGGGGAGCGATTTCCAAACCCGCAACAGCGGATCCTGAGCCCCCTTGATAACGCATTGGCGTCACGCTCCCGGCAACCGCCTTTCCCGGTCTGCTTAGCGAACCGGGACTGTCATTGTTTCGCTGGCGGAACTATGCTGATCAGGGCGGCCACATGCGCCGCTCCGGCAGCGGAAACAGTGACTCACAGGTGGCAGTATGGCGAGTGATCCGGAACTGATTTACATCGAGATCCTGGAAACGGTGCTGATGGCCACCCTGGATCCCGATTTGTGGAAATCGGCATTGCAGAAACTGGCGTTCCTCACCGGCCATCAGTACGCGGCATTTCTGTTCTACGATAAAGGCAATGCGCATCTGTTGACCGATTCATTCCTGCTGGAGGAGAAGGTCTTCACTGCCTATCGCGACGTGTTTCTGGCCATCGATCCCGCCGAAAAAATATTGACCGCGTTACCGGTCGGGCAAATGTACCGAGACCGCGAGTATTTAGGCGATAAATTTATTGCCGGCAGCGTCTATTACAATGAGTTTCATCACCCCAACGATCTGAATAATCTTACCAGCGTCAAGCTATGCACCCTCAATGGCTATGCCACCTATCTGTCACTGATGACGGCCAATACGGCGGCTTATCCGCAGCCGGCGCAGTTTGAACTGTTCAGGCGCTTGATCCCGGCGTTAAAAACCGCCTGCCAGCTTCACGCCCGATTTGAACAGCTGCGAGACACCATAAAATACCAGAGCGCGGTGATGGACAACGGGATCTACCCGGTATGGCTGGTGGATCATGGCGGTAAAATTGTCTACGCCAGCGCGCATGCCGAACGCTACCTGCGCGCTAACACCCGCCTCTCCTGGTATAGCGGGGGCGATACGCTGTGCCTCAATACCGACAGCAAAAAACTGAAACGGGCTATCGAGCAGGCCACCCGGACGGCAGAGCCGCCGAGGGCAGGGGTGTGCTATACCGCCGGGCGTCAGCCGAAACCGATCCTCGTGATCCCGACGGCCCGCCTTGCCGGGGTCGCCTGCGTGATTATTCCCGAGCCGTTTCTCACCGGCAGCGCCTTGATGGAACTGTTTAACGTCAAGCCTGCCGAAAATGCGGTGGCGGAGTTGCTGGTGCGGGGCATGACGCCGGATGAATGCGCCTTACATCTGGGCGTATCTATCGCCACGATCAGAACTCACCTTAGCGCCCTGTACCGGAAAACCCACACCCGTAATCAGGCAGAACTACTGCTGATCATTCGTGCGATTCACGGCTGATGCTCTCGCATCCTCAGGAATGATGGTCGCGCAGGAAAACGGTCAGCACATCTTTCGGCGGCACGCCGCCGCATTCGCCAATCATCCAGCCTACCGCGCCGCGGTGATAGGCGCCGTGAAAGAGCATGTGGTTCAACATCTCCATCGCGGTCATATTGCCGTCGCCGCCGTCGACAAATTTGAAGGCGATACGTTCGTGGAAATCGGCGGGGGTCATGGCGCTGACGTAGTGAATGTATTCGTCCGTACAGGCGGTCATTGCCGTTTCCAGCGCATCAATGGTTGGCGTCTCGGGGGTATTCAGCGCGGTGTAACCGTGCGTCCTGCCGCGAAGATTCGCCCGGAAAATCATGTCAACGACATGGATATGGTTCATCAGCCTGAGGGTCAGGTGGCGTTTTTCGCCATGTACTGTTCCGTCTATCGTGCGGATCGCCTGTAAGGTGGCAAGGTCAATCCAGCGCTTGTACTTCAACAGCGTCACTACAGTGTCTTTGTCCATAGTCGGTCCCGGGTTGGTTGAGCCATTATCTTAGCGATGATGCCAGCGAGTTGTCACTCGCCAGCGCCAGGCACAAAAAAAGCCTCGCCGGGGCGAGGCTTTTCAATAAGCAGGTGAGTTAGTCAAACACACCGTTAATCACGGCGGTGACAATGGCAGTGCTCAGCGCTACCAGCACCAGGTCATCGCCGACCGCCCTCCATTCATAGCCCGGATAATAGGGCAGATCGTTAATCATAGAAGCTGGCAGGGTCTTTTTCGCGATACCCGGAGGGAGCGGTTTGCCGCGGGCGACATTTTTGGCGATACCCGGAGGCAGCGCCTGATAGCCGACCAGACCGTAGTTCACGGCCAGGGAGCGCGCCCGTGAGAAGCTAATATCGCTGTCGACGTGGTCGGGCTTGCCGTAGTTTTTGCGGTTGCCATGATCGGCGGTGGACTGACCTTTATTTTGTCCTTTATTACCATGGTCGCCGCTGTTACCGCTGTTACCATGATTGCCGCTATTGCCATGGTTACCACTGTTCCCGTGATTACCGCCGCCATTGCCATTACCGTTACCCGGGTTGGCATAGGCCGGTGCCGCCATGACGGCGAGAGAAATAACCGCCGCCAGTGCTGTTTTAATAGTGCGACGCTTAAGCATGATCTTGCTTCCTTAATGTGGAGTACACGCTTAAAAAATAAGATAACGCTATGCCTCAGGCAATCTCATAGAGTCTTATTTTTTTCCGGGATTTCACGGGAAGGTCATTAAGGAATAGCGGGACGCGGGCGAGCAATTCCATTGCTGCGTTTTGACAGACGGGCGACCGCGCCCCGCTAAATTTGTCGCCGGCAGGATCGCTCCCGGGCGTGTCGCAAAAAAATGCCCGAAGCCATCGGGCAAAAATGAACAAAAATATTACGCTTCATTCATAACGCGTCTCACAAGACGGAGCGGATAGTAAATCCTGGCGCCGCTGCGCACAATCGACCGGTTGTTTAGAAATAAATAACCCCCGTCGGCCGCGCTCAGGACGCGACCCAATGGCAGGCCACCCGATGACCAGGGGCCACCTCGCGCAGCGCCGGAGCTTCTCTGCGGCACAGATCGCCGGCCTGCGGGCAGCGAGATGAAAAGCGGCAGCCGGCGGGAGGATTGGTCGGATCCGGGATCTCGCCTTGCACCAGCGCCTGCGGTTCGCTGTGCGGGTCGAGGGTCGGCACCGCGGCTAGCAGAGCGCGGGTGTAGGGATGGAGGGGGCGGCTGAACAGCGCATCGCGGCTGGCGCTTTCCACCAGTTGCCCGAGATACATCACCGCCACATCGTCACATAAATGCTCCACCACCCCGAGGTCGTGGGAGATAAACAGAAACGTGACGCCGCGGTCGTCGCGCAGGTCGGAAAACAAATTGATGATCTGCGCCTGAATCGACACATCGAGGGCCGAGATGGGCTCATCGGCGACGATAAAATCCGGGTTGAGGATCAGCGCCCGGGCAATACCGATCCGCTGGCGCTGGCCGCCGGAAAACTGATGCGGGAAGCGGGCGTAGTGTTCCGGCGCCAGGCCGCAGATCTTCATCACGTCGATCACCCGGTCATAGAGCTCATCGCGGGTGCAGAGCTTGTGCTGCAGCATGGCTTCGCCTATCGCCTCGCCAATACGCAGCCGCGGGTTCAGTGAGCTGTAGGGATCCTGAAATACCAGCTGCATCCTCGGCCGAATGGCGCGCAGGGCGGGCCCGGTCAGGTCGGCCAGCTCCTGACCGTGAAATTTCACGCTGCCGGCGCTCTTCTCGTACAGGCCAAGCAGGGTTCGGCCGACGGTGGTTTTGCCGCTGCCGGACTCGCCCACCAGGCCAAAAATAGTGCCCGGACGGATGTTAAAGCTGACGCCGTCCACCGCGCGAAGCTCGCCGGTCTGCTGGCCAAAGAGGCCGTCGCGCAGCGGAAAATACTTCTTCAATCCATCCACTTCAATAACATAGCGATCGCTCATGCTGTCGCCTCCGCAAATTCGCTATAAAAGCAGGCGGCCCGCTGGCGCTCGCCGAGCAGCGGCGGAATCGCCTCCCGGCAGCGCGGCGTCGCCCGTTCGCAGCGCCCGGCAAAAGCGCAGCCCGCCGGCAGGGCGGCCAGATCCGGTACCTGACCGGGAATCGAGTACAGTCGCCGACGCCGCTCGCCCGGCACCGGGCGGGAGGCGATGAGCCCACGCGTATAAGGGTGCTGCGGATGGCGTAGCACCTCCGCCGTGGCGCCCTGTTCCACGATCCTTCCGGCATACATCACCACCACCTGTTCGGCCATCTGCGCGATCACCCCCAGGTCGTGGGTAATCAGCATCATCGCCATCTGGCTGGCCCGCGCCCGGTCCCGCAGCAGGCGCAGGATTTGCGCCTGCACGGTGACGTCCAGCGCGGTGGTCGGTTCGTCGGCAATCAGCAGTTTGGGCTGACAGCTCAGCGCCATGGCGATCATCACCCGCTGCAGCATGCCGCCGGATAGCTGGTGGGGGTAGCTGGCCATCAGGCTGTCGCCGCGCGCCAGGCCGACCTCGTTTAGCAGCCGGGTAGCCAGCTGCCAGGCGGCTTTCGGCGTGGCGCCGAGGTGGCGGATCGCTGGTTCGCACAGCTGTTCGCCGATGGTCAACACCGGGTTCAGGGCCGACATCGGTTCCTGAAAGATCATGGCCAGCTGGTGGCCGCGCAGGTCGGCCATCTGTCTGGGGTTCAGCCGCAGCAGATCGCGGTCCGCGAAACGAATTTCGCCGCCGTCGATGCGCGCTGCCTGCGACGGCAGGAGGCCCATCAGCGCCATGGCGGTGACGCTTTTGCCGCAGCCGGACTCGCCCACCACGCCAACGGTTTGCCCGGCCTGAATCGTGAAAGAGACGTCCTGCACCGCGCGCACGCGATGACGTTCGCCAGCGAAAGAGACGGAGAGATGATTAAAAGAGACTAACGGTAGGGTCATTTCAGCCTCGGTTTCATATTGGGATCCATGGCGTCGCGCAGGCCATCGCCCAGCACGTTAATGGCGATCACGGTGAGAAAGATGGCGATCCCAGGCGGCATCCACAGCCAGGGACGGCGCTGGAAATCGATCAGGCTATTGGCGGCATCCATCATATTGCCCCACGACGGCGTTGGCGGCACCACGCCGAGGCCGAGATAGCTCAGCGCGGATTCGCTGAGAATGGCGTTGGCGACAGCCATGGTCGCCATCACCACCAGAATCGGAATGGTATTCGGCAGCAGGTGGCCAAACAGCCGGCGACGCGCCGACAGGCCCAGTACTTGGGTGGCCAGCATAAAATCGCGTTCGCGCAGGGAGAGACATTGCCCGCGCACCAGCCGCGCCAGTCGGGGCCACTCCAGTAGGCTGAGCATTACCACCACCATATAGATGCGCGAGTCCGGGGAAAAATCGAGCTCGGAAAGCATCGCCCCGGCAACAATCAACAGCGGCAATCCAGGGATGGTCATCACCAGGTCGGCCACGCGCATGATCACTCTGTCGGTTAACCCACCGACATAACCCGAGAGGGCGCCGAGCAGATAGCCGAGGAATACCGACATCACCATGGTCAGCAGGCCGATAATCAGCGAGATGCGGCCGGCCAGCAGCAGGCGGGTGTAGACATCGCGACCAAGGAAATCGGTCCCCAGCCAGTGTTCCGCCCCGGGCGGTTGGTTGATGCTCAGGGCGTCGGTGGCATCATCTTTCCACGGCGACCAGACGGGCCCCAGCACGCACCACACCGCCATTACGGCCAGCAGGATCAGGCAGAACATGGCCAGCCGGTTACGGCGCAGCTGTCGCCATCCCTGGCGCCAGGGAGAGGGGGTAATGTGCGCCAGCACCGGGATAGCCGCCTGCCGCTGGCGGCGACGGGAAGCAAAGTAAGACAGGATCATCATGACCTCACCCGAATACGCGGATCGGCCCAGGCGTACAGCACGTCGGCGAGCAAATTACCGACTATCGTCAGCACCGCCAGAAACAGAGTAAACCCCATCAGCACCGGATAGTCGCGGGCGGCCAGCGAGTCGATATGGATGTGGCCTGCCCCCGGCCAGTTGAATACCTTTTCGGTAATGATCGCCCCGGAGAACAGCCCCGGCAGCTCAAAGCCCAGCAGGGTGATGATCGGCAGCAGGGCGTTGCGCAACGCATGTTTAAGGATCACCGTGCGCTCATGCAACCCCTTGGCGCGGGCGGTACGGATAAAATCCATTTTCACCACGTCGAGCATACTGGCGCGCACATAGCGCGTCAGGCTGCCCGCCTGCAGCATCACCAGCGCCAGCACCGGCAGCGCCAGGTGGGCAGCCACTTGCAGCACATACTGCCAGCCGCTTTCGTCGCTGCCGGTATTGGTCATCCCGCCTACCGGCAGCCAGTGGAGATCGACGGCAAACCATTTAATCAGCAACAGGCAGAGGAAAAAGGTGGGGAATGACATGGCGGCAAACACCGCAACGCTCACCAGATGATCAAACCAGGAGCCAGGTCGCAGGGCCGACACCACGCCGACCGCCAGGCCAATGCCCCAGTAAAAGACCAGCGCGACGCTGGCCAGCAGAAAAGAGTTCCAGATGTACTGATTGAGCAGCTGGCTGACCGGGATCTGATACTGCAGCGAAAAGCCTAAATCGCCGCGCAGAAGCTGTCCCAGCCAGTGGAGATAGCGGGTGAACAGCGGCTGGTCGAGGCCATAGATCGCCTTCAGCTCTGCAGCGCGGGCGGCGGTCAGGGTAATATTGCCATCGATAAAGTCGCCGGGGGTTTTGGCAAACAGCATAAAAATAATGAACGAGGCCAGCAGTAGCATCGGCAGCGTTTGCAGCAGGCGCCTCAGGATGAAATTTTTCATGACGATCTCGCATCAGCCGCCGGTTAACCCGGCGGCCAGGGGATTTACTTAACGATTTTCACATCCGGCAGGCTGCCGGTCAGGCCGTTGTAGATATCCGGTTTAAAGCCGGTGACGCGGGCGCTGCTGGCGGAAAGGATGTTGCGATAGCCGAGCAGGATCACCGGCGGATCGTCGGCCAGCACTTTATACAGCTGGTGATAGATCGGCTTGCGCTTTTCGATGTCGAGCACCGCGTTGCCGGCGTTAATCAGCTTATCGACCTCCGCGTTGTGGTAGCCGGACTCTTTAGCTTCGCTGCTGTAGAAATCCCATACCCCGTCGTGCGGGTCGTTGAGAGTGCTGGTGCTGAACGAGGCGAGATCGTAATTTCCGGCTTTGCGCTGCGCCATCAGAGCGTTGAAATCCACCACCTGCGGTTTAAGCAGCACGCCGATCTGCCGCCAGTTCTCCTTGGCGATGGGGATCAACGCATCGTTGAGCACCTTCTTGCTCACCAGCAGGGTCAGCTCCAGGCGCTGGCCCTCTTTGACGCGGATACCGTCGGCGCCAGCTTTCCAGCCGGCCTCATCCAGCAGTTTTTTCGCCTGCGCCGGATCGTAATGGTAAGGATTGACGCCTTCTGCGTTAAAGGCCCAGGAGATCGGGGCGATCGGCTCGATGGCGACTTTGCCGTACCCCTGATAGACCACGTCGATCAGCTTCTGCCGGTCCAGGCCGTAAATCAGCGCCTGGCGTACCCGCTTATCCTGCAGCGCCGGACGATGAACGTTGAATTCCACCTGGCTGTAGTCGCTGGAGCCGTAAAGATTAATGTTGGCGAAGCCGAGCATCTTCAGCTGTTCGATATCGTCAGGACGCGAGGTAAAGGCGTCGTAGTCGGTCTCCCCGGTCTGGAACAACTGGAAGTTGGTCGACGGATTGGTCACGCGATAGATAAAGCGCGGCGTTGGCGGCGTCCCACGGTAAAAATGGCTATTGGCATGGAAGCGAATTTCCTGACCGGGAATATAGGTATCGTACACGTAAGGGCCGTTGCCCAGCGGCTTGCCGTGCAGTGAGCGCAGATAGTCGAGATGTCCCCGTTGATATCCTTTGCCGTACCAGGCTTTCGACAGCACTGGCCCGCCAATTTTGGCCAGCGTGGTGGCGCCTGGCTGGGTGGTGGTCACCTGAAGAGTGAGCGGGTCGATGACCTTCAGGCCGCTGACGCTGTCAGCCTTGCCGGCTTTGTATTCTGCGCCGCCAGCGATATTGGCCAGGGTGATGTCGGTATCGCCATCATATTTGGGGTCGAGCAGGACCGTCAGGGTAAAGGCGACATCTTCCGCCGTCAGCGGTGAACCATCGCTGAAGGTCAGACCAGGGCGCAATTTAATGGTATAGACTTTACTGTCCGGGCTGACCGTCCAGCTCTCCGCCAGCCCCGGGACCAGCTTGCCCTGGCTGTCCCAGTCGATCAGGCGTGAAAAAATGACGTTAGTGACGTTCTCATCCCAGCCGTTGACGAAAAAGTAGGGGTTAAAGATCCCCTGCGGCTCGGAGATCCCGGCCACCACCGTGTCTTTGCGCAGCTTAGCGCTGGCCGGGATCTGACTGGCGTCAGTGGCCGGGGTGATGCCTTCTTTCAGGAGACCCTCAGCAAAGACAGCAGAAGAAAATGCTACCACGCCGCCGAGCAGGGCCACTTTTAGCGCCAGGGCGAAGCGGGTTTTTTGGGTTTTTAATCCTTGTTGTAATCTGGACAAAAGTGCTACCTCATCAAGTGATTGCGTGGTGATTTACAATTCATGACGAAAGATAAGAGGCGCACTTCGCCCTGTCTAACACTGAAACGCTATGATTTATAACCAATTATCCTTAGCAAAGGATCGGAAATATAATTCCATTCTATGGCTATGGCGCAGTGGTTTCCGCTGTCTGAAGAGGGTGGGTCAAAATGCTGTCCGCGACCCAGCCATCCTGCACCAGCGCGCTGGCGGCCAGCGGCCCGCTCAGCCGGACCTGCAGCTGGCCGATGACCCGGCCCTGGATACGCTCGCAGTTGCTGTACAGCAGGCGGGCGTCGCCCCCCAGCAGGCTGGCGATATGCTGCAGATTGGGTTCGCGACCGCTGCTGCCGTCAAACCGTAAGGTCACGATCTGCTCGCCGTCGCGCAGCGATGGCCCGGCCTCCGGGCGATCGGGGTGCTGCAGGCCGAGCATAGCGCGCGTCACCGGATGCTGCGGGTTGCCAAACACGCGCCAGACCTCCCCCTGTTCGACAATGCGTCCGCCTTCAAGCACGCTGACCCGATCGCAGAGGGTGCGAATAACCTCCATTTCGTGAGTGATCAGCACGATAGTCAGCCCCAGGCGCTGGTTAATCTCCTTCAGCAGGGTTAACACCGACAAGGTGTTTTCCGGATCCAGCGCCGAAGTTGCCTCATCGCACAGCAGAATTTCCGGTTGAGTGACCAGCGCCCGGGCGATGCCGGTTCGCTGTTTCTGGCCGCCGGAAAGGCGGGCAGGGTAGCTGTCGCGCAGGGCGCTGAGGCCCACCAGCTCAAGCATTTCCGTAACCCGCCGCTGACGTTCGCCGGCCGGGATGCCAGCCATCTTCAGCGGCAGCGCAATATTCTGCGCCACGGTTTTGGTGGCCATCAGGTTAAAGTGCTGAAAAATCATCGCCACCCGCCGACGCAGGTCGCGCAGCTGGCGCGGGGAGTAGCGAACGGTCGACTCGCCGTGGATGAACATCTCGCCGCTATCGGCACTTTCCAGGCGATTAAACAGGCGCAGCAGGGTGGATTTTCCGGCGCCGCTGCGGCCGATGATGCCGAAAATTTCGCCCTGACGGATGGTCAGGTCAATGTCCTGTAGCGCCTGCACGCCGTTAGGATAGGCTTTGCTGATACCAGCAAACTCAATATGGATCGGTGGGGCGGGGATATGCGTCACGATGATGCGCTCCGTTTGCCCGGGCAGCGGCTGTCGCCGCTGCCCGCGGTGATTAAAATCCGGGTAAAATTTTGCCCTGATAACGCGTCAGAATGAACTGACGAACGGCGTCCGAATGCAGCGCTTGCGCCAGTTTCTGAATGCCCGGGTCCTGAATATTGTCCGGACGCGCCACCAGATATTCGACGTACAGATCGCTGCCTTTTTCCACCAGCAACGCTTTATCGGTGTCGATACCAGCCTCCAGCGCATAGTTGGCAAAGATAAAGGCGAGGTCGACCTGCTTCACCGCCCGCGCCAGCATGGCGCCCTCCAGTTCGCGGATTTTAAAGTGATGCGGGTTGCTGGTGATGTCCTTCGTTGCCGATTGCGGATTGTGCGGATCCTTGAGGGTAATCAGCCCGGCGTTGCTTAACATCACCAGCGCGCGTCCGGTGTTCACCGGATCGTTAGGAATGGCGATCGTCGCCCCGTCCGGCACCGCGGTGAGACTCGTGTATTTGCTGGAGTAGGCGCCGAAAGGTTCGATATGCACCCCGACTACCGGAACAAGGTTGGTATGCCGGGTCTGGTTGTAGTTATCGAGAAACGGACGGTACTGGTAGTAGTTAGCGTCGAGGTGTTTCTCCGCCAGCTGCTGATTGGGCTGTATAAAATCGTTAAATACTTTGATCTGTAAATCGACGCCTTCCTTTGCCAACACGGGCTTCACAAACTCCAGGATTTCCGCATGCGGTACCGGCGTGGCGCCGACGATCAGCGTCTCGTTAGCCATTGCTGTGGTGGAGAAGAGGGCCAGAAGTCCGGCGGCGATAATGGATTTTTTCATGATAGTGATTCCTGAAACCTGGAAGGGTAAGTTATTTGCGGCTGACGTAGCGCACCAGGCGGTCGCCGCTCATTTGCAGAAGCTGTACCAGCGCAATCAGCATCAGGACGGTGACCACCATCACGTCAGTCTGAAAGCGCTGATAACCAAAACGAATGGCCAGATCGCCCAGCCCACCGCCGCCAATCACCCCCGCCATCGAGGTGTAGTCGACCAGCAAAATGGCCGTCACGGTCACAGCGGCGATCAGCCCGGCCCGCGACTCCGGTAACAGCGTGTGCCAGATAAGCTGCCAGGTGCTGCCGCCCATCGACCAGCTGGCCTCCACCAGGCCGTGCTCCACCTCGCGCAGAGCGGTTTCCACCAGCCGGGCGAAGAACGGGGCGCAGCCGGCGACCAGCGGCGGAATGGTTCCTTCCACCCCCAGCGAGGTGCCGGTCAGCAACGTGGTCAACGGGATCATGACAATGAGTAAAATGATGAACGGCAGGGAGCGCAGCACGTTGACGCACAATGACAACAGGCGGTAAAGACGCGGGGCGTACAGCAAACGCGGCTCGCCGGTGAGATAGAGTACGATCCCCAGCGGAAGGCCCAGCAGCACGGTCCAGCCCAGCGACCAGGCCAGCATGGTGAGGGTATCGAGGGCGGCCTGGGCCACATCGCTCCAGTCGATTTGTGCGAAAAATGCCAGCAGACTCGTCATATCAGTTCCAGTCGTGTCGTTGCGGACGAATACCGTTCAGCACCCAGTTTCCGAGCAGCTGATACTTCCAGCGTACCGGGTCGTGCAGGGTGTGCACCCGGGCATTGCGCCAGTGGCGGTCGAGGTTGAGCGACTCACCGGTAGCCCGCGTGCCCCCCAGCTCAAACAGGCGGCTGGCGGCCTCCAGCGCTACTTCAGTGGTCCAGATTTTGGCGCGGGCGACGGCCAGCGATGCCTCGGCGACATGTTCCTCACTGAGGTCATTTTTATAGCGGTCGAGCACCCGTCCGGCCCGCTCCAGCAGCGCGTCGGCAGCGGCAAGACGGCTATCCAGCTGACCGATATGGTAGATAGTCAGCGGGTCGTCACTGGCCCGCGCCACACCGGCGTCGATCCACGGTCGGGCGCTGTTGCGCACGAACGCCACGGTATCGTCCAGCGCCGCGCGGGCGATACCGGCGTCTATCGCCGCGGTGGTCAACTGGGCAAAGGGGCCGGCAAGGGTCGGGCTGGCGTAGGACTTCCACGTTGGGAAAAGGTGGAAGGAATTGACCGGAAGATTATCGGCCAGTACGGTGCCGCTGGCGGTAGTTCGCTGACCGAGGCACGCCCAGTCATCGACCACCGTCAGCCCCGGGCTGTTCTGTGGCACAAAGGCGAGCTGGGCGCGATCGTCAGCATCCAGCGCCAGAATGCCAATCCAGTGGGCATACAGTGATCCGGTGCAATAGCCTTTACGGCCATTGATCCCCAGCCCCTCGGCGCCTTGCACGATACGGGTACGAATATCGAGGACCGTTTTCCCCCCGGTTTCCGACAGGGCATTGGCGAAGCGATAGCCTTGCAGTACCTGGGCGAAAAAGAACGCCTGCTGGTCGTCGCTGCCCTGCAGACGAATATCTTCCAGCAGGCAATAGTGGTTCTGGGGAATCTGACCTAACGATGGATCGGCCGCGGAAAGAATGGCAATGACCTGCGCCAGGGTCGCGGCCGAGACCTCGGCGCCGCCAAAGCGGCGCGGCACCGTAATACCCCACAGCCCGCTGTTGGAGTAGGTGTTGACGATCTCCACCGGGACGATACCCGTGCGGTCGCGCTCGGCGGCGCCGGGTTTGAGCACGGCGGCGATCTCATCGGCGATGGCGAGGGCTTCCGCATCGCTGGCAATAATATGCGCCTGCGGCGAGGACTGGGTGTAAGGCAGAGCGGGTGAACTGGCTGACATCATCTTCTCTCTTATTCAGTGAATAGCTTATGCGTAAATTGGATAAATATATTATTCATAATGCCCATGGGTTATATGTATGGGTAAGCAAAACACGTGCCAGCGAGAGAGGAAGGCAGGTTGGCGATATTTAGCGGGGTGGCTATGTCTGCTGACGGAGCGGACTGCTGCAAATGCAGCGCGCTTTTGCGCTGCCTGTTGCAAAGGCGACAGTTAGGGAAAAGCGACCTCCGGACAGAGGGAAGACTGCCCGGCGGTGAGTGTGGCGAGTTCTCAGCGATCCTTCGCCGTAGGGGGGAGCAGTGAGGGGGCGGTCGCGGTTAGCGGCTGCCAGAGCCGCTCGGGGTCACGAAACCCCGCTTCGACGAGGGCATAAAAGCGGCTGGCATGGAGACCATCGACGAAGGCATGGTTAAATCGCCCGGCTACCGGGATCACGCCGTTCTGCAGTTTCCCCCAGGTGAGCGCAGGAACCGCGGCGCCCACCGCGTATTCCGCATGGGTCATCGAAGTAAAGTGGAGCCACGGCAGACAGCTGGCGCAGATAAAATGTTCGCCATCGACGATGAGCGGCGCCGGCGATGTCTCTCTTGCCGCGACGATCTTCGGCGTTGCCGCGGCGCTGAAGGCGGTGAACTCGGCAGCGTTGTCGCACCATACCTGGCGGAAGCCCTCCTCGACGGTCATCACCGGCGTCATGACCGCCAGGCTGTCATATTCAATCACCTCGCCATCGCGCACGCGCTGCCGGAGCTGCGGCACCCCGTTGGCCGCGCGCAGCAGGGCATAGAGCGCGAGCTGAAAAAATGAGACCCGCCGGTCCTTCGCACATTCGTACAGGCGCTGCGCCTCTATCGGAACGCAGAGATTAAAGCTGGGGTTGGCAAATTGTCGGTAAAAGGTGAAATGGTCCCGGCGGGGCCAGGCCGCGGTGTCGATGATCCGGTAACGTGCCATGGATGCCTCCTTATAGCTGGCGGTCTACTGACTATGCGACGATTTCAATCAGGTTGCCATCGGGATCGGCGATCACCGCCTCATAATAGCCGTCGCCGGTGGTGCGCGGGGGTGAAACCAGTATTCCCGCCGCTCCGGCGCGTTGGGCAAGGGCATCGACCTGTTCTGCACCGCCCACCGAGAGGGCCAGATGCGCCCAGCCGGTATGGTTATTATCCGCGCTGGCCTGCTGCAGGCCAGGCTTGGTCATCAGCTCGATCACTACTTCGTCGTCGATGGTGACAAAATAGGAGGCAAATCCGGGGTTGGTCTGGCTGAGGTATTTTTCATTGATACTGGCGGCAAAGAACTCGACCCAGAAGCGGGCCTGAGCCTCAAGCTGTTGGGTCCACAGAGCGAAATGGGCAATTTTCATGGTAAACCTCCGGGCTGGAACATTGACAATCACAGCAGGGCAGACGATCATGCTTACTGTTGCTCGTTTATGATTATTTAAGGAGTTGCCTTGCTCGATTATGCTGCTTTTCCCCAACAGCGACAAGCGCTGATTTGCCAGATCCTGCAGGAAAACGGCAGAGTGGTGTGTGCGGATCTGGCGGCGCGTCTTCAGGTGTCTGAACATACTATCCGCCGCGATCTGCATGAGCTTAGCCGCGAAGGCGTCTGTAAAAAAGTCTACGGCGGGGCGGTGTTGAGCCTGCCGGAAGCGGGAGACTACAGTGAACGGAAAGATAAAAACCGAGCAACAAAACTCAGGATCGCGCAGCAGTGCGCCCGGCTGGTGAAACCCGGCGGCACTATTTTCATTGATACCGGCACCACCAATCTGGCGATGGCCGAGGCGCTGCCCGCCGAGCTGGCGCTGACCGTGGTGACGAACTCTCCGGAGATCGCCGCGGTGCTGGTGAAAAAGCCGCTCTACGACGTGGTGATGCTCGGCGGCCAGGTACAGCGGGCAAGCGGGGGCTGCGTTGGGGCCGCGGCGGTGGCTCAGGTGCAGGGGATGTTATTCGACCAGGGGTTTATCGGCGGCTGCGCCATGGCGCCAGAGTCAGGCCTGACCGGTTTTGACTATGCCGACTGTGAGTTTAAGAAAGCGGTGATTAAGCAGTGCAGCGAAATTATCATCGGCCTGACCTCGGATAAAATTCCGGCGGTGGCGCGGTTCGTGGTGGCCGCGAGCAGCGATATCGATGTGCTGGTGGTGGAGGAGAATATTAGTCGCGAATATCGCGTTGCCTTTCAGCAACACGATATCCGTATCCATACCGTGTAGCCGCTAGCGGGTGAGAGAGGTAGCGATAAGCCGCAGGCCCAGCGCCCCCAGCACCGTCGCGGTGGCGATATCGATTCGCCGCTTCAACCGCAGGTAGACCCGACGCGGGCGATCGGCGGAGAGCACCAGCGCCACCAGTGAATACCAGCTAACGTCAATCAGAAAACTCATCAGCGGCACGATGTAATAGAACGCGGTGGGGATCTGCGTCGGCAGCAGGGCGGTAAAAATCGAGGCAAACACCAGCGCGGTTTTGGGATTGCTCAGCTGGGTATACAGCCCGTCGCGGAAGGTCTTCAGCAACGAATGGTTGCCGGCCATACCGCTGGCGGAAAAATCCATCGGCTGCGCCGAACCGCGGAAAATCTTATAGCCCAGCCACAACAGGTAGAGCCCGCCCGCTACTTTCAAGCCAATAAACAGCTCTGGCACCGCGGTGAGCACCTTCTGCAGGCCCAGCATCGCCATAATAGAAAAAATGGCGGCGCCGGCGCCGGTGCCGAGGGCGGTCACCAGACCGTGCAGGCGCGAGCGGGCGACCGCATTGCGCGCGACAAAAATAAAGCTCGGGCCGGGACTGATCACGCCCATGATCAGCACCGCGGCAATGGCCATCAGGCTGGATAAGAACATAGCAACTCCTGGTGTGTTCGCCGCCGTCAGGCGGTCGGCAACGTGGGGACGGTACGAGCAGACAGAGTAGCAAACTGGCTCAGGAAAGCACGTGAAAACCCTGTGGAATAGGCGAGGCTGAATGGGCATCCGCGGCGCGCGTTTTCTGCGCAACTGTTTGAATAACGATTCCCATTCTTGTCAGCAATGGTAAACTGAATAACTGTGATCTTTGTCATACCGTAATAACTACAGAGAAGAGACACTGCTATGCAACATATCATTGAGGGCTTCCTCAACTTCCAGAAAGAGATCTTCCCCCAGCGTAAAGAGCTCTTCCGCAGCCTGGCTTCCAGCCAGAATCCCAAAGCGCTTTTCATCTCCTGCTCTGACAGCCGTCTGGTGCCGGAACTGGTTACCCAGCAGGAGCCGGGACAGCTCTTTGTTATTCGTAATGCCGGGAATATCGTGCCGTCTTTCGGGCCGGAGCCGGGCGGTGTATCCGCGACCATTGAGTATGCCGTGGTTGCGCTGGGCGTGACTGATATCGTGATCTGCGGCCACTCAAACTGCGGGGCGATGAAAGCGATCGCCACCTGCCAGTGCCTGGAGCCGATGCCTGCGGTGTCTCACTGGCTGCGCTACGCTGATGCTGCAAAAGCGGTGGTGGAAAAGAAAACCTGGGCCAGCGAAACCGATAAGGTCAACGGCATGGTGCAGGAAAACGTCATCGCTCAGCTGAACAACATCAAAACCCACCCGTCGGTGGCCGTCGGCCTGCGCGACCATACCCTGCGCCTGCACGGCTGGTTCTACGACATTGAAAGCGGCGAGATTCAGGCGCTGGATAAAAACACGAAATCCTTTGTTTCGCTGTCGGACAATCCGGACGTCTTTTTCGAATAAAGCCGTTCCCAGGGCACGGAGGCCCTGTTCATCTCATCTCCTCACCCCTACCACTCCACGCAAATTTTGCCGAAATGGGCGCCGCTTTGCAGATAGCGGAAGGCGTCTGGTAAGGCCGCAAAATCAAACACTTTATCGATGACCGGCCGCGACGCCTGCAGGTTCAGCGCGTTGACATAGTCCTGTTGTTGCCGGCGATGACCCACCACCAGCCCCTGCAGCCGGGCCTGTTTACTCATCAGCAGATGGGTGGGCACATGACCTTCGAAGCCAGTCAGGACGCCGATGAGGGCGATGTGTCCGCCAACACGGACGGCTTCGAACGACTGGCTCAGGGTGCCCGGTCCGCCGAGCTCGAGGATAATATCGGCCCCGCGATGACCGGTGATGTCCTGCACCGTAGCACCCCACGCCGGGGTGGTGCGGTAATTGATGAGATGGTCAGCCCCCAGGGCGCGCGCGCGGGCGAGCTTTTCATCTGATGAGGAGGTGACGATGACCTGCGCGCCCATGCTTTTCGCCAGCTGCAGGGCGGTTATCGACACGCCGCCGGTGCCGAGCGTCAGCACCGTATCGCCCGCTTTTAGCCGCCCCTCCACCACCAGCGCGCGCCAGGCGGTGAGGCCGGAGGTGGTGATAGTCGCCGCTTCCCTGAAGCTCCATCCGTCAGGCGCATGGGTAAAATGGCTGGCCGGTCTGACCACATACTGGCAGGCAAACCCCTCGGCGCCGTCGCCCGGGGTCTGGCTGAAGTCCTTCACCTGCGGGCCAGGACGGCCATCCAGCCACTGCGGGAAAAAGCCAGCCACCACCCGGTCGCCTGGCTGAAACTCGCTGACTCCGGCGCCAACCGCTTCGACCACCCCCGCGCCGTCCGCCATCAGGATCCGCCGATCGGCGGTGGGAATCACCCCCGTCGCTACCAGCAAATCGTGATAATTCAGGGAGGTGGCGTGGAGCGCTACGCGGATCTCGCCTGCCGCCGGCGCGCCGGGGTCGGCAAGATCGACAAGCTGCAGATTGTCCAGTGAACCGGGTTTGTTGACGATCCAGGCTTTCATCATCGGGTTCTCTTTTCCGGGGGATACGGTAAGTATTGGCCCGGAATTGGCTGAACGCCACAGCGCGCCGCTCAGGAAATCACTGCCCGGAGAAAGAGGCGAAAAAAAAGCGCCGTTTTTGACGGCGCTTTTTTCATTGCGAAAGAACGAAGAGATTATTTGCTCAGCTCAGCCGTCATATGGACGCGATTATTAAACTGGGCGCTGGTGATTTTATAGGACGCACCCTGCTCAGCGGCCTGGGCGGCGATTTTGGCTTCAGCACGGTCCAGGGTGGAGGCGGTGGCGCTGACGCTCTGGGCGAAGCTAACGGAAGAGAACAGTGACAGTGCAGCAACAGCAACGAAAGTTTTGATGGATTTCATGGTCGTATTCCTTAATCTGGTGTCTGATATAGGGCTTGTCGCCCTGATGTGATAAAGAATACGCGCAATACCTCGTGGTTAAAATCAAAACAATTTGCGAAACTCATTCAAATTATATGAATGATTTTCGGCCGGTCGCGATGCGGCACGTCGTTGCCGGGCTGGCCGTACTCCTGGTCTATAGCAGCTGTGATCGGCGCAGAGGTGGCTAAACGTGGCCTCCGCGGTCATAAAATGATGAAAATGAGTATGGCTGACGAGGCGAAAATTCATTTTGATCCGCTCCAGTCCGTTATAAACCCGCTTGCGATTAACCCCCAGCGCGTCCGCCATCTGATTAATTGACTGTCCGTCGACCACGCCACGAATCATCTGCATCTCCAGGTCATTAAGTGGGGCTCGCAGCCGGGAGGAGTGACTCTGACGCTGATGGCGCGGCGCGAAAGGGCGGCTACGGTCTGCCAGCCGGCGCAGAAGGCGGCCGATCTCGTGAACGCTTTCCCGCTGGCTGACCCACAGGAGGGTATCCGCGTAAAAGGCGCGTCCGCGTCTCACATTGTTGGCGGAGGTAAATCCGACCACCAGACCGGGATAGCGCTGGGCTAATTCAGCAGCGGCCTGATAATCGTGATAGTTTTCCAGCGCTAAAATAATTACATCCATCCCGGCCAGATCGGGCAGATGGCTGAGCGGCAGTGAATGAATAATATTCAGACCGGGCAGGGTTTCCTGAATATCTCTGAAACACTGGGCGAGGCCGATATTAAAATAAATATTATTGCTGTGAATTAAAATATTCAAAGAATAAATCCTGTTGCAAGCGATCTAAACGGCGTGGAGAGGAGATTAGTTGCGAACCAGGAGCTTATTCATATCAGCAGGCGAGTTATTTATATAATTCATCATGCCCGGCGGTTTGAAGGAATAAATTTCGGCTACGCAAGCAGGGTTAATATAATACCCTGCGCATTTAACGCGGACAATTAACGTGCTTTCGACCCCCGCCTGGTTTAAGCGAGATTTTAGGGTCTGGATAACCTGCCATAATCGCTGCGCGGACGGACGGAGATTATTTTTTTCCCAGACGTTAATCATTAACTCTTCATCGCTGACCAGACGTTCTCTGCCATGCGCCAGCAAATACTCCAGTAAACAAGCCATGGTGCTGCGCAGCTGAACCTGCGTTCGCGTCCCACGTAACGCGATAATTTCCCGATGATGCAGGCAGTAGAAAATATTATCCGCTAACTTATAGCCAAGTAGTTTATAGCCTGTAGTCATCCACCACTCCCTGACAAATCCCCGTATTGCCGGTGCAGAGTAACCGCCTGCGGCGGTCTGACCAAGTGAATTTTATTAGCTAGAATAATCAAAACAATTAACCACATTAGCATACATAACTAGAATAAAAATCTGATAATCTTGCCCTCTTCTGTTGGATTATGTGGTATAGGAAAAGTCTTAATCAAGCGGTGGCCGAAGTTAAACGGTTGAAAATATAGGTGGCGAAATCAAAAAATCGCACTTACATTGATCTAGATCAATTTAATACCTTTCAGGTGGCAATCACCATTTACATAGCAAAACAAAGATTGAAATAACTACGTTTAAGCGGTGATAAGCTGATTCTGAACTTATGGAATTACCCAGGGAACTGTTCATTACTTTCAGGAGCGTTTTTATGGTCATTGCAACTCGTAAGCCTCTGTGCAACAAACGCTGGTCCGCCAGCCCGGCCTCTCAGGATCTTCAGTTGACCCAACTGCGTCACCCATGGGTCGCCACCAAAGCCAGCTGCAAAAGTAAAAAAGGCTGGAAGAGCCGCGGTTAACGGCTAGTCCACTTCCCCAGACACCACGCCCCGGTCGCGTTAATGTCACGACCGGGGTTTCGCTGTGATCGGTGTTCGCCGCGAAGGTCACACCGGGCGCAGGCAGTAGCCTGAGGCGGTATTCTCCACGCGGGCGAAACCCGGCAGGCCAAGATGCATACCGGCGATGAGCCACCGTTCGCGGGCGGCCTGGCGCAGCAGACTTTCCCGTGTATGCCGGGCCTGGTCAGGATCGACGTCAAATGCCACCGACACCTCTGGCCGGGCGCTCTGGATCGAGGGAAAGTGGACGATATCCCCCCAGATTAGCAGCGACGTTCCGCCCGCCTCAAGGCGATATCCGGTATGCCCTGGCGTATGGCCGGGCAGGGGACATGGCCGGATCCCGGCTACCGGCTCGTCTTCATCAATATCACGAATTTGCGTCGCACAGATCGCCATTATGCGGCGGACGAGCAGCACGTTACGTTGTCCACGATCGCTGGCGTTGTCCAGTGTCGATGGCGCCAGCCAGTAAGCGCTTTCCCGCGAGGGTAGGAACACCATGGCGTTGGGATAAGCCGGTGTACCGGCGGCGGTCAGCAGGCCGCCGATATGGTCCGGGTGCGCGTGAGTGAGAAGGATGGTGTCAATTTCCTCAGGGCGCACGCCGAGCAGCGCCAGATTGGCAATAAGCGCGCCGCCGACGCCGTTGGCCCCGCCGGTGCCGGTATCCACCAGCACCGTGTGCCCGCGTCCGCGGATCAGGTAAGCGCCGATCTCGATGGCCTCCGGCGAGGTTAACCCGGCCTGGCGCTGCAGACGCGCCGCCTCTTCAGGGGCGATCCCCGCGAGTAGCGTCAGCGGCGCTGTCATCTGACCATCACTGATGGCGCTTATCGTCAGGTCGCCTGCTGTCAGGGTATAAAAGGGAGCAGGTGTCATGTTGACCTCACGCTTGCTCCGCCGGGTGACGCAACCTGGCGGTAATGGGCTGATAGATAAAGACCGCGGCAGAGGTGACCCGGTGATGCAGATCGTCACGCGGGACGATGGCGGCATAGCGGGTATGCCGGGTGGCCAGACCCCCGGGCTGCAGGACGATCGGCGCAGCGACGGGCAGGGCTTCCGCGGTATCGCTCAGCAGCAGCACCTCGTCAGGAGCCACCTCCCGCAGCGCGTGAGTCGTGAGATAGAGGTGGCGATGCCAGTCGGCGATCGCCGATTGCCAGCGGGCAAAATGACCCCCACCATTGCGGCGATAGGCGTCGCTGTCGAGGACGGCGGCATCGCGGATATCGTGTAGGGCCAGGTAGCGAGGGCAGCCCTCGCTGAACGCGCAGAAGCGCTGGGAGGCATGAAAACCGGGCACCGAGACCAGCGCCGGCAATTTTTCCCGATTGTAAAAGGTATTCCACGCCGCTTCGCTTTGCGGGTCGGTGTAGGCGCATTCGACGACATAGAGCATAGTGACCTCGAGAGACAGATGATTCAGCGCATAACGCGTTTTAGTGAGTTTTCTTCATCCTATCCGGCAATAATGGCGCTGAAAAACGATGTTTATTCATCACTCAGTGATATTATGTCACTGACTTTCAATGGGCCCGCACAAGGAGCATTGGCTATGCGTCGTAAAATCCCCAGCAGCGCTGCGCTACTGGCCTTTGAGGCCGCCGCCCGCCACGGCAACTTTGCCCGCGCAGCGGCGGAGCTCGCGTTAACAGAAGGGGCCATCAGCCGGCAGATCGCCCGTCTGGAAGCGCTCCTCGACAGCAAACTCTTTGACAGGATCGGGAGCCGGGTACGGCTCAATCCGGCTGGCGCCCGCTATGCCAGACAGGTCCGCGAGATCCTCAGCAGGCTGGAGCGGGAAACCCACGACGTCAGCGGGATGCCCGCCGATGGCCGCAGTCTCGAGATCGCCGTGCTCCCCACCTTCGCCAGCCGCTGGCTCATCCCCCGGCTCGGGCAGTTCACGGCGCAGCATCCGCATATCGTGGTCAATATCGCCGCCCGCAGCGACCCCTTTATTCTGCCGGGCAGCGGATTTGATGCGGCCATCCATTTTGATCACCCGGCGTGGACCGGAATGGATGTGACGTTTTTGTTTGCGGAATATCTGCTGCCGGTCTGTCATGCCGCGCTGCTGACGGATGACGATCTCCCGGGGCTGCTGAACCGGCTGCCGCGCATTCATCGGCGGCAAAACCCGGACGCCTGGCTGCACTATGCCCGCGCGTGCGGTCTGGCGCTGGATAACCCGGCGCAGGGGCCGCGCTATGATCTGCATGAGATGGCGATCGCTGCGGTACTCAGCCAGCAGGGCGTGGCCCTGGTGCCGAAGATGTATGTGGAGAGCGAACTGCGCAGCGGGACGCTGGTCGCCCCATGGCCGGGCTTGCCGACGCTGGCCAAGCGCTTTTGCCTGATCAAACCCGGCGGCGGCGAGGGGGAGCCGGCGCTGCAGGTGTTTGAGCGCTGGCTGCAGACGACGATTGCGGCAGGTTAACTTATGGCGGGCCTGGGGGGCACTGCGCCGCCCGCTGGCGGGCATATTTGCCCGGCGATATCCCGGCATATCGGGTAAAGGCCACGCTGAACGCGCTGGTCGAGCCATAGCCGAGGCGCTCGGCGATATCCGTTATGCTGATGCCCGTCTCGCCCAGCCACTGCATGGCCAGGGTCATGCGCCAGCTCAACAAATAGCCCATCGGGGTCATTCCGGTCAGGCCGGTAAAGCGTTCAAATAACGTCGAGCGAGACAGCGCGCAGTCGGCGGCCAGGGCGTTGACGGTCCAGCGTCTGGCGGGGGCCTGATGCAGCAGGCGGATTGCCTGGGCGACCCGCGGGTCGCTCAGGCCGCGCATCAGTCCGGGGGTGGCGAGCGTTCCGCAGGATCGGATGGCCTCGATAAACAGCAGCTCAACCATCCGCGCCAGAACGAAAGATTTGCCTGCGCGATCCGCCTGGGCTTCCTCTTTCAGCAGCCCGACAAAGGTGGCCAGCCGCGGCTGGTCGCGAACCACCACTAAGGCGGGCAGCAGGGAGGTTAGCAGGCTGGCGTTATCCGAATCGGCAGCGCAGTGGCCAATCAGCGCCTGCATCTCCGCTGGCTGGTCGAGAGCTCCCAGGCGAAAGTGTTCCGCCGCAAGCTTCACCGGGGTGGTCTCCAGCGCCGGTGAAGGCGGCGGGGTCAGGCTGGTTAACGCGAAACGGTACGCCGCCGGGATCAACATAAAATCCCCGGCGCGCAGGATCTGCGGCGCATGCTGGTCTATTTCCAGCCGACAGCCGCCTTCCAGTACCACGCCGTAGAATGACATTCCCTGGTCTGAACGTTTAACGCGCCATTCTCCCGCCCCCTCAATGGTTTTGGTCAGCACCGCTCTGAGATTGAGCATCGCTATGATTTCCGCCAGCGGGTCGCTCATTTCCGGACTCCTGCTAAAGAATAATGGATTATTGACCCTATATCGTCCGGAGCGGGCTGTCTATGATGAAAAGGAAGAAACCAACGGAGACAGAGAGATGCAAACGATTATGATCACCGGCTGTTCATCGGGTTTTGGTCTGGAGACGGCACGTTATTTTCTTGAACAGGGCTGGAAGGTTATCGCCACGATGCGGGTTCCGCGCGAGGATCTGTTGCCGGCCAGCGACCGTCTGCGGCTGGTGCGTCTTGACGTCACCTCAGCGCAGAGTATCGCCGAGGCGATTGCCGAGGCCGGAGAGATTGACGTTCTGGTCAATAACGCCGGAGTGGGGATGCTCAATGCCCTGGAGGGGGCGTCGCACGAGGCGATAGCGAACCTGTTTGCCACCAACACGCTTGGGACTATCGCCATGACCCAGGCGGTACTTCCCCGGTTCAGAGCGCGCTGTAGCGGGACGATCATTAATATCACCTCGGCGGTCACCCTGCAGCCGATGCCCCTGCTGGCGGTCTATACCGCGAGTAAAGCGGCGGTGAATGCCTTCACGGAGTCGCTGGCGCTGGAGCTGCGGCCCTTTAATATTCGCGTCGGTTTGATCCTGCCGGGACGCGCTCCCCAGACCCGCTTCGGGGAAAACGCGCGTCGAACGATGGGCCAGCTCCCGGAGAGCTATGCGCCGCTCGGCCAGCAGATCCTCGACAGCATCCAGGATAACGCCAGCGTGACGCAGGCTGTCGATGTGGCTCAGGCCGTCTGGCGGATGGTGAACGATCCTCAAGCCCCTTCGCGGTTGCCGGCAGGGGAGGATGCCCTGGCGATGGCGCAGGCTATTCATAGTCGCGAATAATCGGGTTTCGCTTTGTCGCTGGCAGGGTTCGATGACGTTCAGGCTGGAAGCGCAGAAGGCGTGCGTTTTCCGGTCACGATGCAGCAGGCTAATGTTGAGAGGGAATGATACGAAACGAGATTGGTGCGTCTGAATGGACTCGAACCATCGACCCCCACCATGTCAAGGTGGTGCTCTAACCAACTGAGCTACAGACGCATTATGGTGCGTTTAATTGGACTCGAACCAACGACCCCCACCATGTCAAGGTGGTGCTCTAACCAACTGAGCTATAAACGCATAATGGTGCGTTCGATTGGACTCGAACCAACGACCCCCACCATGTCAAGGTGGTGCTCTAACCAACTGAGCTACGAACGCAATGTTGTGGTGACAACGGGGACGCATATTAGCGGCAGGCAGGGGATGTGGCAAGAGGTAAACGTCACTTTTCTTGTACATTGTATGCGATTGCGGATCTTTTACCCACTCCGGCGATATTTTACTGAACCACAAGGATATTTCTTCGCCAGCAGGCGCCTCGCCTCTCTTTTCTTTGCCGGTCTCACCCTGCGCGTAAGGGGTGCCGTTGTGTTAAATTATCGCCCACCAGAAGAGAGGAGTAATAAGGAAGATGAAATCGATTGGTATTTTCTGCGGTTCTTCAGCTGGCGAACATCCGCTGTATCTCGAAACCGCCCGACGGGTTGGCCACATGCTGGCGCAGCAGGGACTGGCTGTTGTCTATGGCGGCGGCAAAGTTGGCTTGATGGGGGCGGTTGCCGATGCGGCGCTGGAGGCCGGGGGCACGGTCATCGGCGTAATGCCGCGCGGCCTGGTGGAGCGGGAAATTGCCCACCGCGGGTTGACGGAGCTGCATGTGGTGGAGGATATGCACGAACGGAAAACCAAAATGGCGGCGCTGGCCGACGGCTTTATTGCTCTGCCGGGCGGAGCGGGGACGCTTGAAGAGATTTTCGAACAGTGGACCTGGGCGCAGTTGGGCATCCATGAAAAACCGTGCGCATTCCTGAATATCAAGGGGTATTACGATCCGCTGCAGGCGATGGTCAATAACATGGTACGGGAAGGATTTATGCACCCGCGCTACGCGGAGATGCTGCCGTTTGCTGCTTCGCCAGAGGAGATTATCGCCGGTTTCCGCGACTATACGCCGCCGGCCCGTAAATGGGTTCAGCAGCCCGCTATTTAAACATCAAGCGAAGGGTAAACAGCGCGCAGACGATGAGCAGAACCAACAGCAATTCGAAGCGATAGCGTTGCAGCATGATGTCCTCCTGAAAAAAAACCGGCGCTATTCAGCGCCGGTTTATCACCTTAACGCCCTGACCGTTATGCCGCCGGTTGTACCGCCGGTTTGGCTGCGTGGTGCGCCGCTTTATGGTGCTTCTTCGCCGCCTGGGCTTTCTGCGCTACGGCCGGTTTCGCCGCGGCTTTATGGTGCTTTTTAGCTGCCTGGGCTTTCTGCGCTGCTTCCGGTTTCGCCGCGGCTTTGTGGTGCTTCTTCGCTGCCTGGGCTTTCTGTTCGGCTGCCGGTTTCGCCGCCGCTTTGTGATGTTTCTTGTGGTGAACGGTGGTGTGGCTGGCTGCGGTAGCCGGGGTGGTGGTCGCGGCGTCGGCTGCGAAAGCAACAGATGACAGACCCATAGCAGCGGCAACAACCAGAGCTAATACTTTTTTCATGCTGAAATCCTCGAATTGGTTTCCTGAGTAACCCCACTGCGGGGCTGTTGGCCACACTATATGCATCTCCGGGGCGCTCATCAGTGAGTCTTTGGTGTCGGGGAGTAACGGAATGTACAACGTCGGAACATAACTGAAGAAAGAAAAAGCCCGCCAGGGTGGCGGGCTTTGGCAGGATTAGCGCGCGGCGCGCTGTAAGATGATGCTGGAGGGCTGGCGCTGCAGAAAACGCATCCGCAGCATCATCATAATAGCGGCGGAGGTCAGGCCGATGATAAATCCGCACCAGAAGCCGGCGGGCCCCATGCGGGGGACAATCACGTCGGTCAGCGCCAGCAGGTAGCCGCTGGGTAAACCCAGCACCCAGTACGCGGTAAAGGTGATAAAAAAGATAGACCGCGTATCTTTATAGCCGCGCAGGATACCGCTGCCGATCACCTGAATAGAGTCCGAGATCTGGTAGACCGCCGCCAGCAGCATCAGATGCGAGGCCAGCATCACCACCTCCGGGTTATCGTTGTACAGCAGGGCAATTTGCTTACGCATCAGCACGGTAAAGATAGCGGTAAACACCGCCAGGCAGACGCCCACGCCCACACCCGTACGGGCGGAAACCTGGGCATCGATCGTTGAGCCCTGGCCGAGGCGGAAGCCGACGCGAATGGTGACCGCGGCCGCCAGCGACAGCGGCAGAACGAACATCAGCGAGCTGAAGTTCAGCGCAATCTGGTGGCCGGCGACGTCAATGATCCCGAGCGGGGAGACCAGCAGCGCGACGACGGCAAACAGGGTCACTTCGAAGAATAGCGCCAGGGCGATGGGTAGCCCCAGCTGCACCAGCCGCAGCAGGACGGCGAAATCGGGGCCGCTGAAGCCCTCGGCGCAGCGGATATCGCGCATCGAACGCGACCGGCGCACCCACCACAGCATGCTGGCAAACATCACCCAGTAAACGGAGGCGGTCGCCACGCCGCAGCCGACGCCGCCCAGCTCTGGCATGCCGAAATGGCCATAGATAAAGATATAGTTCACCGGAATGTTGACCAGTAAACCGATAAAGCCCATGACCATTCCGGGCTTGGTTTTTGCCAGCCCTTCACACTGGTTACGGGCGACCTGGAAGAACAGATAGCCCGGCGCCCCCCACAGCAGCGCGCGCAGATAGCCAACCGCTTTCTCCGCCAGCAGCGGATCGATGTTATGCATGGAGCTGATGATATACCCGGCATTCCACAGCACGACCATGATCAGCACCGAGACCAGCCCCGCCAGCCAGAAGCCCTGACGTACCTGCGGCGCGATACGCTCCCGACGCCCGGAGCCATTAAGCTGCGCCACCACCGGGGTCAGCGCCAGCAGCAGCCCATGGCCGAAGAGAATGGCCGGCAGCCAGATGGAGGTTCCGATGGCCACCGCGGCCATATCGGTGGCGCTGTAGCCGCCCGCCATCACGGTATCGACAAAACCCATCGCCGTCTGCGCTACCTGCGCAAGAATGACGGGTATAGCCAGAGCTAATAACTGACGCGCTTCAATGAAATACTTCTGCACGTGAACACCTTTGTATTGTTGTTATTTTGAGACTAAAAAAGCCGCCGTAACTGGCAGCAAGGGGATAAAAATGAGGAAATTCCAGTCTATTGTAGCGAGGATTAGCCATTAAGCCAGTGAAAAAAGAGTCGAGGCACGAAGCGCGCTGGCAACCGCTCAGCCCTCCTGTTATTGTTCCCGATAGCGAAAACGGTAATGATACCGTCATGATTTTCAACAGGAGCCAAACATGTTTACTGGTATTGTTCAGGGAACCGCGAAAGTGGTCTCCATTGATGATAAACCCAATTTTCGCACCCACGTGGTGGAGCTGCCGGCGCATATGCTGGAGGGGCTCGAAACCGGGGCATCGGTAGCCAACAACGGTTGCTGTCTGACGGTGACCGACATCAACGGCGCGCGCATCAGCTTTGATCTCATGAAAGAGACGCTGCGGATTACCAATCTCGGCGATATTCAGGTCGGGGATGAAGTTAACGTCGAGCGGGCGGCGAAATTCAGTGATGAAATCGGCGGGCATTTGATGTCCGGCCATATTATGACCACCGCGGAAATCGTGAAGATCCTCACCTCCGAAAATAACCGTCAGATCTGGTTTAAAGTACAGGACCCGACGCTGATGAAATATATCCTTTATAAAGGATTCATCGGTATCGATGGCATCAGCCTGACGGTAGGTGAGGTGACGGCAACCCGATTCTGCGTGCATCTTATTCCGGAGACGCTGCAGCGGACCACGCTGGGGGCGAAAAAGCTGGGCGACCGCGTCAATATCGAGATCGACCCGCAAACCCAGGCGGTTGTCGATACGGTCGAACGCGTGCTGGCGGCGAAAGAGATGGCGGCAAAGGTCAGTGAAGCCTGAAAAAAAATCCCCCGTCGGTGAGCGGGGGACTGTGTTTTAACGGGCGACGCGCAGTCCGTGTTCAACCCCGCGCGAGAACACCACCTGCCAGAGCTGAATGTCGCGGGCGCGGAAGGCGCCGGCGCAGGCGTTCAGGTAATAACTGAACATGCGTTTGAAACGCTCTGAATAGTTATCGGCAATTTCCGGCCAGCTGGCGAGGAAACGCTCATACCAGGCCATCAGGGTGGTGTCGTAATCGGCGCCGAAGTTGTGCCAGTCTTCCATCACAAAGTGCTTCTCGCTGGCATCGGCGATCTGCCGTACCGACGGCAGGCAGCCGTTGGGGAAGATATATTTATTGATCCACGGGTCAACGTTATGGTCGGTGACTTTGGAACCGATGGTGTGCAGTAAGAAGCGGCCGTTGGGTTTTAAATTACGATCGGCGACCTCAAAGTAGGTGGCGTAATTTTTGGGACCCACATGCTCGAACATGCCGACGGAGACAATGCGGTCGAAGCTGTCGTGCAGATCGCGATAATCCTGAAGACGAATCTCTACGTCAAGGCCATCGCAGCGCGCCTGGGCCATCTTTTGCTGTTCGGCGGAGATGGTCACTCCGACAACGCTCACCTGGTAATTTCGCGCCATATATTCGGCAAGACCGCCCCAGCCGCAGCCGATATCCAACACTCGCATGCCTGGCTCGAGCTCCAGCTTACGGCAGATGAGATCCAGCTTATCCTGCTGCGCGGCTTCGAGGGTCTGCGCCTCTTTCCAGTAACCGCAGGAATATTGCATGTAGGGATCCAACATCCGGCTGAAAAGATCGTTGCCGAGGTCATAGTGCTCTTTGCCGACAATCCAGGCGCGTTTTTTACTTTGCAGGTTAAACAGGCGAGCGCCTGCGATGCGGAGTGTGTCTTTGAAATGATGAGGGAGTTGTTTTTCCAGCCCGGCGCGGAGCACTTTATGGAAGAATATATCCAGACGCTCGCAGTCCCACCAGCCGTCCATATAGCTTTCGCCTAAACCCAGCGACCCCTCCTGCAATACGCGTTTAAAAAAAAGAGGGTTTTTAATCCGCAGGTCTGACGGCGCGGAGCCGTTGATTTCAACTCCCGCACGGCCCAACAATTCAGCTGCAATCCGGTACCAGTCATCATTTGGTACACTTACTTCTTCTATACACGATGAACTCATAGCTTCTCCATCACGCCCAAGTGATCAGAACCTTAAAACAGCGTAGACGCTTTTTTGGCTTTGTGAGAAATCTCACGGATAATCCGTGAAGTCGCTATCCGACGTAGAACAGAGGAAGGGAGATAACCCTTGCCGAAAGGCCTTCCATGGTGAAACGGAGGCATCCTGCATCCGTTAATCTGTTAAATATTTTTTATTTATGTGAACCCGGATCCAGTATAGGACGCTAAGTACTGGCTTTCAATAAAAATATCTTAGCGTGCTAATCACTGGTCCGGGCTCTGGCGACGGGCGTCAGGCGTGGGAAGAGTGGACCGCCAGCTCTGGCGTCTGCTGCAGTCGATAACCCACTCCGGCTAACAAAATAGAGACCAGCATCACGCTGGTGGTGGTCAGCAGCGGCGTGGCGATCAGCGCGGAGACTAACAGGCTGGTCAGGAAGCACAGGCCAAGCTGGAGCGTGTTCTGCAGCGCCGCCGCGCGGCCGGTTGCCTGCGGGAAAGGCTTCAGCGCCTGAGCGACCACGATAGGGTAGATCCCGCCGTTGACTACCGCCATCAGGCAGAACGGGATCATTAACGCCACCAGCGAGGCATGCGTTTGCAGACCCACCAGCCAGGTGGCGGCGACGCTGACGGCGAAGATCACCAGCAGCCAAGGTAGCATCTGCTGTCCGGACCATTTTTGCAGCAGCGCACGACAGCCATAACCGCCCACCAGAAAAGCGATGGTCTGCGGGATATAGCTCAACCCGATAGCGGTTGGGCCGTAGCCCATCTCATGAAGGATAAACGGCGAACCGGTAAGCCAGGCGAAGAAGCTGGCGGAACAGGCGGCGTAGATCAGGACGTTGCCGCTGTATTCCCGGGAGCGCAGCAGCGCGAGAAAAGTGATTTTCTTTTCAGTCACAGTGGCCGACTTAGCGGCGGCTTTCAGGCGCAGGGCAGGCAGCATCAGCAGCAGGGTGATGGCAAACAAGGTGGCGAAGATGGCCTGCCACTCGAAATGCACCAGCAGCCAGCTGCCCAGCAGCGGGGCCAGCGCAGGGGACAGCCCTACCAGCGGCATAATGGTGGCGAAGATGCGGTTGGTGCGCTGGGCGGGATAGTAATCGGTCACCATCGCCTGCCAGGTGACCGCCGCGGCGCAGACGCCAATCGCCTGCAGAAAGCGCAGCGCCAGCATCAGAGTGGCGTTCTGCACCCACAGCATCCCCAGGCAGCCGACCGCGAAAATCGCCAGGCCGCTCAGCAGCACCGGTTTGCGCCCGTAGCGGTCCGACAGCGGCCCCCAGAACAGCTGGCCCAGCGCGAAGCCGGCAAGGAACAGGCTCAGGCTGGCGCTAATGGATGCGGCGGAGGTGTCGAGATCCTGCTGCATGGCGGCAAATGCCGGCAGGTACATATCGGTGGCCAGAAAGCCCAGCACGCTCAGGCCGGCCAGCCAGACTAAAAATCCTTTCCCAGGTTGTGACATAACGTTCTCTTTTTTGGAGTACAGGTACGATGCCGCAGAGTGTAGGGAGTGCATGGTGGCTTGTGAAACGCTAATATTTGTCACATGCATTCAAAAATTTTGCAGGCAGAAAATGTGGTCTGAATACTCTCTGGAAGTGGTTGATGCCGTCGCCCGTAACGGCAGCTTCAGCGCGGCGGCGCAGGAGCTGCACCGGGTGCCTTCCGCCGTCAGCTATACCGTGCGTCAGCTCGAAGAGTGGCTGGCCGTCCCCTTGTTTGAGCGCCGTCATCGTGACGTGGAGCTGACCCCTGCCGGGGTCTGGTTTTTACAGGAAGGGCGCTCTGTTATCAAAAAAATGCAGATCACCCGCCAGCAGTGCCAGCAAATCGCTAATGGCTGGCGCGGGCAGTTGTCAATCGCGGTGGACGATATCGTGAAACCCGCGCGGATGCGCCAGATGATCGTGGATTTCTATCGCCATTTTCCCGACGTCGAACTGATCGTTTTCCAGGAAGTGTTCAACGGCGTATGGGATGCGCTGGCCGACGGCCGCGTGGAGCTGGCGATTGGCGCAACGCGCTCTATTCCGGTCGGGGGGCGCTACGCGTTCCGCGATATGGGGATGCTGAGCTGGGACTGCGTGGTGGCGAGCGATCATCCGCTGGCGAAGATGGCGGGTCCGCTGAGCGATGATGTTCTGCGCAACTGGCCGTCGCTGGTGCGGGAGGATACCTCGCGTTCATTGCCCAAAAGGACAACGTGGCTGCTGGATAACCAGAAGAGGGTGGTGGTCCCCGACTGGGAATCGTCGGCCACCTGTCTGTCGGCAGGGCTCTGCGTCGGCATGGTGCCAAGCCATTTCGCCCGGCCATGGGTGGATCGCGGCGAGTGGACCGCGCTGGCGCTGGAAAATCCGTTTCCGGATGCGGCCTGCTGTCTGACCTGGCAGCAGAATGATGCTTCACCGGCGTTAAACTGGATGCTGGACTACCTGGGGGACAGCGACACGTTGAATCGGGAGTGGCTGCGGGCGCCGGAGTGATCCGCGCCCGCCAATGCTTTAGCGACGATAGTCGACAAACGGGCCATCCGCCACCGAGCGGCGTTCGACCAGCCGAGGGTGCACTTCGATAGACTGCGACTCTTCGCGCTTGTTGACGATACGATCCAACAACATATTGAACGCGGCTTCGCCCAGCGAATCTTTCGGCTGATGAATGGTGGTTAATGCCGGGCTGAAATAGCGGGCGTTGCGCACATTATCATAACCGATCAGCGAAATGTCCTGCGGCACGCGCAGCCCCATTTCATCCGCGGCGCAGATGGCGCCCATCGCCATAATGTCGCCGCCGCAGAAGACCGCCGTTGGACGGTGCTGCTGGCTGAGGATCTGCTGCATGGCGCGGTAGCCGGACTCCGGCTCGAAGTCGCCCTGAACAATCCAGTTTTCCGGCACGCTGATATGCGCCTCTTTCATCGCCTGCATGAAGCCGGCCAGTCGCCCCGCGCCGGTGTTGCGCTCCAGCGGGCCCGGGATCACGCCGATTTCGCGGTGACCGCGTTCAATCAGGTAACGTCCGGCGATATACCCGCCCTGGAAGGCGTTATCGATCACCGCATCGGTAAAGTCGGCTTTGGCTTCGCCCCAGTCCATCACCACCATCGGAATATGGCGGTACTCTTCCAGCATGCTCAGGACGGAATCCGGATATTCCGAACACATCACCAGCAGACCGTCGACGCGTTTTTGCGCCATCATCGACAGATAGGCACGCTGTTTTTCCGGGTCGTTCCAGGCGTTGCCGAGGATCAGAGTATAGCCCTTCTGGAAACAGCTCTTTTCCACGGACTCAATAATTTCAGCGAAATAGGCGGCTTCGCTACTGGTCGCCAGCAGGCCAATCGATTTTGTATGATTGACTTTCAGGCTGCGGGCCACCGCGCTCGGCGAGTAGTGCAGCTCTTTAATCGCCGCCCATACCGCATTACGCGTCTCTTCGGCAACGAAACGGGTTTTGTTAATTACATGTGACACAGTTGTAGTGGAAACGTTTGCGCGCTTCGCTACATCTTTAATAGTTGCCATTACATCTCACTCCATGCCTTGACCTGATCGCCTGATCATCGATACGTAAACGTTTGCCTACACACACCCTGAATACAATTTTCAACATTGCATCACGTCGGGAAAACGACACAGAACGACAGGAAGGGGTCAATGGCCGATACGCTTTTAAATTAGCGTGGGATTTTGTCCGATCTTGGGGCAAAGTGGAAGAGCAAAAATGTGCATCGCCCTAAATCCCGGAAGATTTTTGCGATTTTTTGTGCAAAAATGAGCAAGCTCACTTTTGGTGTGGGGATAACAAGAGGGAAAAATGATGGATACCAATTTAAAGTTTTCGCTGATCACCACGATTATTGCTCTCGGCGTGATCGTCGCATTCAGCCTGACCGCCATTCTGCACTAATGCTCCAATGAGGGAGGAGCGCGGCTTCCTCCCCGTATCCCGCCATTATTATCAATTCTGCAAAAATCTTTTGTCATTTCGTTCACTTTTGTTTTTTTGTGATTGATGTCATGCTTTTGGCTTCTGATGTTATGCCGTCCCTCCCGACGGTCTGATGGAGTCATTGAATGAAAATCAACTTTCCTTTACTCGCGCTGGCGATCGGCGCCTTTGGCATCGGTACCACCGAGTTCTCCCCAATGGGATTGCTGCCGGTGATTGCCAAAGGCGTGGACGTTTCAATACCGGTGGCGGGAATGCTGATCAGTGCATATGCCATCGGCGTCATGGTCGGCGCGCCGCTGATGACTCTGCTGCTGTCGCATCGCGCCCGACGCAATGCGCTGATTTTTCTGATGGGGATCTTCACCGTCGGCAACCTGCTGTCATCCATTGCGCCGGATTACACTACGCTGCTGCTGTCGCGCATTATTACCAGCCTCAACCACGGCGCCTTTTTTGGCCTGGGGTCGGTGGTGGCGGCCAGCGTGGTGCCCAGGCACAAGCAGGCCAGCGCGGTGGCCACCATGTTTATGGGCCTCACCATCGCTAATATCGGCGGCGTGCCTGCCGCGACCTGGCTTGGGGAAACCATCGGCTGGCGGATGTCCTTCCTCGCCACCGCGGGGTTAGGCCTGCTGGCAATGGTGAGCCTGTGGTTCTCCCTGCCGAAGGGCAGCGCGGGCGAGCGGCCGGATGTCAAACAAGAGCTTTCGGTCCTGTTACGGCCGCTGGTGCTCTCAGCCTTGCTGACCACCGTGCTGGGCGCCGGGGCGATGTTTACGCTGTATACCTACATTTCGCCGGTCCTAAATACGCTGACCCATGCTTCATCGCTGTTTATTACCGCGATGCTGGTGCTGATTGGGGTTGGTTTTTCGCTGGGCAACTATCTGGGTGGCAAATTCGCCGACCGGTCGGTCTCCGGCACGCTGAAAGGCTTTCTGCTGCTGCTGATGGCGATCATGCTGGCGATCCCGCTGCTGGCGCAATCCCAGGCGGGTGCGGCCATCAGTATGATCGTCTGGGGCGCAGCCACCTTTGCGGTGGTGCCGCCGCTACAGATGCGAGTGATGCGCGTGGCGCATGAGGCGCCGGGGCTCTCATCTTCGGTGAATATCGGGGCGTTCAACCTTGGCAACGCGCTGGGCGCCGCCGCCGGCGGGGCGGTGATCTCCGGCGGACTGGGATACGCTTTTGTGCCGGTGATGGGCGCGATCATTGCCGGTCTGGCGCTGCTGCTGGTCTGGTTTAGCGGACGAGCGCAGCCGGAAGAGGCCTTTGCCAGTCAGTCATAAACGGGTGGGAAAGCGCTAAAAAAAACCGCAGCCGGGGGGACCCAGCTGCGGTTTGTCGTTTATGCGGCCAGGTTAGCGGCAACAAACTTCCAGTTAACCAGCGCCCAGAAGTGATCCAGATAGCTTGGACGGGCGTTGCGGTAGTCGATGTAGTAAGCATGTTCCCAGACGTCAACGGTCAGCAGCGGCTTGGCGTCGGTGGTCAGCGGGGTACCGGCGTTGCTGGTGGAGACAATAGCCAGGCTGCCGTCGGCATTTTTGACCAGCCAGGTCCAGCCAGCGCCAAAGTTTTTCGCCGCGGCGTCGGTAAATTTGGCCTTAAACTCAGCGAAGCTGCCGAAGGATTTGGCAATAGCGGCAGCCAGCTCGCCTTCCGGTTCGCCGCCGGCGTTCGGTGCCAGGCAGTTCCAGTAGAAGGTGTGGTTCCAGACCTGCGCCGCGTTATTGAAAACACCGCCTTCAGAGGTGCGCACGATCTCTTCGAGCGACTTCCCTTCGAATGCGGTGCCTTTGATCAGGTTGTTAAGGTTAGTGACATACGCCTGGTGGTGTTTACCGTAGTGGTATTCCAGGGTTTCTGCGGAAATGTGCGGCGCGAGGGCGTCTTTTGCATATGGTAATGCAGGTAATTCAAACGACATTGCTACTCTCCTTATAACTTTTTTGTTTTATCTCACATTGACAAGATGAGGTTTTCACCTGAATCGAGTGCTGACCGGCCGACGCTGTCGCGTCCCGGCCTGTTATTGTATTGAGAATGTTAACATTTGCCGCAGGCAGTGAAAAGCCTTACAACGATAAAGGCTATTATCACAGGCGCAACTGCCGAAGGCTTAACCGTTTTCTGCGGAGCAGAGCGTAAGACGCCCGAAGATGTTGCAAAAATGTATAAGTTAAAGGGGGCAGGGTCACCAGTCTCTCGCCGCGATGGTTCATTTCTCAGCACGTCATTCGAAGATCCCTGCAGCGCAAGCGCCTGAGTGGAAATAAGCATTCTAAATCAATTAATTAATGATGCTATGCTTTCAGGTAATCGCCGCTATGCCAATAATTCATTGTCTATTTTCATATTTGTATGACAAATATAGCCGCCGGCAGCAATTTCCACAGGATGGCTACGATGGCAAAAACAGATGAAGTGGTAAGCCCGAAAATGATCCCGGTAGTGCAGGGGATCGTTGACTGGATCGAAGCACATATTTTTGACACCCTGCCGGTGAGCGCGATAGCGAAAAAGTCCGGCTACTCGCACTGGTATTTCCAACGGCAATTCGCCATGGTGACCGGCTGTACGCTGGCGAGCTACGTCAGCCGACGGAAGATGACCATCGCGACAATCTACTTAACGCAGACCGAGGCCTCGATGCAGAGTATTTCTCAACGTTTGGGGTACGACGGGCAGGCGGCATTCTGCCGCACCTTTCACCGTCACTTTGGCATGTCGCCCACCCGCTATCGTCGGGAAGGGCCGGTCACAGAGGCGAATATGCAGTTTCCCCTGACGGTAGGGGCGGAGAACGGGCAGGTGAAGAGGGCTGCCGCCGTAGCGGCAGACCGGGATCAGCGAATGGTTTTCGGGGTCATGACGCGCCGGGCACCGACGTAATGGCGAACCCAGTAATCTTCGCTCAGGGAGGTGATTTGTATATCGCGACCTGTGCGCGGTGACTGAATGAATTTCCCGTTGCCGACGTAAACGCCTACGTGGTCGGCAGTGCCGCGTCCGCGGGTGCGGAAGAAGACGAGGTCGCCGCTCTGCAGTTCGTCACGATCGACCGGACGCGCATCGCGCAGGTGATACATTTCGTTGGCGGTACGCGGGATATGAATCTTGACCAGGTCTTTGTAGGCGTAATAGACCAGCCCGCTGCAGTCGAACCCGGTGCGCGGGGAGGTGCCGCCCCAGCGATATGGTTTACCCAGCTGGCCCATCAGTTTGTTCATGGCGGTACTCTGCGCTTTTTGCACCCGGACTTTATGCGCATCGGCGATCGTCAGATTCGCTTCGCTGGCCTCGGGTTTACAGCGCTTTTTATAGCCCTTACGCACCACGCATTTGCTTTTGACGCTGTTCAACGCCAGGGTAGGCTCGGCGCTGGCGGCCACCGTTTTCGCGCACTGCTTTTTATACCCTTTACGCAGCACGCATTTTTTCGTGGCGCCGACGGCCTGACGATGAAGCGCGGTTTGGCTTGCTGCGGTAGTGCGGGTAGGGAGCCGGGTGCTCGAGGACTTTTTACTGGTGGTTTTAGCGGTGGTTTTACTTTTTTGACTGGTTGCTTTTTTCTTGCGCTCTGAGCCGCTTTTCGCGGGCAACGCCTTTGGCGAGGCGGAGGCGTGCGTATGCCCTGAAGCCTGAGCCAGTGGTGTGAATGAGATAGATGTGAACAGTAATGCACAGAGCGATATCGCGATTTTGTTTAGCCGCGCCACTGAGCAATCCCCTGATTAATTACAGACATGTACAAATGCCTGACGATGAATGACAAACCGGAACGATTCTAAAGCATAAAAACCCGGAAAGTTAATATTCTTTTGTATCAAAAATGTCGATTGGTTAACGATTGCAAGAAAACGCGTCAGACATTGACCGCCTCGCACAGAAAATGCGCAACGCGCGCCTGCCCGCGGCGTCAAAATGATATTTTTAAGGCAACTTCGCGCAACAGAAGATAAAATATGAATAGTGAAAAAAATGTTATTATCGGTCCTGCCCTCGGGACGCTACAATGACAAGTTACTGCCGTAGAAAGAAGTTTAAGGAAGCACGACAATGAGCTCGACTTTAGAAAAGATCCAACTCCAAATCGCTGAAAACCCGATCCTGCTGTACATGAAAGGTTCGCCGAAGCTGCCAAGCTGCGGTTTCTCCGCTCAGGCCGTTCAGGCGCTGTCCGCCTGTGGCGAACGTTTCGCTTACGTTGATATTCTGCAGAACCCGGATATCCGCGCTGAGCTGCCAAAATATGCCAACTGGCCGACCTTCCCGCAGCTGTGGGTGGACGGTGAACTGGTGGGCGGCTGCGATATCGTCATCGAAATGTACCAGCGCGGTGAACTGCAGCAGCTGATCAAAGAGACCGCGGCGAAATATCATACTGACGAGCCGAAAGCGGAATAATTCCCGCTGTCAGTAAAAAAGCGACTTCCTGGAAGTCGCTTTTTTTATCACTCCGGCGTCGCTACCGGCAGCGGCCAGCCGCCCAGACGCTTCCAGCGGTTCACTATCTCGCAAAACAGCTGCGCCGTCTGCTCGGTATCGTAGAGGGCGGAATGGGCCTGCGCGCCGTCGAACGGCATACCTGCGGCAATACAGGCTTTCGACAGCACCGTCTGGCCCAGCGCCAGCCCGCTCAGCGCGGCGGTGTCAAAGGTGACAAACGGATGGAACGGGTTGCGTTTTAGCCCCGCCCGTTCGGCGGCGGTCATGGTGAAGCTGTGGTCAAATGTGGCGTTGTGCGCCACCATGATAGCCCGACTGCAGTCGCTCTCTTTCATCCCTTTGCGTACCATTTTGAAGATGGCATGCAGGGCATCGTATTCGCTAACGGCGCCGCGCTCTGGATCGTGCGGGTTAATCCCGTTAAAGGCCAGCGCTTCGGGCTGGAGATTGGCGCCCTCGAAAGGTTCAACATGGAAATGCAGCGTTTCATCGGGCATCAGCCAGCCTTGCTCATCCATCTTCAACGTAATGGCGGCGATCTCCAGCAGGGCGTCGGTTTTGGCATTAAATCCTGCGGTTTCAACATCAATCACCACTGGATAAAAACCGCGGAAACGGTCGCACAGACCATTCAGTTGAGCGTTCTCGGACATCAGATTCTCTTAGCTGGTAAAAAGTAGCGCGCATTATGGCAAATTTTGCCACGGCTTGCAGCAGGCAGGGGTGAAAACAACGGGCGCCGCAGCGCCCGGGCGAGCGATGAAAATAAAGACGCTATGGTCGGGAGGGGTTAGTTGCCCAGCCCTTTGCCGGCGTCTTTCTCTTCAATCAGCTCAATTTTGTAACCGTCAGGATCTTCCACGAAGGCGATAACGGTGGTGCCGCCTTTTACCGGCCCGGCTTCACGGGTGACGTTGCCCCCGTTCTGGCGGATCCGCTCGCAGGCTTCGGCGGCGTTGTCGACGCTCAGCGCGATGTGACCGTAGGCGGTGCCCAGCTCATAGCTGTCCACGCCCCAGTTGTAGGTCAGTTCGATCACCGCGGTATCGCTCTCTTCGCCGTAGCCGACGAAGGCGAGGGAGTATTTGTACTCCGGGTTTTCGCTGGTGCGCAGCAGCTTCATGCCTAACACGTTGGTATAGAAGTCGATAGAACGTTGCAGGTCGCCAACGCGCAGCATGGTATGGAGTAAGCGCATAATGTCCCCTATGCAGTTTATTTGCTAGATCAGAGCGTTGAGTATAGCGGCGATACGTCGCCGCTATCAATGGAGGGATTACAGCGTAGGATAATCGGTGTAGCCTTCCGCGCCGCCGCCGTAGAAGGATTCCGGGCGCTGTGGGTTAAGCGCCGCTTTTTTCTGCAGGCGGGCCACCAGATCCGGGTTGGCGATGTAATCGCGGCCAAAGGCCACGGCATCAATCAGCCCTTTGTTGATCAGGTCGTTGGCTTTTTCAACGGTGTAGGCGCCAGCGCCAATGATCACGCCAGGGAAGCGGTCGAGAACTTTCTGACGGAAAGCTTCACTATACGGCTTGCCGCCCGCCCAGTCCGGCTCGGACATGTGCAGATAGGCGATACCGCGTTTCGCCAGCTCGCTAATCAGATACAGCGCGTCTTCTTCTTCATTCGGGCCATTATCCACATTCTGGAAGCTGCCAATCGGCGACACGCGGATGCCAATCCGGTCAGCGCTCCACTCTTTGCTCACGGCGTCGACCACTTCCAGCACCAGACGGGCGCGGTTTTCCACGCTGCCGCCATACTGGTCGGTACGCTGGTTCGCCGACGGCGAGAGGAACTGGTGCAGCAGATAGCCGTGGGCCGAGTGCAGTTCAACCAGATCGAAACCGGCGTCACGGGCATTGCCCACCGCCTGACGGAAATCATCGACGATCCCCGGGATCTCTTCGGTTTCCAGAGCGCGAGGCATCGAGGTGTCGACGCGGATGGCGTGGCCGTTTTCGTCGCGCAGCGAGGTGCGGGTGCCGGCGCTCAGCGCAGACGGCGCTACCGGTGCGGCGCCGCCGGGCTGCAGGCTGCTATGGGAAATTCGTCCGGTGTGCCACAGCTGCACGGCGATATGGCCGTTTTCCGCGTGAACGCCGGCGGTGATTTTCTGCCAGGCGGCAATCTGCTCCGGGCTGTGCAGCCCTGGCGCGCCGGCATAGCCTTTGGCCTGGGCGGAAATCTGCGTCGCTTCGGTGATGATCAGCCCGGCGCTGGCGCGCTGACGGTAGTATTCGCCCATCAGCGGGGTAGGGATATCGCCCGGCTCGATGCTGCGCAGACGCGTCAGTGGAGCCATAAATACGCGATTAGGGACGGTGACGGCACCGACTTTCAACGGGGTGAATAATTTTGATTCCGACATAATGACTCCTGAGTAGACCGGTCGTCTAGGAACTGATGAAATAAAAACGCCTGTTATACAGCAGGCGCCGCAATAATCTGTTTCGCGTGGGCAAGGGCGCTCTCCAGCGGCGTTGCGCTACGCGTTATTTTGGCCTGCAGGTTGGCGCCGAGCCACAGGGAATAGAGTACCTGCGACAGCGTCCTGGCCTCGCCGTCAAAGGTCAGACTGCCTTCCTGACGCCCTTTCTCCAGCGCGTCGCCCAGCAGGGCGATGATCTGGCTGGCGCCGTGGTCCATGGCGGTGCGCATGTCTTCCGACAGATCGCAAACCTCTGCCGACAGCTTGACGGTGAGACACCCGCTAATAATCCCCTGCTGGTAAAACTGATTCAGCGTGTGCTGATAGTAGGCCAGCAGCCGATCGCGATAGTTGCCCTCGCCATGGGCGAAGTGATCGACCAGGCGCTGCAGATATCCGGCGTAATGGTTTTCAAGCAAGGCGACGCCGAAGGCTTCTTTAGAGCGAAAGTAATGATAGAAAGAGCCCTTGGGCACTTCCGCCGTCTTCAGGAGTTCGCTCAAGCCCATGCCGGTAAAGCCGCGATGCATGCATAGCTGCTCGCCGGTGGCCAGGATATGTTCTCGGGTATCGCAATCGCTGTGTCTGTTCATGGCGCACACTGTAGTAGACCGATTGGTCTAATGCAAGACTTAGCGCAAAAATGTTAGCTGGCGCAGCACGGAGTGAACAAAATTTGCGTCGGCGCAGGGAAACGTCTTCAATGAAAGGAGATGAGGGGACAGGAGGCGTGTGGTGGCAGAGCAGTTAGAGTTTTTCCCGGTGCAGAGCCCGTGCCGGGGAATTTGTCAGACCGATGAGCGCGGCTACTGTCGCGGCTGTTTCCGTAGCCGTGAGGAGCGTTTTAACTGGCAAACGATGAGCGATGCGCAGAAACAGGAGGTATTGCGTCTGTGCCGTCAACGCCTGCTGCGCAAAATACGCGCGAACAGACCAGAGGCGGCGGAAGAACCGCAGCAACCCTCACTGTTTTAAGCCAAAAATTACGTATACTCAGAGCACTTTTTTATTGAGGAAGCGGTTATGGTTCAGCGTATTGCTATGGCTCCCCAGGGGCCGGAATTTTCGCGTTTTGTGATGGGCTACTGGCGTCTGATGGACTGGAAAATGTCGCCAGACGAGCTGGTCGGCTTTATCGAACAGCATCTCGATTTAGGCATTACCACCGTCGATCACGCCGATATCTATGGCGATTACCAGTGTGAATCCGCCTTTGGTGAAGCCCTGAAGCTGGCGCCGCATCTGCGTAGCCGGATGGAGATTGTCAGCAAATGCGGCATTGCCACCCGGGCGCGCGCTGAAAACACCATCGGTCACTACATTACCGACCGGGACCACATCGTGCTCAGCGCCGAGCAATCGCTGCGCAACCTGGCAACGGACCATCTCGATCTGCTGCTGATCCACCGGCCGGATCCGCTGATGGACGCCGACGAGGTGGCTGAAGCCTTCCTCGCGCTGCACCACAGCGGCAAGGTACGTCATTTCGGCGTCTCGAACTTTACCCCTGCCCAGTTCACCCTTCTGCAGTCGCGCCTGCCGTTTACGCTTGCTACCAACCAGGTGGAGATCTCGCCGGTGCATCAGCCGTTGCTGCTTGACGGTACCCTCGACCAGCTGCAGCAGCTGCGTATTCGTCCGATGGCCTGGTCCTGCCTCGGCGGCGGCCGCCTGTTTAATGAAGAGGGCTTTCAGCCGCTGCGCGACGAGCTGGCCCAGGTGGCCCACGAGCTCAACGCCGACAGCATCGAGCAGGTGGTTTACGCCTGGGTGATGCGCCTGCCGTCGCAGCCGCTGCCGATTATCGGCTCGGGTAAAATTGAGCGCGTGCGCTCGGCGATTGTGGCCGAAAAACTGAGTATGACCCGCCAGCAGTGGTTCCGTATCCGCAAAGCCGCGCTCGGTTACGACGTGCCGTAACGGCCATTTCGCCTCCGGAAAGCAGTTCCTGGTTTACACTTAACAGAGAGACAGCCATCCGGAGGTGTTATGCAACGATGTATTCTCGCTATCCTTTCCCTCGCATTTTGCGCTGGCGCGCAGGCCGTCAGTGAAGATGTGCCACTTAATCTCGTGACCAGCCAGGGCGTTGGTCAATCCATCGGCAGTGTAAAAATCACCGAAACCGACCGCGGACTCGAATTTGCTCCTAATCTGCGGGCGTTACCGCCGGGCAAGCACGGCTTTCATATTCATGCTGAAGGCAGCTGCCAGCCGGCGATGAAAGAGGGCAAAGCCGTAGCCGCCGGAGCGGCGGGCGGACATTACGATCCGCAACATACCGGTAAACATGAAGGGCCGTTGGGCACCGGGCATCTTGGCGATCTACCGCTGCTGGTGGTCAACGACGCGGGTGTGGCTGACCAGCCGATTATCGCTCCGCGTCTGAAAACGCTGGCGGAAGTGAAAGGCAAAGCGCTGATGGTTCATGTCGGCGGCGATAATATGGCCGACAGTCCGCAGCCGCTGGGCGGCGGCGGCGAACGGTTTGCCTGCGGGGTGATTAAGTAATCTTTTCGCCAATCGTTCCGGCGACCGGAGCCTGTTCCAGCTGCGACAGCGCGCAATACAGTCGCCATATCGCGGCGGCCAGCTCCCGGGCCGCCGGCTGATGATGGTGGTTCAGAACTTCGCAGATCCGCAGCAGCTCCTGCAGCGTGGAGGCCAGCGGCCGCTGCTGCACGCCACGCTCGCTCATCACATCGCGCAGCAGGTTGATACACAGGTCGCGCACCTGGGCGAGAGGATCGGAGCGCGTTTCCCACTCGCGAAGCTGCCAGACCACGTGGGAGCAGTTCAGCAATACCACCCCCCAGCGCAGCAGCCAGCGGCGAGCCAGCGCATCCTGGCTCTGACTGAGCTGGCTGACATGGTGATATACCAGCGATTCAAATTTGTGCTCGCTGTGCTGGGGGTGGCGGCTGAGCTGATCGACAAAGTGACGCCGTAACGCTCTGATGTGGCGTCGACCTTTACGGGCGTCCGAGCCGGGACTGAGCACCGCAAAGGCCAGCCATGCAAAGCCCACGCCGACAATCTTACTTAAATTGTCATTAAAAAAGGCCGCATAGTCGTAAACCGGTGGGTTGGTGACGGAGATAAACGAGCCCATAAAGACGATAAGCTGCCCCCACAGGCCGGCAAATTTTGGCCACTGCAGCTTGAGTAACTGCATGGTGGTCAGCAACGGGAACAGAAACAGCAAGAACTGCCACAGGTCGGTTATCTGCACCATCAGGCCAAATTTCACCACAAAACTGAACAGCGACAGCAGCACCAGGGTCTGCATCAGCAGCGTCAACGAACGAAACGGCGAGGCGGAAACCGAATAGAGCACGCAGCAAATGGAGGCCAGGGTCAGGGCCGCCGCGCAGCTGGTCCACTGGGTACTGATCCCCCACGCGCCAATCGCCACCAGCGCGCAAAAGGTACGGATGCCGTTGAGCAATGCCTCTGCCTGGTCGGTGTGGCGGGCCAGCGCGGGCGCGGAAGGGACATTGAACTCGGCGATCGCCGAGGCATTTTCAACCCGGCGGATCCAGCGGCTGTTTTCCAGATAAATGCGGCAGAAATAGCGTAACCGCGCCCAAAAGGCGAGGTGGCGGTAATCCGCGTCCGGCGGCGGCGCCAGCGGCGCCAGAATGCGGGCGACGTGATAGCTGTCAGCACTGGAGGTGGCGAGCTCCGCGAGCAACGATTCCAGCACCTGGCGGGTATTGGCCGGGGCGTCAGGCCAGTTCAGCAGCATACGCCGCAGACTGGAAATGACGCTGGTCATGCGGAGCTGCTGGTGCAGCAGGTAGTTCAGCAGGGGATTTTGCCGACGGAAGCGGTAGTGGCTCCAGAAGGCCTGGATGCGCAGCAGGTTCATGGTCAGGATCTGGCCAATTACGCTTTCATGGGCGGTGCGGATGGCATCCGTCGTTTCCGGGACCCACAGCAGACTGGCGTGCTCCAGCAGGCGGGCGTGCATGGTTTTCAGGGCCGTCAGCAGATTGCTGCCATCGGAGGTGCTGGGCAGGATCATCATCATCAACCCGCCGCACAAGATCCCAACGATGACTTCGCACACGCGCGACTGGGCAATCACCCATAGCTCGTAGCTGTCGCTGATATTAATCACCGGAAAGGCGATGATGGCGCAGGTATAGCCCGCCAGCTGAAAGGCGTAGGCCACGTTATTGGTGAACAAGGCGCAGGCCCAGGTGCACAGCGCCAGCCAGCCGGAGATACTGAACAGGAACAGCCAGGGATCGTTGAGCGTATGGCCCGCCAGCAGCAGGGCGGCGCAGGCGCCGAGAAGGCTGCCGGCAATGCGGCCAAAACTTTTACTGATCACCCCGCCGACGGTGGGAAAGCTGACCACCGCCGCGGAGGTCATCGCCCAGTAGGGCTCATCCAGATCCAGTGCGTAGGCGATGCTTAACGCGAGACACATGGCGATGCCGTTGCGTAGCGCGTATCGCCACTGCGGTCGGGTGGCTTTAACCCAGGGCAGCGTGCGCCATGACAGGGTCTGCAGATTCATCACTGTCCGCCGATCGAGACGGTGCAGGTGGTACCGGAGACCAGAGTGACATCGGCCGGCAACGTCTCAAAGGCAATCCGCACCGGCACGCGCTGGGCGAGGCGGACCCAAGGGATATTCGGTTTGATATTGGCCACCAGCCCGGTTCCCTGTTCCACGCTCTGGTCGACAATCGCGCGACCGATGCTGGCGACATGCCCCTGCAGCGTCTGCTGATTGCTGTAGAGAATGATTTGCGCCGGATCGCCGATGCGAATATGGCGCAGTTTGGTCTCTTCAAAGTAGCCCAGCACGTAGAACGAATGGCTGTCCACCAGGGCAAAGACCGGATGGCCGGTGGTGGCGTAATCGCCGACCCGGGTGGAGAGGTTAGTCACCCAGCCGTCTACCGGCGCTTTGACGACCGTCTGGCTGAGCTGCCACTGCGCATGTTTCAGCGCCGCCTCGCTGACACCGACTCCCGCTCTGGCGGCCGCCAGGGTAGTGGTGGCGGTATTCAGGGCGGTATTGGCGTTTTCAAGGTCTTCAGCTGAGATGGCATTTTGCGACAGGTTTCTGCGACGGCGGGCTTCGCTGGCGGCTTTGCTTTGCTCCGCCTGCGCTTTCGCCACCTCAGCTTGCGCTTTCGCCAGCTGTGCCTGGGCGTTCAGCACCGCGATGCGGTAGGGGGTGTCGTCGATGGTAAACAATACCTCACCGGCCTTGACCTGCTGGTTATCGGCCACGTTCAGCTGCAATATACTGCCGGAAACCTGAGGGGTGATCCCGACCTGCTCGGCGCGCACTTTACCGTCGCGGGTCCAGGGGGACTGAGTGTAGAAATTCCATAACAACCACGCGGCAACCAGAGCGATGGCCGCCACCAACAGTGTTGAAAGATATTTTAATTTTTTCATAGCAGGAAGATCACCAGGCAATCAGTAACACCAGGGCCAGACAGACCGAGAGCGCGAACAGGGAGAGATCCATCAGCAGTGGATGCCAGATGTCGCCCGCATACATCCAGTCACGCAGCTGGCGATGTAAAAACAGCCAGATAAAGAAGCCCAGCAGGACGGCTTTGAACAACGGAGGGAAATAGACGGATGCGCCGAACACCAGGTCCTGCAGCGGCAATCCGGATGAATTAAGACTCAGTTTCACAAGCAAAAATCCTTTGCCATAACAGGGATAACCTCAGGACGTGCTACTCTTTAACAGTGTAAATCATTGTTTTGGTTTTTGTTGAATCAAGTAATTCATTTGTTTTGATTATTCAAATGCTGCACACTATTCTAAAATCAGTATAATAACTTAGCAAGCTAATTATAAGGAGATGAAATTGGAATCGCCACTTGGTTCTGATCTGGCACGTTTAGTTCGCGTCTGGCGCGCGCTAATCGACCATCGCCTGAAACCTCTGGAGTTAACGCAGACCCACTGGGTTACGCTGCATAACATCCACCAGCTGCCGCCTGAGCAGTCGCAGATCCAGCTGGCGAAAGCCATCGGTATTGAACAACCGTCCCTGGTGCGCACGCTCGATCAGCTGGAGGAGAAAGGGCTTATTTCTCGCCAGACCTGCGCAAGCGATCGGCGAGCCAAACGCATCAAGCTGACGGAAAAAGCCGAACCGCTGATCAACGAGATGGAAGAGGTGATAGGCAAAACCCGCGATGAAATCCTCGCAGGGGTCTCGAAGCAGGAAGTGGAAACGTTGCTTCACTTAATTCGTAAACTTGAACAAAATATCCTCGATCTCCAGGCAAAAGATTAATCGTTTTGCGGCCCGGTTTATCCCGGGCCTTTTTTTACCTGCCCTGGCGTCGCCAGATTACCACCCGGTTACGTCCGCTGTTTTTTGCTTCATACATGGCTTCGTCCGCGCGCTGGACGCACTCTTCGGCGGTCACACTGCCGTCATGGGTCGTATACACGCCCATACTGATGGTCATCCGCTCCGGCAGAGGGGTTTGCTCGGCGCTGACCGCCAGGCGGACGCGCTCAGCGATCGCCTGCGCCTCGTCCTCTGCGGTGTTGACCAGCAGCAGGGCAAACTCCTCACCGCCAATGCGGGCGGCCGCGTCATCCTTACGTGAATGGCTGTCCAGCACCGAGGCGGCAAACTGGATCACCTTGTCGCCGGCGATGTGGCCATAGTTATCGTTGATGCGTTTGAAATGGTCGAGGTCGCAGATGATCACCGACAGCGGATGCTGGGCCTTCACCTTTGCCAGCTGCTGGTTGAGGGTATCGTAGAAGAAGCTGCGGTTGTAAAGCCGGGTCAGCGGGTCGCGTATCGAATTCTGGTATGAGTTGACATACTTGTGGTTAGACTCGCGATAGAGGATAAAGACGTCTACCAGCAGCACCAGGATCAGGAACAGGGTGCACAGCGTTTCAAAAAAACGCGCCTGATACCAGGCCTGATCGAGCTCCCCAACGGCAGAGAGCAGCTGGAAAATGGTGAACAAATATGCGCTGCAAAAAAAAGCGCCGCTGTACCAGAAAATATTGCGCAGTTTGCTAAACCAAATTATTAAAATCAGCGCGATAAACCAGACTGCCATCAGCAGCCAGCCAATAATACTTCGCCACAGCGGCGTAAAAGTATGGCTCAGATCGTCAATAAACCTAATGCTCAACCATGGCGAGTGGCTGGAGAAGATCCATGACAAAAAAATTATCATTAACGTAAAAACAATACATGCCGCGAAAGTCATTACATGGGCTTTAAAGGAGTGCATGATCCGTCGGCGAAAGTAATACAAAATAATTGACGACGTGAATAAGACGGCCATCATTATATTGCGAAAGAAATAATATATCACAGCGTCATTTTGTTTCACCACCGGCGCGGGATTACAGCTGAGCCAGTCCGGATAGCTACTGAGGGTGCCCAGCATCAGTAACGCCGAACAGGCAAAACCGAAAGCGACAGGCGTCAGATACAGGCGACGCTTGCTGCTCCAGTATTTCATGCCCATAAAACAGGCAATAGTGATATGAAAAACCATCAGAAAACTGGTCAGCAGGGGAAATAGTATTGATGAGGTGCTGTTGAATCTGGTCTCAAAAGAGCTGGTTAATCCGGTAATGCCGACTCCGGCCAGCAAACAAATAAAAAAATAAATGATAAGACGTCTAACAACATGACTCACATGTTTGGTCATAGGCAATATTCCAGAATAATAAACAACAGCAACGAGGTTGGGTTGGCTTAATAATATTAACGGTTATAAGAGTAGTGGGGGCTGTGGGCAAAGATATTGCGCAGGCGCAATGATTGATGAAATATTAAAATTAATATGTGTTATCGCTAATACAAAACTTTTACGGCGAGATAAATGTGGGTGATAAGTACGATGCGGCGCAACTGGCCGCATCGTGACAGGTGTTAGCGAGGAGAGACGGTGACCTGGCTGCCGCTGCCGGCAATGGCTACGCGCTGTCCAACAGAGAACGGGGTGCTGCCCTGTTTCTGTACCACCATGATGGTGTTGCCATCATCTTTACGAATTTCCAGTTCCACGCCCTGGGTTTTATTCATGGCGCCCTGTACGCCCTGACCGGCTACGCCGCCCGCGACCGCGCCAGCCGCAGTGGCCAGAGAACGTCCGGTGCCGCCGCCGATGGTATTCCCGAGGAAGCCGCCCAGAATCGCGCCGCCAATCGCCCCGATGGCATTGCTGTCGTCGCCGCTCTGGATCTGTACGGCGCGGGTATGCACGATGGTACCGTATGTCACGCTCTGCACCTGTTTGGCTTCAGATGCGGAATAAACGTCGCCGGACAGGCCGCTGCTGCTCACACAGCCCGCGAGCGTAAAACCAATCATCGATACAGCCAAAACACGTAAAATCATTTATGAATCTCCTGTTCACCGAAGGTGTTCAATTGAACGTCCATGCGGTTAATTATATGGCATTTAGTCGTCGGCGGGCATAGCTTCCCCCCGGGATATACAAAAAATAATAATTAATGGTGCTTCAACCTAAACTAAACGCCGGTTCTTTACGATGTTCTCCGAAATGTCTCTCTATTGTTAAAAAGTATTATTACAACATAGCATTAGCAGACACTTTATGATGGAGTGAGACGCATACGAGGGTCATGGAATGAAGGAAAAACGTATGAGATCGGGTCGCTTTATTGGCGTTATGTCGGGTACCAGCCTTGATGGTATTGATGTCGTTTTAGCCGCTATCAACGAAAACATGGTGGCGCAGCAGGCCAGTCTCACCTGGCCCATCCCACACGCGATAAAAGAAGAGATCCTGGCGATTTGTCAGGGCCAGTCGCTGACCCTCTCGCAGCTGGGGCGTTTGGATACCCGCCTCGGAAGGCTGTTTGCCGAGGCCGTGCTGGCGCTGATGCGTCAGGAAAGTCTCAAACCCGCGGACGTCATCGCCATCGGCTGTCATGGGCAGACTGTATGGCACGAGCCGCAGGGCGATGCCCCGCACACGCTGCAAATTGGCGACAACAACCAGATTGCCGCCCATACCGGCGTCACTGTGGTGGGGGATTTCCGTCGGCGTGATATGGCGCTTGGCGGGCAGGGGGCGCCGCTGGTGCCGGCTTTTCATCATGCGCTGCTGGCGCACCCCGTTGAGCGGCGGATAGTGCTGAATATTGGCGGGATCGCTAATGTGTCGCTTCTGGTGCCGGGCCAGCCGGTGCGTGGCTATGATACCGGGCCGGGCAATATGTTGCTGGACGCCTGGATCTGGCGTAAGCAAGGTAAACCTTACGATAAAGACGCCCAATGGGCCAGTGAAGGCAAAGTGATCCTGCCGCTGCTGCAGGATATGCTGAGCGATCCGTGGTTTGCCTTGCCGGCGCCGAAAAGCACCGGTCGGGAATATTTCAATTACGGCTGGCTGGAGCAGCATCTGGCTCGTTACCCGGGGCTGTGCGGACAGGATGTGCAGGCAACCCTCGTGGAATTAACCGCCGTGACCATCAGTGAGCAGGTATTGTTAAGCGGTGGCTGCGAGCGTTTGTTAGTGTGCGGCGGCGGCGCGCGTAACCCATTGTTAATGGCGCGCCTGGCGGCCCTGCTGCCGGGAACCGAAGTCTCCACCACCGATGAAGCGGGGATCAGCGGCGATGATATGGAAGCGCTGGCCTTTGCCTGGCTGGCCTGGCGCACCATCGCTGGCCTGCCGGGGAATCTGCCCTCTGTGACTGGCGCCAGCGAAGCCACGGTGCTGGGCGCCATTTTCCCTGCTAACCCGCCGCAGAATCGGAGTTAACTGAAATCTTAAATACGACGCGACCGGTAAACTGGACATGTTAAGCGGAGGGCGGAGTGCCCTCCGTGACCGGGAAAGTCGAAGGCAAACGAATGAAAAAAATTCTTATCGCAGTTGTACCTTTTATGCTGGCGGGCTGTAGCTACTACAACCAGTTTGTCGAGCGGATGCAGACGGACACGCTGGAGTATCAATGCGACCAGAAACCGTTGACGGTCCATCGCAATAACTCACGCCAGCAGGTGAGTTTTATTTATGACAATCAGCAGCTGAATCTGTCAGAGGGGCTGTCGGCTTCCGGAGCGCGCTACACCGACGGCGTCTATGTCTTCTGGTCGAAAGGCGATACCGCCACCGTCTATAAGCGCGACCGCATCGTTCTCGATAACTGCCAGCTGCAGACCGCCAAACGTTGAGATTTCTGTCCGGGGGGCGCACAATAACGCCACCTTATGACTATATCCTCAATGGCCATGTCTGATAACGACGAACTCCAGCAAATCGCGCACTTGCGCCGTGAATACACCCGTGGCGGTTTGCGTCGCCACGATCTTCCAGCTGAACCTCTGCCGCTGTTTGAGCGCTGGCTGCGTCAGGCCTGCGACGCGAAACTCGCCGACCCGACGGCCATGGTGGTTGCCACCGTAGATGAACGCGGCCAACCTTATCAGCGTATTGTGCTGCTAAAGCATTACGACGAAAAAGGGCTGGTGTTTTATACCAACCTTGGCAGCCGCAAAGCCCATCAGATTGAAAATAACCCGCAGGTCAGTCTGCTGTTTCCGTGGCATATGCTGGAGCGCCAGGTGATGGTGATCGGCAAAGCGGAACGCCTGTCCACGCTGGAGGTGGTCAAATATTTCCACAGTCGCCCGCGCGACAGCCAGATCGGCGCCTGGGTCTCGAAGCAGTCGAGTCGGATCTCTGCTCGGGGTATCCTGGAGAGCAAATTCCTCGAGCTGAAGCAGAAATTCCAGCAGGGTGAAGTACCGCTGCCGAGTTTCTGGGGCGGATTCCGCGTCAGCATTGAGCAGATGGAGTTCTGGCAGGGGGGCGAACATCGCCTGCACGATCGCTTTTTATACCAGCGCGATAACGGCGCCTGGAAAATAGACCGCCTGGCACCGTAATTGCCGAAATTAGTTATCGAAGCGCTGGCGCTGAAAGGGCCGGCGCTTTATTCTATGTACTTTTCGCATCTGGCGAAAAGTCGTGTACCGGCAGAGGTGCAGTCGTTTATACATGGAGAATTTGATGGCAAGCAGTAACTTGATTAAACAATTGCAAGAGCGGGGGCTGGTAGCCCAGGTGACGGACGAGGAAGCGTTAGCAGAGCGACTGGCGCAAGGCCCGATCGCGCTCTATTGCGGCTTCGATCCTACCGCTGACAGCTTGCATTTGGGGCATCTTGTTCCATTGTTATGCCTGAAACGCTTCCAGCAGGCAGGTCATAAACCTGTGGCGCTGGTGGGCGGCGCTACCGGTCTGATTGGCGACCCAAGCTTTAAAGCCGCTGAGCGTAAGCTGAATACCGAGGATACCGTGCAGGAGTGGGTGGATAAAATCCGCAAACAGGTAGCCCCGTTCCTTGATTTTGACTGCGGCGACAACTCGGCGATCGCGGCGAACAACTATGACTGGTTTGGCAGCATGAACGTGCTGACCTTCCTGCGCGATATCGGTAAACACTTCTCTGTTAACCAGATGATCAATAAAGAAGCGGTGAAGCAACGCCTGAATCGTGACGATCAGGGCATCTCCTTTACCGAGTTCTCCTACAATCTGCTGCAGGGTTACGACTTCGCCTGTCTGAACAAACTGCACGGCGTGGCGCTGCAGATTGGCGGCTCCGACCAGTGGGGCAACATTACCTCCGGTATCGATCTGACCCGTCGTCTGCACCAGAACCAGGTGTTTGGCCTCACCGTGCCGCTGATTACCAAAGCGGACGGCACCAAGTTCGGTAAAACCGAGGGCGGCGCCGTGTGGCTGGATCCGAAAAAGACCAGTCCGTATAAATTCTATCAGTTCTGGATCAACACCGCGGATGCTGACGTCTATCGCTTCCTCAAGTTCTTCACCTTCATGGACATTGCAGAGATCAATGCCCTGGAAGAAGAAGATAAAAACAGCGGTAAAGCGCCGCGCGCCCAGTACGTGCTGGCAGAGCAGGTGACGCGTCTGGTGCATGGCGAAGAGGGTCTGGAAGCGGCGAAACGCATTACCGAGAGCCTGTTCAACGGCAACCTGAGCGACCTCAGCGAAGCTGACTTCGAACAGCTGGCTCAGGACGGCGTGCCGATGATCGAGATGGAAAAAGGCGCCGATCTGCTGCAGGCGCTGGTGGATTCCGAGCTGCAGCCGTCCCGCGGCCAGGCGCGTAAAACCGTCGCCTCTAACGCGGTGACCATCAACGGTGAAAAACAGGCCGATCCGGAATATGTTTTTGCTGACAGCGATCGCCTGTTTGGTCGCTACACCTTGCTGCGCCGCGGTAAGAAGAATTACTGCCTGGTCTGCTGGAAATAAAAAAATACTACCAGGGCGTGGGAAACCACGCCCTTTTTCTTTTTAGGGTTGTGGTAAGAAAATGAAGAACATCCTCGCCATTCAGTCTCACGTGGTGTTTGGCCACGCCGGCAACAGTGCCGCCGAGTTCCCGATGCGCCGCCTGGGTGCCAATGTCTGGCCCCTCAATACCGTACAGTTCTCTAACCATACGCAGTACGGCAAATGGACCGGCTGTGTGATGCCGCCTTCGCACCTGACGGAGATCGTCCAGGGCATCGCCGACATCGACAAGCTGCAGACCTGCGATGCGGTACTGAGCGGCTATCTCGGTTCTGCTGAACAGGGCGAGCATATCCTGGGCATCGTGCGTCAGGTAAAAGCGGCCAATCCGGCGGCGAAGTATTTTTGTGACCCGGTGATGGGCCATCCGGAGAAGGGCTGCATCGTCGCCCCGGGCGTGGCGGAATTCCACGTGCGCTACGCGCTGCCGGCCAGCGATATCATTGCGCCTAATCTGGTGGAGCTGGAGATCCTCTGCGGTCATCCGGTCGCCAGCGTGAGCGAGGCGGTGGCCGCCGCGCGGGAGCTGATTGTCCAGGGGCCGGAGGTGGTGCTGGTTAAGCATCTTTCCCGCGCCGGCATGAGCATGGACCGCTTTGAGATGCTGCTGGTGACCGCAGAGGAAGCCTGGCATATCAGCCGGCCGCTGGTGGATTTTGGCCTGCGTCAGCCGGTGGGCGTTGGTGATGTGACCAGCGGTCTGCTGTTGGTGAAACTGCTGCAGGGCGCCAGCCTGCGCGACGCGCTTGAGCACGTCACCGCCGCGGTGTACGAGATCATGTTGACCACCAAAAACATGCAGGAGTATGAACTGCAGGTGGTGGCGGCGCAGGATCGTATTGCCGTGCCGGAGCACTGCTTCAGCGCTACCCGGCTGTAACTTTCTGACTCTGCCCGGCAGACCGCCGGGCAGAGTCTGGTCTTACTTTAAGCCTTCCGCCGCCAGTGCGTCAGCCACTGCCGGACGCGCCGCCACCTGCGCCATCCAGCTGCCGATATGACCGCAGGCGGCCATATCCAGTTTAATCGCATAGCCCCAGCGCAGCACCGTGAACAGATAACCATCGGCGATGGTGAAGCGATGGCCGGTCAGCCACTGTTTATCCGCCAGCGAGGCATCCACGTACTGCAGTTTTTTCTCGAGCAACGCGCGGGCAACGGGCTTATAGTCTTCCGGGGTGTCCGGGCGGAAGAGCGGCGTAAAGCCTTTATGCAGTTCGGTAGCCACGTAGTTCAGCCATTCCAGGGTCTGGTAACGGGCAACGGAGCCCACGGGCGCCAGCAGATGGCGGTCCGGCACCTGATCGGCGATGTACTGCATAATAGCCACGCCCTCGGTGAGCAGGATGTCATCATCCAGCAGCAGCGCCGGCACCTGACCTTTCGGGTTGATCAGCAGATAATCTTCCCCGTTTTCCAGCTGTTTCCTTGCCAGATCCACGCTCTGCAAAGTGAAATCCAGGCCGCTTTCGCGCAGGGCGATGTGTGAGGCGAGGGAACAGGCGCCGGGTTTGTAGAACAGTTTCATGCGTTACTCCTCGTGGCTGCAGTTTTCTGTATGTTAGTCCCGCCAGGGGTAAAAAAAAAGCCGCTAACATAACGTTAGCGGCTTAAAAATAATTGGTTTTCCCTGCGGCGTCAGGCTGCCGCGGTTTCGCGTGCTTTTACGTCCGCGCTGTCGTCCTGAGTCATTCGGTTCAGCTTCGGCGCGGTCAGCAGCATCAGAGCGGCGATGACCGCGGTGACGATACCGATCTGCAGGAACACGTGGCCGTACACTTCCAGCGACACCAGCGGATCGGTGACGTTTTCCGGTACCGCCATCAGGTTGGCGATTTTCCCGGCGATGATTGCCGCACCGGCGGTGGTGAGGAACCAGCTGCCCATAATGAAGCCCATCAGACGCTGAGGAACCAGCTGAGCGACCATCGCCAGGCCGAGGCCGGAAATCATCAGCTCACCGATAGACTGCAGCGCATAGCTCAGGATCAGCCAGTTAACCGAGACGATACCAGCGTCGCTGGCGAACTTCGCCCCTAAAGGCAGGACGAGGAACGCGCCGGAGCACAGCACCATACCGATAGCGAACTTGTGCGGCATCGGCAGGCGATCGCCCATCTTGTTATAGATGGCGGCCAGAATAGGGCTACCAATCATGATCCAGAACGGGTTCAGCGCCTGATACTGTTCCGGCTCGAAGGCGATGCCGAGGATCGAGTGCTCCACGTTGCGGATAGCGAAGAAGTTCAGAGAGGTCGGCATCTGGCTGTACAGTACGAAGAAGACGATCGCTTCTACCATCAGCAGGAAGGCGACGATCATTTTCCGACGCGCGGCACCTTTCAGGCCCATCGCTTCTTTGGCGAAAATCACCACGATACCCAGCGCGATGACGCCCAGCGCCATGCGTGCGATACCCTGGTTGTGCAGCAGCCAGGTCGCGATAGCGACCAGCACCACCACGCCAGCGATGGTCGCCAGCAGTTTACCCATATGCACCGGGGCAAAGTCCGGTTTCGAACCGTACTGTTTCACCCATTTCTGGCAGAAGGCGAAGTTGATGATGGTGATCACCATCCCCACCACGCTCAGGGCGAAGGCGACGCTCCAGCCGAAACGCGCGGCCAGCCACGGAGTTGCCAGCATCGAGAAGAACGAACCGATGTTGATGGACATGTAGTACATGGTAAATGCACCGTCCAGACGCGGGTCGTTTTTGTCATAGCAGGTAGAGAGCAGGGAAGACGGGTTGGCTTTAAACAGGCCGTTACCGACGGCGATAGTCGCCATACCCATATAGACGATAGCGGCGTCATGGCCGGACCAGGCGACCAGCGCATAGCCGATGGCCAACACGATAGCGCCCAGCATAATGACGCGTTTAGTACCCAGCACTTTATCGCCCAGCCAGCCGCCAATGGCGACCAGGCCATAAACCAGCGCGCTAAAGGAGGAGAACAGAGTAATGGAATCCGCTTCCGACATACCCAGCTGTTTTACCAGGTAAACGGCCATGATCCCTTGCAGGCCGTAGTAACCAAAACGCTCCCACAACTCGATCGAGAAAATGAGATAGAACGCGCGTGGTTGTTTGAAAGCGTTCAGACTCACGCTTTCTGCTGGTTTATTGTTTGCAGTAGACACATATACCTCTTTTTTTACATCCCATATTTACTGGGGGGTGTTCGGGGCGCAATCTCGTTGGACCGCCGCCTTTATAGTTATTCTTGGAGGGAAAACGGCAGGTAATGTTCACTATCCTGGCGCATCAGGCAAGGCTTTTGTAATAATCTGTTACACATAATCAGGGTGGCATAATGCTCCGGACATATGAATGTTATCTAGAGTTAAATTTCACCGTTACGTTATCGTTGATATTTTTATCTTTTTGATTGCCCACTTTTCGTCAAAATGGCGATATATTCTGCTGATCGCGCAGTGAGGTAGTGATATGGTCCATTATCCTAAAAATTCATGGGCTATTATCCTGGCAATCTTTGCTCAGCCGTTGTATTACCTGACTTTAATTTCCATTTTCATAACATTCGTTCAACATTGAGTTGCGAGCATGATCTGGATCACAAATGTATAGAAATTTTGCGTTGATAAAAAATGAATGAGCTAGTTGTTTGTTATATAACCGGATAATTGCCCAGCAAAATGCGGTTTATGCGGTGTTAACGGCGGGTTAAATAGCTAAATGCGGACCATAACCCAGAGTGAGGCTATGGTCGTGAGAAAGGCGCTCAGGCGTAGACTTTGTCTTTGAATTCGCAAAGGTCTTCAATCAGGCAAGAGCCGCAGCGCGGCTTGCGAGCGATACAGGTGTAACGGCCGTGCAGAATAAGCCAGTGATGGCAGTCGACCTTAAACTCGGCGGGAACGACCTTCAGAAGCTTCTCTTCAACCTGTTCGACGTTTTTCCCGGGAGCGAATTGCGTCCGGTTGCAAACACGGAAGATATGGGTATCCACGGCGATCGTCGGCCAGCCAAAGGCGGTATTCAGCACCACGTTGGCGGTTTTGCGGCCCACGCCGGGCAATGCCTCCAGCGCCGCTCTGTCCTCTGGTACCTCGCCGTTGTGCTGCTCCAGCAGGATACGGCAGGTTTTGATGACGTTTTCCGCTTTGCTGTTAAACAGGCCGATGGTCTTGATATAGGATTTCACGCCCTCCACCCCCAGCGCCAGCATCGCCGCGGGCGTGTTGGCCACCGGGTAGAGTTTGGCTGTCGCTTTATTGACGCTCACGTCGGTTGCCTGCGCCGAGAGCAGGACGGCAATCAGCAGCTCAAACGGCGAGCTGAAGTGCAGCTCGGTGGTGGGGTGGGGATCATTGTCCCGCAGCCTGGTCAGGATCGCCAGGCGTTTGGCTTTGTTCATGTTACGCTTTCCCTGTCGCGTCAGACGGGGCGACAGCGTCGGCCCGGGCCGCCTGCGCCTTCCGCTGCTTGCTACGTTCATCGATAAGGTATTTTACCGCCAGCATCATGCCGAGGCCAATAAAGGCGCCTGGCGGCAGCATAGCCAGCAGGAAAGGGGTGTCCGTATGGAAAACCTCGATGCGCAGCACCTTTGCCCAGCTGCCAAGCAGGCTGTCGGCGCCGTCAAACAGCGTGCCATTGCCGAGGATTTCGCGCAGGGAGCCCAGCACGAACATCGCGCAGGTGGCCCCCATACCGATAGAGAAACCGTCCAGCGCCGACAGCGCCGGCCCTTTTTTGGCGGCAAAGGCTTCGGCACGGCCTACCACGATGCAGTTGGTGACGATAAGCGGGATAAATATCCCCAGAGACTGATACAGACCGAACGCATAAGCGTTGATCAGCATCTGCACCACGCTCACTACCGAGGCGATGATCATCACGTAAATCGGGATGCGGATCTCCGCCGGGGTCCAGCGGCGCAGGCTGGAGATGGTCAGGTTGGTCAGGGTCAGCACCAGGGTGGTCGCCAGACCCAGCCCAAGGGCGTTGGTGGCCGTCGAGGTGACTGCCAGCAGGGGACACATCCCTAACAGCTGAACCAGAGCGGAGTTGTTTTTCCACAGACCCTGGACGATGACGTCTTTAACTTCGCTCATGGTTACTCTCCACAGGCGCTGAATTCAGGAAGTTGCGCAGGCAGCGTTTGTGCATACAGGCCTGCGCGCTTAACGGCATTGACCACCGCCCGGGGGGTGATGGTGGCGCCGGTGAACTGGTCAAAATCGCCGCCGTCTTTTTTGACCGCCCAATGGCTGTCGCCCTGACCGTGGATGACTTTCCCGGCAAAATGGGTGATCCAGTCCGACAGGCGAAGCTCGATTTTATCCCCCAGACCCGGGGTCTCATGATGCTCGGTCACGCGGGTGCCGAGGACCGTGCCGCTAAAATCGGCGGCCACCAGCAGCTGGATCGCTCCGGAATAGCCGTCCGGCGCGGTGGCTTCCATGACCGCGCCAATCGGCTGGTCGTTATTTTTGGCGATCCACACTTTATGCTGGCCTTTGCCCAGCGCCGGGGCGCTGACCAGATAGCAGCTCTTGAGCAGATCGTTATTATAGCGGTCGGCAGGTAAAACCTGGTCGAATAACGCTTTCTGCTGCAGGGCCGCCTGCTGGTCGATGGTGCTTTTGGTCAGCTCATTGATCGCCGCCGTTAGCCCGGTGGAGCCGGCGGCAAAAAGCGCCAACGTGACGCCGTGTTTTCGCATCGTTTTTAACATCATCGTTCTCTCAACGGTGGCCATACACGCGCGGGCGCGTGTAGTAATCGATCAGCGGCACGGTAATATTCGCCAGCAGAACGGCAAACGCCACACCGTCCGGGTAACCGCCGAAGCTGCGAATAAGCCACACCAGCAGGCCGGCGAGGGCGCCGAAGATCAGACGTCCGCGGTTGGTTGTCGAGGCCGTCACCGGGTCGGTCAGAATAAAGAAGGCGCCAAGCATGGTGGCCCCGGAGAATAAATGCATCTGCGGCGAGGCCAGACTCTGCGGCGAGAAGATCCAGCCGAGGGTTGCGCACAGGCCAAGGCTGACGAGGAAGCTGACCGGTATATGCCAGCGGATCGCCTTCTGCCACAGCAGGAACAGACCGCCCGCCAGCCAGGCGATATTCACCCACTGCCAGCCCAGCCCCGCCAGAACGCCGCCGTAAACCGGCAACTGCAGTACCTGCTGGACGCTATGCCCGGAATGCAGGGAGGTTTTAAAAGTATCCAGCGGGGTGGCCTGACTGATGCCGTCGATACCCAGCCGCAGGGTGGCCATGTCGTCTCCGACGGCGGTATGACCGGTGAAGATCATCTGCAGCGTATCGCTGAACGTCGGGATATGGGCGGCAATCTCGTAAGAAGGCAGCCAGGAGGTCATCTGCACTGGGAACGAAATCAGCAGCACGACATAGCCGATCATCGCCGGGTTGAAAGGGTTATGGCCGAGTCCACCGTACAACTGCTTGGCGATCACTACGGCAAAGGCGGTGCCGAGCACCACCATCCACCAGGGGGCCAGCGGCGGAATACTCACCGCCAGCAGCAGGCCGGTGAGCAGGGCGGAGTTATCCCTCAGGGTGGCCGCAACAGGCTGTTTGCGCAGTTTGAGAATAGCGGCTTCCGTTGCCCAGGCCGTCAGGGCGGCGAGGACAATCTGCAGGAGGGTGCCCCAGCCGAAAAACCACGTCTGGATCACAATACCAGGCACGGCGGCGAGCAGCACCAGCAGCATAATGCGCGAGGTCTGCCGCTGGTTATGGGTATAGGGGGAGCTTGCGATTCTGAAAACCATTTATTCCTCGTTAACTGCCTGCTGTGTTGCTTTGCGCGCCTGAACGCGAGCGATCGCCGCGGCGACGGCCGCTTTGCGTGGGTCGTCATTGGCTGCGGTTGACGCAATATCCGCCTGGGCAGCCTGCTGTTCGGCTTTGCGCGCTTTGGCGCGAGCGATAGCGGCCTCCACCGCGGCCTTGCGCGGGTCGACCGGCTCGGCTGGCGGGGCTTCCGCCGGCGCGGCCTGCTGTTCAGCTTTGCGCGCTTTGGCGCGGGCGATAGCGGCTTCCAACGCCGCCTTGCGCGGGTCGACCGGCTCGGCTTGCGGGGCTTCCGCCTGGGCAGCCTGCTGTTCGGCTTTGCGCGCTTTGGCGCGGGCGATGGCGGCTTCCACCGCCGCCTTGCGGGGGGCGACCGCCTCGGCTGGCGGGGTTTCCGCCGGCGCGGCCTGCTGTTCGGCTTTGCGCGCTTTGGCGCGGGCGATAGCGGCTTCCACCGCCGCCTTGCGCGGGTCGACCGGCTCGGCCGCCGGGGTTTCCGCCGGCGCGGCCTGCTGTTCGGCTTTGCGCGCTTTGGCGCGGGCGATGGCGGCTTCCACCGCCGCCTTGCGGGGATCGGCTGCGTCGGTCGACGGAGTTTCCACCGGCGCGGACTGCTGCTGTGCTTTACGCGCCCGGGCTTCGGCCTTCCGCGCTTCGCGGGCGGCAATCGCCTCGCTGTTGTCCGGTTTGGCGCCGGCCTGAATCACGATAGGCTGCGCGGCGTCGCGCTGTTTATCACGTACCCGGGCCAGGGCGGCGTTAATCGCATCCTGATCTTTGGCGGCTGGCTGGACGGCGGCTTTTTTATGCCGCTCGGCGCGGGCCGCTTTCTCACGCTCCAGGCGCGCCTGTCGGGCCTCGAATCGCGCCTTGGCTTCCGCAGCGCGCTGCTCTTCCAGACGAATCGCCGCGATCTCGGCTTTCTCCTGGCGGAAGTACTGCACCAGCGGAATATTGCTTGGGCATACCCACGCGCACGCGCCGCATTCGATGCAGTCCGCCAGATTGTGAGCGGTGGCTTTATCGTGCTGCTGGCCTTTACTGAACCAGTACAGCTGCTGTGGCAGCAGATCGGCCGGGCAGGCGTCGGCGCAGGCGCTACAGCGAATGCAGCCTTTTTCTTCCTGCGGCTCGCCCATTTCGCTGGCGGAGGGCGCTAACAGACAGTTGGTGATCTTCACTACCGGGACGTCGAGCCCCGGCAGAGTAAAGCCCATCAGCGGGCCGCCCATGATCACCATCGGCTCAGCGCTGGCGCAGAATCCGGCGTCGTTCAACAGATGGCGCACCGGCGTGCCAAGGCGCGCCCAGACATTGCCCGGCCGGGTTACCGCCTCGCCGGTGAGGGTGACCACGCGCTCGGTTAACGGTTCGCCGTCAATTACCGCGCGTTTCACCGCGTAGGCTGTACCGACGTTCTGCATTAGCACGCCAATGTCCGAAGAACGACCGCCGTGCGGCACCTGTTTGCCGGTGAGAATCTGGGTGAGCTGCTTGGCGCCACCGGAGGGGTATTTGGTGGGGATCACGCGCAGCGAAATGCCATGGGCGTCGCAGAGTACAGCCCGCAGCATGGAGATGGCCTGCGGCTTATTGTCTTCAATGCCTATCAGCACCTCGTCAGGCTGCAGAATGTGGGCGAGGATGCGGATCCCTTCGACAATCTGCGCCGCGCAGTCCTGCATCAGGCGGTCGTCCGCCGTGATATAGGGTTCGCACTCGGCGGCGTTAATGATCAGCGTTTTAATTTTATCGCCGCCGCCGCGCAGTTTACTGCCGGTGGGGAAGCCGGCGCCGCCGAGGCCGGCAACGCCAAACTGGTGGATGCGCTCAATCAGCGCTTCACGTGTGCGGGTCTGGTAGTCGCTCCAGCCGTCGCGTTCGATCCAGCGGTCTTCGCCGTCGGCGTCAATGATCACGCTCATCTCCGCCAGCGCGGATGGATGGGCGGTGGTGTGCGGGGCGATAGCGGCAACGGTGCCGGAGGTGGGGGCGTGAACCGGCAGCATTCTTCCCCAACCGCGGGTTAGCGGCTGGCCGCGCAGCACCCGGTCGCCTACTTTGACGCACAGTTCGCCTTCGGCGCCGATGTGCTGCTTCAGCGGGATCACAAAGCGCTGCGGCAGGGAAACCTGGCGCAGCGGGGTGCCGTTTGACTGGGTTTTCATCTCCGGCGGGTGAATACCGCCGTTAAAATCCCAGACTTTGTCTTTTCGGAAAGCGGAAAATAGCTTAAACATGTTGTTCCACAGGAATATTTCGCACCGGGATCGTGTGCAGATCCCATTTCCAGGTCTCCGGGGTGGTCGCCACCGGAACGAGTGAAATGCACTGGGTCGGGCAGGGGGCAACGCATAGGTTGCAGCCGGTGCACAGGTCGCTCATCACGGTATGCATGGCGCGGGTCGCCCCGACAATGGCATCCACGGGACACGCCTGAATACATTTGGTGCAGCCGATGCAGTTCGGTTCGTCAATTACGGCGAGCATGCGGGCCGGCTCGGCTGCCTGCTCGTCGCCGTCGACAGGCTGCGGGTCGACGTTGAGCAAGGCGGCGATTTTTAACATCACCGCTTCGCCACCCGGCGCGCAGCGATTAATTTTCTCACCCTGCACCCCCACCGCTTCCGCATAGGGGCGGCAACCAGGGTAGCCGCACTGCCCACATTGGCTCTGCGGTAACAGTTCATCAATTTTTTCCACCACCGGGTCGTCCTGCACCGCGAAACGGCGCGACGCATACCCCAGTATTAAGCCGAAAATCAGCCCCAACAGGCTGATGGCGATCACGGCTATCCAGACTGCGCTCATTACAACTTCACCAAACCACTAAAGCCCATAAAGGCCAGAGACATTAAACCGGCGGTAATCAGCGCGATGGCATTACCGCGGAACGGCGCGGGGACATCGGCCACCACCAGACGCTCGCGGATCGCCGCGAACAGCACCATCACCAGCGAGAAGCCGACGGCGGCGGCAAAGCCGTACAGCGCCGACTGCAGGAAATTGTGGCCCAGGTTGATGTTCAGCAGCGCCACCCCGAGCACCGCGCAGTTGGTGGTGATAAGGGGCAAAAAGATGCCCAGCAGGCGATAGAGCGCCGGGCTGGTTTTACGCACAACCATCTCAGTGAACTGAACCACCACGGCGATAACCAGAATAAAGGCCAGGGTACGTAAATAAACCAGATTTAGCGGGATAAGGATCCAGGTATCAATCAGCCAGGCGCAAATAGAGGCCAGGGTCATCACGAAGGTGGTGGCGAGCCCCATCCCCATTGCGGTTTCCAGCTTTTTGGAAACCCCCATAAACGGACACAGGCCAAGGAACTTCACCAAAACGAAGTTATTGACAAGGACAGTACCGATAAAGAGCAGTAAATAATCAGCCATCATGCGACCTGAAACGAAAAAAAGCCGCTTATTATCGAATAAAACGATACCGGCGACAACAGGTTAAGTGTGGGGTTATTACGGATTAACAAAGGTCCGTTTTACCCGCTGTGAACGGCGAAAATAGGGCGCCAGCAGCGCGGCGGCCAGCAGCGGAAACAGTAGCTGACGCAGTGCAAGGACATCCGAAACGGGGGAGAAGGCAAACGCCTTTATCGCCAGCAGCAGCGTAATGAGCAGCCAGATAATATAGTGTTTCGGCACCAGCGAGCGCCGCTTGAAAAAGGCGATGGTCAGCCAGAGCGTATAAAACCACATGGCGAGGGCAAACAGCAACGAGGCGACCCACAGCGCCATGTGTCCGGTGCTCATGGCGCGCAGCAGGGCCCAGGTTTGCGGCGACATGAGGGCATTGGCAAAAAACAGCAGCGATAACGAGGCGCTCAGCAGCGCCACCAGCAACCAGGCCAGCGGTGCCAGCAGCCATCCGCCGATGCGTTCCGCAGATTGAGACGTCATGGTTCTCCCCTATTTAACGCCAGTATATAAAAGCAGGCCGGGAAGTATAAGCAACTGGCGTGAAGGATGACAGTCTTACTGCACGAATCGCCAAACGGATTTAGGCACCTGGCCCACATCGAACAATTTACCGCCGGAAACCAGCTCTGCCCGGCGGTGATCGGCGGCGCGATACATATTAACGATCTCTTCGGTGTCAGTCAGGGAGTAGTTAAGGTGATCAAATAGTTTTTCAAGACTTTCCAGCGAACTGATTTTGCGGAATTTTAATAAATAGTCCAGAACGGTCATTTTCGTATCCATTTTATAATCGGAATAATTACGTTGAATATTATCAGCATTCACTAAACCTACTCTCAACCAACGGCGCCTTCTGCCGGGGCCGCGTGGAATGTTTCAGGTTATATAAACCCATGACAAGGGGCAAAGCCAGCCTTGAAGAGCAGGGAGATGTTTAAGAATATTCTAAATCAGACCGGGCGCCGAATGGCGCCCGCAGGAGAAGATTAACGCTGTTCGCCGCGACTGGCAATAACAGATTTGTACCAATAAAAACTCTTCTTTCGTTTCCGTGCCAGATTTTGCTGGTGGTCCACATAGACAAAGCCATATTGCTTTTGATATCCGTTGAGCCAGCTAAGCAGATCGATAAACGACCAGGGATAATAGCCGCGAACGTCAGCTCCCTGCGCCAGCGCCTTTTCCAGAGCGCCAATATGGCTGCTCAGGTAGTCGATTCGCGGATCGTCGACCACCTCACCGGCAATAATCGGGTCTTTCGCTCCCAGGCCATTCTCGGTGATATAGATCGGGATATCGCCATAGCGCGCCTTGATCATCATAATGCCGTCGGTTAGCCCCTGCGGCCAGATCTCCCAGCCCCATTCGGTATAAGTGCTCTGCGGATTACGCACGAAATAGAATAACCCCTCCACGCCAGGCTCGCCGCCGGTGGGGATTTCGGGCGGCTGGGCGGATACCGTTTCCCGACGATAGTAATTCAGACCGATAAAGTCACAGCGGTTGTCTCGCAGCAGCGCGTCGTCGCCTGGAGCAAAGCGCGGTACTCCCCACAGGGCTTGAGTCTGCGCCAGCAGGGCAGCAGGATAGGTGCCTTTTAGCACCGGATCGTACAGCCAGTGGGTATGGATGGCGTCAGCCAGGTCGGTAGCCTGCCTGTCCGCCTCGCTGTCGGTGAGCGGGGTATGCGGCTGCAGCACATTGACGAAACCAATCTCGCCCGCCACGGCCATCTCGCGAAACGCCTTCACCGCCAGCGCATGGGCGATAAACACGTGATGACAGGCCTGGATGGCGCGCGCCGGATCGCGAACGGCCGGCGGATGCAGGCCGTTAATGTAGCCGTGGCCGATAAAGACGATGGTCTCGTTAAAGGTAGCCCACAGCTTCACCCGCGAACCAAAGCGGGCGTAGCAGAGGCGGGCGTACTCGGCGAAGGCTTCGGCGGTGCTGCGTGCTTCCCAGCCGCCCTCATCCTGCAGGGCCTGCGGCAGGTCCCAGTGATAGAGGGTAATCATCGGCTCAATATTATGCGCCAGCAGTTCATCGATCAGATCGCTATAAAACTGCACGCCTGCTTCATTAACCTCGCCGCGCCCGGTGGGCAGCAGGCGCGGCCAGGAGATGGAAAAGCGATAGCTCTGCAGGCCCATCTCGGCCATCAACGCCACGTCTTCGCGAAAACGGTGATAGTGATCGACGGCGATATCGCCGGTGGTCCCTTCAAAGGTGGTTCCCGGCAGGTGAGAGTAGATATCCCAGATTGACGGTCCTTTACCGTCAGCGTCGTGCCCACCTTCAACCTGATACGCTGCGGTAGCGGCACCCCATAGAAAATGTTGCGGAAAAGCGGCCATGAAAAAACTCCCAGTCTGATGATAGAGGGAGTGTAATCAAAGCAAGGATAACTGTGCAACCGGTTTCTGAAACCGGTTGCACGGTTGCGAAGCGGGTCACTGTTTCACGGCGGCGCTACTTTGTCTGCACCACATCCGCTGGCGGTGGCGACTGGTAGTTATCAATATGGTGCGCGATAACCAAAAGCAGTGCGGAAATCCCAAAAACAATCCAGCCAATAAGTTCTACAATACGAGTAAAAACAGTCGTCATAACACTTCAATATCCTTTGAACACAGTGGGAAATGTTACTCTATGGTCAGCAGATCACAAGGGGTATCTGTCTGATTTTGCACGCATGCGTTAAAACCTTAAGTGAAAAAATGATAAGTTTTATTCACGTTTTGTAAGAATATTCTCATTAGTCAGATATTGACATCAGCTGAATAAGAGAGGCGGTTAAATGAGTGATGCGATCCGGGTGGGGCTGGTGGGCTATGGCTATGCCAGCAAAACGTTTCACGCGCCATTAATCAGCGGCACGCCGGGCCTGGCGCTGACGACGGTCTCCAGCAGCGGCGCGGCCAAAGTTCATGCCGACTGGCCTGGCGCGAAGGTGGTCAATGCGGCGGGTGAATTGCTGAACGACCCGGAGATCGATCTGGTGGTCATCGCCACGCCGAACGACACCCACTTCCCACTGGCGAAAGCGGCGCTGGAGGCCGGTAAGCACGTGGTGGTGGATAAACCCTTTACCGTGACACTGTCACAGGCTCGTGAGCTGGAGAGCCTGGCGAAGCACTGTGGCCGGGTGCTGTCGGTATTTCACAATCGGCGCTGGGACAGTGATTTCTTAACGGTCAGAACGTTAATCGACGAAGGCCTGCTGGGAGAGGTGTGTTACTTCGAATCCCATTTCGACCGCTTCCGCCCGCAGGTACGCCAGCGCTGGCGGGAACAGGCGGGCCCCGGGAGTGGAATTTGGTATGATCTCGGACCGCATCTGCTCGACCAGGCGGTGGTGCTGTTTGGTCTGCCGGTGAGCATCACGGTGGATCTCGCTCAACTTCGGCCCGGCGCGCAATCCACCGACTATTTTCACGCGGTGCTGGCCTATCCACAGCGGCGGGTGGTGCTGCACGGCACATTGCTCGCCGCCGCGGAGAGCGCGCGCTTTATCGTCCACGGCTCGCGGGCCAGCTTTATCAAGTACGGTCTCGACCCGCAGGAGGAGCGGCTGAAAAATGGCGAGCGTTTGCCGCAGGAGGACTGGGGGTATGATATGCGTGACGGTACCCTGACCCGCGCCGAAGGCGACGAACGTAGCGAGGAGACATGGCTGACGCTACCGGGCAATTATCCCGCTTACTATGCCGCTATCCGCGATGCGCTCAATGGGGTGGGAGAAAACCCGGTTCCGGCCAGCGAGGCGATTCAAATCATGACCCTGCTTGAGCTCGGTATCGAGTCGGCCCGGCATCGCGCCACGCTCAGCCTTGTGTAAGAGATAGCCCGGCAGCGCGGCTGCCGGGCCGGCTATCAGCCTTTAGCCACCCGCTGAATGAGCGCGGCTTTTTCCTGTTCGCTCAGAAACGCCTGGGTCAGACCATTGATCTGGGCCTGGCGGATCTGCTCCCGGCTCAGGCCCGCCGCCGGCGCCGCCACGGTGTATTCGTGGATAATATCGACCCCCTGGACCGCCGGATCGTCAGTGTTGAGGCTCGCCAGCACGCCGTGCTCAAGGAACTGCTTCAGCGGATGCTGGGCCAGAGAGGGTACGGTGCTGGTTTGCACGTTCGAGGTGAGACAGGATTCAATCCCGATGCGGTGCTCGGCCAGATAGTCCATCAGGGCGGGATCCTGTACCGCTTTTACCCCGTGGCCGATACGCTCGGCGCCCAGCTCACGAATGGCCTGCCAGATACTTTCCGGGCCGGCCGCTTCGCCAGCGTGAACGGTGATATGCCACCCGGCATCGCGGGCCTGGTTAAAATGACTGAGGAACAGCGCCCCCGGGAAGCCCAGCTCATCGCCAGCGAGGTCGAGGGCGGTGATGCCATCGCGGTGGGCGAGCAGCGCCGCCAGCTCTTCCTGACAGGCCGCTTCGCCAAAGGTGCGGCTCAAAATGCCGATCAGGCGGGCGTCGACCTGAAAATCGCGGCACCCCTCACGTACCCCGGCGATCACTGCCTCTACCACGCCGTCAACCGGCAACTGGTGGGTCATCGCCATATAGCGTGGGGAGAAGCGCAGCTCCACGTAGTGCAGGCCATTGCGCGCCGCGTCTTCGACGTTCTCATACGCCACGCGACGGCAGGCTTCCAGCGAGGCCAGGACTTTCACCCCCCAGTCGAGCTTGGCGAGAAAACTGACCAGATCGGGCTCCAGGCTGGTGACCTGGACGTGGGGACGCAGCGTGTCAAGGGTGGTAGCGGGAAGGGTGATATTAAACTCGCGGCCAAGATCGAGGATGGTTTGGGCCCGGATGTTACCGTCAAGGTGGCGGTGAATGTCGGTTAATGGCAATGAGGAATCAATCATGGTCGCACTCTTTTTTTAGTTAAAGTGCACGTCATTATACAACATGAGCATAACTGTTTAAAAGCATTGAAAAAATCTATGCGATACAAACAGCTGGGGGCAATCAGGTCATTTTTACGCGCTTTTTGACTGGCCCCTTCAAAACAGGGGCCGAATGTCATGATCGACGCGATCCTGACCAGACAAGAAAAGCACACGCGCTGACCGCGGCACCCGCAAGGCATACCGCCTGCCATCCCCAGTGGGAATAAAGCTGTGTGGCAACGATAGCCCCTGCCGCGCTACCCAGCGAATAAAAACACATGTAAGCCCCAACCAGGCGGCTTGCCGCTGCAGGCCTGGCGGCAATAATCAGGCTCTGGTTAGAGACATGTACGGCCTGTACCGCAAAGTCCAGCGCAATGACGCCAACTAACAGCCAGAGCAAAGAGGTTTCAACATAGGCGATAGGCAGCCATGAGAGAGCCAGCAGCGCCAGCGCCAAGCCGGTAGTACGCTGAGCCCATCCCTGGTCAGCCCACTTTCCCGCTCTTGAGGCGGCCAGCACGCCAGCGAGGCCGGCTAAGCCAAACATCCCCGCCTGGGTGTGCGAGAGGGAAAGGGCGGTAAGCGGCATGACCATAGTTGTCCATAGCATGCTGAAGGCGGCGAAGATAAGAAGCGCCAGGATGCCGCGCTTTCTCAGTTGCGGTTCAGTGATATATAGCTGAAACACTGACTTCAATAAGGAAAGGTAGGTGGACTTTTGTGGCTGCGATTGCTTTGAGGGCGAAGGCATGACCTTCCAGACGACACCGGCCATCAACAGCATCATACAGGCAGCCGTGAGATAAACGGCTCGCCAGCCGGCAATATCGGCTATCGCGCCTGAGATAAACCGAGACAACAGGATGCCTGAAACAATTCCGCTGGTCAGGGTACCCACCGCCTGGCCTCGTTTCTGCGGTGTCGCCAGTATTGCCACCCACGCCACCATCAACTGCACCACAACGGCCATCAGGCCAACGATCAGCATGGCGCCAAGCAGAGTGGCTATATTGGGGGATAACCCTGCTACAACTAACGCCGCCGCTGAAAGCAACAGCTGAGTCATCGCCACGTATTTACGGTTCAGCCAGTCCCCGAGCGGAACCAGGAACAGTAAGCCAATGGCATAGCCCAACTGCGTAGCGGTGATGACGCCGCCAATCATGCCTGGCGCCACCTTGAGGCTGACCGCCATCGAGTCGAGTAAAGGTTGAGCTGAATAAACGTTGGCTACCGCCAGCGCGCAGGTCAGTGAAAACAACGTCGTTATCCCTGCGGTGAGCATCGCGTCAGGGGCTGACGCGGTTTGAATTCCGTGGCCGGTACACCTGCTTGTCTTATCTTTCATAAGAGACCTTCTATCTGGTTGCTTTTTAAAACTCGTTTACCTATAGAAATAGCCATAGTGGTTTTTTTTTGCAACTGGTAAAACGGAAGATTAAGCTAGCATTAGTAGACAGATTGATGAGGAGCGCGCAGATGGCAAAACAGGAATCACTCAGAACCAGTGAATGTCCGGTGGCGAGAACGTTGGAATCAATTGGTGAACGCTGGTGCCTGATGATTATCCGCGAAGCATTTGACGATGTACGGAGATTCAGCGAGTTTCAAAAAAATTTAGGGCTGGCCAAAAATATCCTTGCCGCGCGCCTGAAGCACCTGGTCGAGATCGGTATTTTCGAGATTTTACCGGCATCGGATGGCAGCGCATATAAGGAATACGTCCTGACTGAAAAGGGGCGCTCCGTGTTTCCCATTGTTGTGGCGATTCGTCAATGGGGAGAGCGTTATATGTTTGAGCAGGGAGAAACCTACTCTGTCCTGCTGGATAACGAACACGGCCAGCCGCTTCAATATCTGGATGTGCGTTCCGCTCAGGGAGATAAATTGCAACCAGGCGACTGTCATCGCCGGCGCGTTGTATCAGATACCAGCGCCGAATAATGTCGTGAAGGGTTTGCGGAATTCTAGTGAGAATACGATCGTACCGCTAAAGGGTTGTGGAACAATCCTGACCTATTTTTTGCGCACTGCTTCTGATGCTAACTCCCCGGACGCGTAACAGTGACCCGCCGCCAGCCGCATAATCATTTACATTTATATTTTATTTGAATGTATTCATGTTACATATTAAATTCTGCTTACTTTATCGACGATGAGGCAGGGATGCGGATGTGGAAAGCGTAATCCATAATAATATTGAGGGTTTTCTGCTGTTGTTATTAAGCATGTGGCCCATTCTGCTGGTGGTATTCGTTGGCGTCGCGATCTCCTTCTATACCATGCTGTTACGCAAAACGGCGCTGGCCTGCCTGCTGTTCGCCGTCGCCATCGGCGCCGCAGGCTGGAGCTTTGCCTGACGCCAGGCCTCAGGGTTTATCCAGCAGGCTCATACTGGAGGTGGCGGCGCCATCATTCAGATTGGACGGCGAATGCCAGTCGCGACCCGCCAGGGCGCTGTCTCTCTGACCACTACTGGCGACGCTGTCCTGCTGCGTCGACAGCGTTGACCCTTCAAGCGCTTCCTCTGCCCCCGACTGGTCGGGCAGAGAACTGCTATACCCGCCATTATTCGAATACGTATCCATACCGTTGACTTCATTCGGCACCGTGTCGGTAGTGGTCCCGTCATCGTTAATGCAAAATGAGCCGCCGATGCCGTTAGGCTGACAGTCCGCGGCGAAAGTCGGGCTGGCCAGCGCGGTCAGCAGCAATAGCGGTAAGCTGATTTTCTTCATTTTCATCTCCATATGCAGCGTGGCCGACAGATGTTCTCAACTATAGAGGGGAGAGCGCGGCGGCAGGTAACAAAAATGTTTAATTTTGTAATAGCGGATGGTATCCGGCGCCCGTTCGCGTGGTCCGGGTGCAGCGGCTCAGCACAATGCGGTAATCAATTGTTAATTCAACGTAAAGGTTAATGAAAATTTAAGAGAAGGCCGCTATGTTGGCACAATCACACTTTCCATTAAGGATATTCCATGCGCGATAAATATTCCGGCCTGCAGATCGGCATCCACTGGCTGGTCTTTCTGCTGGTGGTGGTGGCCTATGCGGCGATGGAGCTGCGCGGATTTTTCCCCCGCAGCGATCGGCCGCTGATCAATATGGTTCATGTTTCCTGCGGAATCACCATTTGCGTGCTGATGGTGGCGCGTCTGCTGGTGCGGCTGAAAATGCCGACGCCGCCGATCGTGCCAAAGCCCTCACCGATGATGACTGGTTTCGCCCATCTCGGCCATCTGATTATCTATCTGCTGTTTATCGGCCTGCCGCTGATTGGCATGGTAATGATGTACTGGCGCGGGAATCCCTGGTACGCATTTGGCCTGACGATGCCGTATGCTCCGCAGAGCGATTTTGAGCGGGTGGACACCCTGAAAGCGATCCATGAATGGTTAGCGAACGCCGGTTACTTCGTGATTGGCCTGCATGCCTTTGCTGCGCTGCTCCATCATTACTGGTGGAAAGATAATACCCTGCTGCGAATGATGCCCCGTAAGCGCTGAAGGGTTTGCTTCAACATTCAGACCCCGTCCCGAGACGGGGTTTTTTTTGCCTTTGTGGTAAATAAAATATAGTATACCCCCCTATATGATACGGAGGCGTTATCGTGCCACATTCACCTGAAGATAAAAAACGGGCGCTCAGCCGCGTACGACGCATCCGCGGCCAGGTTGAAGCCCTTGAACGCGCGCTGGAGTCCGGCGAGCCCTGTATGACCATCCTGCAGCAGATCGCCTCGATTCGCGGGGCGGCAAACGGTCTGATGGGCGAAATGGTGGAGATCCACCTGCAGGACGAGCTGGTCAGCGGCGACACCACCCCGGACCAGCGGGCCGCGAGAATGGCAGAGGTCGGTCATCTGCTACGATCCTATTTAAAATAACATCACGACGAGGAAGAGACAGTTATGAAATCACGCGCAGCAGTGGCCTTTGGCCCCGGTCAGCCGTTAAAAATCGTAGAGTTTGACGTCGCGCCGCCGAAAAAAGGCGAAGTTCTGGTGAAAATCACCCATACCGGCGTGTGCCATACCGATGCTTTCACCCTTTCCGGCGACGATCCGGAAGGGGTCTTCCCGGCGGTGCTGGGCCATGAAGGCGGCGGCGTGGTCGTGGAAGTGGGCGAGGGCGTCACCAGCCTTAAGCCGGGCGATCATGTCATCCCGCTGTATACCGCCGAATGCGGCGAGTGCAAATTCTGTAAGTCGGGTAAAACCAATCTCTGTCAGGCGGTGCGCGCTACCCAGGGCAAAGGGCTGATGCCGGACGGCACCACCCGTTTCTCGTATAACGGCGAACCGATTTATCACTACATGGGCACCAGCACCTTCAGCGAATACACGGTCTGCGCTGAGATCTCGCTGGCGAAAGTCAATCCGCAGGCGCCGCTGGATAAAGTGTGTCTGCTGGGCTGCGGCGTGACCACCGGTATCGGCGCGGTGCACAACACGGCGAAGGTTAAGGCCGGGGATACCGTCGCGGTCTTTGGTCTGGGCGGCATCGGCCTGGCGGTGATCCAGGGCGCTGTGCAGGCGCAAGCCGGGCGCATTCTGGCAGTCGATACCAACCCGGATAAGTTCACTCTCGCTAAAGAGATGGGGGCTACCGACTTTATCAACCCCAACGACTACGATAAGCCGATTCAGGATGTGATCGTTGAGCTGACCGACGGCGGGGTGGATTTCAGCTTCGAGTGCATCGGTAATGTCAATGTGATGCGCGCGGCGCTGGAGTGCTGCCATAAGGGTTGGGGCGAGAGCGTCATTATCGGCGTGGCCGGCGCCGGGCAGGAGATCAAAACCCGTCCGTTCCAGCTGGTGACAGGCCGCGTGTGGCGCGGCTCCGCCTTTGGCGGCGTGAAAGGCCGTAGCCAGCTGCCGGGAATGGTGGAAGACGCGATGGCGGGTAAAATTCGCCTCGACCCGTTTATTACTCATCGCCTGCCGCTGGAGCAGATTAACGAGGCCTTTGACCTGATGCATGAAGGCAAATCGATTCGCACCGTGATCCACTTTGGCGACCAGTAATCACTAACGCGCAAGGCGTTTCGGCAACAGCAAAAAAGGGCCCGGATGGGCCCTTTTGCTTAAGTCAATCAGTGATGGTCAGGGAGCGCGTAGGCGATAATGTAATCGCCGCGATCCGGAGACTGACGGGCGCCGCCCGCATTGATAATGATGTACTGCTTACCGGTTTTCGGCGACACGTAGGTCATCGGGCCTGACTGGCTGCCAACCGGCAGACGGGATTTCCAGATCTCCTTGCCGTTAGCGGTATCAAAGGCGCGCAGGTAGAAATCCTGAGTGCCGGCGAAGAACAGCAGCCCGGACTGCGTCGCCAGCGACGCGCCAAGGGTCGGCATACCGATCGGAATCGGCATGTGCATGCGGATCCCCAGCGGCCCGGTATCTTCTACGGTACCTACCGGCACCTGCCACACCAGTTTCCCGGTTTTCAGATCCACCGCGGACATGGTGCCGAACGGCGGCTTCTGGCACGGAATGCCCAGCGGCGACAGGAAACGTTCGCGCATGGCGCCAAACGGCGTGCCTTCCATCGGCACGATGCCCATCTCGATGCCGCTGGCGTCTTTCGCCACCTTCTCGCGCGGCACCATATAGTTGGCGAGACCCAGACGCATATCGTTAACGAACATCAGGCTGTTGTTGGGATCCACCGAGACGCTGCCCCAGTTCATGCCGCCAAGCGAGCCCGGGAACTGCAGGGAGCGGTCTTCCCCCGGCGGGGTAAAGACGCCCTGATGGCGCATCTCTTTGAACTGGATACGGCACAGCAGCAGGTCGATCGGCGTCGCTCCCCACATATCGGACTCGGTCAGCGTCTGGTTACCGATCATCGGCATTCCCACCGAGTAAGGCTGCGTCGGCGAGTAGCGCTCGCCTTTGACATTGCCCACCGGCACCGGCCGCTCTTCCACTTTCGCCACCGGCTCGCCGGTTTCGCGGTTGAGCATAAAGATCATGCCCTGCTTGCTGGTCTGCACCAGCACCGGGGTGGTGCCGCCCTTGCCGTCAGGCAGATCGTACAGCAGCGGCTGAGACGGCAGGTCAAAGTCCCACAGGTCGTGGTGGGTGGTCTGGAAGTGCCAGCGTACCTGGCCGGTAGCGGCATCCACGGCGACGATGGAGGAGCTGTATTTATCGTCCAGCGCGGTTCGTTCGCCGCCAAAGAAGTCAGGCGTAGCGTTACCGGTCGGCAGATAGATCAGGTTCAGCTTCGCGTCGTAAGACATCGCCGACCAGACGTTCGGCGTGCCGCGCGTATAGGTCTGGCCCTCCGGCGGTACGCCGGTCAGCGCCGGATTACCCGGATCCCACGCCCAGGCCAGTTTACCGGTGTGGACGTCAAACGCACGGACCACCCCCGGCGGTTCGCCGGTAGAGTAGTTATCCGCGACGCGGCCGCCGACCACCACCACATTACCCGCGACCAGCGGGGTGGAGGTCTGCTGATAGTAGCCTGCTTTGACTTCGCCCATCCCGACGCTAAGGTCGACAATACCGCGATCGCCGAAGCTCTCGCACAGTTTGCCGGTGTCGGCATCAATGGCGATCAGGCGGGCATCGATCGTCGGCAGGAACAGACGGCGGGAGCAAGCGGCAGGCTGAGCGCCTGACGCTGGCGTCGTCTGCGCCTGGCTATCTTCGTAATAGCCTAAGCCGCGGCAGCGCTGCCAGTTAGGCGAAGAGGATTTGGAATCATAGCGCCATTTCTCTTTGCCGCTGTCGACATCCAGCGCCAGCACTTTGCTGTAAGGGGTACAGACGTAGAGGGTATCGCCAATCTGCAGCGGGGTATTCTGATCTTCCGCGCCGGAGCCATTGCTCTGTGGGATATCGCCAGTATGCGCCACCCAGGCTACCTGCAGCTGGTTGACGTTTTGCTTGTTGATTTGATCCAGGGCGGCGAAGCGGTCGCCGTGGGTGGTGTTGCCCCAGTGCGCCCAGTTTTTCTGCTCTTCGCCCGGCGCGACGGGTTTCACCGGCACCGCTTCCGTGGCGCTGACCAGCGGTTCGGATTTAAACATCCAGCCAAAGCTTCCCGCCAGCGCCACGGCGAGCACGGCGGCGATGGCAAAAGCCGGGCCTTTTTTCGCCGGCGAGCTGGCAAGGAAAGGCCAGACCAGGGCGGCGAGGAAGGCCAGCACGCCAAGGGCGAACAGACGCGAGAAGAGCGGCCAGAAGTTCCAGCCAGCGTCGCCGATCGCCCAGATCACCGAAGCGATAAACGCCACGGCGTACAGCAGAATACCCCCGCGGCGGCGACGGAAAATCAGCACCGCCGCGATAACCATCACCACGCCCATCAGCGCGAAGTACAGCGTGCCGCCGACGAGAGCCAGTTTTACCCCCAGAATACCGATAGCCAGACCGATGATGAGCATCAGTCCGGCGAGAAGCCACTGCAGGATCCGGGGGAATCCGCGCGGCGCGTTGCCAGTTGTCATGAAATCTCCTTAACCACACCAGCCACCTCAGTGCGAACCAAATGAAACAAAGTTATTTTGTTTTATTTTTGAATGAAGTGGTTTGTATCTTCATAAAGCCAAGTTTATTGCCTGTTTTGATTTCGTATGAACCATTTGGTGAAATCGCGATATGATAGATCTGTTAAAGAAATTTGCGCAAATGTTAATAAATAATTTCGCACTAAATGATTATTCTGCTGAATGTGACGCAGTCAGCGTTGGCTCCCCGGCCGCTACGGGCCGGGGGATCAGCGGATCAGGCAGGCATTGATTTACGAATAGCGCTGAGCAGGGTTTGTGTCCCGGGGGTCAGCGTCGCATCGACGCGGGTTAGAATGCCGATGGGCTCCCCGGCGCCCTGGGTGGCAATCGGCAGGGCGGTCAGTACGCCACGGCGAAGATCGTCTTTCACCGCCCCGGAAGGGACGAACCAGACATAGTCAAAATCGACCGTCAGCTGGCGCGACAGTGAAGCGGAGAGGGTCTCGATGCAGCCGGCGGGCATTTTACAGCCCTGGCTCTGGAGCAGCGCTTCGGCGTTTTGCCGCGGCACGGTGCCCTTTGGCGAGACCACCACCGGCCACTCCATCACCCGACTGAGGGTCACGGTCTCCTGCAGCAGAGGATGTCCCGGGCGTACCACCAGCTTAAGGGATTCCAGGAACAGCAGTTCGTAATGCAGCCCGCTCATCAGCTCCGGATCGGACATCCGTCCGATGCCGATGTCGATCTCCCCGGATTTTAACCCGGCGAGCAGCATGGTGTTGTTCATGGTGGCGACCTGCAGCGTGATATCTTTTTGCTGCTTATGGAACTGGCCGATCACCGTCGGCAGGATCCCCAGCGCGGCGGTAGGCAGCGCGCCGATGCGCACGATATCGTTATTCAGCCCCTCTTTACGGTTCAGCGCCTGGCCCGCCGAGTTAAGGGCATCAAGCACTTTCACGGCATGAGTCAGAAACTGTTCCCCGACCAGGGTCAATTGCGCCCCCAGACGTCCCCGCTCAAACAGACGGGTACCGGTCAGCTGTTCAAGCTCGTTAAGCGTTTTTGAAAGTGCTGGCTGGCTCAGATTTAAAGTTTCAGCCGCGCGCCCCAGCGTTCCCTGTTGAGCGACGGCCACGAAGGTGTGTAGATGGCGCAAGCGAATGCGCTGACTGAAGAGACCATTTTTTTCCATAGTAAGATGATGTTAAAAACACAGCGGTGAAAGAGACAAGCGGCCTTGTTTAAATTTGATAACCAGATAGCAAAATATTATTAACATTTGAGCTGATTACATTACAAGATCTTTCCCTATGGTTTAACACGCCGTCGCCCCGGCTGTGCGGGGCGACGGCGGTGGTCAGCATGGCCGCTAGATATCGAAAAAGACGGTTTCGTTCTCGCCCTGCAGATAAATGTCGAAACGATAGACCACTTCCGCACCGCGAACCTCGCGCTCGGCGATTAAGGTTTTGCGTCTCACCTCCCATTCGATGAGATTCAGCACCGGGTCGCTGGCGTTGGCCTCGTGCTCATCGGCGAAATACATCCGCGTATTCAGGCCAATGTTGATCCCCCGCGCCACCACCCACAGATTGACGTGCGGCGCCATCAGACGGCCGTCGCGGCCAACCACCGCGCCGGGCTTGATGGTTTCAAAGCGCCAGACGCCGGAGGTGAAGTCAGAGCAGGTGCGCCCCCAGCCGCGAAAGCCTGGGTCGACCGCTTTCTGCTGCTGACGGTCCTCAGGATGGTTATAGCGTCCCGCGGCGTTAGCCTGCCAGATCTCCAGCAGCACGTCGCGGACCGGGGTCCCGGAGCCGTCGATAACCCGGCCTTCAATGGTGATCCGTTCCCCGACCGTATCGGCGGTGGTGAGAACCGGACCAAAATTTTTTTCAAAAATATGAAAACCCGCCGCGTCCGGTGCCAGACCGATATGAACATAGGGTCCCGCAGTCTGCGAGGCGGTTTCAGGCAGATACTCTTTCATCGGGCGGCCCCCTGAGTGCGATTTTCAAACAGCGTGGCGCGATGGCCGCGCAGAACAAGGTCGAAGCGGTAGGCCAGACAATCCAGCGGCACGGCGGCGTGCATGTCCAGCTCGGCGATCAGGGTGCGCACGGCGTCGTCATTATTAATGGTCCTGACGATCGGGCACTGCTTGATCAACGGGTCGCCTTCGAAATACATCTGGGTGATCAGGCGCTGGGCCCAGGCGTCGCCTGAAAGCGAGAAATGAATATGCGCCGGACGCCAGTCGCTGGCCTGGTTGCGCCAGGGGTAGGGGCCGGGCTTGATGGTGCGAAAACAGTAATAACCGTTCTCGTCGGTCAGCACCCGACCGCAGCCGCCGAAGTTCGGGTCAATCGGCGCCAGATACTGATCTTTTTTATGTCGATAGCGGCCGCCGGCATTGGCCTGCCACACTTCCACCAGGGTGTTTTTCATTGGTCGGCCGAAACCATCCCGCACATAGCCGTGCACAATGATCCGCTCGCCAATCGGCAGGCCTTCTTTGGCATAGTTAAGGATAAGGTCATTATCCAGCGGTCCCAGGTCGTCGCGGCTAAACACCGGGCCGGTGATCTCTGACAGCGAGTTCTGCAGGGAGATTAGGGCGTTTTTCGGGGAGCGCAGGACGCTGGTTTTATAGCCCGGGGCGTAAGCGGGCGGGTGACTACTGTAATCGCGATGGATAACCTCGCGCGGGGACCATTTATCGTTCATCGGGTACTCCGTATAGAGGGTAGAGAGGCATGTTGTTGTAATGTCGCCAGAAACAGTGTGTGTAAATATATTGTTAATTTAAAGTGAAATTACCGGGTGTTTTTCATAACCGTCGGTTATGCCCTGCGCCATGCCCATGACCGGAAGCAGGTTATCGCCATCACAGTTTCTAAATTCTTCCCCCCGCCGGGAGGCAGCTTTCCTACACTCCAGGAAGTATTCACTGGAGGTAACACATCATGGCGAACACCATCACGGCTGATGAGATTCGGGAGCAGTTTTCGCAGGCCATGTCGGCCATGTACCAGCAGGAAGTTCCGCAGTACGGGACGCTGCTGGAGCTGGTGGCTGACGTCAACCTGGCGGTACTGGAAAATAATCCGAAGTTGCATGAACAACTGGCCAACGCCGACGAGCTGGCTCGCCTGAACGTTGAGCGCCACGGGGCGATCCGCGTGGGCACAGCGGAGGAACTGGCGACGCTGCGTCGCATGTTTGCCATCATGGGGATGTATCCCGTCAGCTATTATGATCTTTCACAGGCCGGCGTGCCGGTTCATTCCACGGCGTTTCGTCCTGTCGACGATGCCGCGCTGGCGCGCAATCCGTTTCGGGTTTTTACCTCGCTGCTGCGTCTGGAGCTGATCGAAAACCGCGCTCTGCGTGAGCGAGCCGAGGCGATCCTCGCCCGGCGCAACATATTCACTCCCCGCTGTCTGGCGCTGATCGCCCGGCACGAGGCCGAAGGGGCGTTCACCCCTGCGGAAGCCCGCGAGTTCGTGCAGGAGGCGCTGGAGACCTTCCGCTGGCACCGGCATGCCACCGTCGATGAGGAGACCTACCACGCGCTGCATCGCGAGCATCGCTTGATTGCCGATGTGGTCTGCTTCCCGGGATGTCATATCAACCACCTCACGCCGCGAACGTTGGATATTGACCGCGCGCAGGCCCTGATGCCGGAGTGCGGCATTGAGCCAAAGGCCCTGATCGAAGGTCCGCCGCGCCGGGAGGTACCGATCCTCCTGCGACAGACCAGCTTCAAGGCGCTTGAGGAACCAGTAATGTTCGCCGGCGAACACCGCGGCACTCACAGCGCCCGCTTCGGCGAAATTGAGCAGCGCGGCGTGGCGCTGACGCCAAAAGGACGCGCGCTATACGACCGATTGCTGCAGGCAGCAGGGACCGGCAAAGACAATCTCAGCCACCAGCTGCATCTGCAGGAGGTATTCCGCGAATTTCCCGACAGCGAATTTCTGCTGCGTCAGCAGGGGCTGGCCTGGTTTCGCTACCGCCTGACGCCGGCTGGCGAGGCCCATCGCCACGCGTTTCGCCCGGGCGACGATCCCCAGCCGCTGATCGAGCGCGGGTGGATAGTGGCCCAGCCTATCGTCTATGAGGATTTTTTACCGGTCAGCGCGGCGGGCATTTTTCAGTCCAATCTGGGTAACGAAACCCAGGCCCGCAGCCACGGGAATGCCAGCCGCGAAGCCTTTGAAGCGGCGCTGGGTTGTCCGGTGCAGGATGAATTTGAACTGTACCAGCAGGCGGAGGAGCGCAGCAAACGACGTTGCGGTCTGCTGTAAAATCAGTAACCTGCTGGCATCAGCCTTACAGGGAGCAGGTTATGCAACATCCGTCGAAACCGCTGGCGAAAACCCGGCAGGGCACGCTGGCCGGGAGCGCAGAGCAGGGGATCCATATCTGGCGCGGCATTCCGTACGCCGCGCCGCCCGTGGGGCCGCTGCGCTGGCGCGCGCCGCAGCCTCCCGCCCGCTGGCCGGGCGTGCGTCAGGCCGACGCCTTTTCCGCCGCCAGCTGGCAGGACATTGACTACTGCCGCGAACTTGGCGGCGGGGATCCCGGTCGCTTCAGCGAAGACTGTCTCTATCTCAACGTCTGGGCCCCCGCCAGCGCAGCGCAGCCGCTGCCGGTGATGGTCTGGCTGCACGGTGGTGGGTTTACCATCGGCGCCGGTAGCCTGCCGCCTTACGATGGCCTGGCGCTGGCCAGCCGCGACGTGGTGGTGGTGACGGTGAACTACCGTCTGGGCCACCTCGGCTTTTTCGCCCACCCGGCGCTGGAAGAAGAGGCGGGCGAGCGGCTGTATAACTTCGCGCTGCTCGACCAGATCGCCGCCCTGCAGTGGGTCCAGGAAAACATTCACGCCTTCGGCGGCGACGCCGCCAACGTCACGCTGTTTGGCGAATCCGCCGGCGCGCGCAGCGTGCTGTCGCTGATGGCCTCGCCGAAAGCGAAAGGGTTGTTCCATAAAGCGATTATTCAGAGCGGGTATACCTTACCCGATCTGCCGCGGGAAAAGGCGCTGGAGAAAGGCCGTCTGCTGGCGGAACATTTCGCCTTACCACAGGCCAGCGCTGAGCAACTGCGGGCAATCCCGGCGGAGGCCTTCTGGTCGCTTTCCGCCCCGCTGAATATCGGGCCAGCGCCCATCGCAGGCGATATCGTGCTCCCGCAGCCGATGCTGGAGACCTTTTTTGCCGGGCGCCAGCATCCGATGCCGGTGATCATCGGCTCCAACAGCGATGAAGCCAGCGTGATGGCGGTGTTTGGCGTCGACATCGCCGGGCAGATCCAGAAACTGCGCCGTGAGCGCCGTCTGGGTCTGGGACTGATCAAACTCCTCTATCCCGGCGTAAAAGGCGATGAAGCGCTGGGGCGGGAAGTCTGTCGGGATATGGCGTTTACCACCCTCGGCTATGTTGTGATGCAGGCCCAGCAGCGCGTGGGCCAGCCATGCTGGCGGTACTGGTTCGATTATGTCGCGGAAGCGGAACATGACGCCTATCCGCACGGCGCCTGGCACGGCAACGAGGTGCCCTACGTGTTTGATAACCTGCGGCTCACCGATCCGGTGCGGCAGTATGCCAGTGAAGCGGATCTGGCCTTCGCCGCTCAGGTCGCTGACTACTGGGTCCAGTTTGCCCGCGTCGCCAGCGGCGAGCAGGTGCTTGCCGGCGCGGTGCGCTGGCCGGCGTGCCTGCGCGGACGGGATCGTTTGCTGCGCATTGGCCTGCATAAGCGTGCCGGGTTTAAAGTGGAGAATCGCTTTATGCGCGCCCGGCTGGCGCTGTTTCGCCGGGTGATGAAGCACCACGTGACCCTCGAATAAAGGGGATGGGGGCGGCTCAGCGGGGCACGCCCCTGCTGCAGGCCGCGGGTGGCTAAGAAACGGCCCGGCGATGAGACAGGGCGCCGGGAGAGTGCTGTCCGCTTTGTTTAAGGCGGGTTTGCGTTAGATATTGCGCTCTCCCTCCGCCGGCGATGAAAAAACAGCCTGTTCTGGTAGACAGGGCTTTTTTACCGTTTTTCTGCTGGCAACAATTGGATTATTAATCGTTTTTGTCTAGAGTGGGCGGAAATTATCACGCAGCGTGATGACGCGTTGCGAATCATTTCACCCGTGCAGAAGGACGCTTTCTCAGGCATGAACCGCAGACGTTTTCTTAAATCTTCCATGGCTGTTGCCGCCGTATGCGGAACGTCAGGAGTCGCTTCCTTATTCAGTCAGGCCGCGTTTGCTGAAGACGCGGGCATTGCCGACGGGCAGACGCGTCGGTTCGATTATGCCGTGCTGCAGGCGATGGCCCACGATCTGGCGCGCCAGCCGTGGGGCGGGGCCCCGCGCGATCTACCGCCGACGCTGGCCAATCTCACCCCGCAGGCTTATAACAGCATTCAGTATGACGCTAACCACTCGCTATGGAACAATATTGAAGAACGCAAACTGGATATCCAGTTTTTCCACGTCGGGATGGGGTTCCGTCGCCGCGTGCGCATGTTCTCTTTAGACGCCGCCACCCAGCAGGCGCGCGAGATCCACTTCCGTCCGGAGCTGTTCAAGTACAATGACGCCGGGGTAGATACCCGCCAGCTGGAAGGACAGTCCGACCTCGGCTTCGCCGGGTTCCGGGTATTTAAAGCACCTGAGCTGGCGCGCCGGGATATCGTGGCGTTTCTCGGCGCCAGCTATTTTCGCGCGGTAGACAGCACCTACCAGTATGGCCTGTCGGCCCGTGGGCTGGCGGTGGATACCTTTACCGATACCCCGGAAGAGTTCCCCGATTTCACCTCTTTCTGGTTCGAAACGGTCAAAGGGGACGCCACGGTCTTTACCGTTTACGCCCTGCTCGACAGCCCGAGCATCACTGGCGCCTACAAGTTCACCATCCACTGCCAGGATACCCAGGTCATTATGGACGTGGAGAACCATCTCTACGCCCGCAAGGATATCAAACAGCTGGGGATCGCGCCGATGACCAGCATGTTCAGCTGCGGCAACAACGAGCGTCGGATGTGCGATACCATCCACCCGCAGATCCACGACTCCGATCGGCTGTCGATGTGGCTGGGCAACGGCGAATGGATCTGCCGGCCGCTGAACAACCCGCAGAAGCTGCAGTTCAACGCCTTCCAGGACAAGAACCCGCGCGGCTTTGGTCTGCTGCAGCTGGACCGTGATTTTTCCCACTACCAGGACGTGATGGGCTGGTATAACAAGCGTCCCAGCCTGTGGGTTGAGCCGCGTAACCAGTGGGGCAAAGGGGCGGTCAGCCTGATGGAGATCCCGACCACCGGTGAAACGCTGGATAATATCGTCTGCTTCTGGCAGCCGGAAAAGGCAGTGAAGGCGGGCGACGAACTCGACTTCAGCTACCGTCTCTACTGGAGCGCACAGCCGCCGGTCAGCACACCGCTGGCGCGTGTGCTCGCCACCCGCACCGGGATGGGGGGCTTCCCGGAGGGATGGGCGCCGGGCGAACACTACCCGGACAAGTGGGCGCGTCGTTTTGCCATCGACTTTGTTGGCGGCGATCTGAAAGCGGCCGCGCCGCGCGGTATTGAACCGGTGATCACCCTCTCCAGCGGCGAAGCGAAGCAGATTGAAATCCTCTACGTCGAGCCGTTCGATGGCTACCGGATCCTCTTCGACTGGTATCCGACTTCCAACTCGACCGACCCGGTGGAGATGCGTCTGTTCCTGCGCTGTCAGGGAGAAGCCATCAGCGAAACCTGGCTCTATCAGTACTTCCCGCCGGCGCCGGATAAACGTAACTACATTGACGACCGGATCATGAAATAACCCCGTGACAGCCGTGGCCCCAGGCACCCCCTGCGGGCCCGTAGAGAGCCCCATGACCACAGACATTCCAGCAGTACCGGAGTCGATCCCGGTGACCGAGGCGCTGACGCTTATCGCCATTGATGAACGCTACGTCAGCGACCTGCACCAGCTGGTGGTGAAAAACCAGCGCTGGCTACAGCAGTCGCTCAGCTGGGCCGGCGAGGTGCGCAGCGAAGAGGAGACCCGCCGCCATGTGCAGGGTAACGTGATGCTGCATCAGCGGGATTACGCCAAAATGTTTTTGCTGTTTCTCGAAAAGCGGCCGATTGGCGTTCTGTCGTTCAACCAGATCGAGCCGCAGAATAAGACGGCCTATATTGGCTACTGGATCGATGAGGATCACCAGGGGCAGGGGTATCTGTCCCGTTCCCTGCAGGCCTTTATCCACCACTATGCCCGCAGCGGGCTGGTGCGCCGGTTTGTGATCAAATGTCGGGTGGCGAATACCCGCAGCAACCAGGTGGCGTTGCGTAACGGGTTTGTTCTGGAAGGCTGTCTCCGACAGGCCGAGTATCTGAACGGCAGCTATGACGATCAGAATATCTACGCCCGTATTATTGACCGCGACGAGGCGCTACAGGGCGCCTAACAGCGGCGTTCGGGTGATCTGCTGTTGGCCGCCGAGGGTCTTCGGGCCGCGCAGGTGAATGGCTTCTCCTTCCCGTGCGGCGATTTGCACCTCGTCCCCAAGAGTGACCTGGTGCTCAACGATCACATCGCCGACGATGACAGCCCGCCCCTGGATCAGCACGTCATCATCAAGCAGAATCGGTCCACCGCGCAGCTGCGCCTCGCCGCCCACCATCGCCCGATGCTTTAGCAGACAGTTGCCTTCAATCACCGCATTCTCCGCGACCTGCGAGCTGTAGCGCACGGTGGGAATGGCGTCCTCACCGCGTCCCGCGATCAGACGGGCATGCCCGTAAATCCGCGCGTTATCGCACACCCAGACGTCGTTCTCCTCGTTTCCCTCGAGCCTGGCATGGTCAAAGACTTCCGCCCGATGTTCGACAAAAGCGTGTTCGACGAAGGCCTCGCCATAGATCTGCGCCTGGTGGAGAATGCGCGACGCGCTGACGGTGGCTCGCTGATAAATCTGCAGCACTTTGTCGCGATCGGCGGTCAGCCCACGGGCGGCAATGACTTGACAGTGGGGCAGAAGACGAGCCTCATCGGCGAGGCGACAGAAGCCGCGCACCAGACTCTGGCTAATCGTGACGTTGTCACCAATCTGCGCGTGATGGCTGACCTGCGAGGCGTGAATGGATGCCCGTCCGCTGATGATAGCCCCATGGCTGACCACGCAGGGGCCATTGAGTCGGGCATCGTCGAGGATGCGCGCCCCGGCGAAGACCACGCTATTGGCATCGTAGATCCAGCACTCTCCCTGCTGGCTGAGGGCGCTTTCTTCATCCACCCAGCCGCCTTCGCTGCCCGCTTTGACGTCAGCGAAATCGATAAGCGCCACAATCTGGCGCAGGGTGACGCACTGTTTGCCATCCTCTTCCTGGTAACAATACTGCCGGGTCTGTTCGCTGAGACGGTATTTACGCATTCCCGATCCTCATTACTTATGGTTAACATAAACATAGCAAAGATCGCCGTAGCGCGTGGTATAAGGTTCCTTTAGAATGCAACTTCAAATTTAATTGATAACATCAATAAAATGAGCAAAACGTATAGGTCGCAGCAGGTGCTTAACCTGCCGGCGGGATATTTTGGCATGGTGCTTGGCACCATCGGGATGGGCTTTGCCTGGCGTTACGCCAGCACCCTCTGGCCGGTCAGCCGCAGTATTGGTGATGGGCTGGTGACGCTGGCGATAGCGATATGGGTCCTGCTCAGTATGGCGTTTATCAGCCGGGCGATCCGCTTTCCGGCGAGTGTGCTGCAGGAGATGCGACATCCGGTCAGCAGCAGCTTCGTCAGCCTGTTTCCCGCCACCACGTTGCTGGTATCGATTGGTCTGGCGCCCTGGTGCCGACCGCTGGCCATCGGGCTGTTTGTGCCGGGCGTGGCGCTGCAGCTGGCCTATGCCGCCTGGCAAAGCGGCGGCCTGTGGCGGGGAAACCATCCTCGCGAGGCCACTACGCCGGGGCTGTATCTGCCCACGGTGGCGAATAATTTTATCAGCGCGATGGCCTGCGGCGCGCTGGGGTTTACCGACGCCGGACTGGTGTTCCTTGGCGCCGGGGTCTTCTCCTGGCTGAGCCTCGAGCCGGCTATCCTCCATCGTCTGCGCAGCGCAGGCGAACTGCCGACCGCGCTGCGCACGTCGCTGGGGATCCAGCTGGCGCCTGCGCTGGTGGCCTGCAGCGCCTGGCTCAGCGTTAACGGCGGTGAGGCCGATACCTTCGCTAAGCTGCTGTTCGGCTACGGTCTGTTACAGCTGCTGTTTATGCTGCGTCTGATGCCCTGGTATCTTCGCCAGCCGTTCAATGCTTCTTTCTGGAGCTTCTCGTTCGGTATCTCCGCCCTGGCCACCACCGGCCTGCATCTGGGCCAGGCGAAGGCGGACGGCTTTTTTCATCATCTGGCGCTGCCGCTCTTTATTTTTAGCAATCTGGTCATCGGCCTGCTGCTGCTGCGCACAGGGCTGCTATTGGTCAGCGGGAAACTGTTGCTACAGGTCGACCGGGAAACACTCCTGAATAAGAAGGAAGGATCATGACAACGCGAGACGCGGATTATTTTAGTGAAAAATATGGCCTGACCCGCACCCACTCTGATGTGCTGCATGCCGCGACGATTGTGCCGCCGGGAAGGGCGCTGGATCTGGGCTGCGGCAACGGACGTAACAGTCTTTATCTGGCGGCGAATGGCTTCACGGTGACGGCGTGGGATAAAAATGCCATGAGCATCAACAATCTGGAGACTATTCGCGCCGCCGAAGGGCTGGATAATCTGCAGACCGCGGTGAAAGACCTCAACAGCCTGGCCTTTGACGGCGAGTATGATCTGATACTCTCCACCGTAGTGATGATGTTCCTCGAGCCTGACACCATCCCTGGACTCATCGGCAATATGCAGCGCTGCACCGCCGCCGGGGGCTATAACCTGATTGTCGCGGCGATGGACACCGAGGACTATCCCTGCACCGTCGGCTTCCCGTTTGCTTTTAAACCCGATGAACTTCGGGAGTACTACCGGGACTGGGAATTACTGAAATATAATGAGGACGTCGGTGAGCTGCATCGGACCGACGCCAGCGGCAACCGGATCAAATTGCGCTTCGCCACGCTGCTGGCGCGCAAGCCCGCATAATCCTCAGCGGCGCGTGTAATTACTGAGATTGACCGCGCCGCCTCTCACGAATACACCTCGGATCAAGAAGCGCGAAAATCCTCGCTGAAAAGAAAGGTTAAAGCCGACCTGTTAACGTTTTAAGTAATTATTTAATAACGTAATGTTGATCCCATCAATATTTGTATATCTTCCTTGACGAAGCCCTCATTTTGTCACAAAACTAGTGGGTCTTATCTGCTATAACGTCTGCCGAAAAAACTGCATTTACAGGGATCTCTTTATGCGTACTCGCGTGTTATTTAAAGTCGCCGCTCTGGCGGGGATGTTAGCGTTGACGGGCTGTGCGTCCAAACTGGCGCAACCGAATCAGTATTCGGGCTTTTTAAAAGACTATTCCAACCTGAAAGAAGCCACCACTGCCTCCGGTAAGTCGGAGCTGCGTTGGATCGATCCAAACTACAATCCGGCCAACTACGATAATGTCGTCTACCATCCGGTAACGTACTATCCAGTACCGAAGCCGACGACCCAGGTGGGTGAAAAGGCGCTGCAGGATATTTTGAATTACACCAACAAACAGCTCAAACAGGCCATTTCCGAGCGTAAACCGCTGGCAACCACCGCCGGCAAGCGTAGCCTTATTTTCCGCGGGGCGATTACCGGAGTGGACTCCAGCAAAGAAGGGCTGCAGTTCTATGAAGTGGTTCCGGTAGCGATGATTGTTGCCGGTACTCAAGCCGCCACCGGCCATCGTACGATGGACACCGACCTCTATTTTGAAGCCGAACTGATTGACGCCAGCACCAACAAGCCGGTGATCAAAGTGGTTCGTAAAGGTGAGGGCAAAACCCTGGCCAATGAAAACACGCCGCTGACTATCGAAACCATGAAGCAGGTGATCGATGATATGGCGGTAGACGCCGTCAAATTCGACCCTTCCCAGCGGTAATCTCGTCAGCGCCGTCTGCCGACGGCGCTGATTTATCTTCCGCCGTTTCAGGCCAGCTTTCGGCGCAGCAGCAGCTGTTCCGGTTTGGCAAACATCACCAGATTACCCAACAGGATCAGCGCCAGTCCGATAACGGCGTTGCTGTGCCATACATACCCTTCATAGACGGTGGAGATGGACAGGGCGACCAGCGGAAACAGCAGCGTACTGTAGGCGGCTTTGCTGGCGCCGATGCGCCCTACAAGGGTGAAATAGGCGCCGAAGGCGACAACTGAGCCGAACAGCGCCAGGTAAAGCAGGGCGCCAAGATAGCTGACGGTCCACTCCGGCATGAAATTATCCCCGCGGAGCAGAGCGATAGCCCCCATCACCAGCGTGCCGTACAGCATCGCCCAGCTGTTGGTGGTCAGCGTCTCCAGCCCCCGCCGCTGGTGACGAATACTGAACATATTGCCCAGCGAAAAGCCATAGGTGCCCAGCGCGCTCAGACCGATCCCCCACAGTAGCGTAGCGTTTAGCCCGTTGGCCAGCAGGTCATCCCAGAACAGGGTGACGATACCGGCCAGACCGAGCGCGGCGGCAGCCCAGAAGCGTCCCGGCGGCTGCTGGCGGAAGAAAAGAAAGCTGTTGATGGCGTTAAACAGTACCGCCATGGAAAAGATCACCGACTCCAGACCGGTGTTGATCCAGGCGGCGGCGGTATAAAAGCACCAGAAATTGAAGCAGAAGACGCAGCAGCCCTGCAGCAGGCAGCAGAAATGGTCCTTCGCGCCCAGCGGCCGCAGACGTCGTGTGACGAGCAGAATCGTCAGCATTGTGACGCTGGCCACGGCGAAACGCCAGAATATCGATACCGGCGCCGCCACCGGCCCCTGTTGTAAAAAAATAGCAATCCACGTCGTCCCCCAGATAACGACAACGAGTGCATAAAGTAATGCGTTCACCCTGGTTCTCCTCTGCTTGTTGAACGGAGGAGTATGCCGCCTGCCGCAACCTGCGGCTTTCATCCGCTTGTTGTCGGCTTGCAAATTCTTGCGCTTATTTGTCTTTTGCCGGCGGTGAGGACTGGAAACCGCATCGCAGTCTCCCTAGACTAGAGTTTTCTTGACAGAACAGATGTGTGAAGGCGATGGGTTACGGGACGTTTGAAACATTACGGCGACAGAATGCGGTGCTGAAGGGCACCGTGGAGCTGAATTCCGGTATTCAACTGGCCGCGTGGTATAACAACTGCGATACCGTGACGGTGCGCAGCGATCATCATACCTTAAGCCTGTACATCGCCGATGGTTATGAAAGCTATCAAAAGACGCCGCACGGCTGGAAGAATGGCGGCGGCCCGGATCGCTTTTGCCTGATGCCGAAAGGCGATGAAAGCGTCTGGGATATCCGCGGCGATCTGTCGTTTGTCCATCTCTATTGTACCGATGCGCATCTGCGCCGCGTTGGGGAGGAAGTGTGGGATCGCAGCCCGGCTAACTTCACCCTGCAGGAAAAAACCTTCGCCAGCGATGACAAAATCACCAGCGTGTATCGTCAGTTTTTGCTGGCTAATGACTGGCGACAGCCGGCGAACCAGCTGACACTTAGCGCCGCCAGCAGTTTGTTGCTCACCCATCTGATCCAGCACTATTCCACAGTGCAGTGGCGCTTGCCCTCGGTCACAGGAGGACTGGCGCCAGGGGTGAAGCGTCACGTGCTGGCCTGGATTGACGCTCATCTCGATCAGCCGTTGACCCTGGCCGACCTGGCGCAGCAGGCGGGACTGAGTGAATTTCATTTTGCCCGTATGTTCCGCCAGTCGCTGAATATGGCTCCGCATCAATATGTGATGCAGCAGCGAATGGCGAAGGCGCAAAACCTGATCTGCCACAGCGCGCTGCCGCTCACCGAGATCGCTCTGGCATGCGGTTTCAGCTCCGCCAGCCATTTCAGCCATCGGGTCAAAGCCGCCACCGGCCTGACGCCCTCCCAGCTACGGGCGGCGCAGCGCGGATAACACGCCGTAGCTCACTCCGCCGAGCATCACGCCCCAGAACGCCGAACCAATTCCCGCCAGCGTCACCCCGCTGGCGGTGATCAGAAAGGTCAGCACCGCCGCGTCGCGCTCACTGGCCTGGTGTACCGCCTGAAACAGGCTACCGCCGATGGTGCCGAGCAGCGCCAGGCCGGCCAGCATCTGGATCCACGCTGTCGGCAGGGCCGACATCAGCGCAGTGATCGATCCCCCGAACAGACCGGCCAGCAGATAAAAACCGCCGGCAGCCATGGCCGCCAGCCAGCGCTGCTGAGGATCCGGGTGCGCTTCCGGGCTCTGGCAGATGGCGGCAGTGATCGCCGCAATACAGATGGAGTAGACCCCAAACGGCGCCAGCAGCAGCGCCAGCCCCCCGCAGACAACGATCAGCGCGGAGACCGGTACGACATAGCCTGCTGCCTGCAGGGTAGCGAACCCGGGCGCGTTCTGTGAAGCCATGGTGACGAGGAAGAACGGCAGGCCGACGCTGAGAAGCAGCGCCGGGGTAAACTGCGGGGCGATCCATTCCGGTGCGACAAACGCCAGCGGCACAGCGGCGCTGGCTACTTCCCCGGAGACCGCGGCTATCAGCGCCCCCGCAGCCAGCGCGGCCACCACGGCGAAGCGGGGCCACAGCGCCTTACACAGAAGCCAGGCGGCGAGCATGCCGCCGCACAGCAGCAGATGATCCTGTAAGCCGGCGAAGGCTTGCAAACCGAAACGCAGCAGAATGCCGGCCAGCATTGCGGCGGCCAGCGAATGGGGAATGATTTTCATCAGCCAGGCAAACAGGCCTGTGACGCCGCAGAGGACGATCAGCGCATTGGCGAAGATAAATACCCCCACCGCCTCGGGTAGGGGCACCCCCTGCAGGCCGCTGACCAGCAGGGCGGCGCCCGGCGTTGACCAGGCGGTGAGCACCGGCACTTTTCGCCAGCCGCTCAACGCGAGGGTGCTGACGCCCATGGCGAGGCCCAGGGCCGTCATCCAGCCGGCGATCTGCCCGGGCGTGGCGCCGGCGGCCGCGGCGGCCTGCCAGATGATGGCGGCAGAACTGGCGTAGCCCACCAGCACGGCGACGAAGCCGGCGAACAGGGTGGGAAGCGGAACGGTAAACGAGCGCATAGTTTTCTCTTGTGCGTTATAACGTCCGTTTACTCTATCATTGTACGTTATAGCGCACAAGCTATCCGCGGCGTGAGGGTAGCGCCACCGAGGCGCTCGTCGCAAACGGCCCGCGATGCCGCTAATCGCCCTGTAGAATGAGGCAAATGGGGGTATACTCTGGGCTGAAAAATCAGGAGGTAGGATGAATATTGCGCAACATCTGGCGGCCACCCTCAAACATCTGCGTCAGCAGCGCGGCTGGAGCCTGTCGCGTCTGGCGGAAGAGACCGGGGTGTCGAAAGCCATGCTCGGGCAGATAGAGCGGAATGAATCGAGTCCGACGGTAGCGACGCTGTGGAAGATTGCCACCGGGCTGAACGTGCCGTTTTCGGCATTTATCGTTCCGGATGACAGCGTGGCGCCCTCCGCGTTTGACCCGCAGCAGCAGGCGATGGTGGTAACCCCGGTCTTTCCGTGGGACCCGGAGCTGCGCTTTGATCATTTCTCGATAACCCTCGCTCCCGGGGCGTTGAGTGAATCGACGCCGCATGAACAAGGGGTGATTGAGCATGTGGTGGTGATTAGCGGTACTCTGGAGCTCTGCTTACAGGGGGAATGGCACTCGCTGCAGGCGGGTGAGGGTCGGCGCTTTGCCGGCGATGCGGCGCATGCCTATCGGAACAGCGGCGTCCTGGCGGCTCATTTCCATTCGCTTATCCATTATCCAAAAGAAAAAACCGCGGGCGAACCCGCGGCCAGACAAGATGACTGATGATAACCACTCACAACGTGACGAGGAAAATCCGGAATACGTAATGACAGTACTCTGTACGGTGATTTGAAGGAAATATCTTTTCCTTCAATACTTTGCTGAAAACTGAAAATTCGTCGTCCCATGACGGCGGAAAAGGTTTTCGTCTGCGCCCGGTTCTGACTACAATAGCCGCCATTTCGACCCCCTTATACTGGATAACAACACGCGTATGCGCCTGCACAATCATCGTCTTGAACTTCTTAGTCCTGCCCGCGACGCCGGTATCGCTCGCGAAGCGATCCTTCACGGCGCTGACGCCGTTTATATCGGTGGACCTGGCTTTGGCGCCCGCCACAACGCCAGCAACAGCCTGAGTGACATCGCCGGGCTGGTGCCTTTCGCCCATCGCTTTGGCGCCAAGGTCTTTGTGACGCTGAACACCATTCTGCATGACGATGAGCTGGAGCCGGCGCAGCGGCTGATCACGGATCTCTATGACGCGGGCGTCGATGCGCTGATTGTTCAGGATATGGGGATCATGGAGCTGGATCTGCCGCCAATCGAGCTGCACGCCAGCACCCAGTGCGATATCCGTAGCGTGGAGAAAGCAAAGTTTCTCTCAGACGCCGGCTTCAGCCAGATCGTGCTGGCGCGCGAGCTGAACCTCAGTCAAATCAAAGCCATCTACGATAATACTGACGCCACCATTGAATTCTTTATCCATGGCGCACTGTGCGTGGCCTATTCCGGCCAGTGCTACATTTCCCACGCCCAGACCGGACGCAGCGCCAACCGCGGCGACTGCTCGCAGGCCTGTCGCCTGCCGTATACCCTGAAGGACGATCAGGGGCGCGTGGTGGCCTATGAAAAGCATCTCCTGTCGATGAAAGACAACGACCAGACCGCCAACCTGGCGGCGCTGATCGACGCCGGGGTACGCTCCTTCAAAATTGAAGGCCGTTACAAAGACATGAGCTACGTGAAAAACATCACCGCTCACTACCGCCAGATGCTGGACGCCATAATCGAAGACCGCGGCGACCTCGCGCGCGCTTCAGCCGGCCGCACTGAGCATTTCTTTATCCCGTCCACCGATAAAACCTTCCACCGCGGCAGCACCGACTACTTCGTTAATGCCCGTAAAGGCGATATCGGCGCCTTTGATTCGCCAAAATTTATCGGACTGCCGGTGGGCGAAGTGCTGAAGGTGGGTAAAGACCATCTCGACGTCGAGGTTAGCGAACCGTTAACCAACGGCGACGGCCTTAACGTGATGATTAAGCGCGAAGTGGTGGGTTTCCGCGCCAATACCGTGGAAAAAACTGGCGAAAATCGCTATCGAGTGTGGCCGAACGAGATGCCTGCGGATCTGCATAAAGTGCGTCCGCATCAGGCGCTTAACCGCAACCTCGACCACAACTGGCAGCAGGCGCTGCTGAAGACCTCCAGCGAACGCCGCATCGCCGTAGACGTCACCCTAAGCGGCTGGCAGGAGCAGCTGGTTCTCACCATGACCTGTGAAGATGGCGTCAGCGTGACCCATACCCTTGACGGGGTGTTTGCCGAAGCTAACCAGGCAGAGAAAGCGCTAACCAACCTGCGTGACGGTGTCACAAAACTGGGGCAAACCATTTATTATGCGCGCGATGTGCAGGTCAACCTGCCGCCGCTGTTTGTTCCCAACAGCCTGCTCAACCAGCTGCGTCGTGAAACCGCCGAAATGCTGGATGACGCGCGTCTCAACGCCTGGCAGCGCGGTACCCGCAAGCCGGTCTCCGTGCCGCCCCCGGTTTACCCGGAGACCCATCTCTCCTTCCTCGCCAACGTCTATAACCATAAGGCGCGGGCGTTCTACCAGCGCTATGGCGTGCAGCTGATTGATGCCGCCTATGAAGCGCACGAAGAGAAGGGCGATGTGCCGGTGATGATCACCAAACACTGCCTGCGCTTTGCCTTCAATCTCTGTCCGAAACAGGCGAAAGGCTCCATCAAGAGCTGGAAAGCCACGCCGATGCAGCTGATCCATGGCGATGAAGTGTTGACCCTGAAGTTTGACTGCCGTCCGTGCGAAATGCACGTGGTCGGCAAGATCAAAAACCATATCCTCAAAATGCCGCATCCGGGGAGCATCGTGGCCTCCGTTAGCCCTGACGAGCTGATGAAGACCCTGCCGAAGCGCAAAGGGGCCTGATCTGCGGCGACGCTACTGGCTGTGTGATGCCCGCGGTTTGCGGGCGTCCTGCCAGCGGTGATGCTCGCGCAGGTCGGCGGCGTTCTCTTCGCACCGGCTGCGAAGCTCATCGCTATCCGCCTCATGCAGCAGCTGCTGTTCGAGACCCTGTACCGGAAAGTAATCGTGCCCCTGACGGTGGGCCAGCAGATGCCCGGAAAATAGCGCGCACAACAACAGCAGGGCACTCGTGCTTCTTCTCAACATACCTTTTCTCTGCGAATCAATGGCGTGGGCTTACTATGCCAGGGGCTGTGCAGGTTTTTTTCCCGGTTTATCAAAGAAGGGCAAGGGTTTGTCAATGTCTGCTGAAAGAGGGTGAAAAAAGCCTGGCGTAGAAGGCCAGGCCTGAGGGATTACGCTTTTGGCGGCAGTGGTTTCCCGCTGTGCTCGCCGCCTTTTGGCGGCTGCTTACCACCATGCTGCGGTTGTTTGCCGTCTCGTTGCGGCTGCTTGCCATCATGCTGCGGCTGCTTGCCGTTGTGTTGCACTTGCTTACCGTCGTGTTGGCCCTTTTTCGCCGGCAATTTACCCTGATGGTGCGCGCCTTTTTCTGGCGGCGGGTTGTCGGCAGCGAAAGCCCATGACGATATTCCCAGCGTCAACGCGGCGGAGAGTAAAGCTAACTTCTTCATAGCAATATCCTTTATTCTGATGTGTCCGCGTATTTCAGCAGGTAAAAGTGAAGACAAGATGGAGAAGTCCAGATCCGGAATACTCTGCATCCCGGTTCAAACTTTAAGACCTGCGGCGGCCATCAGCAGGCGAAATAGCAGGCTGATGGCGGCCAGCGTCAGCACGCTGCCTCCCCACAGCGCGATCAGCCACAGCAGACGTTTGGACCAGACGGTTTTCATCAATGATAACCCTCCCCGGGCTGGACTTTGCCGCGGAACACGTAATAGCTCCAGCAGGTATAGCCAAGAATAACCGGAATAATCAGCAGCGCGCCCACCAGCATAAAGCCCTGGCTTTGCGGCGGGGCGGCGGCCTGCCACAAGGTAATCGATGGCGGAATAATATGCGGCCAGATGCTGATCCCCAGGCCGCTAAAGCCGAGAAACACCAGGCCCAGCGTTAGGGTGAAAGGCGAGACATGGCGGTCATGCAGAGGTAGCGTGCGCCATAGCCAGGCGCTAATCAGGAGCACCAGCAGCGGCACCGGCAGCAGGAAATAGAGATTCGGCAGGCTGAACCAGCGGGCGGCGATCGCCGGGTGCGCCAGCGGCGTCCACAGGCTGATGACGGCAAATACCCCCAGCAGCGCGACCAGCATCTGCCGCGACGCCCTGCGCATCCGCTGCTGCAGCGCGCCTTCGCTCTTCATTACCAGCCAGGTGGCGCCGAGGAGCGCATAAGCCACGCACAGCCCGAGTCCGCAAAAGAGGTTGAACGGGGTCAGCCAGTCAAACATGCCGCCGCTGAAGGCGCGACCGCTGACGGTAAAACCATTAATCACCGCTCCGACCACCACGCCCTGGCTGAAGGTTGCCAGCAGGGAACCGCCGAAAAAGGCGCGATCCCAGAACGGCCGGTGCGACGGCGTGGCCTGGAAGCGAAATTCAAAGGCCACGCCGCGAAAGATCAGGCCGATCAGCATCAGGGTCAGGGGGATCGACAGGGCGTCGATAATCACCGCGTAGGCAAGAGGAAAGGCGCCAAACAGACCGGCGCCGCCCAGCACCAGCCAGGTCTCATTGCCATCCCAAACCGGGGCGACGCTGTTCACCATCACGTCGCGCTCTGTGCTGCCCTGGACCGTGCCGAACAGTATGCCAATGCCCAGATCAAAGCCGTCCATGACGATGTACATCAGAGTGGCAAAGACGATAATCACGAACCAGATCACCGATAATTCGATACCCATTAGCGGGACTCCTTCTGCAGATAACCTTCAGTAGCGGCGGACAGCGGGCGGGCTGGCGTACCGGTTGTCGCGGGTTGCACCGCCTGCGGCCCCTTGCGGATCAGGCGCAGCATATAGCTGTAGCCAACGCCGAAGACGGCGCTATAAACCACAATAAAGGTCAACAAACTGACCGACATATGCAGATCGCCGTGGGCGGAAACGGCCTCGGCGGTGCGCTGAACGCTATACACTACCCATGGCTGGCGGCCCACTTCGGTGGTCACCCAGCCGGCGAGAATGGCAATCAGTCCTGAGGGGCCCATCCACAGGGCGAAGCGCAGAAACGGCCGCGAGTGGTACAGCCGGTCGCCACGGCGCAGCCACAGGGCCAGCACCCCGAGCAGCAGCATCAGCATACCCAGACCGGCCATCAGGCGAAATGACCAGAACACCACGGTGGAGTTTGGGCGATCCTCTGGGGCGAACTCCTTCAGCGCCGGCACCTGTTTATCCAGGCTATGGGTGAGGATCAGACTGCCCAGCGCCGGGATCTCAAGCCCGTAGCGGGTGCGCTCCTGCTCCATATCTGGCCAGCCAAACAGCAATAATGGCGTAGGCTCGCCGGGCGGGTTTTCCCAGTGGCCCTCAATGGCGGCGATTTTTGCCGGCTGGTGTTTCAGGGTGTTCAGGCCATGCATATCGCCGATCAGCGCCTGGACCGGCGCGACCAGCAGCGTCATCCATAGCGCCATGGAGAACATCTTGCGGATCGCTGGCGACTGATTGCCGCGCAGCAGATGCCAGGCCGCCGAGGCGCCGACGAACAGCGCGCTGCTGAGAAATGCCGCCACCGTCATGTGCAGTAAGCGGTAGGGGAACGACGGGTTAAAAATCACCGCCAGCCAGTCGACGGGCACCACCTGGCCATCGACGATTTCAAATCCCTGCGGAGTCTGCATCCAGCTGTTGGAGGCGAGGATCCAGAAGGTTGAGATGATGGTCCCCAGGGCTACCATGCAGGTGGCGAAAAAGTGCAGCCCCGGCCCCACCCGGTTCCAGCCGAAGAGCATGACCCCGAGAAAACCGGCTTCCAGAAAGAACGCCGTCAGGACTTCATAGGTCAGCAGGGGGCCGGTGATGCTGCCCGCGAACTGCGAGAAACCGCTCCAGTTAGTGCCGAACTGATAGGCCATCACCAGCCCGGATACCACTCCCATACCGAAGTTGACGGCGAAGATCTTTGACCAGAAATGGTACAGCGAGCGCCAGGTGGGATTTTTGCTTTTCAGCCACAGGCCTTCGAGAACCGCCAGGTAGCTCGCCAGGCCAATGGTGATAGCGGGAAAGATAATATGAAACGAGACCGTAAAGGCGAATTGAATTCGCGCCAGATGGAATGCATCAAGACCGAACATGCAGGACTCCACAACAAAATTGATTCAGCGCAATTTTAGGCAGGGTGGCGGCAAGGGGGCAGAGGCAGTAGGGCCATTTTTTAGCATAACAGTTAGCGGCTGTTATGATCTTTTTGCCGGTCTCCGGGGACCGCCAACATGGAGATCCCCCGGGTGAACAGCGTCATTTTTAACGCTGAAAGCAAAGCCAGATTGTTGGCCAGGAAAATATTAATAATCTATTTCACTGTATTATCGTAGTCTTACGGATCAGCTTAGACCTATAGCTGCCCGGGAAAGCGCGGTCGTTTAATTTTTGTGAGCAATATCCTCTGATTACGACAGATATAGCATTTTATTATCTGTTCTTTATTAATGAATTTAACGTCTGCACACGTTTGCTAGTATGAGAATCAGTAAAAAGGATGAGTCAGTTAATTATGAATTAAATAATTTTAAATTTTCGTATTTAGCCGTGCTTTGTATTTTATTCTCAGGATATCAATAAAAGGGAATGGTCATGTCAGAAAAAGGATTACATAGCTTATGTATTACCATCGGTATCATGTTCATTTTTTGGTTATGCATCATATCGTTTTTTTGGACAATTTTCTCGTGAACCTTTCCTGCGGGCGTTCTGTGTGACCGGGTTGCGCTGTTTTACATAACAGTTACTTAAAAGTGTTAATTTATAACAACTGATATATGATAAAGGGAGGTTGCAGCAAGGAAAGGGTGACAATGAAAAAGTATCAACAGCTGGCGCAGCAGTTGACCGACCAGATCGCGCTGGGCGTCTGGTTGCCGGGCGATCGGCTCCCCTCGCTGCGCGAGCAGGTGATCAGCAGCGGCATGAGCTTTATGACCGTCAGCCATGCCTATCAGCTACTGGAAAGCCAGGGGCGCATCGTCGCCCGACCGCAGTCGGGATATTACGTCGCCCCCCAGCCGGTGAAGCTTCGTCAGCCGGCGCCGCCTGCTCAGGTGACCCGCGATGAAGCGGTCGATATCAATACCTACATCTTTGAGGTGCTCCAGGCCAGCCGCCAGGCGTCAATGCTGCCCTTTGCCTCGGCCTTCCCGGACCCGCGTCTCTTTCCACTCCAGCAGCTTAACCGTTCGCTGGCTCAGGTGAGTAAAACCGCCACCGCCATGAGCGTGATTGAGAACCTGCCGCCGGGCAACGCGGAGCTACGGCACGCCATTGCCCGGCGCTATGCCCTGCAGGGGATGAACGTCTCGCCCGACGAGATCGTCATTACCGCCGGAGCGCTGGAGGCGCTAAACCTCAGCCTGCAGGCGGTGACCGAGCCCGGCGACTGGGTGGTGGTGGAAAATCCCTGTTTCTACGGAGCCCTGCAGGCGCTGGAGAGGCTGCGTCTGAAGGCGCTGTCGGTGGCCACCGACGTCAAAGAGGGCATTGACCTGACGGCGCTGGAGGCGGCCCTGCAAAACTATCCGGTCAAGGCCTGCTGGCTGATGACCAACGGCCAGAACCCGCTCGGCTTCACCCTCAGCGCCGAAAAAAAAGCAGCGCTGGTGGCGCTGCTGGCGCGCTATGACGTGATGCTGATTGAAGATGATGTTTACAGCGAGCTCTACTTTGGCCGCGAGAAGCCGTTGCCGGCGAAGTTCTGGGATCAACAGGATATGACGCTGCACTGCAGTTCGTTTTCAAAATGTCTGGTGCCCGGCTTTCGCATCGGCTGGGTGGCGGCCGGGAAACAGGCGCGGCGGATCCAGCAGCTGCAGCTGATGAGTACGCTCTCCACCAGCTCGCCGATGCAGTTAGCCCTGGTGGATTACCTGTCGACCAAACGCTATGACGCCCATCTGCGCCGTCTCCGTCGCCAGCTGGCGGAACGTAAACAGCAGGCCTGGCAGGCGCTGCTGCGCCATCTGCCGCCGGAAGTCACTATCCATCACAGCGACAGCGGCTATTTTCTGTGGATCGAACTACCGGAAGGGGCCGACGCCAGCGTGCTGAGCGCCAGGGCGCTGGCGTCGCACATCAGCATCGCCCCGGGAAAAATGTTCTCCACCTCCGCCAGCTGGACCTCGTTTTTCCGCTTTAATACCGCCTGGGGCTGGGGAGAACGCGAAGAGCAGGGGGTGAAGCGCCTGGGCGAGCTAATTCGTGAGCAGCTTTCCTGATCGCTTTGGCTATTATTCGCCGCGATAACCAATCGCTATAAATAAACGAAGAGTTATTTTTATCGAGGCCGGCCATTATTTTACCGGCGCTCACCATAGGAAATACGCATACCCCTCCTTTTTCTCTAACTCGTTGTCTATAATCCATAAAGTCAGTCTTGTGTTGGCGATTTTTGCGTAATGCGTCCCGGGTCACAACCTGAATAAATTCCCCCGAGGGCGTTAATCCGCTGACTACCCTTATTTCAGGAGATATTTTTACGGCACGGCTGCCGCTAATTCCCTTGTGACAGGAGTAACACCTGATGAGCAAAAAATTGGCCCGTTGCAGCCTTTATGTGCTGGGGATGGCCTGCCTGACCGTCCAGGCGGCTGAGCCATTCACCTCGCTGGATAAACCGGAAGGGCGCCTGGATATTATCGCCTGGCCGGGGTATATCGAACGCGGTCAGACCGACAAGCAGTACGACTGGGTCAGCCAGTTTGAAAAGGAGACCGGCTGTCAGGTCAATGTGAAAACCGCCGCCACCTCCGACGAAATGGTCAGCCTGATGGCTAAGGGGGGCTACGATCTGGTGACCGCCTCGGGCGATGCTTCGCTGCGTCTGATCATGGGTAAACGCGTTCAGCCGATTAACACAGCGCTGATTGCCGGGTGGCGCACTCTTGACCCGCGCATTGCGCAAGGGGCATGGTTTAACGTCGGGGGCAAAGTCTACGGCACGCCGTATCAGTGGGGACCGAACCTGCTGATGTACAACACCCGCGTATTCCCGACGCCGCCGGACAGCTGGAGCGTGGTCTTCGTGAAGCAGGATCTTCCGGATGGCAAAACCAATCAGGGGCGAGTGCAGGCCTATGATGGCCCGATCTATATCGCCGACGCCGCGCTGTTTGTCAAAGCCACCCAACCACAGCTCGGGATCGACGACCCCTATCAGCTGACCGAAACCCAGTACAACGCGGTGCTGAAAGTGCTGCGTGACCAGCAACCGCTGATTCACCGCTACTGGCATGACGCCACCGTGCAGATGAACGACTTCAAAAACGAAGGGGTGGCCGCCTCCAGCTCGTGGCCCTATCAGGCCAACGGCCTGAAGGCGGAAGGCCAGCCTGTCGCCACCGTATTTCCGAAGGAGGGGGTGACCGGCTGGGCGGATACCACCATGCTGCACAGCGAGGCGAAGCACCCGGTCTGCGCCTATAAATGGATGAACTGGTCGCTCACGCCGAAGGTGCAGGGCGATGTGGCGGCCTGGTTCGGCTCGTTGCCGGTGGTGCCTGAGGGCTGTAAAGCCAGCGCGCTGCTCGGAGAGAAAGGCTGTGAGACCAACGGCTATGACCAGTTTACCCGCATCCACTTCTGGAAAACGCCGATTGCCGAGGGGGGGAAATACGTTCCCTACAGCCGCTGGACGCAGGACTACATTGCGATAATGGGCGGCCGCTAAGGATCGGAGGCAAACAATGACGTACGCGGTCGAGTTTCAGAATGTATCGCGCCTGTATGGCGATGTGCGGGCGGTGGACGGGGTCAGCATTGGCATCCGTGACGGCGAGTTTTTCTCGATGCTGGGTCCTTCGGGCTCGGGGAAAACCACCTGCCTGCGGCTGATTGCTGGTTTTGAGCAGCTCTCCGGCGGCACCATCCGGATCTTCGGTCAGCCGGCCAGCGAGCTGCCGCCCTGGCAGCGGGACGTCAATACCGTGTTCCAGGACTATGCGCTGTTTCCCCATATGTCGATCCTCGACAATGTTGCTTACGGCCTGATGGTCAAAGGCGTGGCGAAGAAAGCGCGCCATGCCCGCGCCCAGGAAGCGCTGGAAAAGGTGGCCCTCGGTTTTGCGCACCATCGCAAGCCCTCCCAGCTCTCCGGCGGTCAGCGGCAGCGGGTCGCCATCGCCCGGGCGCTGGTGAACCAGCCGCGGGTGCTGCTGCTCGACGAGCCGCTGGGCGCTCTGGATTTAAAGCTGCGCGAGCAGATGCAGGTGGAGCTGAAAAAGCTACAGCAGTCGCTGGGGATCACTTTCATCTTCGTTACCCACGACCAGAGCGAAGCGCTGTCGATGTCCGATCGCGTGGCGGTGTTTAACAACGGGCGCATTGAGCAGGTGGACGCCCCGCAGGATCTTTATCTGCATCCGAAGACCGCCTTTGTCGCCGGTTTCGTCGGCACCGCCAACGTCTTTGAGGCCGAGGCGGCCCGGCGGTTATGCGGCCTGGCGGGCTGCTGGTCGCTGCGCCCGGAGCATGTTCGCCTGCAGGGCGGCGGGGAGGTGCAGGTGCAGGGCGTGGTTCAGGCGGTACAGTATCAGGGGGCGGCGACGCGGATCGAGCTCCGGCTGGCGGATGGCGACAAGCTGCTGGTCAGCCAGGCCAATATCGACGGCGCGGCGGCGGCGAGCGTTCCTCGAACCGGGCAAACGGTGCAGGCGTCATGGTCGCGTGCGGCGATGACCCCGCTGGAAAGCGGAGGCTGAGATGACCATGGCGATTGTTCCTGCGCAGGCCGGACGCGTATCGGGGATCTTCTGGCGCCGGCCGGCGCTGGGCCTGTTTTTGCTGCTGCTTGGGCCGTTGATGTGGTTTGGCATCGTCTATCTGGGCTCGCTGCTGACCCTGCTGTGGCAGAGTATCTACACTTTTGACGACTTCACCATGTCGGTGACCAGCGACTTTACGCTGGCCAACCTGCAGGCATTGTTCAACCCCGCAAACTACGACATTATCGTCCGCACCCTGGTGATGGCGCTGTGCGTGACCTTGGCCAGCGCCCTGCTGGCGCTGCCGATGGCCTGGTATATGGCGCGCTACACCAGCGGCAAAATGAAGGCCTTCTTTTATATCGCGGTCATGCTGCCGATGTGGGCCAGCTATATCGTCAAGGCCTACGCGTGGGTGCTGCTGCTGGCCAAAGATGGCGTAGCGCAGTGGTTCCTCGGCCATCTCGGGCTGGAAGGGGCGCTGAACGCTCTGTTGACCGTCCCGGCGGTGGGCGGCAACACCTTATCCACTTCCGGCCTCGGACGCTTTCTGGTCTTCGTCTACATCTGGCTGCCTTTTATGATCCTGCCGGTGCAGGCGGCGCTGGAGCGTATTCCGGGCTCTCTGCTGCAGGCCTCGGCCGATCTTGGCGCTGCCCCACGGCAGACCTTTCGCTACGTGGTCCTGCCGCTGGCTATTCCCGGAATTGCCGCCGGGTCGATCTTCACCTTTTCGCTGACGCTGGGCGATTTTATCGTGCCGCAACTGGTCGGCCCGCCGGGGTACTTTATCGGCAATATGGTCTACTCGCAGCAGGGGGCGATCGGCAATATGCCGATGGCGGCGGCGTTTACCCTCGTGCCGATCGTGCTGATTGCCCTTTATCTGGCGTTCGTGAAACGTCTGGGAGCCTTCGATGCACTCTGAACGCGCACCCTGGTACCTGAAACTGGCGACATGGGGCGGGGTAGTGTTCCTCCACTTTCCGCTGCTGATCATCGCCATCTATGCTTTTAATACCGAAGATGCTGCCTTCAGCTTTCCGCCGCAGGGGCTGACGCTGCGCTGGTTCAGTGAGGCGGCAGGGCGCAGCGATATTCTGGAAGCAGTGACGTTGTCACTTAAGATCGCCGCCCTGTCGACGGCCATTGCCTTAGTGCTTGGCACGCTTGCTGCAGGCGCCCTGTGGCGGAGCACCTTTTTTGGTAAGAACGCGGTGTCGCTACTGCTGCTGCTGCCCATCGCCCTGCCGGGGATTATAACCGGCCTGGCGCTCCTGACAGCCTTTAAAGCGGTCGGCCTGGAGCCTGGTCTGCTGACCATCGTGGTGGGGCACGCGACCTTCTGCGTGGTGGTGGTGTTTAACAACGTCATCGCTCGCTTCCGCAGGACCTCCTGGAGCCTGGTGGAGGCCTCGATGGATTTGGGGGCGACTGGCTGGCAGACCTTTCGCTACGTGGTGCTACCCAATCTGGGTTCGGCGCTGCTGGCGGGCGGGATGCTGGCATTCGCCCTGTCATTTGATGAAATCATCGTCACGACTTTTACCGCGGGGCATGAGCGAACCTTGCCGCTGTGGTTACTGAATCAGCTGGGGCGGCCGCGAGATGTGCCCGTCACCAACGTTGTCGCGCTGTTGGTGATGCTGGTAACAACGATACCAATCTTAGGGGCCTGGTGGCTCACCCGCGACGGCGATAACGTCGCCGGAAACGGGAAATAAAACCATGAAACAGGATAATGCTATGCAACACAACCTCTTAATAAACGGTAAGTTAGTGGCAGGTGAAGGCGAAAAGGTGCCGGTATACAACCCTGCGACCGGCGAAGTGATCCTGGAGATTGCCGAAGCGACAGCGGCCCAGGTGGATGCCGCCGTTGAGGCGGCGGATCGGGCGTTTGATGCCTGGAGCCAGACGACGCCGAAAACGCGCGCGGAATGTCTGCTGAAGCTGGCGGATGCCATCGCGGCGCAGGCGGAGCCCCTGGCGCAGCTGGAGTCGCTGAACTGCGGCAAGCCGCTGCACTGCGTGCTTAACGATGAGATGCCGGCCATTGCGGACGTTTTCCGCTTCTTCGCCGGCGCCGCCCGTTGCCTGCCGGGGATGGCGGCCGGAGAGTATCTGGAAGGGCATACCTCGATGATCCGTCGCGACCCGGTGGGCGTGGTAGCCTCCATCGCGCCCTGGAACTATCCCCTGATGATGGCGGCCTGGAAGCTGGCCCCGGCGCTGGCGGCAGGCAACTGTGTGGTGATAAAACCCTCCGAGATCACGCCGCTGACGGCGCTGAAGCTGGCAGAGCTGGCAAAAGATATTTTCCCGGAAGGGGTGATCAACGTACTGTTCGGCCGCGGCAAAACGGTGGGCGATCCGCTGACCGCCCACGCGAAAGTGCGGATGGTTTCTCTGACCGGGTCGATTGCCACCGGCGCCCATATCATCGGCCATACCGCCTCGTCGATTAAACGTACCCATATGGAGCTGGGCGGTAAGGCGCCGGTCATCGTCTTTGACGACGCGGATATCGACGCGGTAGTGGACGGCGTTCGGACCTTCGGGTTTTACAACGCCGGCCAGGACTGTACGGCCGCCTGCCGGATCTACGCCCAGCAGGGTATTTATGAGCAGCTGGTGGAGAAGCTCGGGGCGGCGGTGGCCAGCCTGAAAATGGGGGCGCCGGAGGATGCCGCCACCGAGCTGGGGCCGCTGAGCTCGCTGGCCCATCTTGAGCGGGTCAGCGCCGCGGTGGAAGCCGCAAAGGCGCTACCGCATATTAAAGTGGTTACCGGTGGCAATCGGGCTGACGGCGCCGGCTATTATTTCCAGCCGACGCTGCTCGCCGGAGCCCGGCAGGAGGACGCTATCGTGCAGCGCGAAGTGTTTGGCCCGGTGGTCAGCGTGACGCCTTTCAGCGATGAAGCGCAGGCCCTGAGCTGGGCAAATGACTCCCAGTATGGGCTGGCCTCTTCGGTGTGGACGAAAGATGTTGGCCGCGCCCACCGGCTCAGCGCCAGGCTGCAGTACGGCTGCACCTGGGTCAACACCCACTTTATGCTGGTGAGTGAAATGCCGCATGGCGGCCAGAAGCTGTCGGGCTACGGGAAAGACATGTCGATGTATGGCCTTGAGGATTACACCGTGGTTCGCCATGTGATGGTTAAACATGGCTAACGGATTGACCCTTAAGCGGTAAAAGATTATTACGCAATGGGTGTATTAGTGCGCTAATAGTCACGATGGCAAAAATGGTTAAAACTCGCGGCGGGGGATGTGAGATTATTCTGATACCCCTTCAAGAGCTAAGCCATCGTGAGTGCCGGAGATAAGCGCCGGATGGGGTTCGCCAGCCACCCTGGGCGCATCGCGCCCGGCGGGTGAGGCGGCAACGTCGCGGTTTGCGACCGGATACCGGCCCCTGCCTGATGGCAGGGGCTTTTTTATGTCCACAGTAAGCCAGGAAGAGGAGGATGCCAGCGACGCTGGAGCAGGGAGGAATTTGTTTTAACCGTGTTCAGCGTTTGGTTTTTTTGCTCGGCAAGCTGGCGCTGCGACGGTCACGTATATAGGAAATAAGATTATACACCGCCGCGACCAGCAGGATCAGCGCGATGACCAGCGTGATGATTCCGGACATATCCACCTCGAAATATAAAAGCGCACTGCGCTAAAAACATTACCAATAGTTATGAATGTAAGTATTCTCTGCAGAGAAGGCAAATGATATTTGTTGTCATTTAGCGCTATTTTGGGCCCTGGCCAGCGAGGCCAGACAGGAAAAGGTTTGGTTACAATAGCTTGTAGTCGCCTGTTATCTTATTCAGATCCAGCGCCAGTGTGGTATATCGCATTTTCGGTCAAGGCGCGCTAATCTTTTCATTTGCGATTGGCGAAATATTATCTTTATCAGATGAATCAGATTGCGCTGAACAGAAACTATTTCACGACTATAAATAAGGCTTTTATATTTGCAGTCAGCGGGTGATATTTATTCGCAATATTTAATCACCGACGAATCAATCCACCATACGCGCCAGCGCGGTGGCGCACGCTCCCGGGTTTGACTTTCCGCCGCCGCTCATGCGATCATTTCATGCATATTCGGTTTTAACGTTGATGTCGCTGTGAAAATTTTGGCTTTTATTCTGCTGGCAATCGGCACCGTGGCGCTGAGCTATGGTAACGCGCCGGCAAAACGTATTAAGGACTGTGAGAACGCGGGAGTGGGGCAGGCCGTCTGCGCCGCTGCCGAATGGGATAATGAGAAAGTAAATGTTCTGCCTCATTATAACCCTGAGCTGAACAAGGTTATTATCGCAGGCCATTCAGCCCGTAGCGTTTATGACTCTGATAATGGCGCCAGCCTCCGCACGTAAAAAAGCAGCCCAGTGGGCTGCTTTTTTAGGTTTCGTTGCTGAGTAAAATGATTAAAACCAGCCAAATCTCACCGACAGCAGGCTGATAAGCGCGAACGCGGCGCAGACATTAATCATAACGACGGTCTTGCTGGAGACATCCATAACGCCACCTTAATGAGTAAGTCCCTAAAGGTATAGTACGGCGGGCGCGGTTGCGCTATCGGATTAAGACGAATCAGGCTTTGTTCTGAATATTGAGCCCGATTCTGAATTTGTTATACAGGTATCTCTGAATCACGACGTCATGGCAGATAATTATCCCACCATGGAACGCTCCTCAGGGAAGGAAAACTAAGAATGACGTTATATCAAAAAATGTTGGTGTTTTACGCCATTATGGGCGTGATCTGTGCCGTAATTAGCTGGTTTTTAACCAAAGAGAGTTGGGTGATCCGCCTGCTGGCGGCCCTGTTGATCGGTGCCACCTGGCCGTTCAGCTTCCCCATGGCGCTGCTCGTCTCGCTGTTTTAACCTTCCGGCGGCGGACGACAGAAAAGGGTGGCGGCAAAGGTAAGGTTACTGTATAAAAACACAGTAACCTTATCATGGAGGCAAACAGGTGAACGGTTTCTTTTCGTCCGTCGCAGGCGCCACATTGCGCTGGCTCGATCTCCCGGGAGAGGGGCTTCCGCTGGTGTTTATCCACGGCCTCGGCTGCGCGTCCTCTTACGACTACCCCCGCGTCGCCAGCGACCCCGCGCTCAACGGGCGGCGCAAAATACTTATCGACCTCCCGGGCTTCGGCTACAGCGATAAACCGCACGACTTTAGTTACAACATACATAAGCAAGCGCAAGCTGTGGAGCAGGTCCTCAACCACCTGCGCCTGCAGCGCTTCGCGCTGTATGGGCATAGCATGGGTGGAAGCATCGCCATCGAAGCGGCAGGGCTGCTGGCGGAGCGAGTGACGACGCTGCTGGTGTCTGAACCCAACCTGTTCGCCGGAGGCGGTGGGTACAGCAGACGCATTGCGGCGCAGGCAGAGGGGGCCTTTATCGCTGAAGGTTACGCCAGGATGCTGGCGGAAGAGCGCTCGCCGTGGGCCGGCTGTTTGCAAAACAGCGCCCCCTGGGCCGTCTGGCGAGCCGCCAGCAGCCTGATAAACGGCAGCGACACGCCCTGGTTTACCCAGCTCTGCCAGCTGCGCTGTCAGAAGATGCTGATCGTCGGCGAGCAGTCGCTCCCTTATGCGGATATCGAACGGGCAGAGGCGCACGGGATCCCGGTCGGGATTGTGCCCCACGCGGGGCACTCGATGGCGTGGGAAAACCCGGAAGGGCTGGCGCAACTCATCGCCAGCCACGGCTGAGGGGAGACGGCGTCAGAAAGGCAGTTCGCGGGGCTGGGTCTGGAGCGTTATCCAGCGCAGCTCAGTGAATTCTGCAATTCCGGCCCGGCCGCCGAACCGGCCATAGCCGGAGGCTTTGCAGCCGCCAAACGGCATCTGCGCTTCATCATGAACGGTTGGACCATTGATATGGCAAATGCCGGTTTGCAGACGTTGCGCCAGGTTCCACGCTCTGGCGCTGTCGCGGCTGTAGACCGCCGCGGAAAGGCCATATTCGCTGTCGTTGGCTACCGCCAGCGCCTCTTCGTCATTATTAACCCGAATAATCGCTTTTACCGGGCCGAAGGACTCTTCGTTCCACAGCCGCATCTCGCGGGTGACGCCGTCCAGTAAGGTCGGCGCCATGTGGGTATCGCTGGCTTTACCGCCGGTCAGCAGGCGGGCGCCCTTGGCTAAGGCATCGTCGATTAACGCGTTGCAGCGGGTGACGGTATTCATGTCGACCACCGGGCCGGTCAGGCTGGCGGGGAGAGAGGCGGCGCGCCTCGCCAGCAGAGGGATAAAGCGCTCCGCCACGGCGTTGTCGACAATAATGCGCTCGGTGGACATGCAGATCTGTCCGGCGTTGGCGAAGGCGCCAAAAATGGCGCCCGCCGCCGCCTGTTCGATATCGGCATCGTCGAGGACCAGCAGCGGCGCTTTGCCACCGAGCTCCAGCACCGCTGGTTTCAGATACTGCCCGCAGGTGCGGGCGATAATCCGCCCCACCGGCGTGGAGCCGGTAAAGTTGACGCGCCGCACCGCCGGATGGGCGATCAGCGACTCCACCAGCGCCGGCGCGTCTTGCGGCGCGCAGGTAAGATAGTTCACCACACCCGGCGGGAAGCCCGCCGCGTCGAGGGCGTCGATAATCAATCCTTGTGTCGCCGGGGAGAGCTCAGCGCCCTTGAGGATCACCGTGTTGCCGCAGGCCAGCGGCGTCGCCAGCGCCCGGGTGGCAAGGATCAGCGGCGCGTTCCACGGCGCCATGCCCAGCACCACGCCAGCCCCCTGGCGGACGCCCATCGCCAGATTGCCCGGCACGTTGGATGGAATGATCTGTCCTTCAATCTGGGTGGTCAGCGCCGCCGCTTCGCGCAGGATTTCAGCCGCCAGATGGACGTTAAATCCGGCCCAGTGCGCGGTCGCGCCGGTTTCCGCCGCCATGGCGGCGATAAATTTAGCCTCCCGCAACAGCATATGTTCCGCCGCGTCGAGCAGTAAGCGACGCCGTTCCGCCGGGAGCGTATCGCGCCACTGTGGGAAGGCGCTGGCCGCGGCCTCGACGCAGCGTTTGCCGTCGGCGAGACTGGCGGCAGCGGCAACCGAAGCGACATCGTCTTGGGCCGGGTGGCGCCGGGTGAAGGTCCGACGGTCTTCGGCATCATGCCACTGGCCATCAATGTACAGATTGCAGGTGATTGTCATGGGGGTAGTAACCTCTTGTTCTGCGGTCCCTCCAGTGTACCGGTCGCCGCTGATGGCGAGCGTGAGCGGGGCGGTTATCGCACATTTTTTTGCCGGAATTGTGCGTAGCTCACAACATCCCAATCGTGCCTGACGCAAAAAGCAGCGCGACGCCGATTAAACCAGCAAATTCAGCGCGATTGGCATAAGGTGATAGCCATTGATTATTTGCCGGTGGCGAGGGGCTGTGCTGTTATTACTGTTCTTATAATCAATAATCAGGACTTATAACCATGTCTACAGGGAAAACCACGCTGGCGCTGCTGCTGAGCGCGCTGTTGCCGGTCAGCGCCGCATGGGCCGCGGGCAATGATACGCTGGTCTATTGCTCAGAGGCCTCCCCGGAGTCTTTCAACCCGCAGATCGCCAGCTCCGGCCCGTCGTTCGTCGCCAGCTCGCAGGTGCTGTATAACCGCCTGGTCACTTTTGACCCGGTGAAGAACACGCCGATCCCGTCGCTGGCCACCGAGTGGCACGTCTCTGAGGATGGCAAGACCTGGACCTTCACGCTGCGTCAGGGGGTGAAGTTCAACAGCAATAAATTCTTCAAACCGACCCGCGATTTTAACGCCGACGACGTCCTGTTTTCCGTGCTGCGCCAGATGGATCCTCAGCATCCTTATCACAAGGTGTCGCAGGGGAACTATGAGTACTTCCACGACGTGGGCCTCGATAAGCTGATTAAGTCGGTGAAAAAGGTCGATGACTATCACGTCCAGTTCGTACTTAACGAGCCGAACGCGGCGTTTCTTGCCGACTGGGGAATGGACTTCGCCTCTATTCTGTCGGCGGAGTATGGCGAGGCGATGCTGAAGAAAGGGACGCCGGAAAACGTTGATAACTGGCCTGTCGGTACCGGACCCTATGCCCTGCAGCAGTATAAAGTGGATTCGCAAATCCGCTATATCGCCAATCCCCACTACTGGGAAGGCGAGGTGCCGACTAAGCACTTAATCTTTTCCATCACGCCAAACGTCGAGACACGCCTGGCGAAACTGCAGACTAACGAGTGCCAGATTATTCCTGCGCCTTCGCCGGTTCAGTTCCCGGTAATTAAGGGCAATAAAGATCTGGCGCTGCACGCCGTCGAGGCGCTGAACGTCGGCTACCTGGCGTTTAACACGGAGAAAAAACCGTTTGATAATGTGCTGGTGCGCCAGGCGTTAAACTATGCCACCGACAAGCAGGCAATCGTTAAGGCGGTGTTCCTCGATTCCGGTACGGTGGCGAAGTCACCGATCCCGTCCACCATGCTCGGGTATAAAAAAGACCTCCCGGACTACGACTACGATCCGCAGAAAGCGAAAGCGCTGCTCAAGCAGGCGGGTCTGGAGCAAGGGGCGGAAGTGACCCTGTGGTCGATGCCGGTTCAACGTCCGTACAACCCGAACTCAAAACGCATTGCTGAAATGATCCAAAATGACTGGGCGAAAGTCGGGGTGAAAGCGAAGATCGTCAGCTATGAGTGGGGCGAATACCTCGCCGGCATGCGTAAAGGTGAACACGATAGCGCGCTGTACGGCTGGATGTCGGACAATGGCGACCCGGACAACTTTGCCGGCACGCTGCTCAGCTGTGATAATATCCAGACCGGCTCTAACGCCGCCCGCTGGTGCGATAAGTCGTATGACGCGCTGGTGAAGAAAGCGCTGCTGGTGAGCGATCCGCAGGCGCGCGCCACGCTCTATGAACAGGCGCAAGAGATCTTCTACCAGCAGGCGCCGTGGATCACCCTGGCGACCGGCAAGACCTTCTATGCCACCCGCAGTAACGTCAGCGGCTACCGCGTGAGCATGATGGGCAGCGATTTTTCCAAAGCGAAGCTGAATTAAGCGAAAGGAGAACAGGATGGCACATCTGGATGAGGTTATCGTCAAAGTCGATGACACTATTGCCGAGGGGGTTATCACTCATATGAATGAGCTGCTGATCGCCCTGAGCGATGACGCGCAACTCAGTCGTGAGGAGCGCTATACCCAGCAGCAGCGCCTGCGCACCGCTATCGCCCACCATGGCCGACAGCATCAGGAAGAGCAGGACGCGCGCCGCGAGCAGTTGACCAAAGGCGGCGCGATCCTCTGAAGAGGCGCTCAGAACTGGCGTCTGGCCACCAGCCAGGCGCCCACCACCAGCATCACTGCGCCGCATAATGGCCCGAGCAGCGCCCGCAGCGGTACGCCGTGGGCGCGAATTAAATCCATGATCAACCCGCCGACCAGCTGGCTGGCCACCAGTACCGCAATGGTGGTGGCCGCGCCGACGTTTTGATAGCCGCTGATGCTGGCAAAAACGAAAAAGGACCCCAGCAGGCCGGGGATCAGCGTCCACCACTTCACGCTCAGGGCCAGCTCCTGAAAGCCAGCGGCGCCCTGGCGCAGGAGTAACAGGGTCACGAAAATAACGATACCCACCAGCGAATTGAGCAGCATGGCGATGAGGATCGTCGACGCTGACTGGGTGATGCGCACCATCAGGGTGTTCTGTAGTACCAGGCCTACGCCGGCGGCCACCAGACAGGCGAGGGTGAGCGACGCATTCATGCCTTACCGTCCGGTTCCTGGCGCGCATCCAGCTGCAGCTGCATAAAGGTGAGATCCAGCCAGCGGCCAAATTTGGTTCCCACCTGCGGCATCTGCCCGGTGGTGATAAAGCCCAGCGTTTCATGCAGGTGCAGCGAGGCGTGGTTCTGCGACTCGATCCCGGCGACCATCACATGTTTATTCAGCCGCCGCGCTTCGGCGATCAGCGCAACCAGCAGTTTGCGGCCCAGGCCTTTCCCCTGATGGTCGGGGTGAACGTACACCGAATGCTCCACGGTGTGGCGAAAGCCGTCAAACGCGCGCCAGTCGCCAAAGGAGGAATAGCCGGTGATGACGCCGTTTTCCTCGCTCACCAGCACCGGAAAGCCGGCCAGCTGGCGGGCTTCAAACCACGCGATGCGGTTGTCGGTATCCACGGTTTTATCATTCCAGATAGCGGCGGTATGCACGACGGCGTGGTTATAGATCTCGGCGATCGCCGCGCAATCGTCTTTAATGGCAGGGCGGATGGACATAGCAAACCTCAGTTCTCGTACACTATAGTAGTACGTTATTATTACAATAATGTACGCCACGCTGTCATCCGTTTTCAGCGAAATATTGCTGATGGGCCAGGGGGGGGGGCGCGGCCCAACGGGCGATTGTGTAATGCGTGCGCGCACACTATAGTGTTACGTTATGAATACTATAGAAGACAACCTCAATCAGCGCATCAGCGCGCGCATCCGCATCGAGCGCGAATCCCGCGGCTGGTCGCTGAACGACCTCGCCGAACGGGCCGGCGCCTCGCGGGCGATGATCCATAAGATCGAGCGCGGTGAAAGCAGCCCGACGGCCTCAATGCTGGGCCGCCTTTCCGGCGCCTTCGGCATCAGTATGTCGACCCTGATCGCCCGGGCGGAAATGCAGGAGGGCAAGCTGCTGCGCTTTGCCAGCCAGCCGGTGTGGCACGACCCGCAAAGCCACTATCTCCGTCGCCACGTCTCGCCGCGCAGCGATCTGCCCATTGACATGGTGCAGATCGAGCTGCCGCCCGGCAGCGATGTGCCGATGCCGGCCTCGTCCTACGTGCTGGCCCGCCAGCTGATCTGGCTGCAGCAGGGCGAACTGGTGTTCATGGAAGGGAATACCCGCCACGAGATGCAGACAGGGGACTGTCTGGAGCTCGGCCCGCCGAACGACTGCCGCTTTATCAATGAGTCCGCAGAGACCTGCGTCTATCTGGTGGTGCGCCTTAATCAATCGCCATCCGGCTCTTAATGTTAAAGCGCATTGCGCATAAAGCAGCTAGCCTCAGTACAGTCTGCTAACAAGAGGAGTTTGCTATGACAGAACAAACGCAACGCCATCGCCGCTGGGTACTGGCTTCCCGTCCCCATGGTGAACCGACGGCAGAGCATTTCCGCCTGGAAGAGAGCGAGGTACCGACGCCAGGGCCGGGCCAGGTTCTGCTGCGTACCGTTTATTTATCGCTGGATCCCTATATGCGCGGGCGGATGAGCGACGCGCCGTCCTATTCACCGCCGGTGGCCATCGGCGCGGTGATGGTGGGCGGGACCGTGAGTCGCGTCGTGACCTCGCAGCATGATGATTTTCAACCAGGCGACTGGGTGCTGGGCTACAGCGGCTGGCAGGATTATGAGCTTTCCGACGGCAGCGGACTGGTGAAGCTGGGGGACAACCCGCAGCACCCGTCCTGGTCGCTGGGGGTTCTGGGGATGCCGGGCTTCACCGCCTACATGGGGTTGCTGGACATTGGCCAGCCGAAGGCGGGTGACACGCTGGTGGTCGCTGCGGCCACCGGGCCGGTGGGCGCCACGGTCGGACAGATCGGCAACATTAAGGGCTGCCGTACCGTCGGCATCGCCGGCGGCGCGGAGAAGTGTCGCTATGCGGTTGACACCTTAGGCTTTGATGTCTGCCTTGACCATCGCGCAGCGGACTTTGCCGAACAGCTGGCCCAGGCCTGCCCGCAGGGCATTGACGTCTACTACGAAAACGTCGGCGGCAAGGTGTTTGACGCGGTGCTGCCGCTGCTGAATACCTCGGCCCGGGTTCCGGTCTGCGGGCTGGTGAGCGGCTATAACGCCACCGGTCTGCCGGATGGGCCGGATCGTCTGCCTTTGCTGATGGCGACCATCCTCAAGAAACGCATCCGGATGCAGGGCTTTATTATCGGCCAGGATTACGGGCATCGGATCGCGGAATTCCAGCAGCAGATGGGGCGCTGGGTGCAGGAGGGGAAAATTAAATATCGCGAACAGCTGATTGACGGTCTGGAGCAGGCGCCGCAGGCGCTGATCGGCCTGTTGAAAGGCGAAAACTTTGGTAAGGTGGTGATCCGCGTGGCGGCGGACGACTAATACGCCGGGTTTAGCCTGAATGCGCCTCTCTCCCGGCCGGGAAGAGAGGCGCTGCATGAATATCAGGCGTAAAAGGCTAACCGCTGGGCGAGCAGATCGACAAAGGCTTCGCGGTCCACATCCAGCAGCAGGGTGGTATTGGGCGGATTGCCGGTCAGATGGTAGTAATCGACCACCGTCATCCCCTGGGTATATTTTCCTTCCGTTTCCACGCCGACCCAGCGCTCGATGGTGGTAAAGAGCTCCGGCTTGAGGAGCCAGGCGATGGTGCAAGGGTCGTGCAGCGGCGCGCCGTCGAAGCCCCACTTTTCATCCTTATGGTAGGCCATAAAGAAGTCGAGCAGTTCGGCGACGATAGTGGATACCGGATTGCCAATCTTGCGGAATCGCTCAATATCCGCAGGAAGGATCTGCGCCCGGTGGGTGACATCCAGGCCCGCCATTACCACCGGGATCCCCGACTGAAAGACCATCTCCGCAGCCTGCGGATCAACGTAGATATTAAACTCCGCCGCCGGCTGCCAGTTGCCCAGCCCCATGGCGCCCCCCATGATCACGATGCGGGCGATCTTCACGTGCAGCTCCGGATGGCTGGCGAGCAGCAACGCCACGTTAGTCTGCGGCCCGGTGGCCACCAGTGTCACTGGCTCCCGGCTTTCCCGCAGCACCCTGGCCATCAGCTCGACGGCGGTGCAGTTCTGCGGGGCAAAGGCCGGCTCCGGCAGGTTCGGGCCATCCAGTCCGCTTTCCCCGTGCACGTTATCGGCGATGATCAGGTCGCGCATCAATGGCTTCCACGCGCCGCCGGCGACCGGAATATCCGCTCGGTTCAGCAGGGTCAGCATACGCAGCACGTTGCGCAGGGTCTTCTCCGGCGTCTGGTTGCCTGCGGAGGCGGTGACGGCTTTCACCTCCAGCTCCGGCGAGGCGAGAGCGAGGACCAGGGCGATCGCGTCATCATGTCCCGGATCGCAATCAATCATAATCGGCAGTGCCATAGCAGCTCCTTGTTGGCGTTGTTCTGTGACCAGACTAACGCTGCGGCGCGAAGCAGACGAGATAGTGTGCAGAATAGTGTGATGGCAAGCACGGTTGCACCGGCAATCGCACGGTTAGTCGCGGCGGTCCTGCGTCATCAGGCCTCGCCTTGCGGTGGCGCAAGCTTGCGTCCGCCGCGGCGCGATAGAATAAAAATCGCTAATCCTTACGGATATTAATGGTTTGCTTTTCGGCGAGCGGATTCTTATCCTTAAGAAAACTCAAGAGGTTATGACGATGAAAGATGTAGTAGATAAATGCAGCACCAAAGGCTGCGCCATTGATGTCGGGACGATCATTGATAACGAGGACTGCGTCTACCGGGCTGAGAAATTATTCCCGAGCCGCGAGGAAGCGGAGTCAACCGTAGCCGCCGTTCGCGAGCGTGCCGCCGCGGCGGCGCCCGCCAGTGAACCGCCGCAGGTTGACTACACCCTCGCCGCCGCCGGCGACGAGGTGAAGCTCGATCTGTCCATCGCCTTCTCCTGCCAGGCGGAAAAGATCATTTTCGAATTGTCCCTGAGAAACCTGCTTTAATCAGCGTCCTGGGCGCCAGCGCCTGAGAATAACGCCTTCGCCCGCGAATCCGCGGGCGAAGTCGAGCGTTACTCGAAGCGCCAGGCGAGGTTCAGTCCGATACCGTAGTTGCGTCCGGGCGCGGGCTCGTAGTAGCGTCCGTTGGACTCGTTAACGATGACGGACCCGACGTATTCGCGGTCGAACAGGTTGTCGACCCGGCCGAACAGATCCATATCCATCCTGCCATAGCTCCACTTATAGCCGGTCGTCAGGCCGACCACCGTCCAGGACGGGGCTTTGGCGGTGTTTTCGTCATTCGCCATGATGTCGCTCATGTAGCGAATATCGCTTCCGGCGTACCAGCCCTGCTCAGGCTGATAGCCGAAGGAGGCGTAGCCCATATTGCGCGCGATCCCCGGAATACGGTTACCGTTGCAGCTGGCGTCGCCGCAGACGTTGGTGCGATAGGTCGCGTCCAGCCAGGTCCAGGCCGCCTTCAGGCGCCAGCTCTCGCCAAACTGCTGATCCAGTCCCAGCTCCATGCCCTGACGACGGGTCTTGCCGGCGTTTTTATAGCTGGTGCGCCCGCCGCTGCTGCTGTCGACCACGATCTCATTATCGGTATCAGTCTGGAACAGGGCGGCGGTGAGCAGCCCATTGCCGATCCGCGTCTTGCTGCCGATCTCCACCGTGTCGTTGGTGGAGGGCTTAAGGCCGAAATTAAGGCCGCTCTGGTTATCGGAGCGGTATGACAGTTCGTTGATGGTCGGCGTCTCGAAGCCGCGGCCGGCGGAGAGGTAGACGTTCCACGCGTCGGTCAGGGCATACTTCAGCGAGCCTGCGGGCAGCCATTTGTGATAGCTGGCATCGCCGCTGTCATCGCCATTGCCCGGCGTGATGTAGTAGTCATTCGAATCGAACCATACCGAGCTGTAGCGCACCCCGGCATCGAGCGAAAGTTTGTCGGTGAGCTGCCACTGGGTCTGCAGGTAAGGGTCGACGTTCCACATCAGGTTGCGTTCGTTACGACGCAGCGCGCCCTGTTCGCCATACTGCGGCGCGCCGTTGACCATCACAAAGTTTTCATAGCCTTTGCGGCGCTCGCTCATGTTCTCGTAGTCAAGACCGGCGGTCAGGGTGACCGGCACCAGCAGCTCCCCGCGATGGGTCAGCCGGGTATCGATCCCCTGGTAGTGGCGGGTGAGGTCAATCACCCCGCCGGCGTGGCTCGGCTTCAGCTGCGGCGCGCGCGGGATCGACTGGAACTGGGTGGTTTCGCGTTCCCCGGCGTACATCATGACGCTGAGATCGTCCTGGGCGCTCAGCTGGCGCTCATAGCGCAGACCGGCCTGGGTCTGCCGGGTATTTTTGCGGGTATTATACTGGTCGCCGCGCGGCGACTGGCGCGGGTTATCGCGCCATTCATCGGCGGTTAAGCCGCCGGCGTCATTGGCTTTGATATCGACGCTATTCAGCAGCAGAGTCAGCTTACTGACGTCGTTGATACGCACCCCCAGCCGGGCGTTGGCCAGATTTTTGCGCGCGCCGCTGTGATCGCGATAGCCGTGGGTGGTGAAGCGGTTAGTCGACACCGTGTAATCCACATCGCCCGCGTGGCTGCCGTCGCCAACGGCGCCGGTGGCTTTCATTCCATAGTGCCAGGTGCCAAAGCTGCCATAGTAGCTGCTGGCTTCCACGGTGGGCGGCTGGGTGCCGGTCTGGCTGGTGACGTTGATCACCCCGCCGGACGAGTTACCGTAGAGGGCAGAGAAGGGGCCGCGCAGCACCTCAATGGTGTCGACGCTGCCGATATCGATATTGGACGTCTGCCCCTGGCCGTCGGGCATGGTCGCCGGAATGCCGTCCACATAGATGCGCAGCCCGCGCACGCCGTAGGTGGAGCGGGAGCCAAAGCCGCGAATCGACAGCTGCAGATCCTGGGCATAGTTTTGCCGGTTCTGCACCTGCAGGCCCGGCACGGCGCCCAGCGATTCAGAGAGGTTGACGCGCGGCGCGGCCTGGCGCATCTCATCCCCATTGACCACGCTGACGGCGGCGGGGGTATCCAGTTCAGAAACGGTGGTTGGCGCAGCGGTCACCACCATGGTTTGTTCATCGGCGGCCTGGGCGGCGGCGATGAGCGGCAGCAGCAGGGCCGGCAGGGCCGCGTGTCGCACGGATAGGATTTTCATCGATAGTACTCGGGAGACGAACCAAATGGAACATATGTATATATGTTACCCCGTTTGTAAAATATTTGAAAATTATTAACTGCTGTTAGTTAACGGATAGTGCTTCAGGCTGACGAATTTACCGGGCAACAACAATTAGCGCTCCACTTTAATAAGAATAATGATTACTATTCTCATTCAAAACAAGGTAGAGCCATGACTTTGCCGCCGGAAGCGATGTCGGGTCAGCACATATAGGTTTATCAAAGGGAGTCGTCATGTCATTACGTCAGTTTGCCGCGCCGCGTCTGCGCCATTCACTGTTATTCACTTCTCTGCTGCTGGCTGGCAGCTTTAGCGCCCACGCCGCGGAAGAGATGCTGCGCAAGGCCGTCGGAAAAGGGGCCTACGAAATGGCCTACAGCCAGCAGGAGAACGCGCTGTGGGTTGCCACTTCGCAGAGTCGTTCGCTGGACAAGGGCGGGATTGTGTATCGTCTTGACCCCACCACCCTCGACGTGACGCAGATTATTCACAACGATCTGAAGCCGTTCGGCGCCGCTATCAACCATGCCACCGGTACGCTGTGGTTTGGCAATACCGTTGACAGCACCGTCACCGCCATTGACGCCAAAACCGGCGCCGTGAAGGGGCGACTGGTGCTGGACGAGCGTCAGCGCAGTGAAACCGTGCGCCCGCTGCAGCCGCGCGAGCTGGCGGTCAATGAGCAAACCAACACCGTCTACATTACCGGTCTGGGCAAAGAGAGCGTGATTTGGGTGGTGGACGGCGCTACCCTGAAGCTGAAAACGACCATTACCGGCACCGGGGCAATGGCGACGGGCCTGGCGATCGACCCGCAGGCTAAGCGTCTCTATACCACCAACGCCGACGGCGAACTGCTGACCATTAACAGCGAGAACAACACCATTGTGTCGCGCAAAAAATTGCTGGATGACGGCAAAGCGCATTTCTACCTTAACCTGAGCCTAGATACCGCCGGCCACCGCGCCTTTATTACCGACAGCAAGCAGCCGGAAGTGCTGGTGGTCGATACCCGCGACGGCAAGGTGCTGGAGAAAATCGCCGCGCCGGAATCGCTGGCGGTGCTGTTCAACCCCACCCGCAACGAAGCCTATGTGACGCATCGTAAAGCGGGGGAGGTGAGCGTTATCGACGGCAAGAGTTATAAGGTGGTGAAGACCTTTAAAACGCCGACCCATCCCAACAGCCTGGCGCTCTCTGATGACGGCAAAACGCTGTACGTCAGCGTGAAACAAGCTTCCAGCCGTGAGAAAGAGGCCACCGCCCCGGACGATGTGATCCGCATCGCGCTGTAAGGTCCCCGGGCGCGACGACCACTGCCACCGGTGGTCGCGCCCGGCATCTCACCCTCTGTTACAAACGCGTATTGGCCTGATAAACCAGATGGTTATACACTTATCCCTTTCCCGCCTCGCGCGGGCAGTGGTAATCAGTGGAGATAAAATGAAAAAGCCATTTATGGTGATTTGCGCCGGCGCGATGCTGGCCTTGCTGGCAGGCTGTTCGTCCAACTACGTTATGACCACCAAAAGCGGTCAGACGATCGTGACTCACGGCAAGCCGCAGCTGGATAAAGAAACGGGGATGACCAGCTATATCGATGAGTCTGGTAATAAGCGGGAAATTAACAGCAGCGACGTGTCGCAGTTGGTTGAGGATAACTAAGTCCTGACCTCCCGGTTTGCCCGCGATGGACAAACCGGGAGTCCTGCCATTTACTGCTTGAGCGTCGGCGCTGTGCTGTGAATCGCATGCACGCGTTTACGTACGCCAAACCAGCCCGCCACCAACAGCACCGCCAGCAACGGGATGGAGCCAATGGTATAGGTGCCGTTCGGATAATCGAAGGCCATCAGCACCAGCACGCTAAACAGGAACAGCAGCGTCAGCCACGAGGTGAACGGCGCCCCCGGCATTCTGAAGCTCACCTGAGCCGCTTTCCCTTCCTTAATCGCTTTGCGCAGACGCATCTGACACACCACGATAAAGCCCCAGGAAGCAATGATCCCCAGCGAAGCGACGTTGAGGACGATCTCAAACACCTGCGACGGCACCAGATAGTTGAGGAACACCCCGACCACGTACACCGCCAGCGTCGCCAGGATCCCGGCGTAAGGGACGTGGTGACGGCTCATCTTCGACATGAACTTCGGCGCGGAGCCCCCCATCGACATGGAGCGCAGAATACGTCCGGTGCTGTAGAGGCCGGAGTTAAGGCTGGAGAGGGCGGCGGTTAATACCACGATGTTCATCACGCTGCCGATGTACGGCACGCCCAGTTTTGAGAAGAAGGTAACAAACGGGCTCTGTCCCGCCTGGTAGGCGTTCCACGGCAGCAGCAGCACCAGCAGCACCACCGACCCGACGTAGAACAGGCCGATACGCCAGATCACGCTGTTGATGGCCTTCGGCACCATCGTCTCCGGATCTTTACACTCACCGGCCGCGGTGCCCACCAGCTCAATGGAGGCGAAGGCGAAGACCACGCCCTGCACCAGCACCAGCGCCGGCAGGAGGCCGTGCGGGAAGAAGCCGCCGTTATCGGTGATCAGGTGGAAGCCTGTGGCATTACCGTCCAGCGGCTTACCGGAGCCGAGGAAAATGGTACCGACCACGAGAAACGCGACGATCGCCAGTACTTTGACCAGTGCGAACCAGAACTCCATCTCGGCGAACCACTTCACGCCGATCATGTTCATGGTGCCAACGATGGCGAGCGCGCCAAGGGCGAAGACCCACTGCGGCACATCGCCAAAGGCGCCCCAATAGTGCATATACAGCGCCACGGCGGTGATATCGACGATCCCGGTCATTGCCCAGTTAACGAAGTACATCCAGCCGGCCACGTAGGCGGCTTTTTCGCCGAGGAATTCCCTGGCATAAGAGACGAAGCTGCCGCTCGAGGGGCGGTGGAGAACCAGTTCGCCGAGCGCGCGAAGAATAAAGAAAGAGAAGATGCCGCAGACCAGATAGACCAGTGCGAGCGCTGGCCCTGCCATTTGTAAACGTGCCCCGGCGCCGAGGAACAAACCGGTACCGATGGCGCCGCCGATGGCAATCATCTGTACCTGACGGTTGCCCATCGCTTTGTGATAACCCGCTTCGTGTGAGTTGAGCCAGTGGCGTTTTGCAGCATGGTGCTCCGCTGCAGTGTCGTGTTTCGTATTCATTGATGTATCAGTTTCCTGTCAATGCCCATGTTTGCAGCCGGTGTGGAGGACGGCTGGCACATTATGCTGGCTTTCTCATCATTCTGACGTAGGAGATAAGCTCAGACATGGCGCTGAATCCTACACGTAACCTAATAGTTACGCACCTAAAACATTTACCGATAGCATTTGACAGATTTATCAATGAGATCAGCGTCGCAGAGTTTCCCGCAACAGAATGAAAGCGCTGGTATGTTGGCGTCGACTGGGGTAATAGCGAGGCTGTCCGGGGACGGCGTGGGGCCAGTTCGCCTGCTGGCGCATTCGTTGGTCACAGGCGATAGCCAGCTGTTCGCCGAGTCGCAGCCCAGCGTTTAACCGGTCATCGACGACCACCGTTTGGCCATTATCATCAGTGCTTTTGATGTTAATATCCGGATATTCCAGCATAAATGGCTTCAGCGTCAGTCACGGCGGGGATGCGCAGACGGGAGAAGCATGACGCCTGCCTGCCGAAGAGCAGAATGAACAGAGCGGTTAAGCCTTAGTGTTTAATTCATTCTGGCGGCGCAGGTATTGTAAGATGCAAGATCAGACCCATAGCGCCAGGCGACCCCACACAATGACCCCCTTACACTTTCATAAATATCACGGACTGGGTAATGATTACCTGGTATGCCATCGCGCCGTTGCCGACCAGCTGAGCAACGAGCATATTCGAATTCTGTGCCATCGCCACTATGGCGTTGGTTCCGATGGTCTGCTGATCGACAGCGGCGATCAAACCCATCCCACGCTGCGTATAATCAATCCGGACGGCTCCGAGGCGGAGAAAAGCGGTAATGGGCTACGGATCTATGCGCGCTATCTGTTTGATATCGGTCGCGTCGGCCATGAGCCTTTTTTAGTGCACACGGCGGGCGGAGATGTCTATTGCACCGTGGAGAGTGATTTTCATCAGATTAGCGTGGATATGGGGCGGGCGAATTTCAATCCGGCGGCGTTACCCGCCTTAGTGAATTTGCCCGAGGCGGTGAATTATCCGTTGACGCTGGCGGATGAAACCCTGTCCGTCGTGCTGGTCTCCATGGGCAATCCCCACTGCGTTGTCCTCGTGGATAAGCTCGACCTGGAACAGGTTCATCGTTTAGGACCGCAAATTGAACATCATCCCTTATTCCCCAAACGCTGCAATGTGCAGTTCGTGGAAATTGTCGATCGCCATACGCTGAAGATTGGTATCTGGGAGCGGGGCGCCGGGTTTACGATGGCCTCCGGGAGCAGCAGCTGCGCGGCGGCCAGCGCCATGCGCCGGTTAGGGAAGGTGGACGATCGGGTGGATGTCAACATGCCTGGTGGTCAGCTGCACATCACCTTCGACGCAGATTTTCAGGTCCGTATGCGTGGCCCGGTGCATAAAATCGCCAGCCTGACGCTGGATAAAGACTGCTTTGTTGGCGGCTGCGCCATCTTCACTGGCGCGGCATGACAGGTGGGGCGATCAGCCGGAAATTTTTTGCCTTTCGCTTGCTGGCGTAAGCGGCTGTACATACTGCCTTTTCCCATCCGGGCAAAGGCGGCGAACAACGGGAATGGCTACCAGGGAGAAACAGAGATGAACATCAACGTGGTCGGCACCAGCGGCTCAGGTAAATCCACCCTGGCTCGTCGCCTGGCGCACAGGCTGGGGCTGCGCTGGATCGAACTGGATCGCCTGTACTGGCGGCCGAACTGGCAGGGCACGCCGGATGAGGCGTTTTTCGCCGCCATTGCCGCCGCGACGGCCTCGCCGGGCTGGGTGCTGGATGGCAATTACAATCGCAGCCGCGGGGTCAAATGGCGCGAGGTGGATCTGGTGATCTGGCTGGATTATGGCCTCTGGCGCACGCTGCGCCAGGCGGTGTGGCGGGCCGCGAGCCGGGCGTGGCGACAACAGGAGCTATGGCCGGGCACCGGCAACCGCGAGAGTTTCCGCCGTTCGTTCTGCAGCCGGGAATCCATCATCCTCTGGACGCTGAAGACCTGGCGGCAGAATCGTCGACGCTATCTGGCCGATATGCAGGATCCGCAATATCGGCATATTCGCTTCGTCCGGCTGCGCAGTCCGCGGCAGGCCGAGGCGCTGCTCCGCGAGCTGGAAGCGCAGCGGTCAGGCGGGCATATCTAATTTTCAGCAGTACACATGTGAATTAATTGTTTCTCAATAGTTAGCAGAGATTTTAATAATGCAGGCACGTACTTTCATATGAGCCTGCGAAATGTCTTATCGAATCAGTATCCTGGATAAAAGTCCGCTTGCCGCCGGGGAAACCGCCGCGCAGGCGCTGGCGCGCACATTAACGCTGGCGCAACACGCCGAAGCCTGGGGCTATCACCGCTTCTGGGTCGCCGAACACCACAATACCGATCAGCTGGCGAGCCCCTCTCCGGAGCTGGTTATCGCCTGGCTGCTGGGCCACACCCGGCGCATTCGTCTTGGGTCCGGCGGCGTTATGCTCCAGCACTACAGCCCCTATAAAGTCGCGGAAAACTTTAACCTGCTGGCCGCCCTCGCGCCGGGTCGCATCGATCTCGGGGTGGGCAAGGCGCCTGGCGGCCTGCCGCTCTCCACCCGCGCCCTGCAGCAGGGCCTGCATCAGGAGGAGAAAGGGACCTTTGCCGATCAGCTGGCGCAGCTGGATAACTGGCTGTCACTGACTGAGCCAGGGGGAGAGGAGAGCCTGCGCGCCACGCCGATCCCGCCGCGCCGGGCCGACGGATTTCTGCTCGGCGCCAGCCTGGAGAGTGCGGAACTGGCCGCCCGTCTTGACTGGAACTTCGTGTTTGCGGCCCATCTCAATGGCGACAGCGCGCTGCGCCGCACGGTGATCAACCGCTGGCGCGAGCTCAGCCCGCGTGAGGCGATCGTCGCCGTGCAGGTGGTGGTGGCTGACGATCCGGCCACCGCCGCTGCGCTGGCGCAGCAGGTCGAGGTGTGGGGCGTCGAGCTGGAGAACGGCCAGCGGGTGACCGTCGGCAGTGAGGCTCAGGCCGTCGCCTTTGCCCGCCAGGCTGGCAGCCGGCCGACACGCATCCACCGCCGCGAATCTTCACTGATCTCCGGTACTCCCGAACAGGTTAAAGCCCGGCTTGACGCGCTGCAGGCGGAAGATCAGCTGGATGAACTCATCATTGATACCCCCATTAGCGACGGGCCAGCGCGCCTGCACTCCCTGCGCCTGCTGGCGCAGGCTCACTACGGCAAGGAGGTGCTGAATGTCCTTTGAACAACAACTGATTAGCTGGCGGCGCGAGCTGCACCAGAACCCAGAGCTCTCCCTACAGGAAGTAGCCACCACCGCGCGGATCCGCGACTGGCTGCAGAGCGGCGGGCTGACTCTGCTGCCCTTCGATCTGAAAACCGGGCTGGTCGCCGAAGTCGGCAGCGGCGACAAGGTGATTGCCCTGCGGGCGGATATCGATGCGTTGCCCATCGAGGAGGCGACCGGTCTGCCTTACCGCTCGCAAAATGAAGGGGTGATGCATGCCTGCGGCCATGATATTCACACCAGCGTGATGCTGGGGGCGGCGCTGCTGCTGAAGGAGCGGGAAGCGGAACTCCCGGGGCGGGTACGGATCCTGTTTCAGCCGGCGGAGGAAAATTTTGGCGGCGCGAAAACCCTGATCCGCGCCGGGGCGCTGGAGGACGTGTCGGCGATCTTTGGTATGCACAATGAGCCCGGCCTGCCGGTGGGCGAATTTGCCACCCGCGGCGGCGCGTTCTACGCCAACGTCGATCGCTTCGTCTTCAAAGTGACCGGGAAGGGGGCGCATGCCGCCCGCCCACATGAAGGAAAGGATGCGATCCTGCTGGCCAGCCAGCTGGTGACGGTGCTGCAGAGCGTAGCCAGCCGGGAAGTGAACACCCTCGACTCGGTGGTGCTCAGCGTGACGCGGATCCAGGGAGGCAATACCTGGAACGTGCTGCCGGAGAGCGTCGAACTGGAGGGGACGCTGCGCACCCACAGCAGTGAAGTGCAACAGCGGGTCAAGGCCCGGGTCAGCGAGATTGCGGCCGGTTTCGCCAGCGCTTTTGGCGCGCAGATTGACGTCTTCTGGTACGCCGGCCCGACGGCGCTGGTCAACGACGCCCGTTGGGCCGACTTCGCCAGCGAGGTGGCAGCTCAGGCCGGGTATCGCACTCACCACGCCGATCTGCATCTCGGTGGCGAAGATTTTGCGGTCTATCTTCAGCATATTCCCGGGGCGTTCGTCAGCATCGGCAGCGCCAGCGAATATGGTCTGCACCATCCGGCATTTAATCCGGATGAACGGCTGATTGCGCCCGCGGCACATTATTTCGCCCGGCTCGCGGAAGAAGCGTTACAACACATTTAACGGATGGCAGGGGAAGGGGTAGCTATGTCTGAAAATCGACAATTGCGTCTGGGAACCATATTACATGGTGCATCGGGAAATATGTCCGCATGGCGTCATCCGGCGGCCCAGGCCGACGCCAGTATTAATTTTGATTTTGTTACAGAGACGGCGTTAAAAGCGGAAGCGGGTAAGCTGGATTTTATTTTTGTCGCCGACGGTTTATATATTAATGAAAAATCGATTCCCCATTTTTTAAATCGCTTCGAGCCCTTAACGGTGCTTTCCGCGCTGGCCGCGGTTACCCGGCGGCTGGGGCTGGTGGGGACTTTATCCACTTCATACAGCGAGCCGTTTACCACCGCCCGACAGTTCGCCAGCCTTGACCATTTAAGCCAGGGACGGGCAGGCTGGAACGTGGTCACTTCGCCGCTGGAAGGGTCGGCGAAAAACTTCTCCCGGGCCCAGCATCCGGATCATGCGCTGCGCTATCGCATTGCCGATGAATATCTGCAGGTGGTGAAAGGCTTATGGGATTCATGGGAAGAGGACGCCTTTGTGCGCAATAAGGAGACTGGCCAGTTCTTTGATAAAAATAAACTGCATACGCTCGATCACCATGGCGATTTCTTTAAAGTGGCCGGGCCGCTAAATATTGCCCGCACGCCACAGGGACGGCCGATTATTTTCCAGGCTGGCGCGTCGGACGACGGCAAGAAATTAGCCGCACGCCACGCCGATGCCATTTTTACCCATCAGGAATCGCTGGCCGAGGCGCAGGCATTTTATCAGGATGTCAAAAGCCAGCTGGCGGCATGGCAGCGCACCCCGGACCAACTGCATATCTTCCAGGGCGTCAGCGTCATCGTCGGGGATGACGCCGAGGATGCGGAACGTCAGTACCAGACTACCGCGGCGCTGGTTTCCATCGAGGATGCGCTGAACTATCTTGGGCGCTATTTCGAACACCATGATTTTTCGCAGTACCCGCTTGATGAACCGTTCCCGGATATTGGCGACCTGGGACAAAACAGCTTCCGCAGCACCACCGACGAGATTAAACGTCACGCCCGCGAGCGGGGATTAACCCTGCGCCAGGTGGCCCTGGAGGCCGCGAGCCCACGTCCGCGCTTTACCGGCACCGCCAGCGATGTCGCCGATGGCCTGCAGCTGTGGTTCGAACAGCGCGCGGCGGACGGTTTCATCATTCAGGGCGGCACGCCGGAAACCTTCCCGCGCTTTGTTGACGAGGTGGTGCCTCTGTTACAGGCGCGCGGTCTGTTCCGTCGCGACTATCCGGGCACCACCCTGCGGGAAAGTCTGGGCCTGGCGCTACCCGCTAATCAATTCCAAAAATAAGAAAAGAGAATCACGCTATGCAGAAAACAACACTCTTGCTGGCCGTCGCGTTGGCATTTAGCGCCTCGTCGTGGGCACAGGACGTCAAGATCAATGGCACCGGGGTAAGCCTGGAGGCCAACAAAACGCCGATTCACACAGCGAAAAACCCGAAGGCCATTGCCCTGTTGCCGAAAGATCTGCATCTGGCGGTGCCGGGGAAATTCACCGTCGCGGTGGCGGCCCTGAACTCACCGCCGCTGACGGTCTTCGCCGATGACAACAAAACCCTGCTCGGCAGCGAGGCGGATATCGCCCGGCTGGTGGCGGAGAGTCTCGGGCTGGAGGTGAACGTAGTTCCCACCTCCTGGGAAGACTGGCCGCTGGGAGTCACCTCCGGCAAATATGATGCCGCGATCAGCAATATTACCGTCACCAAAGAGCGAAAAGAAAAGTTCGATTTCGCCACCTACCGCAAAGATTCGCTGGGCTTCTACGTCAAAAGCACCAGTCCGCTGAACAAAATTGACAAGGCGGAGGACATCGCCGGGCTGAAGATTATCGTCGGCTCCGGTACTAACCAGGAGGCGATCCTGCTGGCGTGGAACGCGGAGAACGTCAAGAAGGGGCTGAAGCCGTTTACCCCGGTTTACACCAAGGATGATGCCGCCCAGACGCTGGCGCTGCAGACCGGGCGAGCCGACGCCTTTTTCGGCCCTAACGTAATTGGCGCATGGAAGGCGGCGCTGACCGGCAAAACCAAACTGGTGGGCAGCGTCGATGGCGGCTGGCCGAAAGCGGCGCATATCGCGGTAACGCTGAAAAAAGACAGCGGGCTGGTGAATGCCGTCCAGGCGGCGCTGAACGGCGCTATCGCCAGCGGGGACTACGCCAAAGTGCTTAACCGCTGGGGCGAAGGGGTGGAAAGCATACCGCAATCGGAAATCAACCCGCCCGGGCTGGGCGACTGACAGGAGGCGCGATGAGCGAAGCATTCCGCGATATTTCTCCGGACGCACCGGAGCTGCAGCCGATTATTAGCGGGCTGTTTGCTGAATACGCCGCCCGCTACGGCGACTATTTTTCCCGCGATGCGGAAGTGGAGTTGAGCGAGTGGTATTTGCCGCCGCAGGGGCTGTTTATCGTCCTTGAGCGTGAGGGCGAAATTATCGCCACCGGCGCTTATAAACCTAAGGATCGCCACACCGCAGAGATCAAACGTATCTGGACGCACCGCCGTCTGCGCCAGCAGGGGCTGGCGGCGAAAGTGGTTCAGGAGCTGGAGCGGCGGGCGGTGCTGGCCGGGTACAGCCATATCTACTTGACCACCGGCTTCCGCCAGCCGGAGGCGGTAAAGCTCTATCTCAGCCAGGGGTATGAGGCGCAGTTTGACCTCGCGCGAGACCCGGAAGAGTACAGTCAGCCGCCTTACGATGGCCGGCTGCGGTTCACTAAAGCGCTGGCGGTGAGCGCCTTTAGCCACAGCGCCTGAGGAGGCATTATGCATACATCTGAAACGATAAAAGTGGTGCCGGCGCGCTATCCGCTGCGGGTGGTGGGAGCCCTGGTGGCCCTGCTGGTGCTGGCGGTAGTGATCCAGTCGGTGGCCTTCAACCCGCGCTGGGAGTGGGGCGTCTTCGCCCGCTGGTTCTTTGACCCGGTGATCCTCGAAGGGCTGGGACAAACCCTGCTTCTGACCCTGCTCGGCACGGTGCTGAGCGTGATCTTCGGCGGCCTGCTGGCGCTGGCCCGCTTGTCCTCATCCTGGCTGCTCAGCAGCCTCGCCTGGAGCTATATCTGGCTGTTTCGCTCGCTGCCGCTGATTGTAGTGCTGATCATTCTCTACAACTTCTCCTATCTTTACGACACCCTGTCGCTGGGGATCCCGTTTACCGGCGTCACTTGGGCCAGCTACCAGACGATAAACGTGCTGGGGCAATTCTCCACGGCGGTGGTGGGCCTGACCCTGGTGCAGAGCGCCTATACCGCGGAGATTATTCGCGGCGGCTTCCTCGGCGTTGACCATGGGCAGTATGAGGCCGCTGCCGCGCTGGGGCTGCCCGCCTGGCGACGCACGCTGCGCATTATTTTGCCGCAGGCGCTGCGCACCATTCTGCCATCCGGCTTCAACGAGATCATCAGTCTGGCGAAAGGAACGGCGATGGTGTATGTCCTGGCGATGCCGGAGCTGTTCTACACCATCCAGATGATCTACAACCGTACCCAGGAGGTGATCCCGCTGTTGATGGTCGGCGCCGCCTGGTATCTGGCGATCACCAGCGTTCTCTCCGCCATACAGTACCTGGTAGAACGTGGACTGGCGCGCAGCGAGCGCCGCTCGGCGGTGAACAGCGCCCGCAGCAGCCGTCTGAATCAACCCGCACGTCAACCACAGCCCCAGGAGGCCGTCCATGCCCAGCTCTCGTAATGGCCATATCTCTATCACCGGCGTCAGCAAATACTATGGCCGCCACAAAGCGCTGGACGATGTGTCCTTGGAGATACTTCCGGGCACGGTGACGGTGATCCTCGGCCCTTCCGGTTCGGGCAAGTCCACGCTGCTGCGCACCATTAATCACCTCGAGCGCGTTGATGAGGGGTTTATTCAGATTGATGGCGACTATATCGGCTATCGCCGCAAAGGCGACAAGCTGTATGAGATGAAAGAGAAGGAGATCCTCCGCCAGCGGATCAACGTCGGCTACGTGTTTCAGAACTTTAACCTGTTTCCGCACCTGACGGTGCTGGAGAACCTGATAGAGGCGCCGATCGCCCACAAGCAGGCCACGCGCAAAGAGGCCATTGCCCGTGCCTGGGAGCTGCTGGACGTGGTTGGACTGCGCAATAAAGCAGATGCCTGGTCGCGGCATCTCTCCGGCGGCCAGCAGCAGCGTATCGCTATTGCCCGGGCGCTGGCGCTGGACCCGCGGGTGATCCTGTTTGATGAGCCCACCTCGGCGCTGGATCCGGAGCTGGTGGGCGAGGTGCTGGATGTCATCAAGAAGCTGGCGCGCTCTGGCACCACTCTGGTGGTGGTGACCCACGAGGTTGGCTTTGCCCGCGAGGTGGCCGATCAGGTGGTGTTTATGGTCGACGGCAGGATCGTCGAGCAGGGCAGCAGCGACGAGGTGCTCAACCATCCGCAGCATCCGCGTACCCGGCAGTTTTTATCCAGGGTGCTGCCGTCATGAACAGAGCGATAGCGACCCTTGTATTCAGCGCCCTGGCGCTGGACGCTCACGCGGCGCTGGATCTGCGCGCCAATGAGCAGCCATTGCCGGTCACCCGCGACCCGCAGGCGATCGCGAAAATTCCACCGGGCTATCGCTTCGTGGAACCGGGGACGCTGACGGTGGCGATCTCGGCGCTCAATTCTCCGCCGCTGGCGCTGCTTGCCAGCGACAACCGCACGCGGATCGGCAGCGACCCGGATATAGCCCGCCTGCTGGCCGGGAGCCTTGGCCTGAAGCTCAGGCTGGTGCCCACCGCGTGGGAGGACTGGCCGCTGGGCATCGCCGCCGGCCGCTACGATGTGGCGCTGATCAATATCGCGGTAACCGAGAAGCGCAAAGAGAAGTTCGATTTCGCCACCTACCGGGTGGACTCCCTGGCCTTCTCGGTGAAATCCACCAGCGACATCGCCGCGGTAAACGGACCCGCAGACCTCGCCGGGCGCAAAGTGATCGTCGGGTCTGGCACCAACCAGGAGCGGATCCTGCTGGGCTGGAATGAGGACAACCGGGCCGCCGGGCGGCCGCCGGCCCAGCCGGTCTACCTGACCGATGATGCCTCCGGCAACCTCTATATCCAGTCCGGGCGGGCGGATATCTTTTTCGGCCCGCAGTCGGTGGCCGCCTATAAAGCGGCCCTTAATGGCCAGACCCGGGTGGTAGGCCTGGGGCCGAAAAAAGCGTGGGTGGCGACAACCACCAAAAAAGGCAACGGCCTGGTCTTTGCCCTGCAGGCAGCCCTCGACGGGGCGATTGCCCGCGGTGAATATCAGCAGGTGCTGGCGCGCTGGGGAGAGCAGGGCGAGGCGGTGGCGCAGTCGGTGGTCAACCCGCCGGGGATCACCTACTAACCACCCGGGCCATGGTGTGCCGGTTGGGTGAGCGGTAATTTTCTGCCTACACTTAGGCTTTATCCTGGAGGCAGACCATGATTACCGTTTATGGCGTGCCGGGATGGGGCTCGACGATTAGCGAGCTGATGCTCTCCCTGGCCGATATTCCCTACGAGGTGGTTGACGTTGAGGGCTTTGACCAGCCCGGCCCGGCGCGCGAGCGCCTGCGGCAGATTAACCCGCTGTGTCAGGTGCCCACCCTGAGGCTGGCCGACGGCAACATCATGACCGAAACCGCCGCCATCGCGCTGATGATCCTCGACCAGCGTCCCGACCTGGCCCCCGCGCCGGGGACGCCGCAGCGTCAGCAGTTTCAGCGCCTGCTGGTCTGGCTGGTGGCTAATGTCTATCCCACCTTTACCTATGCCGATTATCCGGAACGCTGGGCGCCCGCCGCAGCGGAGCAGCTTGTGGAGAATTGTCGCCAGTACCGGAACAACCTCTATCTCTGGTTCGAACAGCAACTGGCCGCCAGGCCGTGGGCGCTGGGCGCGTCGATTACCCTCCTGGACTGTTATATCGCGGCGATGTACAGCTGGGGGCCGCGGGAGGCGTGGTTTGACGACCACGCGCCAAAATTCGCGGCCGTCGCCCGGGCGGTCTACCAGCGGCCGGAGTTGGCCGCGGCGCTGCGCCGTAACAAGCTGATTTAACGCACGCGATGCCAACCATAACGGCCATTGTGTGGTAGCGTTATGGCTCTGACCACAAGGAGTCTTTGCTATGCCGCATGTAGATATTAAATGTTTTCCCCGTGAACTGACTGACGAACAAAAAACCGCACTGGCCGCCGACATTACCGAGGTGCTGATCCGTCATCTGAACAGCAAAGAGAGCGCGGTCAGCGTCGCGCTCACCCAGGTTGAGCCGGACGCGTGGCAGGCGGTGTGGGATAGTGAGATCGCCCCGCAGATGGCGCAGTTGATTAAGAAGCCGGGTTATAGCATGTAATTGCCACTGGCGGGCATGATGCCCGCCAGTGACGCTCGGTCAGAACCAAATCTCCGTCTGCACGCCGAAGTTCCATGTCCCGCCAGCGGTAAAGCCTTTGCTGCCGAAATCATCGTTGATCGCATAACGATCCAGGTCTTTATCCCAGTTCATCCACGTGACAAAGAAACGTATCTCCGGCCGCGCTTTGATATCAAACACATCGCCCACTTTAAAGGTGGGGGCGAAGGTCAGCTTGTAGAAATCACCGCGCACCGCCTGATACTGATAAACGTTGTCATTATAGCGATAGCTGCGCCCGTTCGGATTGAGATCCATATACTGCCACGAGGCCTCATACAGCAGGGCGAAGTGAGCGGAGATCCCTTGCGATACCCGCAGGTTAAACGTCGCCCAGTCGTAGCGGTCGCCGTCGCGATAGCGGTCTTCGCTGTGCTGGGCTATCACCGACGGCGCCAGCTGCCAGTTTTTCCCCAGCGGCAGGATCCCGTACGACGCAAAGCGCAGGGAGGCCGCGTTCTCGGTCAGGTCGCCATCGCTCCCCGGCTGACGCGCTTCGGCGCCCAGCCCGACGCCGTACTGCAGGGCGCTTTCCGACACCCCCGGCGCCAGGCCGTAGAACTGCTGTTTGTCGTGGAGGGCCAGCATCGCGTAGTAGCCGTTTTTGGCGGTGTTATCGCTGCGCAGGGCATAGCTCCCGGTGGTCGAGGTATTATCTTTCAGGTCATCGTTGCCCTGGGCGGTCATCACCGTGGTCATCAGCTGCCAGTTGCCGTAAAAATGGTTGGCGGTGAACAGCAGATTCTGGATGTCATTATCCGCGTAATTATCGCTGCCAAGGTCGCCGAAGTTACGCGCATACACCGAATAATCGCCGCGCAGGCCGCTTCCCCAGTCGACATCATTGATCCCGCCGCCGGTGCCACCGAGGAACATGATGTCGCTATCGGTAAAGTGGATATCGAAGTTATCCCGATCGAAGCGCTTGCCAGCCCAGATCGAGGCGCGTTTTAACGGCCCGGTGAACTCGGCGAAATCGCCCATCTCGACGTACAGCTGACGAATGTTCAGATGGTGGCTGTCGTTATCCTGAACCCACGGATCCGGGTTGGTGGCCCCGTCGGCGAGCATGGTCTTAAAGCGCGCCCATGAGCCATCGTTGAAGGTAAGCTTTTTGCCAAAGCTCAGCTCAGCGTAATTATCTTTTTCGTTGCCGAGACGGCCGACGTGGGCATCGCCGTTGAGCGAACTGGCCGGGGAGATACCTGGCCCGCCGCGGGCGCCTTTGCCGTGGCTGTTGACTAACATTCCGGAGCGGGCGTAGGCGTTGAACTCGAAGCCATCGCTGAGGCTGCTTTTCGCCAACTGTTTGTCGGTGTCCTGCTGCTTTTGCTCGGTCGCTGCGGTGCGCTGACTGAGGGTCTGCACCTGCTTTTCCGCTGCCGCCGCGCGCTGTTCCGCGGCGCTGGTGCGCAGCTCCGCCTGCTGCGCCCGACGTTTAGCTTCTCCCGCCTCCTGCTCCGCATGATTTAGCCGGGCCTCCAACAGAGCCAGCCGTTGCTCGACAGTGAGTGGGGCCGCACTCGCGCCGTAAGCCGAAAAAAGGGCGCAGCAAACCGCTGCGCTTATCAAAGAGATACGCATATCAATCCTTATTTTTTTCAGAGGTATGAAGCGTGTGCTGCGCCTTACAGGGCGTGGTTTTCTCCACCAACAGACGATGCGTTCGACGGCGCACGGCGTCCAGCGTCAAGGTCAGCGCGGATCTGCTCGTACTGGTCGTCGAGGCGGTAGAAGCGACCCATCCACAACATTGAGGCCACAATCAGCAGCGCGGGGATATAGAGGTAGCAGGCTTTTATCGCCAGCATCGCGCCGTCGCTTTGCGTCTGGTTAGCGATATAACCGGCGGATGAGAGCAGTACCCCGGTAATGGCTCCTGCGCCCGCCATCGCCACCTTGCCAAGAAAGCCGTTGATGGAGGTTAAAATGCCGGCGGTATTGATGCCGGTTTTCCATACCCCGTAATCCACCGGATCGGCCTGCATGGAAAAGTAAATTGCCGTGCGCTGTCCGGCGCCAAGCGATAACACGACCGCTCCGGCAACCAGACCCCAGCTGTTAACGCCTGCCGCCATCATCATACCCATGCCGACCAGGTTGATCCCGCTGGCGACCAGATACACGTGGAGCTTTTTCATCCGGCTGGCGAGCAGCGGCACGGTGAGGGTGCCCAGCAGGGGAACGAAGGTCGAGATCCCGGCGACGACCGCCGTGAGTTCGTTATTGCCGACGTAATAATGGAAGAAGTAGACCAGCGCCCCGGTTTGGAAGAAAAACGCGCCCCACATCAGGAAAATGTTGATGGCGAAGACGAACCACGGTCGATTGGCGCGCAGGCTGACCCAGGCGCGTTTTAAGGTCATGCGCTCCTGAGTAATGCTGATATTTTCCTTAACGTTCCGGAAGCTCACCAGCAGAAAAAAGGTGGCAATAACGCCGAAAACTACCGCCGTATAGAAGAAGCCGTGCTCCTGATTGCCTTTCCCCAGCGCGCCAACCAGCGGCAGAGTGGCGACCGCGACAATGGTCGCCCCGAGCGAGCCGAGCAGAATACGCACTGCCGACAGCGTCGTGCGCTCTCGCGAGTCGTTCGTCAGAAACGGCAGCATGGCGCAGAATGGAATATTAACGAGGGTATAGAGAAACGACAGGCACAAATAGGTGACAAAAGCGTAGATCAGCTTACCGGTGGTGCCGAAATCGGGCACGTAGAAGGCCAGAATACACAGCAGTCCAAAGGGGATCGCGCCAATCAGCAGATACGGACGGCAGCGCCCCCAGCGGGTGGCGGTATTGTCGATTACCAGCCCCATCAGCACGTCGGCCACGCCGTCCACCAGTCGGGTGACCAGAAACATCAGGCCGACGTAATAGGCCGGGAGGCCCATCACGTCGGTGTAAAAAAACATCAGATACAGAGAGATCATCTGCCACACAAGGTTGCAGGAGAGATCGGCAATGCCATAGCCAAGGCGCTGCCGCCACAGGGTAAACGTTGTTTCTGCCATAAATCACTCGCTTATCGTTGTTGTTAAAGTCCGTACTGGCGAATAAACCAGGCCGGCGTACAGCTCCACGCATGGCAGTAACTTTTGATGAGCTTACTGCCATAGGGGGAAAAGTCAGGATGCTGCGGATCGAAAATTTCCCAGAAGGTGTCGGCGCCGTAGTCGACCATCGCTCCCCAGTAGGCCTTGATCTCCGCTACCGCCTCCTCGCGCAGGCCGCATTGCAGCAGGGCGACAATGTGATGATGGCGCAAGTACGGGGTATTCATGGCAATGGCGGGCGGATGTTGCCGCAGGCGGCGCATCAGCGCTTGCCGCTGCCCGGCGGTGCCAACCTCCGCCAGTACCAGCCAGATCTGCGATGCCCATGAGACCTGGCGCGCGGCGCCGCTGATAAACACCTGCCGCTCGCTGTCCCACAGGTGGCGGAGGGCGGCCTCTTTCAGCTGCGCGAGCGTAGCGGTGTAGTCGGCTACCCGCTGCGGTTCAACACGCTGCGCCAGCCAGAGGGCACGCTGCAGGCAGTAGATAAGCACCCCCTGCGCCGACGACTGTTTATTCAGCTCTGCCTGCCAGTAGATAAATACCCATCAGTCATCGCTGTCGCGCACCAGGCCGCGGGTATCGCAGCGGGTCAGCGCCAGCTCGATTTGCCGTCGCGCCGTGGGCCACAGTTCACGGGCGGTTTCCATGTCGCCAGTGCTTTGCAGGTAGTGATAGAGTACGTCGACAAAAAATAATGAATAATCAAAGAGAAATGTGTCATCGGCACGCACGTCAGGCTGAACAAAGACATTGGCGGAGACCATGCCATCTTCCCGGGTATGGCCGGCAAACAGGTACAGGCAGCGGCGGACCAGATCGTGGTGGCCGAAGGTCACGTCATTGACCAGCGCCTGCAGGCGCAGGTCGCCGAGCCACAGCCGACGGTCGCGTTTCGGCCCATCCTCAAACACCTCCTGCATGCAGTTTTGCAGGGTGCGAACCGCGACGTCATCAATGGCTTTCAGCTCCGAATCGGCGATGACCGCCGGCTGCGGGCTGCCGGCTGAGGTAACGGTTTCCAGGGCTATCTCATCGAACTGCAGACGAAATTTGCGCGACAGCGCTTTGATTTCCACCTTCAGGTAGCGCAGGCAGTAGCGACGCGGCAGGTCAACCCGGGCGGGCAGGACGTCGAGCCACAGATCCTGTTGCTGCAACCAGCTACTGCTCAGCCACCCCTGGTACTCGCTGAACGGCTCGCAGACTTCGCTCAGCGTTTCGCCGAAGGTGAAGTGCAGATGGGCCGGGGCATCCGGCGGGCTGCCGACGCTGCGGCAGCTGAACTGCAGGTAGCCAACAAAATGGCTGCCAAAGTCAATGATAATGCTGTCGCCGACGCGAAGCGGCTGCTGATAAAACTGCTCAGGCGTGCAGACGGTGTGTCCCCGCCAGCCGTTCAGCGCCGCCGGATCGGCGACGGCCTCGACGATGGCCTGCGGCGCCTGGCGCTGACGATGTAGCGCGGGCGTTAGGGCGGCCGCACGCTCTAATAAATGCGGATGGCGGGTCATCGCCACACTGGAATTGTATTGAATTGCCTGTGACATACTGCGTCCTCTCCATTAGGTTAGGCGCAGCATAGGCCGTCGTCCGGCGGCACCACCACTCTGGCAATGCCAAACCGTCAGTGAAAATGGCAGGAATAATGAGGTGGGGGCGCTGGCGATCACAAATCCGCACATCGGGCGCGTGCCGAGGGCCGGAATAGATTATCGTGCCCCTGCGCACCAGGCTGTTCAGGATTTGCTGTAATGATGACACTGACCGTTGAGTATTATTTCACCCACCCCCAGGATAAGCTCGGCATGTACGCCAGCGACCCGGAAGATAATAGCCAGGAACATGGCCACGAGTTTGCCGAGCTGGTGATCGTCGAGGAGGGGCATGGATTACACGTTATTAATGGCCGCCCGCTGTATATCCAGCAGGGCGATGTATTTTATGTCCAGCCTGGCGATGTCCACTATTATGATGAGCTGGGGACGCTGAAGTTGATTAATGTCTTAATTAATCCGGCGGTGGCCTTTCGCTATTTACAGCAGATGGAGGGATTGCTGCAGCAATTATCGGCGCAGCGCGCCGCCTGCTATGGCTGGCTGGCACCGGAGACCCGCAGCTATTGTCGGGAACTGGTGGAAAAGATATTTTCCCCGGCGCTGAGGGCGGCGGATAATACCCCGCAACGGGAGTCTCTCTTTTTCCAGCTGGTGACCACCATTCTCACAGCCGAGTCGGAAGCCGAATATAGCAGCACCCGCTATAAACTGCATAAATTACTCACCTGGCTGCAGGAGCACTGTTTCGAAGAACATAACTGGCAGCAGCTGGCGGAGCAATTTCATCTCACCACCCGCACGGCGTTTCGCCATATTAAAGAGGCCACCGGATTAACGCCGGATAATTATCTGAAACGTCTGCGACTGGTCTCCGCGCGGGTCAAATTACGCGAAACGGAGATGACCATTACCGAAGTGGCTTATCTGTGCGGCTTCGCCAACAGCAACCACTTTACCACCCTGTATAAAAAAGTGTTTGGCCTGACCCCAAGCGCCGATCGCCGCCGCCCACCGGGTTAAAAGGGGGGCCGCAGGCCGGGCAGGGGAAAAATCTGCCACCCGCGGCAGGTCACGCTTATTCGTCGAGGGAGTTTGCCCGCACGTGGCGGCCACTGGCGACAAAATTGCCTGTCCCCAGATGATGCAGGGTATTGATCTTATCGTCGTCGAACTGCCAGCGTCCGGTGACGAATGCGCGTTCATCGGCGGCGGCAGACACCACCTCCCCGAACAGGGTGTCGTACTGGGTCTGGGCCGCCGTCGCCGGCAGCAGGCGGCACTCCATCCATGCCAGACACTTCTCCTCGATCAGCGGCAGGCCCAGCTCCGGACCGGTCACCACCGGAATTCCGTAAGCATTGAATTTGTCTTCATCGCGGCCGCTGACGCTGCCGACGGCGTAGGTCCAGCTGGCGGCGGCCACGCCGGGAACCACGATGCCGAAGGTGCCGTTGCGCTCGATGATTTCCCGCGTCCAGGTGCTTTTATCCACCACGATAGCCACCCGCGGTGGGGCGAATTCCACCGGCATCGACCAGGCGGCGGCCATGACGTTGCGCCGGTCGGACGCAGCGTCGTAGCTGGTGATCAAAATGGTCGGACCGTGGTTGAGCAGGCGGCTGGCATACTGCAGTTCCACGTGGCGAAAGCGGCTCATAGGCGTTCCTTGAGTAATGGGTCGGTTGGCGGGTAATACGTTAAGCCGCAATGAAAATGTAATCAATACGTCATCTCGTCTGACTATAGTCGCCAGCACAAAGTCCCAAAGAGGATCACAATATGTTGGCTCCCCTGATGTTATCCCAGGTGAGCGCGCCCCGTCGGATGTCGACCGCCGGGCAGGGGTTGCTTTCCCGCAAGGGAGGGCGACAATGCGCGCGCTGACCCCTATCACTCTGCAGGCGGTCTCATTCGCCTTCGCAGAGACCCCCATTCTCGATCGCTTCTCGCTGCATATCGAACCCGGCAGCATTGTGGCGCTGCTGGGCCCGTCCGGCTGCGGCAAAAGCACCTTGCTGCGCCTGCTGGCGGGGCTGAGCGTGCCGGCCAGCGGTGAAATCCGCTTTGGCGATCGGCTGGTGGCCCGCGCAGGCTGGGGATTGCCCCCGGAACAACGCGATATCGGCATGGTTTTCCAGGATTACGCCCTCTGGCCGCATATGAGCGTGGCGCAGAACGTCGCCTTTCCGCTGCGCATGCGCGGCATTGCCCGCGCCGAACGCGAGCGCCGGGTGAGCGAGGCGCTGGCGCGGGTGGGCCTCGACGGCTTTGCCGAACGTAAACCTTCAGGCCTTTCCGGCGGCCAGCAGCAGCGGGTGGCGCTGGCGCGGGCGATCGTCGCCGCGCCGCGGGTGCTGCTGTTTGATGAGCCGCTCTCCAACCTGGACAGCGAACTGCGCGAATCGCTGTGTGGCGAAATGAGCCGCCTGCTGCGCCAGCTCGGCATCACCGCCGTGTATGTTACCCATGACCGCCGTGAAGCCGAGCTGTTAGCCGACCGGATAGTCCATTTATCCGCGGGCCGCGTGGCCGCTGTCCGCGCCGTTACGCCAACCTCAGGGGACGTTGTATGAACACCGTTATGACCGTTAAGAAAGGAGTGGTACTCGCGATGGCTCTCTCCGCCATGATGCTCTCAAGCGCCCATGCGCTGACCGTTTACACCGCCGGCCCTGGCTCGCTGGCGAAAAGCCTGGCCAGCGGTTTTGAACAACAGACCGGGGTGAAGGTGACCGTTTTCCAGGCCACCACCGGCAAAGTGATGGCCCGTCTGGAGGCCGAGCAGGCCAACCCACAGGCGGATGTGCTGATCTCCGCTTCATGGGATACCGCGGAGGATCTGCACCAGCGGGGTTGGTTGCTGCCTTTTCACAGCGCCAACGCCGACAAGGTACCGGCTAATCTGAAATCGGCGGACTATATCGCCCAGGGGGTCTCGGCGCTTGGCATCGTCTGGAACAGCAAAAGCGGCACTCCGGAGCCGAAAGAGTGGCGGGATCTCACCCAGCCGGCGTTTAAAGATAAGGTGACGACGCCTGACCCGGCGCTCTCCGGCGCGTCGCTGGATCTGCTGATTGGCCTGCAAAACAGCATGGGCGACCAGGCCTGGCAGCTGTTTGACGATCTGAAAAAGAACGGCATGGTGGTCAGCGGCCCCAACGCCCAGGCGGTGACGCCGGTGATGCAGGGGGCGAAAGCGGCGGTGTTCGGCGCGGTGGATTATGTCTCCTACGGCAATATTCAGCAGGGCGAGTCGCTGAAGGTGATCTTCCCGGCCAGCGGGACGGTGATTGCCCCACGCCCGATGATGATCCTCAAAACCAGCCAGCATGCCGACGACGCCAAAGCCTTTATCGATTACGTGCTGTCGCCGGAAGGTCAGGCGCGGGTCGCCGACGCCTGGCTGATGCCCGCTCGCCGCGATGTGGCCGCTAAACGCCCGCTGCTGGACGCGCTGAAGGTCTTGCCCACCAGCGGCGAGGGGAGTAGCGAGCGTAGCGCCGTCCTGACCCGCTTCAGTCAGCTGTATGCCCAATAATTGACACGATTCTCCGGCGCTGGCCGCCGGAGAACGCTTCGTTTCAGGAACCGCTGTGAAACAAAAATTCCTTTCCGGCGTGACCCTTGCTGCCCTGACGCTGCTGGTCGCGTTACCGCTGTTGTTTATTCTGCTGCAGGCAATTTTTCCCCATTTTAGCGCCGGTTCGCTCCATGACGCCTTTGGCGGCGTCTCGCCGCTGCTGGCGGACCCTCAGCTGATGTCGATGCTCGGCGGTACGCTGTGGATCGCCGGCGGCGTGGCGCTGGCCAGCGTCCTCATTGGCCTGCCGCTCGGCATTCTGCGCGGTATGTTTTCGTTGCCGCTGCCCCGGCTATGGGACCTGCTGTTTTTGATCCCCTTTCTGACGCCGCCCTATATCTCGGCGCTCTCGTGGATGTTGGCGCTGCAACGCCAGGGCTATCTGCAGCAGCTGACCGGCTGGCAGCTTAACGATCTGCTATTCAGCCGCAGCGGGATCGTGCTGGTGATGACCTTTAATATTTTTCCCGTGGTCTACTTTGCCGTTTCCCGCAGCCTGCTGGCGAGCGGGCAACGGCTGGCGATGGTCGCCCGGGTCCATGGCGCCAGCGCCTGGCGCGCCTTCTGGCACGTGACGCTGCCGATGCTCTCCCCGGCGCTGGCGGCGGGGATGCTGTTGGCGTTTACTCTCGCCATCGAGGAGTTTGGCGTACCGGCGGCGCTGGGCAGCCGGGCGGGAGTGGTGATGCTGACGGTGGGCATTGAGAAAAAGCTGGCCGACTGGCCGGTGGATCTCACCGGCGCTGCGCTGCTGTCGCTGCTGCTGATGGCGGTAGCGCTGTTCGCCTGGTGGCTGCAAACGCGGCTGGTGGGTGAGAAGGAGGTCACCAGCGTCACCGGCAAACCGGGAGAAAACCGTGGGACGTCGCTGGGCTGGATGACGCTGCCCGCGCTGCTGGCGATGGCGGCCGTCGGCGGCCTGGCGGTCGGGGTCCCCGCCGCCTCGATGATGCTCACCAGCCTGATGGGCACCCTCTCGGGCGGAGTCAGCCTGGAGAATGTCACGCTGCGTCATTTCGCGGCGCTATTCGACCAGCAGGGCGATGCCCTGTCGACCCTCGGCGTCAGCCTGTCTCTGGCGCTAGGTTCGGCGCTGATCGTCGGCGCGCTGGGGCTGCTGGCCGCCTGGCTGGTGATGGTGCAGAAGATCAAAGGGCGCGGGGTGGTGGATGCGCTGTCGCTGATGCCGGCGGCGCTGCCGGGCGTGGTGGTGGGGGTGGGATTGATCCTGCTGTGGAACCAGCCCTTCTGGCCGCGCTCGCCCTACAACACGCTGTGGATGCTGCTGCTCTCCTATTGTTGCCTGCTGCTGCCCTGGCCGGTGCGCTATGTCGGCAGCGCGCTGCGCCAACTCGGCCCCAATCTTGAGCCCGCCGCCCGGGTCCACGGCGCGTCGCCGCTGCAGGCGCTGCGGCTAATTGTTCTGCCGCTGGTCTTTCCGGCGCTGCTGGCGGCGATGCTGATGGTGTTTGCGGTGGCGTCCCGGGAGCTGGTGACCTCGCTGCTGCTGGCGCCCGCCGGCACGCAGACCGTGGCGGTGTTTATCTGGCGCCAGTTCGAACAGGGATCCGTTGGTCAGGGCATGGCGATGGCCAGCCTGACGCTGTTGACCGGTCTGCTCCTGATGCTGACGGCGCTGGCGCTGATGCAGCGCAGCACGCGCGGTTAACGACAAGCGCACAAAAAAGAGGGTCGGCGCGGGAATATAGGCTATAAATGTCGGACACCAACAGCTGGAGACCCTGATGAGTCCCTTTTTACGCGCCTATTTTTCCCGTCTGGGCTGGACGGGAGAGCCTGATGTTTCTATTGATACCTTGCGCCAACTGCATCTGCAGCATAACAGCGCTATCCCTTTCGAAAACCTCGACGTCCTGCTGCCGCGCGAGATCCATCTTGACGACCTGGCGCTGGAAGCGAAGCTGATCGCCGGCCGACGTGGGGGGTATTGTTTTGAACAAAATGGCCTGCTGGAGCGCGCGCTACGCGAAATAGGTTTTAATGTCCGCAGCCTGCTGGGCCGGGTGGTGCTGGCCAATCCGCCGCAGATGCCGCCGCGCACCCATCGTTTATTGCTGGTGGAAGTGGCGGGTGAGCGCTGGATCGCCGACGTTGGCTTCGGCGGCCAGACGCTGACCGCGCCGATTAAGCTGCTGGCCGATATCCCGCAGCAGACGCCGCACGGCAGCTATCGTCTGGTGCATGAAGGGGATGAGTGGACGCTGCAGTTCAACCATCACGAGCATTGGCAGTCGATGTACCATTTCGATTTAGGTCGCCAGTATGCGTCTGATTATGTGATGGGTAACTTCTGGTCGGCGCACTGGCCGCAGTCACACTTTCGTCACCACCTGCTGATGTGTCGTCATCTGCCGGACGGCGGCAAAATGACCCTTACCAATTTCCACTTTACCCACTGGGAAAATAACCACGTGGTGGAGAAGGTCGATTTTGCCGATGTCTCCGCGCTGTACGAAGGGCTGCAAACCCGCTTCGGCCTGGGCGTGGACGATCCTAAACATGGCTTCAGCGAAGCGGCGCTGGCGGCGGTGATGGCGGCTTTCGATACGCATCCGGAAGCCGGGAAGTAAATTTCCTCATGCCCGGCGGCCGGGCCTACGGGGTGTGAGCCTGTGAGTGGATCCTGTAGGCCGGGTAAGGCGCAGCCGCCACCCGGCGAAATCAAGGATACCGTGCCTGATATCTTGCCCGGCGGCGCTGCGCTTGCGCGGGCCTACGGGGTGTGAGCCTGTGAGTGGATCCTGTAGGCCAGGTAAGGCGCAGCCGCCACCCGGCGAAATCAAGGATACCGTGCCTGATATCTAGCCCGGCGGCGCTGCGCTTGCGCGGGCCTACGGGGTGTGAGCCTGTGAGTGGATCCTGTAGGCCGGGTAAGGCGCAGCCGCCACCCGGCGAAATCAAGGATACCGTGCCTGATATCTTGCCCGGCGGCGCTGCGCTGGCGCGGGCCTACGGGGTGTGAGCCTGTGAGTGGATCCTGTAGGCCGGGTAAGGCGTAGCCGCCACCCGGCATAAAAGTGGCTCCGTGCCCACAGTCATCGCCCGGTGGCGCTGCGCTTGCACGGGCCTGAACGCCAGCCGGACGGTTCCCTCTCCCTCCGGGAGAGGGCCAGGGTGAGGGGAAGCACTGCAGTGTGGTTGTTTATGTTATCTGTGGCTTCAGCGTAGTTTGCGCTCCCGGTTAATTGTCTGCGTTATGTCTCTTAAGGCGCAGGGAGCGCACAGGGGGCGGCCAGTCGCCGCCGCCCCCTGTACCCCCGGGCTCCGGCCAGCAAAATCGCCACTGCGTGGTGCCTTCGACTTATCCCGCCAGGCTTCGGGTCGGGCCGAGGCAGCGTCCTTGCAAAACACGGCCCTCAGCCCGCATCCATGCGGGCTGCCCCGGCCTGCCGGGAACGTCTCAGCGATTTTGAGGCCGCCAGCACCGGCAGTTTCAGCAACAATGGTGAATAAATTAACGGCAGGTCGCACGAACCGTAGGCCGGGAACGTAGGCCGGGTAAGGCGCAGCCGTCACCCGGCGAAATCAAGGATACCGTGCCTGATATCTTGCCCGGCGGCGCTGCGCTTGCGCGGGCCTACGGGGTGTGAGCCTGTGAGTGGATCCTGTAGGCCGGATAAGGCGTAGCCGCCATCCGGCATAAAGGCTGGAACCGGGGCCGATAAATATGACCCGGAGTCGGCACGAGCGCCTCGTCCGGGCTACTGGTAAGGATGAATGATAAACGCCGTCAGCGTCGGGAGCGCACCACCTGGTAACGGCGGGTGAAATACTCCACCGGCGCACTCCAGACGTGAACCAGACGGGTGAACGGGAAGATCAGGAAGATGGTCATCCCCAGCACCAGGTGGACGCGGTAAATCCACGCCACGCCGTCCAGATGCGCCGAGGCGCCGCCGTGGAAGGTGACCACCGCCTGCGCCCAGTCCACCAGCTTGAGCATTTCGCTGCCGTCCGGATGCTGGGCGGAGAAGGGGATCGTCGTCAGCCCCAGCGCGCACTGAATCAGCAAAATGCACAGGATCAGAATATCTGCCGTGGTGGAGGTGGCGCGAATGCGCGGGTTGGTCAGGCGGCGAGCCAGCAAGCCGATGCCGCCCACCAGGGTGAGCACCCCACACACGCCGCCGAGGATCATCGCCATCAGCTGCTTCTGCGACATTGGCAGGAACCACGAGTAGACCCAGTGCGGGGTCAGCATGCCAAAGAGATGGCCGAAAAAAATGCCGAGAATGCCGATATGAAACAAGTTCGACCATAGCACCATCCCGCGTTTATCCAGCATCTGGCTGGATGACGCGCGCCAGGTATACTGCCCGTAGTCGTAGCGTAGCCAGCTGCCGAGCAGAAACACGGCGCCGCAAAGGTAAGGGTAGATATCGTAAAAGAAGACGTTCAGATACTGGATCATTTCGGGCCTCCGGCGCGGATGTCGACGTACAGCGGCGCCACATCCTGGCTAAAGCGTCGTTGATAAGCTTGCATAGGCGAGCTGTCGCAAGCGGTCGCATTATCTTCAATAAACTTCACCTGCTCTTCTTCCCACACTTCGTCCAGCGCCTGACAGGTATCGTCGCGCTTTTCTCCCGCCACCTGTTTGGTGACACTGTCACTGGTGAGCGGGCTTTTTGCCAGTTCCAGCAGGGCGTCAAACAGTTGATAATACGAGCATTCTCGTTGCTTCAGGCGGCCGCCGATCAGCGCCAGAATCGGCGCGATATTCTGCAGCCCTTCACGGGCGTCGGCGAGGGGTAAAATACTGAGATACTCCAGATACAGCGGCAGATAGTCGGGCAGTTCTCGGCAATCGATCAGCAGACCTGCCTGCTGATACTGATTCATCAGGTCCACCATCGCCTGGCCACGGTCGCGGGACTCAGCATGCACATGTTCAAACAGCAGCAGCGAGGTGGCGCGCCCTCGCTCGAACACCTCGCACCAGTCGGCCTGGCGATCCAACAGCGGCGCCGCCAGCAGCTCCCCGACAAAGGGCGTCAGGGAAGGGATATCGGCGCTGACCAGCGCCAGGGCTTCGTCGCGGTTCTCCCACAGCACCTCGTCGGGATACTCCAGCAGCAGACCGAGCACTTTCAGGATCCGCATCACTCTCCCTCCCCATGCTTACGCACGCCGCTGACGTCGATGGCGTCAATCCGCCGGCTGTTAAACAGGTTGAATTTCGTATCTGACCCGTGGCAGCCGTCGCCGAAGGTAAAGCCGCAGCCGTTGCGTTCCGGGAAGGCATCCTCCGCCAGTTCGCGATGGCTGGTGGGGATCACGAAGCGGTCTTCGTAGTTGGCGATCGCCAGATAGCGATACATCTCTTCGACCTGCTCAACGCTGAGTCCCACCTCTTCAATTGCCCGGGTATCGGTCACGCCCTCAACGGTTTGCGAGCGCTTGTAGTGGCGCATCGCCATCATCCGTTTCAGCGCGCGCAATACCGGTCCGGTATCCCCGGCGCTCAACAGGTTCGCCAAGTACTGGACCGGAATGCGCAGGCTCTCCACCGCCGGCAGGATGGCTCCGTTGTTGGGCAGGCCGCCGGCGTCGGCAACCGACTGGATCGGCGACAGGGGCGGCACATACCAGACCATCGGCAGGGTGCGATACTCCGGATGCAGCGGCAGGGCCAGCTTCCAGTCCATCGCCAGCTTATAGACCGGCGATTTCTGCGCCGCCTCAATGACATTGTGGGGGATGCCTTGTTTTAACGCTTCCTCGATGACCGCCGGATCGTTTGGATTAAGGAATACCTCGCACTGGCGCTCATAGAGGTCGGTTTCATGCTCGGCGCTGGCAGCCTCTTCGATACGGTCGGCGTCATACAGCAAGACGCCGAGATAGCGGATGCGCCCGACGCAGGTTTCGGAGCACACCGTTGGCTGCCCGGACTCAATGCGCGGATAGCAGAAGATGCATTTTTCCGACTTACCGCTCTTCCAGTTAAAGTAGATTTTTTTATATGGACAGCCGCTGATGCACATCCGCCAGCCGCGGCATTTGTCCTGATCGATCAGCACGATGCCATCTTCCTCACGCTTGTAGATGGCGCCGCTCGGGCAGGTGGCCACGCAGCTCGGGTTGAGGCAGTGCTCGCACAGGCGCGGGAGGTACATCATAAAGGTGTTTTCGAACTGGCCGTACATCTCTTTCTGCATGGCTTCGAAGTTACGGTCGCGGGCGCGTTTCTCGAACTCACCGCCGAGCAGTTCCTCCCAGTTCGGGCCCCAGTCAATTTTATCCATCCGCTCGCCGCTGATCAGCGAGCGTGGGCGGGCGGTAGGCAGATATTTTCCCTCCGGCGCGTTGTGCAGGTGCTGGTAATCGTAGGTGAAGGGTTCGTAGTAATCGTCAATCGCCGGCAGCACCGGGTTGGCGAATATCTTCGACAGCACGCTAACCCGATTGCCGAGGCGGGGCGTCAGTTTACCGCTGATGCCGCGGATCCAGCCGCCTTGCCACTTCTCCTGGTCTTCCCAGTTTTTTGGGTAGCCAATGCCCGGTTTGGTTTCCACATTATTGAACCACGCGTACTCCATGCCCTCCCGGCTGCTCCAGACGTTTTTACAGGTGACCGAGCAGGTGTGACAGCCGATGCATTTGTCCAGATTCAGCACCATTCCAACCTGAGAACGGATTTTCATTTTTTCGCCTCCTGTACCTGATCGCGACCTTCGTCATCCAGCCAGGCAATATTTTTCATTTTGCGGATCATGATGAACTCGTCGCGGTTGGAGCCGACGGTGCCGTAGTAGTTAAAGCCATAGGCCAGCTGGGCGTAGCCGCCGATCATGTGCGTCGGCTTCGGGCAGACGCGGGTAACGGAGTTGTGAATGCCGCCGCGGCGGCCGGTCACTTCCGAACCCGGGATATTCATAATCCGCTCCTGAGCGTGATACATCATGGTCATCCCCGGCGGCACGCGCTGGCTCACCACCGCCCGGGCGGTGAGGGCGCCGTTGGCGTTGAACGCTTCAATCCAGTCGTTATCTTCAATGCCCAGCTCTCTGGCGTCAGTTTCACTGAGCCAGACGATCGGCCCGCCGCGCGACAGCGTCAGCATCAGCAGGTTTTCGCTGTATGTGGAGTGGATCCCCCATTTCTGGTGCGGGGTCAGGAAGTTCAGCGCTTTCTCCGGAAAACCGTTCGGCGGCACGGCCTTCATCTGGCTGACGCTGCGGGTATCAATGGGCGGGCGATAAGCCACCAGGCTTTCGCCGAAAGCCCGCATCCACGGATGGTCCTGATACAGCTGTTGCCGCCCGGAGAGGGTGCGCCACGGGATCAGTTCGTGCACATTGGTATAACCAGCGTTGTAGGAGACGTGCTCGCTTTCCAGTCCGGACCACGTTGGGCTGGAGATGATCTTGCGCGGCTGCGCCTGAATATCGCGGAAGCGGATCTTCTCATCCTCTTTATTCAGCGCCAGATGAGTGTGGTCGCGACCGGTAAATTCTCCCAGCGCCTGCCAGGCTTTCACCGCCACCTGGCCGTTGGTTTCCGGCGCGAGGCTGAGAATAACTTCTGAGGCGTCAATGGCGCTGTCGATCCGCGGCCGGCCTTTGGCCGGACCGTCCTGCTTGAGGTAGTTAAGCTTGCCGAGGAAATCGACTTCGCTTTGCGTATTCCACGAGATGCCTTTTCCGCCGTTGCCAAGCTTATCGAGCAGCGGCCCGAGAGAGGTGAAGCGTTCCCAGGTGGCGGGATAGTCGCGCTCCACCAGGGCAATCGACGGAGCGGTTTTCCCGGGGATCAGATCGCATTCGCCCTTGCGCCAGTCAAGCACCTCGAACGGCTGCGCCAGCTCAGCCGGAGAGTCATGCTGCAGCGGGACCAGCACCACGTCGGTCTCTTTCCCGAGATGGCCGACGCAGACCTGCGAGAAGGATTTGGCGATATCTTTGTAAATCTCCCAGTCGCTCTTTGCCTCCCACGCCGGGTCGACGGCGGCGGAAAGCGGGTGGATAAACGGATGCATATCCGAGGTGTTCATATCGTCTTTTTCGTACCAGGTGGCGGTCGGTAGAACAATATCGGAAAAGAGACAGGTACTGGACATGCGGAAATCCAGCGTCACCAGTAGGTCGAGTTTGCCCTCGATAGCCGCCGTCTGCCACTCGACTTCCTCAGGTTTCACCTCATCGCTGGCGCCCAGTTCATCCCCCTGAATACCGCTGTCGGTCCCGAGCAGGTATTTCAACATGTACTCATGCCCCTTACCGGACGATCCCAGCAGGTTAGAGCGCCAGATAAACAGGTTCCGCGGATGGTTTTTGCCGCTGTCCGGCTGCTCGGCGGCAAAGCGGATCTCGCCGGATTTTAGCGACCGCACCGTGAACGCCGAGGGCGATAGCCCGGCGGCCTCGGCCTGCTGCTTGATGGCCAGCGGGTTGACGTTGAGCTGTGGCGCAGAAGGCAACCAGCCCATCCGTTCCGCGCGGACGTTGAAGTCGATAAGGCTGCCGCTAAATTTGCTGGCGTCGGCCAGCGGCGACAACAGCTCCTGCGCGGTCAGTTTTTCATAGCGCCACTGGCTGGCGTGATTGTAGAAATAGGAGGTGCTGTTCATTTGCCGCGGCGGGCGGTTCCAGTCCAGCGCGAACGCCAGCGGCAGCCAGCCGGTCTGTGGGCGCAGCTTCTCCTGGCCGACATAGTGCGACCAGCCGCCGCCGCTCTGGCCGACGCAGCCGCAGAACACCAGCAGGTTAATCATCCCCCGGTAGTTCATATCCATGTGGTACCAGTGGTTTACCCCGGCGCCGAGGATAATCATCGAACGGCCATGGGTTTTATGCGCCGTATCGGCGAACTCGCGGGCGATTTGTTCGATATGCTGGCGCGGCACGCCGGTGATCTGCTCCGCCCACGCCGGGGTATAGGCTTTAACCTCGGCGAAATCTTTCGCCGCATTGACATCATCAAGCCCTCGGTCCAGGCCGTAGTTAGCCAGAATCAGGTCATATACGCTGACCACCAGGCCGCTTTCGCCACTGGCCAGCGTCAGCTGTTTCACCGGGAGCGGATGAAGGGTTACCGGTGCCTGCGGCACGCTGCGGAAATGCGGGTTTTCATTGCCGCCGAAGTAGGGGAAGGCGACTGACGCCACGCTGTCGCGAATATCCAGCAGAGACAGCGTGAGCTCCACCGTTTTGCCGTCAGCCAGCGGTTCGAGGTTCCATTTCCCTTTTTCGCCCCAGCGAAAGCCGATGGAACCGTTTGGCGCCACCAGTTCGCCGTCGGCGGTGCAGGCGACGGTTTTCCATTCCGGGTTATTCGTTTCGCCCAGTCCATCCAGCAGGTCGGAGGCGCGCAGCATGCGGCCTGGCACATAGCTGCCATCGTCGCGCGGCTCAAGCATCACCAGCATCGGCATGTCGGTATAGGTGCGGCAGTAGTTAAGAAAGTAATCGCTCGGGTTATCAAGGTGGAAGGTTTTGAGGATCACGTGGCCCATGGCCATCGCCAGCGCGCTGTCGGTACCTTGCTTCGGCGCCAGCCAGTGGTCGCACAGTTTGGCCACTTCCGAATAGTCCGGAGTGATGGCGATGGTTTTGGTGCCTTTGTAGCGCACTTCGGTGAAGAAGTGGGCATCCGGGGTCCGGGTCTGCGGCACGTTGGAGCCCCAGGCGATAATGTAGCTGGCGTTGTACCAGTCGGCGGATTCCGGCACGTCGGTCTGCTCGCCCCAGGTCATCGGCGAGGCGGGGGGCAGGTCGCAGTACCAGTCATAGAAGCTAAGGCAGGTGCCGCCGATAAGGGATAAATAGCGGGTACCCGCGGCGTAGGAGACCATCGACATCGCCGGGATCGGCGAGAACCCGGCGACGCGGTCCGGACCGTAGTGTTTGATGGTCCAGACGTTGGCGGAGGCGATAAGCTGATTCAGCTCTTTCCAGCTGGAGCGGACAAAGCCGCCTTTGCCGCGCGCCGCTTTATAGCTGGAGGTTTTGGCCGGATCCTGCATGATGCTATCCCAGGCCTGCACCGGGTCGGGAAACTGCGCCAGTGCTTCGCGCCACAACGCAATCAGCCGTTTACGCGCCAGCGGGTACTTCAGACGGTTGGCGCTATAGAGATACCAGGAGTAGCTGGCGCCTCGCGGGCAGCCGCGTGGTTCATGGTTCGGCAGATCCGGGCGGGTACGCGGATAATCGGTCTGCTGGGTTTCCCAGGTCACCAGACCGTTTTTGACATAAATTTTCCAGCTGCAGGAGCCGGTGCAATTCACGCCGTGGGTGGAGCGGACAATTTTGTCGAACTGCCAGCGTTGACGGTAGCTATCTTCCCAGTCACGGTTGTTGTTGTAGACCTGACCGTGGCCGTTGGCAAAGGTCTCGCCTTTCTGCTTAAAGTAGCGAAAGCGATCCAGTAGTTTACTCATGACATTTCTCCTGCTCCGATGATGTCCGGCATCGTGCCACCCGGCCGGATGAGCGAACGAACGCGTAGGCCGGATAAGGCGTAAGCCGCCATCCGGCAGATAAATCGTTATGGTTAAGCGGGTTTACGTCGGCCGTAGACCAGCCAGGTCACCAATACGCAAACCACGTAAAAAACGAAGAAGACCTTCATCGCCCCGACCGGCGAACCGGTCATCGCCAGCGAGGTGCCGAAGGCTTTCGGGATAAAGAAGCCGCCGATGGCGCCAATTGCCGAGATAAAGCCCAGCGCGGCAGCGGTATCGGTTACGGCTTCGTGCTGCGCTTCTTCTTCGCTGCCGCCGCGCTGCCTCACGCTGTCGATGGTGAGCTGACGGAAGATGACGGCGATCATCTGGAAGGTGGAGCCGCTGCCGAGTCCGGCGGTTAAAAACAGCCCCATAAACACCACGTAGAAGGCGAGGAAGCTGCCGGATCCGCTGCCCGGCAGGGTGAGGAACAGCAGGCCGGTAAAGAGCGCCATCAGCACGAAATTGACCAGCGTCACCCGCACACCGCCCAGACGGTCGGAGATGATCCCGCCGAACGAGCGCGCCAGCGCGCCGATAAACGGCCCAAAGAAAGCCAGCTTGAGAATGTCGACCGCAGGAAACTGGGTTTTCGCCAGCATGGCGAAGCCGGCGGAGAAGCCGATAAATGAGCCAAAGGTCGCCAGATAAAGCAGGCTGAGCAGCCACATATGCGGACGCTTGAGCACCGGGAGTTGATCGCGAATCGAGGCCTTCGAACTGGCGATGTCATTCATACCGAACCAGGCGGCAGCGGTGGCGAACAGCAGGAGCGGCACCCAGACGAGCGCCGCATTGCTCAGGGCTATCGTTGAACCATCGGGCTGGGTGACGCCATGGACGCCGAGGAAGGTGAAGAGCGGCAGGAAGATTACCGCCGGAGCGACCATCTGCATCACGCTGACCCCCAGATTGCCAAGGCCGCCGTTGACCCCCAGCGCGCTGCCCTGTTTGGCTTTGGGAAAAAAGAAACTGATATTTCCCATACTGGAAGCAAAATTCGCCCCGGCAAAACCACACAGCAGCGCAATAACAATAAATCCCCAAAATGGAGTAGCAATATTCTGGATCGCCACGCCCAGCCAAATACAAGGCACAATCAGGATCACTGTACTTAATACAGTCCAGTAGCGCCCGCCGAAGAGGGGCACCATAAAGGAGTAGGGCACCCGTAATATCGCGCCGGAAAGTGAAGGAAGTGCGGTTAATAAAAAAAGCTGGTCGGTAGTGAAATGAAAACCGACCTTATTAAGATTGACCGCCACGGCGCTGAATAACATCCAGACGCAGAAGGCCAGTAGTAAGCAGGTTACTGATATCCATAAGTTTCTTCTCGCAATAGCCTGGCCCTTGTTTTCCCAGAAGGCCTTATTTTCTGGCCGCCAGTTTTTCAAAAGGTAATGATTATCTTTCTCATTTTGTACCGACATATTGCCCTCTAATTGCCCGGAATGGAGTAAATAAATAAGGTCAACAGCTGAATACAAGGGGACGGAGAATAACCCTTAATTGGCGTTATCTAAAAAGCGTAGATAAAAAAAACGTGCTGTAGGAGAGCACGTGGAGAGCGTAGCGGGATTAATTGTTACTAAATGTAAAATTTAACTAAAATAACTCCAGGGTTATCATCTTATTGACGTAACGGCTAAACGCCGTCTCGTCCAGGGTCTGGGTGCCGAGGGCGTAAATCCCGTCGAGGCCGCACACCAGGGCGATAAAACGCCAGGCGATATCCGCCGGCGGCTCGGTCGAATGAAACTCACCGCAGGCGAGGCCCTGCTCAACGATCGCCACGGTCTCGGCATGCCACATGGTCATGGTTAGCAGGTAGGCCGCTTTGATGTCCGGGTCGCTGTCGGCCAGTACCTGGCCTTCCCGCCACAGGCGGATATAGGGTTCCAGCCGGCCATCCTCGCTGCCGATCATCGAGAATAACCGCTCGCGCCAGCTGGCGTCCTCGGCCACCAGCGGCATGTCGAGCATCTCGCGGATAAGACGGATGAACACCTGGGACTTCAGCTCGCCGATGGAGGCGAAGTGGTGGTGCAGTTGCCCGGCGGCCACTTGCGCTTCGCAGGCGATCTGCCGGACGGTCATGGCGCTGAAGCCGCCGCGCAGCGCCAGGCGCATGGCGGCTTGCATAATCCCTTCCCGTCGCTCATCCCGCTGTAAATAGTGCATAGAACCCCGCTGATATCTGGCTTTGGCCGAGTGTAACAAAAAGTTGGACATGTGTTCAACAATCCGGCAGGATCGCCATCCTGGACGTGTGTCCAAGTTCTAACATTGAGGTACAAGCTATGTCACGGCAATGGATGACGCTGATGGCGATTTTGCTGGTTTATATTCCGGTGGCGATTGACGCCACGGTGTTGCATGTGGCCGCACCTACCCTCAGCGTCGCGCTGGGCAGCAGCGGCAATGAGCTGCTGTGGATCATTGATATCTATTCATTGGTGATGGCCGGGATGGTGCTGCCGATGGGCGCCCTTGGCGATAAAATCGGCTTTAAACGTCTGCTGCTGCTCGGCAGCGCTATTTTTGGCGTCGCCTCGCTGTGCGCCGCACTGTCGCCGACGGCTCTGACGCTGATTGCCTCCCGTGCCCTGCTGGCGGTGGGGGCGGCGATGATCGTGCCGGCGACGCTGGCCGGCATCCGCAGCACCTTTGCCGAGGCCAGCCAGCGCAATATGGCGCTGGGGCTGTGGGCGGCGGTGGGCTCCGGCGGCGCGGCCTTTGGCCCGCTGGTGGGCGGCATGCTGTTGGAGCATTTCTACTGGGGATCGGTGTTCCTGATCAACGTACCGATTGTGCTGGTGGTTATCGCCATTAACGCCAAAGTGGTGCCGCGCCAGCCCGCGCGCCGCGACCAGCCGCTGAACCTGCTGCAGGCGCTCATTTTGATTGCGGCGATCCTGATGCTGGTGTTTAGCGCCAAATCGGCCCTGAAGGGCCAGCTGGCGTTGTGGCTCACCGCGCTGGTGGCGATCGGCGGGGCGGCGATGCTCACCTGGTTTATCCGCAAACAGCTGTCGGCGGCCCGGCCGATGGTGGATATGCGACTGTTCACTCATCGCATTATTTTAAGCGGGGTGATGATGGCGATGACTGCCCTGATTACCCTGGTGGGTTTTGAGCTGTTGATGGCTCAGGAGCTGCAGTTTGTGCATCAGAAAACGCCGTTCGAGGCGGGGATGTTTATGCTGCCGGTGATGGTGGCCAGCGGCTTTAGCGGGCCGATTGCCGGGATGCTGGTGTCGAAGCTCGGGCTGCGCGAGGTGGCGACCGGCGGGATGTTGCTCAGCGCCTTCAGCTTTCTGGGCCTGGCGCTGACCGATTTCAGCACTCAGCAATGGTTGGCCTGGGGGCTGATGACGCTGCTCGGCTTTAGCGTCGCCAGCGCGCTGCTGGCCTCCAGCTCCGCCATTATGGCGGCGGCGCCGAAGGAGAAAGCGGCGGCGGCCGGGGCGATCGAAACCATGGCCTATGAGCTGGGCGCTGGCCTCGGCATTGCCCTGTTCGGCCTGATCCTGACCCGCAGCTACAGCGCCACCATTGTGCTACCGTCCGGGCTGAATGAGACCATGGCGCAGCGGGCGTCGTCATCGATCGGCGAGGCGGTTAGCCTGACCCAGGCGCTACCCGCCGGGGTGGCGGAGGCGCTGATGGCGGCGGCGAAGGCGGCCTTTACCCAGGCGCACAGTCTGGTGCTGGCGACAGCGGGTGTCATGCTTCTGCTGCTGGCCGCCGGGATCTGGCGCAGCCTCGCCACGGTGAAGAAGCCGCAGACGGCGCTATAGCTGTAGCGACAGGTCCATCGCCGCGCGGCGTAGCGGGGCGAGGGCCTTCTCTTTTAACGCCGCGGCGCTGACCGACGCGGCCGGCACCCCGACATTCAGCGCGGCCACCACCTGACCGTGACGCGACAGCACGGGTACCGCCAGCGAGCACAAGCCTACCTCGATCTGCCGGTCGGCGAGGGCATAGCCCTGCATGCGCACCCGATCAATCTCCGCGCGTAGCCCGGCCATATCGCACAGGGTGTGTGGGGTGTAGCGAATGAGCACGGCACGTGACAGTGTCACCTCTAGCTGCTCTTCCGGCAGCGCGCTGAGCAATACCCGACCCATCGACGTCGCCCACGCCGGCAGGCGACTGCCGCGTCCGATATCGACGCTCAATAAATTATTCACCGCCGCGCGGGCAATATAGAGCACGTTATCCCCGTCGAGCGTCGCCGCCGAACAGGATTCGCCGAGGGCTTTGCCGAGGCTGTCCAGCGCCGTCTGCGCCACTTTCGCCAGCGGGGTGCCGGCGAGATAGGCATGGCCCACCGCCAGCACCCGGGGGAGCAGCTCATAATGGCGGCCATCCGGGCTATGGACCATGCCCAGCGCGGCGAGGGTATACAGGCAGCGGCGTACCGCCGCGCGGGAAATTTGCGTTTTCTGGCTTAACTGGGAAATGGTCAGCCGCTGACGCTGTGGGGTGAAGGCGTTAAGCACCTCCAGACCGCGGGCCAGAGACAGCATAAAGTTGGGATCGTGCTCGGCCTGCCTGGCGCTCAGCGTATTGGGGATATTGTCGCTCATCGCATCCTTCTCCGTTGCAGCGTAAAGCTCACGGCAGATCACTATACCTTGCGCAAAATGGGGCGCGCTGAATTGTGCCGGTTTTACCACCACGATCACATTAATAACCGTCTTTTAACAAACGCGTCGATAATCGCACAACATTTCGATTATCGCCGTTGACCATCCGCCAGGCCGAACCCTATTGTCAATGGCACAGCCCTCCCCGTTATGGATGTGGGTACAAAAAGTTATACATCTCATCAGGAAGCGAAAATGACTGCCACCGTAGAACGTATTGAGAGCTGGATTGTGGATGTCCCAACCATCCGGCCACATAAATTGTCGATGACCACCATGGGATGTCAGACGCTGGTGATCGTGCGCCTTACCCGCTCCGACGGCATCTGCGGCATTGGCGAGGCCACCACCATCGGCGGCTTGAGCTATGGCGTCGAGAGCCCGGAGGCTATCTCGTCGGCGATAACGCATTACCTGACGCCGCTGCTGCTGGGGCAACCGGCTGATAACCTGAATGCGCTGACCGCCCGCATGAACAGCGCCATTAAAGGCAACACTTTTGCCAGGTCCGCCATTGAAACCGCGCTGCTGGATGCCCAGGGCAAAGCGCTGGGGCTGCCGGTGTCGGCGCTGCTCGGCGGCGCGCTGCAAACGGCGTTGCCGGTGCTGTGGACGTTAGCCAGCGGCGATACCGCGAAAGATATTGCCGAAGGGGAAAAACTGTTAACCGAGCGGCGCCATCAGGCGTTCAAGCTGAAAATTGGCGCACGCGAATTAGCGACCGACCTGCGCCATACCCGCGCCATTGTGGAGGCGCTAGGGGATCGCGCCAGCATCCGCGTCGACGTCAATCAGGCCTGGGACGCCGCAACCGGCGCGAAAGGCTGCCGCGAGCTGGCGGCGATGGGCGTCGACCTCATCGAACAGCCGGTCAGCGCCCACGACAACGCGGCGCTGGTGCGGTTAAGCCAGCATATTGAAACCGCGATCCTCGCCGACGAAGCGGTGGCCACCGCTTACGATGGCTATCAACTGGCGCAGCAGGGCTTTACCGGCGCTTACGCGTTGAAAATCGCCAAGGCCGGCGGACCGAACAGCGTACTGGCGCTGGCCCGCGTCGCCCAGGCGGCGGGTATTGGCCTGTATGGCGGCACCATGCTGGAGGGGACCGTCGGGACTGTCGCCTCGCTACACGCCTGGTCGACGCTGCCGCTGCAGTGGGGCACCGAAATGTTCGGCCCGCTGTTGCTGAAAGACGATATCGTCAGCGTACCGCTCTCCTTTGCCGACGGCGAGGTGGTGCTGCCGCAAATCCCGGGTCTTGGCGTCGAGCTGGATGAAGACAAACTGCGTTTTTACACCCGCCAGGCGTAGCGGGAAACAGGAGAAACAGATGCTATTTAAAGTGGATATGACCGTGAATATACCGCTCGGCTTTCCCGTCGCCGAAGCGGAGGAAATAAAACAACGCGAAAAAGCCTATTCGCAACAATTACAGCGGGAAGGCAAATGGCGACATATCTGGCGCGTCGCCGGTCTTTACGCCAATGTCAGTATTTTCGATGTCAAAGATACCGAAGAGTTACATCAAATATTAATGGGATTGCCGCTGTATCCTTTTATGGATATTCGCGTCGAGGCGCTGTGCCGCCATCCCTCGTCTGTTCGTGACGATGATAGCTAATAATAATAACACCTGACCTCATGCCGGGGTGACCCGGTAAATACCCTACAACGATAAGAGAGAATAATAATGAGTAATGCTTTCGTACAACAAGAAGCCGTGCAGAAATTATTACGTGAAGGGGCGGGTTTACACGTCCCTGGCGGAAACGAACGTTTTAAAGCCATTATTCACCGTCTGCTGGAGAATATCTGTACGCTGATCGACGACTATAACATCACCGAAGAAGAGTTCTGGCATGCGGTGAACTATCTGCATGCGCTGGGTGGTCGTCAGGAGGCGGCGCTGCTGGCGGCAGGGCTGGGTCTGGAGCATTTCCTCGACTTGCGTCAGGATGCCATTGACGCAGCGGCGCGCCGGGAAACCGGCACCCCGCGCACCATCGAAGGGCCGCTGTATGTGGCCAATGCGCCGCTGGCCGAAGGTCACGCCCGGATGGATGATGGCGCCGACCCAGGGGAAGTGATGTGGCTGCATGGCCAGGTCAAAGATACCGAGGGCCGGCCGGTGGCCAACGCCATCGTCGATATCTGGCACGCCAATACCCTCGGCAATTACTCCTTCTTCGACCCGAGCCAGAGCGAATACAACCTGCGCCGTCGGATCCGTACCGGCGCCGATGGCCGCTATAGCGTGCGCAGCATCCTGCCTTCCGGCTACGGCTGTCCGCCGGATGGCCCAACGCAGAAATTGCTGGATCAGTTAGGCCGCCACGGCAACCGTCCGGCGCATATTCACTTCTTCGTCTCCGCGCCGGGGCATAAACATCTCACCAGCCAGATCAACCTCAGCGGCGATAAATACCTGTGGGATGATTTTGCCTTCGCCACCCGCGACGGTCTGATTGCCGACCCGATTAAAGTGACGGACCGCGAGACTATCGCGCAGCGCGACCTTGAGGGAGAGCACACTGAGGTTTGTTTTGATTTCACCCTGTGTAAAGCGCTCAGCGCCGACGAAGAGCAGCGCGGCGCCCGCCTGCGCGCCAAAGCGTAATCTGCTGTAACGGCCCCGGGCACGCGGTTGCCCGGGCCAGACATTGCACCTGAAAGCTAACAATTCACCCGGTTTATTTCATCCTGAATACTGCAGGAGGGACTGACTCATGCAAAAAACGCTATCAGCGCTTAAAGACAAAATTAACAACGCCTTAATTGTCGATCGTGAAAATCATATTTACCGCTGCCACCGGTCGATATTTACCGACCCGCAGCTGTTTGAATTTGAAATGAAGCATATCTTCGAAGGTAACTGGGTATTTCTCGCCCATGAAAGCCAAATTGCCGAACCGGGTGATTATTATACCCTGACGCTGGGGCGTCAGCCGGTGATTATTACCCGCGATAAAAAGCATGAGCTGCATGCGTTAATTAACAGCTGCGCTCATCGCGGCGCCATGTTATGTCGACGGAAAACCGGGAATAAAAACTCTTTTACCTGTCCGTTTCACGGCTGGACCTTCAGCAATAACGGCAAATTATTAAAAGCCAAAGATGAAAGCACCGGCGCTTATCCTGACACCTTCAAACAGGAAGGATCTCACGACCTGCAAAAGCTGCCGCGTTTTCAGTCCTATCGCGGTTTTTTATTCGGTAGCCTCAATGCCGACGTGCAGCCGCTGGAAGCCTATCTCGGGGAAACTTGTAAAATCATCGATCTGATCGTCGACCAGGCGCCGGAGGGGCTGGAAGTGCTCAAGGGTTCGTCGAGCTACGTTTACGAAGGCAACTGGAAGCTGGGCGCGGAGAACGGCGCTGATGGCTACCATGTCAGCGTAGTGCACTGGAACTACGCCTCCACCATGTCGCGACGCAACTATGAAGCGCAAGGCACCCATGCGGTGGACGCCAACGGCTGGTCAAAAAGCCTCGGCGGCGGCTACGGATTTGATAACGGCCATATGCTGCTGTGGACCCGGGCGCTGAATCCGGACGCCCGGTGTATGCCCATCGCGAGCGTCTGCAGGCGGAATTCGGCGAACGGCGCGCCGACCAGATGGTCAACGAAACCCGCAACCTGTGCCTGTATCCCAACGTCTACCTGATGGATCAGTTTTCTACCCAGATCCGCGTAATCCGCCCGATTGCGGTCGACAAAACCGAAGTCACTATCTGGTGCTTTGCCCCGAAGGGGGAATCCGACCAGGCGCGGGCCCTGCGTATCCGCCAGTATGAAGATTTCTTTAACGTTAGCGGGATGGGTACCCCGGACGATCTCGAAGAGTTCAGCGCCTGTCAGCGCGGCTATCTCGGTGAAAATCTGGCGTGGAGCGATCTCAGCCGCGGCGCGCTGCGCTGGGTCGATGGTCCGGATGAGCATGCGCAGCACGCCGGATTTAATCCGCGCTTAAGCGGCGTGAAATCGGAGGACGAGGCGCTGTACATCGCCCATCACCATCACTGGCAGACGCTGATGCTCGCGGCGATTGAACAAGAGCAGAAGCGCTATGACCAGTCGATCACCCAGCGTGTGGAGGTGGCCTGATGCTGAACCTCGAACAGGTACGCCAGTTTCTCTATCACGAAGCCCGTCTGCTGGATGACCGTCAGTGGGATGAATGGCTCAGCTGCTACAGCCCGCAGGTGATCTACTGGATGCCGGCGTGGGGCGACGACGATCAGCTGACGCGCGACCCGCAAAAAGAGATTTCGCTTATCTACTACCCCAACCGGGAAGGACTGGAGGATCGTGTCTATCGCATTAAAACCGAACGTTCCGGCGCCAGCACGCCGGAGCCGCGGACCACCCATATCATCAGCAACGTCGAACTGCTGGGGGAGAGCGACGAGGGGCTGGAGGTGCGCTACAGCTGGGTGACCTGGAGCCACCGCTATCAGCACACCGATGCCTTTTTCGGCGCCACCTGCTGCACGCTGACCGAGCAGGACGGCCGGCCGCAGATCGTGCGCAAAACCGTGCGCCTGAATAACGACTATATCCGTCAGGTGATTGACGTTTACCACATTTAAGAGGCGCCTATGACCTTCACTATTGCTCTTAATTTTGAGGACGGTATCACCCGCTTTATTCAATGCCATGCCGGAGAGAAAGTCCTGGATGCTGCCTATCGGCAGAAGGTGAATCTGCCGATGGACTGCTCGGACGGCGTGTGCGGCACCTGCAAATGCCACTGCGCCAGCGGGGAATACGATCTCGGCGAGGAGTATCTCGACGAGGCGTTAAGCGATGAGGAAGCGCAGGCCCGCCAGGTGCTGACCTGCCAGATGGTGCCCACCAGCGACTGCGTTGTCGATGTGCCGGTGGCCGCCGCGCAGTGTAAAACCGCCTTGACGAACACCGGGGCGCAGGTGCGACAGGTGAATTGTCTGTCCGATACCGCCACCGAGCTGGTGGTCGCCCTCGATGAGCCGCTGGACTTCCTGGCGGGGCAGTACGTCAACATTCAGGTGCCAGGCACGCCGCACGTTCGCGCCTATTCCTTCAGCTCACGGCCAGGCTCGGCAGAAGGGCGTTTCCTGATCCGTAACGTGCCCGGCGGCATGATGAGCCAGTGGTTAACCCTGCAGGCGCGGCCCGGGGATCGTCTTACCCTCAGCGGCCCGATGGGCAGCTTCTATCTGCGCCACGGCGAACGTCCGTTGCTGATGCTGGCCGGCGGTACCGGGCTGGCGCCGCTGCTCTCCATGCTCGAGACCTTGCAGGCGCAGAACGCCGCGCGCCCGGTGACCCTGATGTATGGCGTCACGCGCGACGCGGATCTGGTGAAGACCGAGGCGCTGGAGGCATTCCGTCAGCAGTTAAACCACTTTCGCTGGCTACCGGTAGTGGCGGAGGAAAACAGTCCTTGCCCGCAGCGCGGCTTCGTCACCGATCATCTTGACGACGCCATGCTGAATAATGGCGAGGTCGATATCTACCTTTGCGGACCGCCGCCGATGGTCAACGCGGTCGCCACGGCGCTGCGTGAGCGAGGGATCACCCCGGCGGGCTTCTGGTACGAGAAATTTATCGCCAGCCAGAGCGCGGCGGCATAAGGAGGCAGTATGCGTTTTAGCGATAAAGTGGTCGCCATCACCGGCGCGGCCCAGGGCATTGGCCGACAAACCGCGGAGCAGGCGGCTGCGGAAGGCGCGGCTCTGCTGCTCATCGATCGTTCGCCCTGGGTGCATGAGCTGGCGGCGACGCTGGCTCAGTCCGGCAGTCAGGTGCTGGCGCTGGAGGCGGACCTGGAACAGTGGCCGAGCGCCGAGCAGGCGTTTGCCGACGGGGTGGCGCATTTTGGCCGCATCGATGTGTTAATCAATAACGTCGGGGGGACCATCTGGGCGCGGCCGTTTGCCGAATACCAACCGGAGCAGATTGAGAAAGAGATCCGCCGCTCGCTGTTTCCCACCCTGTGGGGCTGCCGCGCGGCGCTGCCGTGGATGCTGAAGCAGGGCAAAGGCAGCATCGTCAACGTCTCGTCGGTGGCGACGGCGGGGGTCAACCGGGTGCCTTACTCGGCGGCGAAAGGCGGCGTTAACGCGCTGACCCGGTCGATTGCCATGGAGTACAGCGGCAGCGGCATCCGTATCAATGTCGTCGCGCCGGGCGGGACGGAGGCGCCGCCGCGCCTGACGCCGCGTAACGACGAGCAGCCCAGTGAGCAGGAGAAGGCGTGGTATCAGCAGGTGGTCGATCAGACGGTGGCCAGCAGTCTGATGCACCGCTACGGCACGCTGGCGGAACAGGCAAACGCGATCCTGTTTCTCGCCAGCGATGAGGCCAGCTATATCACCGGCGTCACCCTCCCGGTGGCGGGCGGCGATCTCGGCTAACGGCGGGTCGCGTACCAGCAGAGCAGGGAGCCGAGACACACCATCCCGGCCCCCTGCCAGAACGACCACGATAGCGCGGCGCTAAGCAGGATCGCCGCCAGCGCGGAGGAGAGCACCGGGGTGAAGTAGGAGGCCGCCGCCAGCAGGCTGACGTTGCCGTGGAGGATCCCCACGTTCCACGCGGCGTAGGCCAGACCGAGCGCCACCGCTACCGTCAGCAGCTTGATGCTGACCGGCCAGCTGAAGACCATCGGCGGCTGCGGCGTGGCGAGAAACTTCAGCCACAGCGTCAGCGCGGTTAACAGGACGAACAGGGTAATGGCATTTTTGCCGCCGGCATATTTGGCCGTCACCGTGCAGTAGGCCGCCCAGATAAAGGCGCCGACAAAGGCCAGCAGATAGCTGAGCGGACTGGAGATGACGTTGCTGATAATCTCCTCCAGCTGCAGGCCGTGCTCACCCCCCAACACCCAGCCGACGCCAAGCAGGGCGAGAAGCAAACCGGGGATCACCAGCCAGCTGCTTTTCTGACCATTAAACAGGATGGCGAACAGGATGGTCAGGCTGGGCCACAGATAATTGACCATCCCCACCTCAATGGCCTGTTGACGGCTGGCGGCATAGCCCAGGGACAGCGCGAGGCAGATTTCATAGCTGACGAACAGCACGCTGCCGGCCAGCAGATAGCGGCGCGGGATCTGGCGCAGGTTAGGGAAACCGACGGTAAAAATCAGCAGCAGGCCGCTGAGGCTGTAAATCATCGCCGCGCCGCCGACCGGGCCCAGTCCTTCGCTGACGCCGCGAATCAATCCGACCATCGTGCTCCATAAAATAATGGCGGCGAAGCCGATGGTCGTGGCTCTCTTTTTCTCCATGCTTATCCTGAGGGTTACGCGAATGCAGCCGGCATATATATCATCTTTTGACCGCCGCGGGGCGAAATTTTCCGCCATGGGTAACCCCTGGGGATTAGTGAAAACGGCCGCGGCTGGCGATTAAGGGGGAGTGGGTTTTGCTCCTTGATTTGACGCAAATTTTCCCGGGATTTTACTGTTAGTTTCCTCCGCGCGATGAATCAACATCCTGCATGGAGGAATGCAATGGACGTCAGCCGCAGAAAGTTCTTTAAGATCTGCGCAGGCGGTATGGCCGGAACCACAGCTGCCGCCCTGGGCTTTGCCCCCAAAATGGCGCTGGCTCAGGCACGCAACTACAAATTGCTGCGTGCGAAAGAGATCCGCAACACCTGCACTTACTGCTCCGTTGGCTGCGGGCTATTAATGTATAGCCTCGGCGACGGCGCGAAAAACGCCAAAGAAGCGATTTACCATATCGAAGGAGATCCGGACCATCCGGTGAGCCGCGGCGCGCTATGCCCGAAAGGCGCCGGCCTGCTGGACTATGTCCACAGTGATAACCGCCTGCGCTACCCGGAGTACCGCGCCCCGGGATCCGATAAATGGCAGCGACTCTCCTGGGATGAAGCCTTCAGCCGCATTGCCCGGCTGATGAAAGCCGACCGCGACGCCAACTTTATGGAAAAGAACGAGCAGGGCGCGACGGTTAACCGCTGGCTTTCCACCGGTATGCTGTGCGCCTCGGCGGCGAGTAATGAGACCGGCATGCTGACGCAAAAATTTGTGCGATCGCTGGGTATGCTGGCGGTAGACAACCAGGCGCGCGTCTGACACGGACCAACGGTAGCAAGTCTTGCTCCAACATTTGGTCGCGGTGCGATGACTAACCACTGGGTGGATATCAAAAACGCGAACGTCGTGGTGGTGATGGGCGGTAACGCCGCGGAAGCCCACCCGGTGGGATTCCGCTGGGCGATGGAGGCGAAGAACAACAACGACGCCACGCTTATCGTCGTCGACCCGCGCTTTACGCGCACTGCGTCGGTGGCCGATATCTATGCGCCGATTCGCTCCGGTACCGACATTACCTTCCTGTCGGGGGTGCTGCTGTACCTGATCGAACATAACAAAATCAATGCCGAGTACGTGAAGCACTACACCAACGCCAGCCTGCTGGTGCGGGATGATTTTGCCTTCGAAGAGGGGCTGTTCAGCGGCTATGATGCGGACAAACGCCAGTATGATAAATCGTCCTGGAACTACCAGTTCGATGAAAACGGCTACGCTAAACGCGATGAGACGCTAAGCCATCCGCGCTGCGTGTGGAATCTGCTGAAGCAGCACGTTTCCCGTTACACGCCAGAGGTGGTCGAAAACATCTGCGGTACGCCGAAAGCGGACTTCCTCAAGGTGTGCGATGTGCTGGCCTCAACCAGCGCCGCCGATCGCACCACCACCTTCCTGTATGCCCTGGGCTGGACGCAGCACACCGTCGGCGCGCAGAACATTCGCACCATGGCGATGATCCAATTGCTGCTCGGCAATATGGGCATGGCCGGCGGTGGCGTGAATGCCCTGCGCGGTCACTCTAATATTCAGGGGCTGACCGACCTTGGCCTGCTGTCTACCAGCCTGCCAGGCTACCTGACCCTGCCTTCTGAAAAGCAGCCGGATCTGCAGACGTACCTGGCGGCCAACACGCCAAAAGCGACCCTGCCGGACCAGGTGAACTACTGGAGCAACTACCCGAAATTCTTTGTCAGCCTGATGAAATCCTTCTACGGCGAGGCGGCGCAAAAAGAGAACGACTGGGGCTTTGAGTGGTTACCAAAGTGGGACCAGGCTTACGACGTTATCAAATACTTCAACATGATGGATAACGGCAAAGTCACTGGCTATATCTGCCAGGGCTTTAACCCGGTCGCGTCCTTTCCGGACAAAAACAAAGTGGTTCGCAGCCTGAGCAAGCTGAAGTATATGGTGGTTATCGATCCGCTGGTCACCGAAACTTCCACTTTCTGGCAGAACCACGGCGAGTCTAATGACGTCGACCCCTCGACGATTCAGACGGAAGTCTTCCGCCTGCCATCGACCTGCTTTGCCGAAGAGGACGGTTCGATCGCCAACTCCGGCCGCTGGCTGCAGTGGCACTGGAAAGGTCAGGATGCCCCAGGTGAAGCACGTAACGACGGCGAGATCCTGGCCGGGATTTACCATCGCCTGCGCGAACTGTACCGCACCGAAGGCGGGAAGGGTGCGGAACCCCTGCTGAAGATGAGCTGGCGCTATAAGCAGCCGGACCATCCGGAATCGGAAGAAGTCGCGAAAGAGAACAACGGCTACGCACTGGCGGATCTTTATGACGCCAACGGCACCCTGGTGGCGAAAAAAGGCCAGCTGCTGAACAGCTTCGCGCTGCTGCGTGACGACGGGACGACGGCGTCTTCCTGTTGGATCTATGCCGGCAGCTGGACGGAGCAGGGCAACCAGATGGCGAATCGCGATAATGCCGACCCTTCGGGTCTGGGCAATACGCTGGGCTGGGCCTGGGCGTGGCCGCTTAATCGCCGGGTGCTCTATAACCGCGCTTCGGCCGATATCAACGGCAAGCCGTGGGATGCGAAGCGGATGCTGATCCAGTGGAACGGCAGCAAGTGGGTCGGGAATGATATTCCGGACTTCAATACCGCGCCGCCGGGGAGTAACACCGGGCCATTTATCATGCAGCAGGAGGGGCTGGGTCGCCTGTTCGCGCTGGATAAGCTGGCGGAAGGACCGTTCCCGGAACACTACGAGCCGATGGAAACCCCGCTTGGCACTAACCCGCTGCACCCGAAGGTGGTCTCCAGCCCGGTGGTGCGTTTGTATGAAGAGGACGCCATCCGCTTAGGTAAGAAGGATAAGTTCCCGTATGTCGGGACCACCTATCGTCTGACCGAGCATTTCCATACCTGGACCAAGCATGCGCTGCTCAATTCCATCGCGCAGCCGGAACAGTTTGTCGAAATTAGCGAAGGGCTGGCAAAAGCGAAAGGGATTGCCAACGGCGACCGGGTGAAAGTCAGCAGCCAGCGCGGCTTTATTCGCGCGGTAGCGGTGGTGACGCGCCGCCTGCAAACGCTCAACGTCAACGGCCAGCAGGTGGAGACCGTCGGGATCCCGCTGCACTGGGGTTTTGAAGGCGTGGCTCGCAAAGGCTATATCGCTAACACCCTGACGCCGAACGTTGGCGATTCCAACTCGCAAACGCCGGAATATAAGGCGTTTCTGGTCAACATCGAGAAAGCGTAAGGAGCGATTCAATGGCGATGGAAACACAAGACATTATTAAACGCTCCGCGACCAACCCGATCACCCCCGCGCCGCGCGCGCGGGACCATAAAGCGGAAGTCGCCAAGCTTATCGATGTCTCCTCCTGCGTGGGCTGTAAAGCCTGCCAGGTGGCCTGCTCCGAATGGAATGACATCCGCGATGACGTGGGGCACTGCGTCGGGGTGTACGATAACCCGGCGGATCTTAGCGCCAAATCCTGGACGGTAATGCGCTTTAGCGAGACCGAACAGAACGGCAAGCTGGAGTGGCTTATCCGCAAGGATGGCTGTATGCACTGCGCAGAGCCGGGTTGTCTGAAGGCCTGCCCATCCGCCGGGGCGATTATTCAGTACGCCAACGGCATCGTCGATTTCCAGCAGGAAAACTGCATCGGCTGCGGCTACTGCATTGCTGGCTGTCCCTTTAACGTACCGCGTCTCAATAAAGAGGATAACCGGGTCTATAAATGCACCCTGTGCGTGGACCGGGTCAGCGTCGGTCAGGAACCGGCGTGCGTGAAAACCTGTCCTACCGGCGCGATCCACTTCGGTACGAAGAAAGAGATGCTGGAGGTGGCCGAGGAGCGGGTGGCTAAGCTGAAAAAACGCGGTTATGCCAGGGCCGGGATTTACAACCCGCAGGGCGTCGGCGGCACCCACGTGATGTACGTCCTGCATCATGCCGACCAGCCCGAGCTGTATCACAAGCTGCCGAAGGAACCGCAGATCGATACCAGTATCAATCTGTGGAAGGGGGCGCTGAAGCCGCTGTCGGCGGCGGGCTTTATCGCCACCTTTGCCGGGCTTATCTATCACTACATCGGTATCGGGCCGAACAAGGAAGTTGACGACGATGAGGAGAAGCATGATGAGTAAATCGAAGATGATTGTGCGCACGACCTTTATCGATCGCGCCTGTCACTGGACGGTGGTTATCTGTTTCTTCCTCGTGGCGCTGTCGGGAATATCGTTTTTCTTCCCGACGCTGCAGTGGCTGACCGAAACCTTCGGTACCCCGCAGATGGGGCGTATTCTGCACCCCTTCTTTGGCGTGCTGATTTTTATCGCCCTGATGTTTATGTTCGTGCGTTTTGTCCATCACAACATCCCGGATAAACAGGATATTCCGTGGCTGAAAGGCATTGTGGAGGTGCTGAAAGGCAACGAGCATAAGGTGGCGCGGGTCGGTAAATATAACGCCGGGCAGAAGATGATGTTCTGGACCATCATGAGCATGATTTTCGTGCTGCTGGTGACCGGGGTGATTATCTGGCGGCCCTGGTTTGCCCAATATTTCCCGATTCCGGTGATTCGCTATAGCCTGCTGATACACGCCACTTCAGCCATTATTCTGATCCACGCCATCCTTATCCATATGTATATGGCGTTCTGGGTGAAGGGGTCGATTAAGGGGATGATTGAAGGCAAAGTCAGCCGCCGCTGGGCGAAGAAACACCACCCGCGCTGGTATCGCGATGTCGAACGCCTTGAAGCGATGAAAGAGAGTCGCGAAGGGATGAAGTAAGCCTTCACGGCGCGAAACCCGCTCCGGAGATGTCGGAGCGGGTTCCCGGCAGTCAGCAGTTCGTGATAAGTGTATCGATTGAATCGATAACGCCCTGGCGCGCATGACTCAGATTGCAGACGAAATCCTGTGGCTGGATCCGTTTATTATTTAAGTTACTGATCATTGGCGTACAAAGTAAAAAGCTGTCAAATTCAATATTTATCCTTGGTACGACATGCTGATGCCAGCGTGGTAACTGTTGTGGTCGCATTAAAGGAATAATGACTCTCGTGGCCAGGTCTGCATAATAATCATTCTGCACAATCATATAATATGGCAGGGTTTTATTTGTCTGAGCAGAACAATTTCGATAAACATTGAATTGTTCAAGCATCATAGTACCCTGAAAAATTCATCATCAGTAAGAGTGCCTCCTTTTGCAATAAATTCATTCATTGCGGCAATGAATTCCTTGTGCTGTCTCTGTTTATCTGCTTCTCGTAAATCCTTACCTGGCTGTACTGACACCTTCTGGACGGGTACGTCAGTGGGTCTTTTACGTAGCGTATTACTTTTCATCATAGGCTCCTTGCGGTTGGTTCTGTGATTATTCACTTTACTCACTAAAAGATAAATGCCAGCAGTAATTTTAATGTTTATTTTGCGAGGCAGCTTCCAGAGGAAAGTAATCGCCTGAAATATTAATGGTTATAGTAATAAACCCGGCGCTGGTATTAACCAGCGCGGCGGGAAATAATCAGAACTTCTCCGGAATAAAGCGGAAGGGAAAATTGGTCTGTTTCATTTTACCAATTTTGCGCTTCGGCAGCGTGACATGCTCCACTGGCAAGGCTTCGTAGGGGATCTGCGACAGCAGGTGGGTGATGATATTCAGACGCACCCGCTTTTTATCCTCGGAGCGGGCGACGAACCACGGCGCCCAGGCGGTGTCGGTGGCGGCGAACATGGCGTCGCGGGCGGCGGTATATTCATCCCAGCGATTGAAAGACTTGATGTCCATCGGCGAGAGCTTCCAGATCTTGCGCCCGTCGTCGATGCGATCCCGCAGGCGCCGCTCCTGCTCCTGCGGGGAGACCTCCAGCCAGTACTTGAGCAGGATAATGCCCGACTCGACCATGCCGCGCTCCACCATCGGCGCGCCGTCGAGAAATTTCTGCACCTCCTCCGGGGTACAAAAGCCCATCACGCGTTCGACGCCGGCGCGGTTGTACCAGCTGCGATCGAAAATCACGATTTCCCCAGCCGCCGGGAGATGCTTGATATAGCGCTGAAAATAGAGCTGACTTTTCTCGCGTTCGGTGGGCGAGGGTAAGGCGACGACCCGGAAGATACGCGGGCTGACGCGCTCGGTGATCGCCTTAATGGTGCCGCCTTTGCCGGCGCCGTCCCGGCCTTCAAAGACGATGCACACCTTCAACCCTTTATGCACCACCCAGCGCTGCAGTTTCACCAGCTCCACGTGGAGCTTGCGCAACGCCTTCTCATACGCTTTATTGTCAAGCGGGGCGATCTTCACCGCCGCGTCGACCGGATTACCGCTTTTCTTATTACCCATCGCCATGCTCCGTGTTGCCGAGGTATCCCTTTGAAGTGTAATCCTTCACCGGCGAGGCGGTGGAAAATATTCCGCCCGGGACGGGTTAGCGGGCGCTCCCCGCGGCGATGACTTCCAGTCCCACCCGCTGCCCCCACGACAGCTCAAGGGTGTTACCGTCCGGGTCGGCAAAGAAAGCGAAATAGCCTACCGGATCGCCCAACTGCTCCGGTTCCCGACGCAAAACGCCTTCCCGCCGCGCCTGAGCGACTTTCTCATCGATCTCCGCCTGGGTGGCGCAGGCGACGCCGAGATGGCCGAACGGACCCAGCGGCGTGTCGGCAGGGTCATCACTTTGCACCAGCACCAGGGCGAAAGGTCGGGTGCGATCGCTGAGCCACGCCACTTTACGCGCCGAGGGGAGGTCGGGTTCGCGCTGGTGAATAACGGTCATCGCCGTATAGCGGGTATAAAAATCGATGCTGCTGGCCAGACAGCGGACGGTAAAGGCGACATGGGTAAAGCCGACATCAACATTTTGCATGGATGATTCTCCCGAGGTGAACGATGTCTCGACTTTACAACCTCAAGTAAACTTGAGATCAATCCGCGATGTATCCCTGCGTGCCCACCAATTTTTACAGGGGATTATCCACCGCCAGGCGCCTCTGCCGTCGGCTGGAAAGCCAACAGTGGCGCTGGCGAGCGCATGAACGAATCAGGCCGTTGTATGGAGGATACTGCCGTCGGGCGTTTTTAGCTGGTGTGGCGAGGCGGGATGGTCAATAATGCCGGCCGTCTCTCAATACCCCTAAAAGATGTATGAAAAAAACGATTTTTTCACTGGCGCTGGGCACTTTCGGACTCGGCATGGCGGAATTTGGCATTATGGGCGTGCTGCCGGACATGGCGCGCGATGTCGGAATATCCATTCCCGCCGCCGGCAATATGATTGCCTGGTATGCCTTCGGCGTGGTGATCGGCGCGCCGATCATGGCGTTGCTCTCCAGTCGGTTTTCGTTGAAATCGGTGATGCTGTTTCTCGCGGCCCTGTGCATTCTCGGCAATACCCTGTTTACCTTCTCCAGTAGCTACGCCATGCTGGCGCTAGGCCGGCTGGTTTCCGGGTTTCCCCACGGGGCGTTCTTTGGCGTCGGCGCGATTATCCTGTCGAAAATCGCGCCGCCAGGGAAGGTGACCGCCGCGGTGGCCGGGATGATTGGCGGCATGACGATCGCTAACCTGGTGGGCGTCCCCGGCGGCACCTGGCTTGGGCATCACTTTAGCTGGCGCTATACCTTCGCGCTTATCGCGGTGTTTAACGTCGCGGTGTTTCTGGCCATCTGCTGCTGGGTGCCCACGCTGTATGACCGGGCCAGCACGCGGCTGCGCGAGCAGTTCCGTTTTCTGGCTTCCCCGGCGCCGTGGCTGATTTTTGCCGCCACCATGTTCGGTAACGCCGGGGTGTTCGCGTGGTTCAGCTATATCAAGCCCTTTATGCTCAACGTCTCCGGCTTTGCCGAAAGCCGGATGATGCTGATTATGATGCTGGCGGGGCTGGGTATGGTGGTTGGCAATCTGTTCAGCGGTAAAATTTCCGGGCGCTACAGTCCGCTGCGCATCGCGGCCATGACTGACGGGGCGATCGCCGTGACGCTGCTGCTGATCTTTGCCTTCGGGGAGCATAAAGTCGCTTCGCTGACGCTGGCGTTTTTCTGCTGTGCCGGGCTGTTTGCCCTGTCGGCGCCGCTGCAGATCCTGCTGCTGCAGCACGCCAAAGGCGGCGAGATGCTGGGGGCGGCAGGGGGGCAGATCGCCTTTAACCTCGGGAGCGCCATCGGCGCCTTCTGCGGCGGAATGATGATTGCCCAGGGGTTCGGCTGGAACAGCGTGGCGCTTCCCGCCGCCACGCTGTCGTTTCTGGCGATGAGCGCCTTGCTCATCTACGGTCGCCATCAGCGCCGACAGGCTTGCTAACGACGCTTACTCACGCCAGGGTTCGCCGAGCGTCAGCATCAGCCGGTTGGCCCAGGCGAAAAAGGCCGCTGACTGCAGCAGATCCAGCTGGGCCAGGGTATCTAAGCCCTGCTCATCAAGCGCAGCCAGATGGCTGGCTTTCAGCGCGGGCGGCGTCACCGACAGCGCGGCGGCGGCATCGATCTCCGCCTGCCAGCGCGGCGACTGCCCGCCGCGCAGATCGTCTCCCGGCGTCACCGCCAGCAGCGTGTCGACGGCGGTCTCGTCCTTCGCCAGCTGCGCCGCTTTGCGGGCATGTACCGAGGCGCAGTAAATACAGCCGTTGATTTTACTGGCCACCGTGGCGGCCAGTTCACGTTCGGCGCGCGGCAACCCCCCTGGGGTATAGAAAATGCCTTTATCAGTCAGCGTCCGCTGCTCCAGCACCGGCTGGTTGCGCGCCAGCAGGCGGAAGTAAGGCGAATCGCTATGGCCATATTTTGCCAGGATCGCCTGTTCTTCAGGGCTAAATTCCGCCAGCGGTTTATCCGCCAGCCAGGGTTCCCAATGCAGTTCATCACGGGTGAAACGCACCGGGGCCGCTTTGCCGCTTTGAGTTTGTGGGGTGGTGTGCCAGTACCCGGCCACCACCGGCGTGTCGGCGCTGACGATGGGCTGATGGTTGAGCGCCCGCAGGCCCAGCAGCAGGCGGCTCTGGAAGCTGACAAAGGCTACCAGCTGCGCCAGGGTGACGATGCCCCGCAGGCTCCAGCCTGCTTTTGTCAGAGCCAGCAGCGCGGCGGGGGTCGCTTCGACAGGAGTGAAGGTCAGCAGGCGGGCAAAGGCCAGCGCCGGAACCAGACGGTCCGTGGTCGGGTCGGCAAGGCCGAAGCCGGCATAGTGCGCCGCCAGCGCGTCCGCCTGGTGCAGTTTCGCCACCTTCGCGGCCACGGCGAAGCGTTCATCAAGAGGAAAGTCAGTATCCTGCTGGCTGAACAGCACTTCATAACTTCCCTGGGCGTGACGGGTGGCGGCGTCGCGGACTGCGCGCGCCTGATCGAGCGGGGAACCGATGGCGATCTCCGCCAGTTCGGCCAGAATATCCTGACTCAGCGTCATGGTGACTCCTTATCTGATGTGGGGGGCAATATGCTGGGCGATCAGCTCAATGGAACGCAGCGTATCCCGGTGCGAAGGCTCCACCGAGTGCACCTGAAACGAAATATCGGTAGCGCGGGCCAGCACGCTGTCTTGCGCCAGGGAGGCGATAACATGCTCAGGATCGCCGACGTGGGCATCCAGCTGCTGCAGATAGTCAGTGACACTGTCACCTTCTATCCGATGACCCGCTTCCCGGTGCTGTGCCGCCTGTTTGCGCAGGCCGGGTTCGGCGACCTGCAGGGCGTGGGCGTGGCTGTCAGCGACAAAGGCGGTGCGCGAGGCGAGGATCCGCGGCGCAACGCCGTCCGGCAGCGCCGACAGATAGGCGTCGATGATCGGGTTCTGAATGGCGTCCAGCGGCAGGCGCGGCTCACCGGGCGGCCGGGGCTGCGTGCGGGACAGCATCAGCCCGTGTCCCGCCTGACCGGCACGGATGGCGCCCTCCACCGAGAAGGTGGCGATCCAGATTCGCGCCGCCAGCTGCGGCGCCGGCGGATAGAGATGGTTGTCCGGGTGGCTGAGGGTGTCGCCGCGCCAGGCGCTGTGGATCAGGTGCAGATGGTCAGCAAACACCGCTCCGCGCTGCTCGCTGGTCAGGCCGAAGGGCAGAAATGAGGTTGGCGTGCCGCCGGAGCCAAACCCCACCTCCAGACGCCCGTCGGTGAGTAAATCCAGCACCGCCGCGTCTTCGGCGACGCGCAGCGGATTTTCCATCGGCAAGGTGATAATGGCTGTGCCGAGGCGAATGCGGTCAGTCTGCGCCGCGACGTGGGCGAGAAACACCAGCGGGGAAGGCAGGCCGCCTTCCTGTTCATGAAAATGGTGTTGGGCAATCCATGCGCTGTCGAAGCCGACGCGCTCCGCGTGGCGGATCTGTTCGGCCGCCAGCAGGTAGCGCGTTTGCGCAGAGCCCTGGTCGAGCAGACGGGTAAAAAAGCCGAGGCGTTTAGGCATTATGCGTTCTCCGTATAGGGCTGCGCTAAGCGGGGGGAAACCTGGGGGATAGCGGCGATCAGCTCGCGGGTGTAGGCCTGCTGCGGGGCGGCGAACAGGCGGCCAACGTCGCCATGCTCCACCACCTGGCCGGCGCGCAGCACCGTGACGCTGTCGGCAATCCGCCTCACCGTCGCCAGATCGTGGGTAATGAACAGATAGCTCAGACCAAGCTGCTGCTGTAGCTGCTCTAGCAGGGCGAGGATCTGCGCCTGAACGGTGACGTCGAGTGCCGAGGTCGCTTCGTCAAGGACCAGGATCGCCGGCTCGAGGATCAGCGCCCGGGCAATCGCCACCCGCTGCCGCTGGCCGCCGGAAAGCTCCCGCGGCGTCCGCGACAGCAGCTCCGGGGCCAGTGCCACCCGCGCGGCGACGCTCTCCACACGCTGGCGACGCGTCGCCGCGCTGAGGCGCTCAAAGTTTTTTAATGGCTCTTCGATAATCGCGAACAGCGTCTGGCGCGGGTCGAGCGAAGCGAAGGGGTTCTGATAGACGAACTGGATTTTGCGCCGCAGCTGACGCTGCGCCTCGCGGCTAAGATGCCCGGCGTCAATACCGTCGATGGTCACCTGTCCGGCGTCGGCGCGCTCGAAGCCCAGCAGGATCCTCGCCAGGGTGGTTTTCCCGGAGCCGGACTCGCCCACCAGCGCATGGGTGCTGCCGCGCCTGACCTCAAAGCTGACGCTGTCGAGCGCCTGCAGCGCCTGCAGCGCCTGTTTGCCCAGCGAGAAGCGTTTGCTGATCCCGTCGACGCGAATGGCCGGCGTGGCCAGCGGACGAGGACGATCCGCCGTCAGCCTCAGCGGCGCGTCCTGCAGATCGCGGAGCAGCTGGCGGGTGTAAGGGTGCTGCGGACGCCGGACAATCGTCTCGGTGGCGCCTTGTTCCTGAATCTCGCCCTGGCGAAACACCATGATCCGGTCGGCGCGTTCGGCGGCCAGCGCCAGATCGTGGGTGACAAACAGCACGGCGGTTCCCGACTCGCGACGCAGGATATCGAGCAGGTCGAGAATGCGCTTCTGCACCGTGACGTCAAGGGCGCTGGTAGGCTCGTCGGCAATAATCAGATCCGGCTGCAGGGCAATGGCGATGGCGATCAGCACCCGCTGCTTCATCCCGCCCGACAGCTGATGCGGGTACTGGTCAAGACGCTGTTCCGGGTGGCTGAGCCCGACTTTAGCGAGCAGGTTGAGGACCTGCTGCCGGCGTTCGGCGGCGGAGAGGGATTGATGCAGTTGCAGAATCTCTTCCACCTGCTGACCAATGGTTTTTACTGGGTTAAGCGAATTGCCTGGGTCCTGCGGCACCAGGCTGATGCTCACTCCGCGCAGGCGGTTCAGGCGTTTTGCCGACCAGTCGCTAATCACTTCGCCATTGAGAATAATTCGCCCGGCGTCGCGGCGGGCATTATCCGCCAGCAGGCCGATAATCGCCTGCGCGGTTGTGGTTTTCCCCGAGCCGGATTCCCCAACGAAGGCCAGCATTTCGCCGCGCTGAATGGAAAAGCTGACGTTATGCACCACTTCGCGCCATTCGCCCCGCGAGCGGTAGCTGATGCGCAGATCTTCAACAGACAGAACGTTCATGGGCGTACTCCACTCCACTGGCGGCTAAGACGATTGGCGGCAAGGACCACCGCGACCACGGCGAGGCCGGGGAAGGTGGTCAGCCACCAGGCGGTCGACAGGTAATTACGACCTTCGGCGATCAGTAATCCCCACTCCGGGACCGGCGGCGGGGTGCCGTAGCCGAGGAAGCTGAGGGTGGCCAGAGCCAGCATCGCCTGACCAAACTGCAGCGTTGCGAAGGCGAGCACCGCGGTGAGCGAGTTGGGCAGGATATGACGCCAGAAGATGGCGAGAAAGGTGCCGCCGCTGCCCCGGGCCGCTTCGACGTAATCGCTGTGGCGCACGCGCACCACTTCCGCCCGCGCCAGGCGCGCGAAGCTGGCGATAGCCGCGACGCCGACCGCCACCGCCGCATTCACCGTGCCAAAACCCAGCAGAATGATCACCGTCAGCTGCAGCAGCAGCGAGGGGATGGCCAGCAGGACATCCACCAGGCGCATGAGGGTGGATTCCACACGTCCGGCCAGTGCCCCGGCGAGGGTGCCAAGGGCGGTGCCGACCACCAGGCCGATGGCGACGGCGATTAGCGCCGCCGACAGAGAATGTACCGCGCCGTAAACCACCCGCGTCCACAGGTCGCGGCCCAACTGGTCGGTGCCCAGCCAGTAGTGCGCCTGCGGCGCCAGGCGCTGAGCGCCGGGGATCCCTTCCAGTGGGTTAGCGGAGGTAAACCACTGTGGGGCAAGGGCCATTAACAGGGCGGTGATCATCACCGCCCACGCCAGCCACAGGCCTGGCTGCAGACGCACTCTGCGCCACTCCGGGCGGCGGCGAACCGCGATGGCATAGTCGACCAGGCTCATTTCACACCTCCGGTCTGTAATTGGAGTCGGGGATCCAGCCGCGGCATGACCAGGTCGACCAGCAGGTTGATCAGGACGAAACCGAGGGCGGAGATCATCACCACCGCCTGCAGCACAGCAATATCCTGGTTATTGACCGCCTGCTGGGTCAGCTGCCCGAGGCCGCTGCGGCCGAAGACGGTCTCGGTGATCAGCGCCCCGGCAATCAGCTCGCCCAGCAGTAGCCCGGCTATGTTCAGCGCAGGCAGCAGGGCGTTACCCATCACATGGCGCCAGAGGACGCCGGTCTCGCTCATTCCCTTGGCGCGGGCGACCGCGACGAAGGGCTGAACCGCCACCTGATCCATGCTGCGCATCAGGATCTGCGCCAGCGGGGCGGAGATGGGCAGCGCGACGGCGATAACCGGTAAAATCAGCCCTTCCAGCGGACCGGGGTTGATCACCGGGATCCAGCGCAACTGAAACGAAAAGAGCTGGATCAGGGCGATACCCAGCCAGAAGGTGGGCAGCGAGATAAACAGCACCGGCAGCGACTGCAGGAGGTTGCTCAGCCAGCGCAGCCCCGGCAGACGCGAGGCGAAGGCGAGGGTGAACGCCAGGATCACGGCCAGCAGGAAGGCCGGCAGGGCGAGGCTTAAGGTATCCGGCAGGTTGCTGGCAATCAGGCTACTGACCGCCAGACCCGCCTGCAGGGAATAGCCAAAGTCGCCGTGCAGCATTGCCAGCAGCGTGTGCAGGTACTGGCGCCACAGCGGGCTGTCGGCGCCGTAGGCCAGCCGCATGTCGGCGATTTGCGCCGGGCTCAGACCGAGGTCCGGGTTCTGAAACTTGATCAGCACCGCATCCCCTGGCAGCACCTGCAGCAGGAAAAAGGTGAGGGTAAAGGCCGCCCACAGGACCAGCAGCCCCTGACCGAACCGTCGCAGAAGATAAGCGCTCATATCCGGCCTCTTAATGTTTATCCAGCCAGGCGCTGTAGAACGACGGACGACCGACGGCCTCGAAGCTGACGCCTTTCACCCACGGCGCGCCGGCGAACACCTGCGGCTCTTCGAAAATCGGGATCACATAGGCGTTTTCGATCAGATAGCGCTGGGCATCGCCGGTTAACTGCAGACGCTGCTGTGGCTCCACCGCCGCGGAGATGCCGGTCAGCAGATCGTTCAGCTTATCATCGCGGAAGTGCTGTACTTTATCGCTGGAGCCGCCTTTCTGCAGCAGCGCGTCGCGGTTGTTGGGGAAAAACATGCTTTTTACCACATCCGGATCGGCGCGGCCCACTTCCGAAACGGTGAGCGGCGTTTTCTGCGGGTCGAGGTTGTCAAGCGTACGGCTGCCGGCATCCCCGGCTTTGACCGTTAACGCGACTCCCACCTGGCGCCATTGCTGGGCGATCAGCTGCAGCACCTCTTTATTCTGCGGCTGCGGGAGCGACTCATAGACCGTCAGCGCCAGCCGCTGCCCGTCTTTGCTGCGAATCCCGTCGGCGGCCGCTTTCCAGCCGGCCTCATCCAGCAACTGCCGGGCTTTGGCCTGGTCGAAGGTCAGTTTATCGCTCAGATTGACATAGCCGGCGGCAGAGCTGGCCAGCACGGAGGTGGCTTGCGGGTAGTTAGCGGAGAACAGCGTCTCCACCACCTGTTTGGCGTTGGTGGCATGGAGCAGGGCCTGGCGCACCCGCAGGTCGGCGACCAGAGGGTTATCCGGGCGGAAGCTCAGGCTGTCGTTGACCCCGCGGGTAGGGGCGGCGTAGACCTTAAATCCCTGATCGGTCGCCTGCTTTTCATCGTAGGCCTGCACCTGGCGAATAAAGCCCGCCTGGCCGGCCAGCAGCGCGCCGATGCGCACGCTGTCTTCCGGGGTCACAATATAGGTGATGCCGTCGAGGTTGGCGGGCCCCTGCTGGGCGATGTTTTTCGGCCCCCACTGATAATCCTTGCGCGCCACCAGCGTCAGCTCGCGGCCCGGTTTTTCATCCTGCACCACAAAGGGACCGGAGCCGATGATATGCCGGGCATCGCCCAGCTCCTCAAAATTGCGCTGCAGGGTGCTGAGGGACACCAGACCGGAGCCGATGGTGGCGGTCCCTTGCAGGAAGCCCGGCGACGGTTTGTTGAAGTAAAATTTCACCGTCAGCGGGTCGATCACTTCGCTGCGCTGGTAGTTATTGATCACCTCCGAGACAGGCAGGCGGTGGGCTTTATCGCCCAGCCCATAGGTGTCGAAGTTTTTGGCGACGGCGGTGGCATCCAGCGGCGTACCGTCCGAGAAGGTGACCCCTTTGCGCAGGTGGAAAGTGTACTCGGTTTTATCGGCATTACTGGTCCAGCTCTCGGCGATCCACGGCTCAATCTCCAGCGTTTTCGGGTTCTGCCAGGTCAGCTTGTCGGTGATCTGATTGAGAATGCCGCCGTTTGGATAAAAGCCGCCGGCGGGTGGATAGAGATTGGTGTGCGGTTGCTGCTCCAGATAAATTAAGGTACCGCCTTTAACCGGCGTGTCGGCGGCCCAGACGGAGAAGGCGCCGGAAAGAAACAGCGCGGCCAGCGCGGGCAGGCGAAAATGACGATGCATGGTGAATTCCTTTGTTATCTATTGTGTTGCCATCATCGGGCGCGACTAAAAACAAAGGAACCAAGGAATTGCGCTAAGCATTTGCGGAAATTGCATTTACTTTTCGCGGCGGGAAGCGAGGGGAAGCGCCTCTCCCGGGCGGGAGAGGCGCTGGCGATTAGCTACGCAGATCGATAACCATACGGCCGCGGATCTGACCCTGCTCCATCTCTTTAAAAATGGCGTTGATATCTTCCAGCGGGCGCAGGGTGACTTTCGGCACCACTTTGCCTTCGGCGGCGAACTGGAAGGCTTCCACCAGATCCTGACGGGTACCGACCAGCGAGCCGACCACTTCGATGCCGTCGAGCACCAGACGTGGAATATCGAGGCTCATTGCTTCCGGCGGCAGGCCTACCGCCACCACGCGGCCGCCGGCGCGAACGGCATCCACCGCCGAGTTAAAGGCCGCTTTAGCAACCGCGGTCACCACGGCAGCATGCGCGCCGCCGGTTTTTTCCTGAATCACTTTCGCCGCATCTTCATTGCGCGAGTTGATGGTCAGATCGGCGCCCATCGAGGCCGCCAGCTCCAGCTGGCCGTCGTTGACGTCGATGGCGATCACTTTGGCGTTAAAGACATTCTTGGCATACTGCAGCGCCAGGTTGCCCAGGCCGCCGAGGCCGTAGATAGCGATCCACTGGCCCGGTTTGATGTGGGAGACCTTAACGGCTTTGTAGGTGGTGACCCCGGCGCAGGTGATGCTGCTGGCGGCGGCGGAGTCGAGGCCGTCCGGGACTTTAACCGCGTAGTTGGCGGTGACGATGCACTCTTCCGCCATGCCGCCGTCGACGGTATAACCGGCGTTTTTCACCGAGCGGCACAGCGTCTCGTTGCCGCTGTTACAGTATTCGCAGTGGCCGCAGCCTTCGAAGAACCACGCCACGCTGGCGCGATCGCCCGGCTTCAGGGAGGTGACGCCAGGGCCGACTTTTTGTACTACCCCGATCCCTTCATGACCAAGAATAACGCCGGTTTTATCGCCAAAATCGCCGTTTTTCACGTGCAGGTCAGTATGACACACGCCGCAGCATTCCATTTTCAACAGCGCTTCGCCGTATTCCAGCGGGCGCAGCGTTTTTTCCGTAACGTTAACCTGATGGTCGTGGGTAACAACAGCTGCCTTCATGCCTGTCTCCTTGTGAGGGGAATGATTAATTTTATTAATGCAATACTACCTAATAAGGATTAGACGCTATGGGGAAAAAAACAAGGCGCTTTAGTACAGGATGTGGTTTTTTGCTACAACGATAGCACAAAATTCAGACAATACCTCTAATTTTGGTAGGTAATAATAGCGTCACTGAATGGTCATGTTTTCTTCATCACTCAACACTATTGTTTTGCGCATCAATTTCTTATAACAACAGAGTGATACAACAATGCATCTGGTCAAAACGCTCCTCACTGCCGGTCTGCTTTTTTCCGCCGCCGCACAGGCTCACAATGTGCTGGAATTCCCGCAGCCGGAAAACAATCCCGAAGAGTTTTACGCGGTTACCGAGATCCCGGCTGGCGGGATCATTAAGTATGAAACCGACGCCAAAACAGGATTTATCATCGCCGACCGCTTTCAGTCGATGCCGGTGGCTTACCCGGCAAACTACGGTTCATTAACCCAGTCGCTGGCCGGGGATGGCGACCCGCTGGACGTGGTGTTTTACACCCGCGCGCCAATGGCCCCGGGCACGCTGATTAAGCTGCGGCCGATCGGCGTCCTTAAGATGGTAGACGGCGGTGAGAAAGACGACAAAATCATCGCCGTGCCGGCCAGTAAAATTGATCCCACCTATGACGACATCAAGACCATCGCCGATTTGCCGAAAATCGAGCAGCAGCGGCTGGAGGCCTTCTTCCGGGTCTATAAAGAACTGCCGGAGGGGCGGAAAAAGGTCGAGCTGGCCGGGTTTAATGATGCCGCCGCCGCGAAGCAGGAGATCAAATCGGCCTGGGAAGCCTGGAAGGGGAAGAACCCGCAATAATATTCATCGCGGGCGCAGTCCGGCGCCCGCAGCATTCCATCATCCGATACGCTACCCAGCCGTACTGGAGGGGTTATCCTCTTGACGCGTCCTGCGATAGATGGTTGTATAATACAACTATATCTTGATCTGGACGCATCGCTATGGCTGACATCTCCTTAATCCAACAGATCCGTACCGCCTCACGGTTAATGGTGCGCGAGCTGGGTTTTATGAACACCACGCTGGCCGCCACCCACTATTCGCCGTCGGCGGTGCATACCCTGCTCGAAGTGTCGGTGAGAGGGGCGATGACCGCCGCCCAGCTGGTGACTTTGCTGGGCCTGGAAAAATCGAGCGTCAGCCGGATGGTTGCCCGTCTGCTGGCGGCCGGGGAGCTGGAGGAACGTCCCTGCGCGGAGGATGCGCGGTCTAAATCGCTGGCGCTGACCGCCAAGGGGCACGATACGGTGGCGATGATCAACGCGTGGGCTACCCGCCGGGTGGTGGAGGCGTTAGGCCATCTGGATGAGCCGCAGCAGCGGACCGTCGCCAGCGGACTGGCGGCCTATGCGCAGGCGCTGGCGCAGTGTCGGGATACTGCGCTGGCGGATACGACCCCGCAGATTTCGCTGGTGACCGGCTATCAGCCGGGAATGATCGGTCGGATAGCCCAGATGCACGGGGAGTATTACGCCCGGCACCATGACTTTGGCGCTTTTTTTGAAGGCAAGGTCGCCAGCGGCGTGGCGGAATTTGCCACCCGGCTTTCCTCGCCGGCCAACCAGATCTGGCTGGCGATGCGCGAGGGGAAGATTGTCGGTTCGGTGGCGATCGATGGCGAGGATCTCGGCCAGCAGCAGGCGCATCTACGCTGGTTCATTCTCGATGACAGCTGTCGGGGAACCGGCATTGGCAGGCGGCTCCTCAGTGAGGCGATGGCTTTCTGCGATAGTCGTCAGTTCAGCGCCGTTCAGCTGTGGACGTTTAAAGGTCTGGACGCGGCCCGCAAACTGTATGAGTCCTTTGGCTTCACGTTAACCCGCGAATGGCAGGGGGATCAGTGGGGAAAGGTGATGACCGAGCAGCAGTTTACCCGGCCAGGCAACGCCGGCTAAGGGCGGGGTGCCTTAGCCGGCGGGGGGGCGAAGATTACCCCAGTTGATTAAGCAGCCGGGCGATCTCCTCTCGCCACTGCGCCTGCAGCGCAGGCTTTTGATGTTTCGGCTTACGGGCCATGTCGTCCGCCAGCCATTGCTCCAGAGCGATCAGGCGCGCCAGCAGCGCCTCTTCATCATCAGCCGCGAGTGACGGCTCCTGAGGTGAGTAGGCCACCGTCGGGGTGGAGGGCTGCGCCTGCATACGGGCATAAACCTCTTCCAGACTGTGCCACTCCGTTAGCCCGGCGCGGTCGATCAGCCAGAAGCGGTTACAGCTTTCGCTAATAAGCTGGCGGTCATGACTAACCAGCAGCACGCCGCCGGGGTAGTCGCGGAGCGTCTGCGCCAGCGCCGCTTTGCCCTCCATATCAAGATGGTTGGTGGGTTCATCCAGCAGCAGCAGGCTGTAGCGCGCCAGCGACAGGCCGACGAACAGCAGTCGCGACCGCTCACCGCCGCTGAGGGTGCTCACCTTCTGGCTATGCCTCGCCCAGTCAAATCCAGCGGCGATCAGCGCCCGTTTCCGGGTGTCCGCCGACGGGGCGAACGGCGTCAGGGCGTCGAGCAGGCTGGCATCGTCCGGCAACTGCGCCAGCGTCTGGTCGTAATACCCGGGGTGAAGCCGGGGGTGCAGACGCAGCCCCGGAAGAGGCGATGCGTCGTTCATCTGCTGCCACAGCAGGCGCAGCAAGGACGATTTACCGCCGCCGTTGCGTCCCATGATGGCCACGCGATCTCCGCTGCGCAGTCGCGCCACGCCGGTGGTAAACAGGGCCGGCAGTCCCGGCGCGGGGGCCACCGGCAGCCTGTCCATCTCCAGCAGGCGGTCCGCCGGCAGGGCGTCCCCTTGCAACACCAGGCGCCACGGCGGGCCGACGCTGAGCTCAGTCTGCTCGTCTTTCAGGCGGGCGACCTGCTTCTCCATCTGTTTGGCTTTGCGGGCGAGATCTTCGTTGTCATACACCCGACCCCAGGTGGCCAGCCGCCGGGCGCTGGCGCTGACCCGGTCGATCTCTTTTTGCTCGGCCTTATGACGTAATGCGGCGCTTTCATCCTGCTCCTGCAGTGCCTGACGGGCAGCGCTGCAGGGCAAGGCGAAGCTGTGCAGCGTCTGGTCGCGAAGGATCCAACTGGCATTAGTTACAGCATCCAGTAAGGTGTTGTCATGTGACACCAGCACGAAGCTCCCCTGCCAGGTTTGCAGGAAGCTTTCCAGCCACAACAGGGTGGGCAGATCGAGATGGTTGCCGGGCTCATCCAGCAGCAGCAGGTCAGGCTGGCGGATCAGCGCCCGGGCCAGCAGCAGGCGCGTGTGCTGCCCGCCGCTTAGGGTGCTGGTTTGCTGCGCCATCACCGCCGGCGTGAAGCCCATCTGCGCCAGCAGGCGTTCGGCCAGCCAGCGCTGTGCTTCCCGGGCGTCGGCGGGTAACGGGGCCAGCACCGCCTGCAGCAGTGACTGCGAACGCAGCGCCTCCGGCAGATGCTGTTCAACGCGGGCCATCAGACACTGACCGGCGAGCGAGACGCTGCCCGAGGTGGGCGCGAGAGTGCCATCCAGCACCTGCAGCAGGGTGCTTTTGCCGCAACCGTTATGGCCAATGAGACCGATACGGTCGCCTTTCTTCAGGGTGAAGGAGAGGGTGTTAAACAGCGGCCCAAAAGCCGTCTCCACGTGGAGCGCATGGGCAGTTAGTAATGTACTCATAGTCAACTTACTCAAGAGTTACAGGCATGCGAATGCCTCGTCAAAACTCGCTGACGATAACCCGGTAAGCCGGAGAGAAGGGATTCTGTGAAGGGTCTTCGCTCAAGCCAAAGTTATCGCAGCACGATACCGATAACGCTTGAGCTGGCGCCATTGCCTAAGGCATGTGAAACAATAAACATTTCACAATACAGCATGGGGGGCCTCCTTTTATATTCAGTTAGTGAATGGGTGATGGCAGTGTAGTGGGGAAAGGAAAAGCGCGCCAGTGACAAAACTGGCAGGGGGCGAGCGCGGCGCCCCTCAGAGTTTAGCGTACAAAGGGAAACCAATACGCTTTTGCCAGTACCGCTTCGGTCAGGGTATTAGCGTCAGTTATTTTTTGGCACTGGGCTTCGAGGACATCAGGTTTACCCTTCGGGAACCAGCGTTGAGAAATGTAAAGCGTCAGGAAAACAGTTTCACGTGTTTGCTCACAGTGATAGGCATTTTTAATGTTATCAATTCTTCGGAATCCATATGGGTCTCTGTATTCTATGTAAGTTTCATAGTGGGATCTGGATTCAAAATAATTATCTGGTTCCATGCTTGCCCAGACAATACTGAGATAATGCTTATCATGAAGGAAGTAACGATAACGGGTTGTCTCTCCACCGGGAATAACGCCGGGGAACAATCCAAAAAAGATGAAAATCAGCAAAGATAGCATAACGGGAATAACCGGATGACGCAGTTTACGATGCGTTGATTTTCTCGTTGATAACAGCCAAATCAACGGTATAACGAGTGAGGAGAGAATAGCGACAAACGGTTTATAGAAGGTGTACAGACTATGTTCGATAAGATCACCAGCAACGGCATCATATGAACTGATTTCAAAGGGGGAATGCAGTGTTTCACCACTCAGTGAACATAAGCCATAGACTAACCCTGTTATTCCTGTCAGTGCTAAATATAAAATGATCATCCTATTCGTCATATTTTTTGTCGCAACCTGGTGGGGCATATTAACGTTCCTTGTTTGTCTTAGTAGTGAGAATCATTGAAAGTATTATCATTGATTTATTTAAAAAATAATGGGAAACCAGCGGGCGTGGTCGCGGGTATATTCCGTCATCGCCTGGGGATCCTTTATCGCCTGGCAGGGAGCCTCGAGAATATTCGGATACTCATCCGGATACCAATCCTCTTCGGTCGTTAAGGTAAAAAAGCGAGACTCCCGGTGGGTTTCACAGGTATAGGCGTTTTTAATATTGTCGGCTTTGCGATATCCCTTGGGATCGCGATATTCGATATACACGTTGTACTCAGAGCGGATACCCCGCCACGCGCCCGGCTCCGGTTTCTGCCAGCGGACCGTCTGGTAGTAGCGCTCCCGCTCGCCGTAGCGATAGACGGCGGTCTCCCCGCCGGGAATCACGTCGGGTCTGAGGAAGAAAAAAGCCAGTCCCGCCAGCAGCAGTAGCAATGGCGGGAGAAGGTGGGTCAGCGGCCGCTGCGGCAGACGGTTGACCAGCAGCAGCCACAGCAGCGGCGGGATCAGGCTGACGATAATAGCGAAGAGGATTTTCGCCGGCGTGTAGAGTTCATGCACCGACACCTCGCCGGCTTTCGCCGCGTAAAGCGCCTGCTTATCGCCGAAATACCAGTACTCGCCGTGAAAGCCGCTGATGGCGCTCACCAGCAGCAGCCCGCTAAACAACCCCAGCCAGACCCGTAATAGCGGTTGCAGAACCATTTTTTGCTGGCTCATTTATGGTGCCTCCACAGGAACGGTGGCGATCGGGCGGGCAATCATGATTGCCGTGTCGCTGAGCGCGTTCAGATCGCTTACCTGAGTACACTGGCGGGCCATGACCTGCGGATCGCCGTTCGGAAACCAGCCCTCATTGAATGACAGGGTGTAAAACTGGCTGTGCCGCTGTACTTCACAGCGCCAGGCGCGGCGAAGATTATCCCTGTCGACAGGCCAGCGCGGATCTTTCGCTTCAACAAAAATCTCATATTTAGAGGGCTGAGTGATACGTTGGTTAGAATTTGTCTTCATCCAGAAAATGGCAGTGTAGTAAACGTTGTGTTTCCCGTACTGAATACTGGCATCCCGTCCGGGGGTGACCTCCGGATGGAGGAAAATAAAGATCCCGGCGGCAATCAGTACCATCAGCGGGAATAGCGGATGCTGTATCGGCCGCCAGGGAATATTACGCACCGCCAACAGCCAGACCAGAGTCAGAAATAACACGTAGAGCAGGGCGAAGAAGAATTTACTCGGCGTATAGATGACGATATCCACCAGATCGCCGGTAGCGGGCTGATACTGCTCAGCGCGCGGGGTGAGCATCCACATATCGCCGCCAGAGTGGCACAGGCCGGCGATGATGGCGATACTACCCGTGAGGAGTAAGACAATCCGGATCAGAATAGCCTTCGCTTTATTCGCGTCAGGGGTTAATTTTTGCATTTCACATTCCGTTGTGAGGGGGTGAGAAACAACTATTTTGCACAGCGGAGGGCGCGCGGCAAATGCTATCCGTTTTCTATTTTTACGATAAATGAATATGGGCGGAAAAGGCGTTTCTGTGGCGGGAAATATTATCCGGACGCTATTAATAACCGGGCCGATCGCTCGGCCCGGTGAGCGCGATTAAATTGAGGTGCGGCGGTAATTACGATATTCCGGCAGCCAGAAATTATCGCTGATGGACTGCAGCAGCGCTTCTGCGGAGGTTTTCACCGCCACGCCCTGCTCCTGAGCCACCTTACCGACCGCGAAGGCGATCGCCCGCGAGACGGTTTGGATATCCTTCAGCTCCGGCAGCACCGGACCTTCACCGTTGTTCACCAGCGGCGAGTGTTTCGCCAGGGTTTCGCTGGCGGCCATCAGCATCTCGTCGGTGACCCGCGACGCGCCGGAGGCGATCACCCCCAGACCAATGCCCGGGAAGATATAGGAGTTGTTGCACTGGGCGATGGGGTACTGTTTGCCTTTGACGGTAACCGGGGCAAACGGACTGCCGGTGGCGACCAGCGCCTCGCCGTCGGTCCAGCTCAGGATATTCTGCGGCGTGGCTTCCACCCGTGACGTTGGGTTGGAGAGCGGCATCACGATTGGCCGCGGGCAATGCTTGTGCATTTCGCGGATAATCTCTTCCGTGAACAGCCCCGGCTGACCGGAAACGCCGATCAGGATGTTCGGTTTCACGTTGCGCACCACGTCGAGCAGGGAGAGCACATCGTTAGTGGTATCCCAGCCCTGCAGATGTTCGCGTTTCTGCACCAGCTTGTTCTGGAACGGCAGCAGATTAGGCATGCCGTCGGTTAACAGGCCAAAGCGGTCAACCATGAACACGCGCTGGCGGGCCTCTTCTTCACTGAGTCCTTCGCGGACGATCTGGGCGATAATTTGCTCGGCGATGCCGCAGCCGGCGGAGCCCGCCCCGAGGAAGACAATTTTCTGTTCGCTCAGCTGGCTGCCGGCGCCGCGGCTGGCGGCGATCAGCGTCCCGACGGTCACCGCCGCGGTACCCTGGATATCGTCGTTAAAGGAGCAGATCTCATTGCGGTAGCGGTTGAGCAGCGGCATGGCGTTCTTCTGCGCAAAATCTTCAAACTGCAGCAGCACGTCCGGCCAGCGGGCCTTAATCGCCTGGATCACGTCGTCAACGAACTGGTAGTACTCGTCATCGGTAATACGCGGGTGGCGCCAGCCCATATACAGCGGATCGTCCAGCAACTGCTGGTTGTTTGTTCCGACGTCCAGCACGATGGGCAGGGTGTAAGCCGGACTGATGCCGCCGCAAGTGGTGTACAGCGACAGTTTGCCGATCGGGATCCCCATCCCGCCGATGCCCTGGTCGCCGAGGCCGAGGATACGCTCGCCATCGGTCACCACAATCACTTTGACGTTATGGTTCGGGACGTTCTGCAGAATGTCGTCAAGATTATGGCGATTCTGGTAGGAGATAAAGACGCCGCGGGCGCGACGGTAAATCTCGGAGAAACGTTCGCAGGCGGCGCCTACCGTCGGGGTATAGATAACCGGCATCATCTCTTCGAGATGGTTGCCAATCAGGCGATAGAAAAGGGTCTCGTTGGTGTCCTGGATGTTACGCAGGTAAATGTGTTTGTCGATTTCTGTTTTGAATCCCTGATACTGGATCCACGCGCGTTCCGCTTGCTCTTCGATGGTTTCAACCACTTCCGGCAGCAGGCCAAGAAGGTTGAAACTGCTGCGCTCTTCCATACTGAAGGCGCTGCCCTTGTTGAGCAGGGGGAATTCAAGCAGAACGGGACCCGCGTAGGGGATGTACAGGGAACGGTTTTTCTTATGGGTAAATTGCATCGCACTAACTCCTTGATCGTGTCCACAGTCCCGGCGCGGCGATAAGCGAAGGGCGGGTGGAAAAGCAGCGGGCAGAGTATAGAGCAGAAGGTCTTCAAGCGGGTAAACAAGCCGTCAATTGCCATAAAAAAACACCATCCTGGCAACAGGACGGTGTTGTTTATCATCACTCAGGCTGAAAATTAACCACCGCGGCGTTTGCGGCCGGTAGCATGGATATGGTTGAGGGTGGTTGCTTCATCGCCTTCCAGCACCACTTTTTTCTGCTGGGAAAGCTTGTAGTTCAGACCGAGAAGATGACGTGCCTGATGGTTCGATTTCATTCTGACTCCTTTATCCTGTTCTGGTTTCAAGGGCAAACCCGGTGGTGACCGGATGAAATGTAACCCAAAGTTGGCCGCACGTTTTTTATGCGGCCACAGGTAGGGTGGTCCATTTTCAGGGCAATAGCAACCTCAGTGTGCCAGATTAAGAACAGTCTCCCTCGCGCAGCGCCGGCGTTACCACTTCATCTCGCCGGTATTAACTTTGGCGCTGAGCTCCAGCGAGCTGGTTTCCGCCAGCCCTGGCCACTGTGTATCCATCGCCTTGATCACCCCGGCGGAATCCTTATGTGTCTTCAGCGCTTGCTCAAACTGCTGGAGGTAGGTTTTGGTAAAGCGCACCGCGCTGTCACCCTCCGGCGGCGTGCCGAGGTAATGTCCCGGGATCACCTGCTGCGGGTGCAGAGCAATCATCTGGTCCAGCGTAGTGCGCCACTGCTGTCGACTGGCCGGCGTCTGGGTGTCGGCGGTCCAGAGATGCATGCCCCACGCCACGCCGGTGCCGCCGAGGATCGTTTTGTTCGCCCGGATCCAAACGAACGCCGCGTAGTCATGAGGCTGCATAATCGTCACTTTTTCGCCATCGATGGTAAAGCTGTTGGCTTTCAGCGCCTGCGGGACGTATACCTGCGTCGGCGCGCCGTCTTTCATCTGTGGTCCCCAGTACGCCAGCTTTGCCGCTTTGGTGGCTTCAATATGTTTAACCACTTCCGGCGTGGCGACCACTTCCGCCTGCGGGAAGGCTTTCACCAGCGGCTCAAGGCCAAAATAGAAGTCAGGATCGCCGGAGGTGATCACAATCCGCGACAGCGGTTTGCCGTTTTTCTTGATCATGTCTACCAGCTTTTCGCCGTCTTTGACGCTGAACTGGGCGTCAAACAGCACCGCTTCATGCGGGCCGGAAACGAGGGTGGAGTTGACGGCAAAAAGACCTTTCTCCTGAGGGTTGTAAGTCTGCAGCGTCAGCGGCGCCGCGAAGACCGCGCCGCTGAACAGGGCGGTGGCAATAGCAAGAGCAGATAATTTCATGATTCATTCTCAATGACAGGGGAATGCGTAGCATTGTACGGATTTCGCCATTTGATAGAATTCCTGAAATAAGAGATGCTGAGTTTCATAAATCGTGCAGATAAAGGGGGCGTGATGGACAGGGTAATTGCGGCGCAGGTGTATCTGCGAATTTGCGAGCTGGGAAGCCTCAGCGCCGCGGCGCGCGCGCTGGGGATGTCGCGCCCGATGGTCAGCCGCTATCTGGAACAGATGGAGAGCTGGGCCGGCGCCCGGCTGATCCATCGCTCAACCCGGCGGCTGACGCTGACCCCGGCCGGGGAGAAGGTATTGCTCAAGACCCGCGGCCTGACGCGGATCGCCGATGAAATCGCCGGCGAACGCCAGCGTGCCGACCCCAGCGGCACGCTGCGGGTGGCGTGCGCGCATTTTACCGCGATGCAGCTGATCTCCCCGCTGCTGCCGGATTTTCTTGCCCGTTATCCGCTGTTGCGTCTGGAGCTGGATATCAATAACCATCCGGTCAGCCTGATCGGCGAGCGCATCGACGTGGCTATTCGCATTACCGATAATCCGGAGGTGGGGGCTATCGCTCGCCGCCTCGGCGTGTGCCGGTCGCTACTCTGCGCTGCGCCGCGCTGGATCCGCCAGCATGGTCCGCTGACGACCCTTGACGATCTGCAACAGCATAACTGCCTGTTATACAGTCATTTTGCCGGCCAGCGCTGGCAATTCAGCGATGCACAGGGTCAGGAGGCGTCGGTGGCAGTGAACGGTAATCTGAGCGCCGGGATCTCTTCCTTACTGCTGGAGGCGGCGGTCGCGGGGTGCGGCATCGCGATGCTCCCCGAACTGGAGGCGCGGAGCGCGATTGCCAGCGGCGCGCTGGAGGTGGTGCTTCCTGACTGGACGCCGAAGGCGCTGAGCGTTTACGGCATCTATCTTTCCCGCGACTATCAGCCCGATGGGCTGCCGCTGTTTCTGGATGAGCTGCAGCGACGGCTGGGGGAGACGCTCGCCGATGCCTGAGCAACGGCGCCGCCTTCAGCGGCAGCGCCGGCGGGCGGTTGCCCTGCCGGAAAGCCAAGGATCAACCTTACTCATTGCCCCACTGATTAAGGAAGTTGGCGATATCGTCAATACGGCGTTCGTCAATGGCCGCCTCGCGGGCCATCTCCTGCTGCGCTTCTTCATCGATCTCTTCGTTGTTGGTTAATCGCGCAATCAGCAGCTGAAAATAGCGCGCCAGCGCATCGCGTTCCTCATCCTTAACCGGGGCAGCCGCTTCGGTCTCGTATTCGTCCACGATGTCATAAAATTTCAGGGGAATGTCGTTGCTCATCTGTCGTCCTCAGGATTGGCGTCAGGGCCGGGGTTAGCGCACAGCGGCGGGCGAGTATCATAGCACGCAGCCGGTCGGCTGCAGGAGAGGAAAAATCGCTGCGGCGGCGAGGCGAGAGGGCAGATATCGCTCCCCGGGGGACGGAGGGTAAAACCGGCGCGCGATGCCGCACGCCGGTCTGCCAGGAGGCTTAGACTACCCCGTCTCCACCGTCAGAGCACCACACCTGGCCGGAGGTATATGAGCAGGCATCGGATGCCAGGGTGACGTACAGCGGGGCGATCTCGACCGGCTGCCCCGGGCGCCCCATCGGCGTGTCTTTCCCGAACTGTTTCACTTTCTCGTCCGGCTGACCGCCGCTGGACTGCAGCACCGTCCAGTAAGGGCCGGGGGCTACGGCGTTAACGCGAATGCCGCGTTTTGCCACCTGTTTGGCCAGCGATTTGGTGAAGATCGCCAGGCAGGCTTTGGTCTGGGCGTAATCGAGGAGGATCGGACTGGGTTTATAGGCCTGCACCGAGGTGGTGTTGATGATCGCGCTCCCGGCCTGGAGATGGGGCAGCGCGGCGCGGGTGATCCAGAACGGCGCGTAGACATTGGTCTTAAAGGTGGCGTCAAAGTCTTCAGTGGTCAGCTCCTCAAGGGTCTCACAATATTGCTGACGTCCGGCGTTATTGACCAGGATGCTCAGGCCACCCAGCTGTTGCACCGCGTCGGCCACCAGCGACTGACAGAAGGACTCGGAGCGAATATCCCCCGGCAGGGCCACCGCGGTGCGGCCTTCGGCTTTGATCAGAGCGATGACTTCATCGGCGTCCTCTTGCTCCTCCGGCAGATAGCTTATGGCGACATCGGCCCCTTCGCGGGCAAAGGCGATCGCCACCGCGCGGCCAATGCCGGAGTCGCCGCCGGTAATTAGCGCTTTCTTACCGGCCAGCCGCCCGGTGCCGGTGTAGCTGGTTTCCCCATGGTCCGGTGACGGCTCCATTTCCGCATCCAGACCCGGCGGGTTCTGTTCTTGCTCCGGGAACTCCGGACGTGGAGCCGTCTCTTCTGGCAACATGGAGGTGGGTAGTTTCTTCATGGGCGGTTTTTCATCTTGCATAGTCATCTCCTTCAGACAGAACGGGCCAGCTGTAAGGATAGGTCAGGTTCCCCCATCGCCAGACCCCGGATGACTCACCCAGGGCCAGTGAATGGCCGCTAAAAGACGCATTGTTATTCCTTAACCGACTGATCCCCGGCGTATTTAAGCAAATAGCGCTGCGTTATCATTGCCGGGGTTAAATTAGGATTATTCCATCATGACTTAATGCGGGCTGGCTATTTTATTTGCTGCGCGGCGGAGATTTTTTAAAGGCAGAGAGGGAGACAAAGTGAAAAGGGGAATAATAGGGTAATCCGCTACGCATGGATAATAATGGTATACCTCTTTGGTGTTAATTTTTGGAAGGGTGGCAGCCCGGGATTAGTAGAAACATTTATTCATCAGATTATTTTCATTAGTTTACAAACGTGAACCAATGTCCACAGTACAGTTCACAAGGTACATATAACCCAAAGCGAATAAGGGAGTTGCGTAAAAATTAATTTTTATTGCCGCTTCGCTGTGGTTAATTTATTTTGTCGATGCGCTGGGTGATGGCCAAAATTAATTTGACTCCTGCGGGTATTCCTCTAGTGTTAGATATCGAGGGCGATGATTTGTAACAGGGTCATTTTCCATTTACCAACCGATATTGATCAAACCAAAGGTGAAAATTATGGCAGAGCATAGAGGCGGTTCAGGTAATTTTGCAGAAGATCGTGAAAAAGCATCCGAAGCCGGGCGTAAAGGTGGGCAGCACAGCGGCGGGAACTTCAAAAATGATCCTGAGCGTGCATCCGAAGCCGGTAAAAAGGGTGGTAAGAACAGCCATGGCGGCGGCCGTAAATCCGGCGACAGCTGATGACTGATGACCCGTGACGCCGTTATGACGGCGTCGGGAAAGAAACCTGTGGGCCTGTGGGTCCGCAGGTTTCTGTTTATTTGCAAACGCTTCCCTCAGCTAGTGTCTATTGTCCGCGACGGGAAAAGAGGTGCAGGATAATTCAATTACAGCCATCTTAACAATTAAATACTGATTACCGCAACGGCATTGTGCCGGCGAAGCGCTAAGAGTGAGTAAATAACAGTTCGGAGCAATACGTAACAGTACTGCTTTTTATCGCTGTAAAAAAGTAAGCTATTTTAAGCCTGGTGTCAATCGTCGGACGCCAGGGGCGGGTAGCAACACATTCGCTTGCTAAATATTGTTCAGATCTAAGGTAATAAAATGAAACTGACGCCGTTATTTATTAAGCGCTGTCATCTTGTGGCCGCCGTTATGTGGGTGGGCCTGGCGATACCCTCGTTAATCTGGTGGAAAGACAGCGTCCTGTGGGTCATTCTCATCAGTATTTATGCCAATATTGTTGGACATTTATCCGGATATAGCGCAGCGCGAGCTGACCAGGCGGCGGAAGAGAATGAAGATTCCCCGTCAAAATAAATAATTAACGATCAGAGGTGTATATGACGGATAGTGAAAATTACCACAACTGGCTTCGCGATGCCCATGCCATGGAAAAACAGGCCGAGTCACTGCTTATGGCCACCATCAGACGCCTCGATAATGAACCGCAACTGCGAACCCGCCTTGAACAACATCTTTATGAAACTCGTCGGCAACTGTCTGCTCTGCAGGACCTTATCGCCCGCAACCATATTTCCCGCTCGGCGCTGAAGGATGCGATGAGCCGGGTCGCAGCCCTGGACCAGACTATCGGCATCATGCTACCCGGCGATGAGCTCATTAAACTCATTATCACCGCCTACGTTTTTGCCCATTTTGAGGTCGCCTGCTATACCGCTTTATTAACGGCGGCGAAGCGCGTGGGGGACCATAGCGCGATGCCGACTCTGGAAGGGATCCTTGCCGAAGAGAGAGGGATGGCTGACTGGCTGCTGCATCATCTGCCGGCGCTGACCGGACAATATCTGATGCATAACTCTCTGCCCGGCGTTGAGTCCGGACAATAAGCCGCCGGAGTCAATCATGGTTAAGCGCCACACCATCGCGATCCTCGCCACAGAGAAAGCGGTTCCGCTGAAATTAACCGCCAGGCAGCAGGCGCTGGTGGACGCGGTGGCGAACAGGGTGCCACCTGCAGAGCACGACCCCGTATTGCCAGTCGACAAAACGCGCACGAAAACCAGCAGGGCGCGCTGAGGACGCTGACAGTGGCGGGCAGAACGCAAGGTGATAGTGATGCAACAGGAAGAGTGGTTTCACAGAGCGGTCATCTATCAGGTTGACAGTGCTCTGTTTTACGACGCCAACGGCGATGGGTTTGGCGATCTTGCCGGTATACGCCAAAAGCTGCACTACATTCGTAGCCTGGGGGCGACGGTGCTCTGGCTGACCCCTTTCTATCTCACCCCACTGCAGGATGATGGCTATGATATCAGCGACCATTTGCAGCCCGATCCCCGTTTCGGGACCATCGCCGACGTGATTGAGCTGATTGCCCGCGCCCGGGAGCTGGGGCTGCGGGTGATTGTTGAGCTGGTTATCCAGCACACTTCTGCCCAGCACCCGTGGTTTCAGGCGGCGCGACGCGATCCCCGGTCGCCGTGGCGGCCATACTATCTTTGGGCCGATCGGCCGCCGGAGAACGACGATCCTCCCATGTTTCCCGGCGTCGAGGAGAGCGTCTGGAGCTGGGACGACCAGGCCGGACAATACTATCGCCACATGTTTTATCGCCATGAGCCCGACCTGAATCTCGCTCATCCGCCGGTGATCGCTGAAATTGAAAACATCATCACCTTCTGGCTGCAGGCCGGGGTGTCAGGATTTCGCCTCGATGCGGCGTCACATCTGGTGAAGCAGGCCGGGAAGGGCGACGAGGCGCGGGGCTACCCGCTGTTGACGCATCTCCGGCAGGTCGTGCAGCGCCTCAATCCCGACGCGATACTGTTGGGTGAAGTGGACGTGGAAGTGGAAGATTATCGCCATTATTTCGGCCGCGACGATCGGCTGCAGATGGTGCTCAATTTTTGGCTTAATAAATATCTCTATGTCAGCCTGGCGCAGCAGCGCGCCACCCCGGTAGTGAAGGCGTTGCAGGCAATGGTGGCCCCGCCGGACGGATGCTGCTTCGTCAACTGGCTGCGTAACCATGATGAACTGGATCTTGAGGGGATTGGCGAACGCAACAAACGCCAGGTTATCCGCACCTTTGCCCCTGATAAATCGATGTCGGTTTACCAGCGTGGCGTGCGCCGGCGGCTGGCGCCGATGCTGGATGGCGATACCCGACGCATCGCGCTGGCCCATGCCATCCTGCTCGCGCTGCCTGGCGTGCCGGTGATGCGCTATGGCGACGAGATTGGTATGGGCGACGATCTGCGCTTACCGGAGCGCTACGCGGTCCGAACGCCGATGCAGTGGTCGGGCGCGCCCAACGGCGGCTTTTCCCGGGCGGCGCCGGATGATTTGCCGGTGAAACCGGTGGCCAGTGGACGGTTTCGCTACCAGCGGATCAATGTCGAAGCGGCGTTGCGCCACCCCCGGTCACTACTGCATCGGGTACGCAATATGGTGCTGGTGCGCACGGAATATACTGAACCGGGATCCATCCCTTTTACCCTTATTACGGTGAAGCCAGCCGCGGTGCTGGGCTTGTGCTATCGCAGCGAATCGCGGGAGGTGCTGATGCTGGCGAACTGCAGCCAGCAGGCGGTGGAGGTCCAGCTCCCGCCGCTGGCCGAGGGTTACTGGAGCCCGATCCTGGAAGATAAGTTCTACCAGGACGGGCTATACGGCGGGGAAAAGGCGCGGCTGGCGCTCTCCGGCTATGGTTACCGCTGGTTCAGCCGCAGCCTGCTTTAGCGCCGTCTTCCTGGTCGGCGGAAGAACGCCCGCAGGGCCATCGTCGCCACCGCCACACCGACGCCGGCAGCCACTTTACCCGGAAGATCGGCGCTGATGGTCACCGCTTTACGCCGCGCGCCATCGTTAAAGGGGCCGTGTCCGGGATGATTGCCGCGCACTGGCGTGAACAGGTCGTCCTGATGTTCTGCCGGCTTCGGCTGGCCGGTAAACTGTCCCTCCCACGCTTTTTTCACCATCAGCCGATCGAGCAGACGAGGGAAGAAGATCTGGCCGAGGATCGACTGGATGGTGCTTTTCCCCACCCACAGCTCGTTCACCGGCCGCTGGATCACGCTGTAGATGGCCTCAGCGGCGACCTCCGGCTGATAGACCGGCGGTACCGGCTGCATGGCCTGCTCCATTTTGTTGCGCGCCCAGCCAAACTGAGCAGTGTTCATCCCCGGCAGCTGGACCATGGTCAACTGGATGTGGCTTTTCTCATGCATTAGCTCGGTGCGCACGGCATCGGTGAAGCCGCGGATCGCCGCTTTCGCGCCGCAATAGGCCGACTGCAGGGGGATCGAGCGCCAGGCCAGCGCCGATCCAGCCTGAATAATCACCCCCCGATCCCGGGGCGTCATGACCTTGAGCGCCGCGCGGGTGCCGTTGACATAGCCGAGATAGGTCACCTCCGTCACCCGGCGAAATTCGTCGTCGCTCATCTGCCGAAAGGGCGCCAGCACGGTGGTCATGGCGTTATTGATCCAGACGTCTATGGCGCCGAGGGTGGCTTCCACCTCGGCGGCGGCGCGCTGCACGGCCCCGGCATCGGCGACATCGGCGCTAATCGCCAGCGTTTTGACGCCGAAACGTTCACAAGCCTGCTGCGTCTCCTGCAGACCCGTTTCATCGCGGGCGATCAGCGCCACGTGATACCCTGCGCGGGCGAAACGCAGCGCGGTGGCTTTTCCTGCCCCGGCGGTTCCGCCGGTAATAACCATCACGGACATAGTGACCTCATTAATTGTTTCGCTATCGTAAATTTAAGCTGCACGGATCGAATCATTATTAAGCATAAATAACGACGGTGAGGTGGGAAATATCCTGGAATAAGCGCAGTGTGAATCAGGCGACATATCCTGATGACTCTGGCCTGTTTCTGCATAAGCAGGCGTTAAGGTTCTATAATCTGTAAGATACTTGACAACCCGCGAGGAGGAAAAATGTTGACAGTAAACACGCGTAGCGTTGAAAAAGAAGAGGACGACGCCACCCGCGCCCCGGAATCGGGGGATAAACAACCGGAGCGCGATAAATAGCTAAGCCGGTGTTATTCCTGTTCCGGAATAATGGATATCTGGCCGTTACGTTCGAGAATAGCGAATTTTATCGCTTTCAGTTCATAAATCCCATGGTGCTGCCTGGCCGCCAGCAGGATATCATCGACAGAAATATTGACGAGCTTCATTTTCTCATCGATGACAGCACCATTTTCCACTACGATAACCGGCGTGCCATCCAGAAAATTTTCCGCCTGGGCAAATTTTTTCTTAATATAGCCGCATAAAATATCAATACTGACCAGGGTGACGATAGTCAGCATCGAACCGGTAACGGAATAGTCTGTGCTGAGCATCGGCTGCTGGGTCGCTTCACTGATAATCAGCAGCAGTATCAGGTCAAAATTGGTTAACTGCATCAGGGTTCGTCTGCCGGCAATCTTGAAAATAATCAGCAGGATCAGATAGATTGCTGCGGCTCTGAGGACCATTTCCATCGCGACTCCTACGGATAGACAAACTGTTGCCAGCTGACGGCAGGGCGATCGTTGACTGCCGCCTGCAGGGAAATATTGCCTATCGTTTTGGGGGTAATAGATAACCATACCGATTGCGGCGAGCGGCTGGTTGTCCGCTGATACACCAGATGTAATTTCCCGTCGGCACTGTACATCTTATCCGGCTGCGGGCGGATATCGCCAACCTGGTAGCGGGTTAATAACGTGGCGGCGAAACTGATCGTCGTATCATTTTCCTGCGTGGGTTTGATTTGAATATTCAGTTCGGTTTCACTCATCAGTCTGGCATAACGCTGGTAATCGACGCGTAATTCACCTTCAGGGCTTTCCCGGTGCGCCTCACTGAAATATCCGGAGGACCACAGGCCGCTTAATGCGGTAAGAATGATGAGGCTGAGAACAATTATCCCATAGCGCCTGAAGCGATATTCAAAGCGGAGGGCCTGTTCATTCTCGTCGACGATGTGACAAGGTTGTTGATTCTCAGTCATTATTATTTCCCCGCGTTTCGTTTCGCCATCAGCGTAACGATAAGGACATTCTTATATTAGACGATATCAGAACAATTGACTTTGTAAAAATGGCCAGCCTCAGCCAGGCTTTAATCTGTTCATCAGCAAAAACAAGGAGGCATGATGAAAAAATTAGCCTTGGCCATGGCCTGTTTGTTTGCCGCCGCGGTCGCGCAGGCGGACGATAAAGGCGGTTTTAGCCAGGATGCCGCGCCGCCGCCGCCGCACAAACTCGATGACGGCTATCGCGGCGTCGAGGAGGGGCGGATCATGACCGTTGAGCAGGCGAAAACCATGCACGACGGCGCCACGGTTTCCCTGCGCGGCAATCTGCTCACCCGACAGGGGGATGACCGTTATCAGTTTCGCGATAAAAGCGGCACCATCACCGCCATTATTCCGGTTGCCGCGTTTAATGAACAGCACGTAGAGCCTGACGATCTGGTCAGTATTAACGGCAGCCTTGATCGCAAAATGACGCCGCCGGTAGTACGTATCGATCGCCTGCTCAAACAGTCGCCTAAGTAAGGGGAGCTTACCGGTATGAGCACAACATCCCACCCGCATGACGAGGAGCGCGGGAAGCACCCTGCGCGCGAGGCGCCTGACGAACATGGCGAAGTGCCGCGTAAACGGGACGACAGCGAGGATGACAAAACCGATCCTTACCATCCTCACGATGGCCGTTAGCGTCATCCGCAACGGGAACTTTTTGGGAACGCTGATGCGGCGGGCCGCAGAATAGAAGCAGGTTCAGCATCAGGCACTATACTTTTTGTTCGACATCATCACAGGAGGAGTCATATGGCGATTCATAAGAAAGGGCTGGCGCACTGGGAAGGCGATCTCAAGCATGGCAAAGGCACCGTGTCGACGGAGAGCGGGGCGCTGAGCCAGCAGCCCTACGGCTTTAATACCCGTTTTGAAGGGGTGAAAGGCACCAATCCCGAAGAGCTGATCGGCGCCGCACATGCCGCCTGCTTCTCGATGGCCCTATCGTTGATGCTCAGCGAAGAGGGCTATACCGCGACGTCCATCGACACCACCGCAGTGGTCACCCTTAATAAAACCGACGGTGGGTTTGCAATAACCGACATCGCGTTGCAAAGCCAGATTGTCCTGCCCGGCGTTGCGCCGGCGGCGTTCGATGAGATCATCCAGAAAGCGAAGGCCGGCTGCCCGGTATCACAGGTGCTGAAAGCCAATATCACCCTTGACTACCAGCTAAATCCATAAGCTGTTGTGCCCGCACTCTGCGGGCACCGTTCCCGCGATCTCTCTCCCTGTCACTGCCTCCGCTGCGCAATAGTGGTATCTTTGGTCCTTTGGTAAACGTAAGGGACTCCAGCATGATCGGCATTCGCGGAATGATCGAGGCGCAGGTGCTCGGCCTGACCGGCATGGCGCTAAAAGAGATTGATTTTGAACAGCCCAAAGGGGAGCCGGGGCTTTTTGGTCCGCAATCAGCCATCTGGCAGGTGCATGGCGATTTTACCTCAATGCTGTGCGGCGGCATTAGCGCGCTGTTGCTGCAGATGCTGCACCCCCTGGCGCTGGCCAGCGTCTGGGACCACTCCCGTTTCCGCGAGGATATCTTTGGCCGCCTGCGTCGCACCAGTCAGTTTATCTCCGCTACCACCTTCGCCGCCACCCCCGACGCCGAGCGGTTGATCGCCAAAGTGCAGGGGATCCATCAGCGGATCGCCGGGGTGGACAAGGACGGCACGCCGTATCAGGCAAGCGACCCGGCGCTGTTGACCTGGGTGCATGTCGCTGAGTGCAGCCGCTTTATGGCCTCCCACCTGCGCTACAAGCGGACGGTGGTCAGCGTCCAGCGCCAGGAGGACTATTTTCGCGAGTCGGCGGAGATCGCTCGTCGGCTGGGAGCCAAAGATATTCCCCAGACGCCGAATGAGGTCGCGGACTATCTTGAGGCGATGCGGCCGCAGCTGCGCTGTGACGAACGTACCCGGGAGGTAGCCGAGGTGCTGCTCACCACCCGTCTGCCGGGTCGCCTGAGTCAGCCGGTTGGCCAGGTGATGATGCGGGCCGGGATCGATCTTCTGCCGCCATGGGCGCAGGAGATGCTGGGACTGTCGCTGACGCCGCTGCAGCGGCGCACGACGCGTCTGATGGTACTGGCCATCGCCCGCGTGCTGCGCGCCTCGGTACGTAACGGCGCCTGGCATTGCGCCATGCGCCGGATGGCGGAGGCGTGATTCAGCCCGCCTTGCCCAGGTGCCGGGCAATCAGCGCCTCCAGGCTACCGTCCGCCCGCCATTCGTCCAACGCGTCATTCACCGCGCTAAAGCGGACCACATCATCCCGGGCGACGCAGATGGCCTGCTGGATCTCGGTAAAATTATCCGCTAAGACCCGCACCCCCGGATGGCGGCGCGCTGTCGCCTCCAGCGGCTGACGGATGCCAGCGACCATATCCCCTTCACCGGCGAGGAAGGCGTCGATGGCCTCCTGCGAGGAGGGGAGACGATTCAGGCTGGCGTGCTGCAGATGGCGGGTGAGCCACAGATCGTAGGCGGCGTTTTGCCCGACGTTAATCGTGGTTGCCGGGCGATCCATATCGGCCACGCTCTGGCAGGGCGAACCGGCTCTCACCAGCGCGGTCCCCTGAATGGTGATATAGGGAGAAGTAAAGCGCAGGGTCGCCTCCCTCGCCGGGTCGATGGCCAGAAAGGCGATATCCCAGCGTTCGCCGCCGGCGTCGGCCACCACTTTACCGGCGGCAGGATAGGTGACGAACTCGGCGACGACGCCCCAGCGCTGCGCCAGTCGATGGCTGAGCTCGGGGGTAATGCCTGTCGGCTCGCCGTTTTCTCCAGGATGGGCCAGTACCGCATTGCCCAGATTAATGGCAAAACGCAGCCGGGATGGTGTGATTGCTGACATCGCTGACTCCTGTGGTGGCTAAGAGAAGGTGGCCCGACCTGTTGGTCGCCAGTGAAAAGATAGTCCATCCGCGCGCGGTTGTACCTCCGGGGCCACACTTTCAGAATACAGTAATTAACGACCGCAGCGATTTCGTTAAACAGCAAGGCAATGGCTTTTATATTGTTAAGCATAAACTCAGCTTGTCAGTTTATTCTTCCCGCTCACTGAGGGAGAGAAATAATGGCACAACATAATTTTGAAAATGATAATAAATATCATCAGCGTTCTGAGCAGGCGCGAAGGAGTACCCTGGTTAGCGTGGTGGTCAATATTTTTCTCTCCGCGTTGCAGATTGCGGTGGGAATATATTCTGGTTCCCAGGGGTTAATTGCCGATGGCATGCACTCTTTTTCCGATCTGCTCGCCGATGGCGTCGTGCTGGTGGCGAATAAAAAGAGTCGCCGACCGTCTGACCACGATCACCATTATGGCCACTGGCGTTATGAGAACGGCGCCTCTCTGGTCCTCGGCGCGATCCTGGTGCTGGTCGGGGTCGGTATGCTGTGGTCTGCCGCGGGTCATCTCGCGCAACCGCAGACGATTCCGCCGGTGCACAGCGTGGCGCTGTGGATGGCGCTGACGGCGCTGGTGGTCAAAGAGGGGCTGTTTCGCTATATGCTGGCGGCCGCCAGGCGGCTGAACTCCTCGCTGCTCATCGCCAACGCCTGGCATGCCCGCTCAGACGCCGCGTCATCCCTGGTGGTGGCGCTGGGGATTATCGGTAATCTGGCCGGGTTCGCCTGGTTCGACCCGCTCGCCGCGCTGGCGGTAGGGCTGGTGATTACGCGGATGGGCTATCGTTTCGCCGCCACCGCGCTGCACGATTTAATGGACCGCGCTGTCGATGAAGAGACGCAGCGGGCAATCGCCGGCACGCTGCGGGCCACGCCGGGCGTGGCGGGTCTGCACGATTTGAAAACCCGTAAGGCGGGGGATCTGGTGCTGGTGGATGTCCATCTCGAGGTAGCCGGAGAGCTGTCGGTCGCTGAAGGGCATCAGATTGCCCGGCAGGCGCGGGAGCGGGTCATGGCGCAGCATCCGGTGCTTAATGTGATGGTGCATCTGGATCCCTGCGCGGCGGTTGCCAGTTCGCCGGAGGAGGCAAACTGCCTGACGTCATAAGCAGAAATAGACTGGCTCAGCGGTTATTTTATCCCTGAGCCATTATTCCTCGCGCCTTCCGCCCGCGCATTGATTGCCTGAACGATAAATAAGGCTCATACTGAGCCGGCCATTACCATCGCTAAATAATGGCGCAGATCTGCCCGTTGCAGTTAACGATAAAATAAACCAATCGGTTCATAGATAATCTCTATTCTTTATTTCGAGATAATGACCAGAGCGGTAATTCAGGAAGTCAGACAATGATCATTCGGCCAGAACAACACTGGTTTCTTCGCCTATTTGACTGGCACGGCTCCGTGCTGTCAAAAATCATCTTTCGTCTGCTGCTTAATGTGCTGATGTCCATCATCGCCATTATCAGCTATCAATGGTACGCGCAGCTGGGGATCCACTTAACGGTGGCGCCGTTCAGTCTGCTGGGCATCGCGATAGCGATTTTCCTCGGCTTTCGCAACAGCGCCAGCTATAGCCGCTTCGTCGAGGCGCGCAATCTGTGGGGGACGGTGCTTATCGCCGAACGTACCCTGGTGCGCCAGCTGCGCAATATCCTGCCGGCGGAACACGACGCCCATCAGCGCATCGTCAGCTATCTCGTGGCCTTCAGCTGGAGCCTGAAGCACCAGCTGCGCAAAACCGATCCGACGGCTGACCTGCAGCGGCTGCTGCCCGAGGAGAGGGTGACGGAGATCCTCGCCAGTTCGATGCCCACCAACCGGATCCTGCTGCTGGCCGGTAACGAAATTGGCCAGCTGCGCGAGGCGGGCAAGCTGAGCGACATCACCTACGGGCTGATGGACAATAAGCTCGATGAGCTGGCGCACGTGCTGGGCGGCTGCGAAAGGCTGGCCACCACCCCGGTGCCGTTCGCCTATACCCTGATCCTACAGCGCACCGTGTACCTGTTCTGCACGCTGCTGCCGTTCGCCCTGGTCGGGGATCTGCACTACATGACGCCGTTTGTCTCGGTCTTTATCTCCTACACCTTTTTATCCTGGGATTCGCTGGCGGAAGAGCTGGAGGATCCTTTCGGCACCGCCGCCAACGACCTGCCGCTGAACGCGATGTGCAACACCATTGAGCGCAATCTGCTCGACATGACCGGTCAACATCCGCTGCCGGAGACGCTGCGTCCGGACCGTTACTTCAACCTGACCTGAACCCCTGCGCGCCGGGCAGTTTCCGCTGCCCGGTCATCACTTTCCCGTCCCCGCGTGACCCGCCGCGCAGAGGGCGGCGATAAAAGCAAAATTTGCAAATAAGTTAAATTTAACACCCGATAGATAACATCAATTATACAGATTTGTGGCGTATGTTATTATTCGGTTAACAAACGCAGTACCTACGCTTTCCCATCGTACTATCCTTGAGAAACAGCATTCTTATCAGGTGACGCCGCGCACACCACGCCTCGTCGCCGGAGTCGTCGCACGCTTTTTTTCGGCCGGCGGCGGCCAGAACAGAGCAGCAGGAGTAAAAAGATGACCAATAAAAGACGCGCGGTTCCCGGTGTTCACCCCTATGACGGTCCGGCAGGCGGATGGGGCGCGCTGAAGGCCACGGCCATTGCCGTGCGTACCCAGATGGATGCCTTCGAGGCGCCCGCCACGCTGCTGCGAACTAACCAGCCGGATGGGTTTGACTGCCCGGGCTGCGCCTGGCCGGATAAAGAGCATAAATCCACTTTTCAGTTTTGCGAAAATGGCGCCAAAGCCGTTACCTGGGAGGCGACCACCAAACGGGTGACGCCAGCGTTCCTCGCGGCTAACACCGTGACCTCCCTGCTGGCGAAAAGCGATTTTGAACTGGAGGGCTATGGCCGCTTAACCCATCCTTTGGTCTACGACCGCGCCAGCGATACCCTGCGACCGGTGGCGTGGGAGGCGGCCTTCGCCCGTATCGGCGAGATCCTTCGCGGCCTGCAGCCAGATGAAGTTGAATTCTACACCTCCGGACGGGCCTCCAATGAAGCGGCGTGGCTGTTTCAGCTGTTTGCCCGCGAGTACGGCACCAATAACTTTCCCGACTGCTCTAACATGTGCCATGAATCCACCAGCGTGGGCCTGCCGCAGTCGATCGGCATTGGCAAAGGCACCGTCTCCCTCGACGATTTTGACCAGACCGAGCTGGTGATCTCCATCGGCCATAATCCGGGCACCAACCATCCGCGGATGATGGGCACTCTGCATGAGCTTTCCCGCCGGGGTGTGCCGATTATCGTTTTTAACCCATTGCGTGAGCGGGCGCTGGAGCGTTTTGCCGACCCGCAGAACGTGATGGAGATGGCGACATATCGCTCGACGCCGATCGCGTCGACCTACTACCAGGTACGGGCCGGCGGCGACGCGGCGGCGCTGAAAGGGATCGCCAAAGCGCTGCTGCAGCTGGAGGAGGAGCAGGGCCAGGTGCTCGACCACGCGTTTATTGCGCAACATACCCAGGGGTTCGCCGCCTTCGCCGAGGATCTGCACGCCACCCGCTGGCAGGATATTGAGCAGGAGTCCGGTCTGACGCGCGAGTCGCTAACCCAGGTCGCCGTGGCCTACGCCAAATCCACGGCCACCATCGTCACCTACGGCATGGGCATCACCCAGCATAATAAAGGCACCTCCAACGTCCGGCTGATTGCCGACCTGCTGCTGATGCGCGGCAATATCGGCAAGCCAGGAGCCGGGATCTGCCCATTACGCGGCCATTCAAACGTGCAGGGAAACCGCACCGTCGGGATCAGCGAAAAACCCACTGCGGCCTTCCTCGACAGCCTGCAGCGGGTGATGGGGATCGTGCCGCCGCGGCATCATGGTCACGATGCGGTGAAGGCGCTGGAGGCCATGATCGCTGGCGACGCCAAAGCCCTGATCTGCCTCGGGGGCAACTTCGCCGTGGCGATGCCGGATCACGAACGCGCTTTCCCGGCGATGCGCAACCTTGAGCTCAGCGTTCACGTCGGCACCAAGCTCAACCGCTCGCACCTGCTGACGGCGAAAGAGGCCTTTATTCTGCCGTGTCTGGGCCGCACCGAGCTTGACCTGCAGGCCAGCGGCCGACAGTCGATCACCGTCGAGGATTCGATGTCGATGGTACATGCCTCCTCAGGCAAGCTTAAGCCCGCCTCGCCGACGCTGCGCTCGGAGCCGGCGATTGTCGCCGGTCTGGCGAAGGCCACACTGCCGGCCAGCAAAGTCGACTGGCTGTATCTGGTGGAAGATTACGACCGCATTCGCGATCTGATCGAACAGACCATTCCGGGGTTCGAGGATTACAACCAGCGCATTCGTCACCCAGGGGGCTTTCGCATGCCGCTGCCGCCGACCGAGCGCATCTGGCCTACCGCCACCGGCAAAGCCATGTTCTCGGTTTTCAAAGGCGTGCATGAGAACGTGGTGGTGGAGGGCGAGGATGTGATGCGCTTAGTGACCCTGCGCAGCCACGACCAGTACAACACCACCATCTACGCTATGGATGACCGTTACCGCGGCGTTTTTGGCCGTCGCGACGTGCTGTTTATGAACGAGCAGGATATGGCCGCCCAGGGCCTGGAGCATGGCGATCGGGTGGATATCCACACCGCGCTGCCGGGCAGCGCATTGACGCTCAGAGATATCACCGTGGTGGCCTACGGCATCGCGCCCGGCACCGTCGGCGCCTATTATCCGGAAGCCAACGTGCTGGTGCCCTTGAACTATCTGGATGAAGAGAGCGGTACGCCCTCCTATAAGTCAGTTCCTGTCCGCCTGACGCTGCGCTCGAAAGAGATCCGCCCGCTGGCTGGCGTGCGTTAAAGAAGCAGGGCGTTGGGCGGCGTTGCGCCGTCCTGCGCCCCGTCGCCCCTCCTGTCCTCGCTTGAATTTATCGGTGATGAAACTAACATTCTGGTAACCTGTGCGCGGCCCCGGGGGTGAACGGCGGGGTTCAAACGGGAAAGAGAATGGATATTAAGCAACTCAAGTATTTGATCGCGCTCGATCAGACGCGCCATTTTGGCCAGGCGGCGGCAGCCTGCCATATTACCCAGCCGACCCTCTCCATGCGCATTCGTAATCTGGAAGAGGAGCTGAACCTGACCCTTATCCAGCGCGGGCAGCGCTTTGAAGGTTTTACCCCGGAGGGGGAGCGGATTCTCGCCTGGGCGCGAGCGGTGCTTGCCGCCCATGACGGCCTGGCGGCGGAGGCGGCCATCTGTCGCGGGCAGATGGTCGGCCAGCTGCGGGTTGGTATGGTGCCACTGGCGAGCCTCAACCCGATGCAGCTGATTAAACCCCTCGCGGAGAAGTACCCGGCGCTGCAGTTCAGCCTGCTGTCAATGACCTCGGAGCAGATTATCGATGGCGTTAGCCGCAACCAGCTGGACCTGGGGATCTGTTACCTGCAGCATCTGGATGAACGCCTGTTTAAGATCGCCCGGCTGCCGCAAACCCGGATGGGACTGCTGCACGATAAACGCCATTTCGACTTCAGCGCCGGGACGCCGGGCTGGGATACGCTGGCGGCGCTGCCCCTTGGCTTTCTGACCAAGGGAATGTACTACCGGGAATCCATTGAAATCAGCTTTAAGGCCAAAGGGCTAACCCCGACGTCTGTCTTTGAAAGCGATTCAACGTTTCAGATTATCCAGGCGGTGCAGGCGGGGATCTGCTGCGCCATTATGCCGCTTAACAACGGCCTCGAAGCGCTGAGCGATAATCTTGAGATCCTGCCCATCGCCGAAAGCCAGGTCGATTCGCAGCTGGCGCTGATTATGCGCCAGCAGGAGCCGGTCTCGTCCCTGGCGGAAAAATGCTTCGCCGAGGCGCAGGGGATTTTTGGCTGAGGCCAGCCTCAGATATTCTCCAGTCGAATGCCCCGGGTTCTCGGGCCGAAGATCCCCACCGACAGCATCACCATCAGCATACTGACGACGATAAAGCTAATCACCCCCGGCGTGCCGGCATATTGCAGAATAATGCCGATCAGGATGCTGGTCACCGCGGTCGAGAGACGACTGAACGAGTAGCAGAAGCCGACGGCGCGGGCGCGAATATGGGTCGGGAAGACCTCGGCCTGGTAGGCGTGGTAGCTGATGGTCAGCCAGGCGTTGGACCAGGTGATCATAAACCCGCAGATCACCAGCAGGATAGGATTGTTTTGCAGCGCAAACAGGGTGCCGAAGATGACGGTCATCAGCGCGGAGAGAACGATCTGCCACTTGTTCTCAAAGCGATGCACGAATCGGGTGCAGAACAGGCAGCCCAGCGGATAGGCGAGGGTGATAAAGAAGGCGTACAGCAGACTGTGGGTGATACTGGCCCCCTGACCGGAAAGCAGCGCCGGCAGCCAGTTGCCAAAGCCGAAGAAACCGATCGCCTGGAAGAAATTCATCACCATCAGCATCAGGGTTCGCCGCCGATACTGCGGCGCCCAGATTTCGCGGAAGGTGCCGCGTTTGACGACGCTCTGTGCCGCCTGCGCATGCTTCGGCGACGGCGTCAGGCCGCAGCGGGCTTCCATGGCGCACATCACCGCATGCGCCTCATCATGCCGCCCTTTGCTTTCCAGCCAGCGGGCTGACTCCGGCAGCTTTTTGCGGATAAACCAGATCGCCAGCGAGAACAGCGCACCGAAGATGATCACCCAGCGCCAGCCGCTGAGGCCGAAGAGGGTGGTTGGCACCAATATCCAGGACATCAGCGCTACCGCCGGAACCGACAAGAACTGAATAAAGAAGGCAAAGGCGAAGGCTTTATTGCGCAGGTGGGTAGGTACCCATTCGCTGAGGTAGGTGTCAATGGTCACCAGCTCAATGCCGAGGCCGATTCCCACCAGAAAGCGGAAGAAGATCACCCCTTCCGCACTGCTCTGGGTCGCCATCAGCAGCGAGAAAAAGCCGTACCAGGCGAGCGCCACCATAAAGGTCAGGCGGCGCCCCAGCTTGTCCGCCAGCGGCGCCAGCAGACTCGCGCCGATAAACAGCCCCATAAAGGTGGCGGAGGCAAAGGCCGCCTGATCGGCGATGCCAAAGATCCCCGCCGCGCCGGTGTGGAAAATACCCTCCGCCAGCAGGCCCGCGCTGATGTACCCGGTCTGGAACAAATCGTAGAGCTCAAAGAAGCCGCCGAGGGAGAGTAGGGTGATAAACGACCATAACCCGAAGGAGGCGGGCAGCGCGTCAATGCGTCCGGTTAAGCTGGCGTGCGGTTGTCCTGGCGAAGCATAGGGCGATTCGCCGAGAACCTGGGTGGTAGACATGGTGTTGTGTTCCTCAGGAAGAATGGTTTGCTTGCTAATGTTAAGTGATTGTTAATAGTTTTAAATTTTTAATCTTTAGCGTTAACGGCAATCTTTAGCGCAAGATCGCGCCATGCAGGGTAAAAGATGATATTCATGCTGGTTTTCGCCGCACGCTGAGGGAAGAATTGAAGTAAATCACCGTGGGGGGCAATGTTCTCCGCCAGGCGCTGTCGCGCTGCGCAGGGCCAGGCCCAGGCCCAGGGCCAGGGCCAGACAGAGTAAACGAATCCTCACTGGCGGCGTTTTCCCGCTTTACCCGCTATTGCGCCGGGCTATAATGTGCCCACTTTCATACAGGAGTCATGCGTTGGACAGTCATCCTTATTGTTATTCTCCGGCAAGTTAACGCGACTATTTTCGCTGCTTGCCGAACCGGCGGGCAGCAATCTTTGATTACCGGATTGCCTCCCTGAATGTAGTGATTCGCGACCGAACGCGAGAGGCATCGTTATGTTTCTGTTTCCCACTACCTTATTTCCTCCACCATCATCCGCCCGCTAATTGCCCGGCGCGGCTGAGCGCGACATCAATACATTTTTATTGCTTTCTGTTATCTGGAGGAAGGCGCGATGGTATTTCCTTATATGACACATTTACTCGCGGCAATGCTGCTGGGAGCGCTGATCGGCGCGGAAAGACAATGGCGGCAACGTATGGCCGGTTTGCGGACCAATGCGCTGGTGGCCACCGGCGCGGCGGTGTTTATTCTTAGCGCGATGTCGGCCTCGCCGGACAGCCCGGGGCGCATTGCGGCGCAGATCGTCTCCGGTATCGGCTTCCTGGGGGCGGGAGTGATTATGCGCGATGGCATGAACGTTCGCGGCCTCAATACCGCCGCCACCCTGTGGTGCTCGGCCGGTATCGGTGTCCTTTGCGGCCTGGGGCAGTTCTGGAACGCGACGGCGGCGACGCTGATTATTCTGTGCGCCAATATCCTGCTCCGCGAAGCGGCGCAGCGTATTCATGCCTTGCCGGGCGCCGGTGACGAAGAAAAACGCTATATCTTACGCGTCACCTGTTTGCGCGAGCATGAAAAGGCCGTGCGTCAGCTGCTGCTGAATATTGCTCAGCAGCAGAGGTTCACCCTGCAGGGATTACAGTCGGCGGCAGCAGACACGGCGGATCAGCTGGAGATTTGCGCGGAGCTGATTAGCCATAAGCAGCATCAGAAAACGCTGGCGCAGATTATGGCGCAAGTGGGCGTTCAGCAGAACGTCACCTCGGTACACTGGCGCGTCGGAGAAGCGTAGAGACAGGCGGTGGGGCAGCGGAAACGGCCGCTGGCCGCGCGATTCGCCAACCCGTGGGAAAGCGGCTAGAATGGCCTCCTGCCGGAGGTTATAAGAATGTTAAATAATGGATGTGTGCCGTCGGAATCTGGCCAGACTATGACGACGGCTGATTTTCGCTTTACCCGCGTGATGGCCGAGCAGGCGGCGCGTGCCCGTCTGACGCTGGACAACGATCAGCTGTCGCTCATCGCTCGCCTGGACGCCCTGGGCCAGCAGCTGTTGTCCGCGCCCGGCACGCCGCAGGGACTGTACGTCTGGGGACGCACCGGGCGAGGGAAAAGCTATATTCTCGATCACTTTTTTGCCAGCCTGCCGCTTGCCGCCCGGCGTCGGGTCCATTTTCATCACTTCTTCCGCGAACTGCACCAGCGGCTGAATGCCCCCGGCGCGCCCGGCCTGCAGACGGTGATGATGCAGATGACCTCCGGCTGCCGCCTGCTGTGTTTCGACGAATTTCATCTTCACGACCCAGGCGACGCCATGCTGATGAAGGCGCTGCTGGAACACCTTTTTCAACGGGGCATCGTGCTGCTGGCAACCTCTAACTACCCGCCGGAGATGCTGCTGCCTAATCCGCTGTATCACGATCGCTTTTTACCGTCGATCGCGCTGATCCGCGCCCACCTGGCGGTCGTCGCGCTTAACGGCGAGGAGGATTATCGCGAACGGCATCTGAGCCAGGATAACGCCTTCTGCAGCGGGCGGCTATGGGTTAACCCGGGCGAATCACAGCGTCAGCTGTACGAGCTGCCCTCGCTGCCTGCCGAACCGGTCCCGCTGGAGGTAGGCTACCGCACGCTGCAGGCGGCCGCGGCGTCACCCGCCTTGCTCCATTTCTCTTTTGCCCAGCTCTGCCAGGCCGCCACGGCGGTGATGGACTATCTGGCGCTCAGCGAACGTTATGCCGTCTGGTTACTGGACGAGGTGCCGCCGCTAGCCACGGTAGGGCCGGCGGCCCAGCAGCGCTTTATCAACGTGATTGATGTGTTGTATGAAAAGCAGATCCGCCTGCTGCTGGTGACCCGCTGCGACCTGGAGACGCTGGTGGCCGGGGTGGAACTGGAGGATATTCAGCGAACGCGGAGCCGCCTGCAACAGCTGCCGCGGGCGGTATAAAAAAAAGCCCCGGCGGGTGCCGGGGCGAGGGGATCACAGGTCGAAACGGTCGAGGTTCATCACCTTGGTCCAGGCGGCGACAAAGTCATGCACCAGCTTCTGCTGCCCGTCGGCGCAGGCGTACACTTCCGCCAGGGCGCGAAGGACCGAGTTGGAGCCAAACACCAGATCCACGCGGGTGGCGCTGTACTTCGCTTCGCCGGTTTTACGGTCGCTGCCGGTAAACAGCTCCGCCCGATCATCGGCCGGTTTCCAGACGGTGGCCATATCCAGCAGGTTGACGAAGAAGTCATTGCTGAGCACGCCGACGCGGTCGGTAAACACCCCGTGTTTGCTGCCGTCGTAGTTGGCGCCCAGCACGCGCAGTCCACCCACCAGAACCGTCATTTCCGGAGCGGTTAAGGTCAGCTGCTGCGCTTTATCGATCAGCAGCGTTTCCGTCGACACACCGCCCTCGATGCGACGGTAGTTGCGGAAGCCATCCGCCAGCGGCTGCAGCAGGTCAAACGACTCGACGTCGGTCTGCTCAGGCAGGGCGTCGACGCGGCCAGGGGTAAACGGCACGTTGACGCTGACGCCAGCCGCCGCCGCAGCCTGCTCAACGCCGACCACGCCAGCCAGCACGATGATATCGGCCAGCGACGCTTTGCCGGAAGCTCGCTGGATCGCCTGCAGGGTCGGCAGCACCCGGCTGGCGATAGCATTGACCGGCCAGTCCTTCTGCGGGGCCAGCGCCAGACGCGCGCCGTTGGCGCCGCCGCGCTTATCGCCGCCGCGGAAAGTGGAGGCGGAGGCCCAGGCTACCGATACCAGCTCACTCACCGACAGGCCGGCGCCGGCGATGGCGGTTTTCAGGCTGGCGATGTCTTCCGCGCTCGGCTGATGGGTGGCCGCCGGCAGCGGATCCTGCCAAATCAGATCTTCTTTTGGCACTTCCGGCCCGAGGTAACGGGATTTCGGCCCCATATCGCGGTGGGTCAGCTTGAACCACGCCCGGGCGAAGGCCTCGTTAAAAGCCTGCGGGTCGTTGAGGAAGCGACGGGAGATCTTCTCAAACTCCGGGTCGAAGCGCAGGGTCAGGTCGGTGACCAGCATGGTCGGTTTGCGCTTTTTCCCCGGGTTAAACGGATCCGGGATAATTTCCGGGGCGTCTTTGGCTTCGAACTGGATAGCGCCCGCCGGGCTGCGGGTCTGCACCCATTCGTATTTGAACAGGTTCTCGAAAAAATAGTTGCTCCACTGGGTGGGCGTCTGCGTCCAGACCACTTCCAGACCGGAGGTAATGGCATCCGCGCCTGCGCCGCTGCCGTAGCTGGAGTGCCAGCCCAGGCCCTGTGCTTCCAGCGGCGCGGCTTCCGGCTCGGCGCCGACGTGGCTGGTTTCTGCGGCGCCATGGGTTTTACCCAGCGTGTGGCCGCCGGCGATCAGCGCGACTATTTCTTCATCGTCCATCGCCATATTGCCGAAGGTGGCGCGAATGGCCGCGGCGGCGGACAGCGGCTCGCCGCTGGCGTTCGGTCCTTCCGGGTTAACGTAAATCAGCCCCATTTCGGTGGCGCCGATGGCCTGTTTCGCCAGGCTTTCCGGGTGACGGTGGGCCAGCCACTCTTTCTCATCGCCCCAGTCAACGTCCAGATCCGGTTCCCAGACATCTTCACGACCGGCGCCAAAACCGAAGGTGCGGAAGCCGGCGTTTTCCAGCGCCACGTTACCCGCCAGCATGTAAAGGTCGGCCCAGGAGATTTTCTGGCCATATTTCTGTTTCACCGGCCACAGCAGACGGCGGGCCTTATCTAGGCTGACGTTGTCAGGCCAGGAGTTCAGCGGCGCAAAGCGCTGTTGCCCACGACCCGCGCCGCCGCGACCGTCAACGGTGCGGTAGGTGCCGGCGCCGTGCCAGGCCATACGAATAAACAGACCGATATAGCTGCCCCAGTCTGCTGGCCACCACTCTTGCGAATCGGTCAGCAGCGCTCTGAGGTCAGCCTTCAGCGCGGAGTAATCGAGCTTTTTAAACTCTTCCCTGTAGTTAAAATCCTCACCCAACGGGTTGGAACGACTGGAGTGCTGGTTCAGCAGATCGACACGCAGCTGGTTAGGCCACCAGTCGCGGTTGCCGGTGCCGCTGCCGGCGCTCTGCTTGGGCGTCTCGGCGTGGAAAGGGCACTTTCCGGCGGATGCGTTGTTGGATGGGTCGTTAGACGTGCTCATATCAGGCTCCGTTTGCTTTTGTGAATGCCGTTACGATATACACTGCTACCAATAAGCGATATTTGAATGAGTCTACGGATTTAATAGCTAATTCCGTTCAACGAAGGGCGAAACACCCTCTTATATGACCTGGCGGATCCAGGGGTAAAAAATACACCTCACCATTAACCATAGACGTAACGAGACGGCAAAGGAAACGATCTGCGTCAATCGGGCCGAAGGAATGCTAATTGTTTGAGATATGACAATTTTACTATGAGAAAAGGATGAGGGTTTTCCGCTGAGCGAGCGTAACGAATGCCCGGCGCAGGGGTTGTTGGCGGACACAGAATAAGCTAATACTTAGACACCATGTGACTGGCGCTAAAGACAGAATACTGTTGGGGAGCATGGTCGACGTCGCCGCGCGCCTGGGCATTACCGCTATCTGGAGATAAGTTATGCCTGAATTCGCTTCATTAATGGCCTTTGCCGCGGTGGCGCTGGGATTAGTGTTAACCCCCGGCCCCAATATGATGTATCTCACTTCGCGTTCGATTTGCCAGGGAAAACGCGCTGGCTTTATCTCCCTTGCCGGGGTTGCCGTGGGCTTTTTCTTCTATATGCTGTGTGCCGCTTTCGGCATTACCGCGTTGGTTTTCGCGGTCCCTTATGCCTACGATGCCTTGCGTTTATGCGGGGTCGCTTATTTGCTCTATCTGGCGTGGCAGGCGATAAAACCAGGAGGGAGGCCGATATTCGCGGTGCGTGAATTACCTGCGGACAGTGGGCGTAAGCTGTTTCTGATGGGATTTATCACCAGCCTGGCGAACCCCAAAGTTGCTATCCTCTATTTGTCCCTGCTGCCGCAGTTTATCACCCCCGGACTCGGTAGCGTGCTCAGCCAGTCGTTAATGTTAGGCTGTACTCAGGTATTAATCAGTGTGGCGGTGAACGGCCTGATTATCTTGCTGGCCGGGCAGGTGGCGTTATTTCTTAGCCGGCGGCCGGGCTGGCAACAATTTCAACGCTGGCTGATGGCGACGGTACTGGCCGGAATGGCGGTTAAGATCGCTTTTGAGGCCAGAAAATAACCGGGTTTGTCGGGAAAAGGGAGGCCAGCGATATCCGTCGCTGGCTAACCTCGCACCCTGATGCCTTTCTGCCACAGAGAAAGGCTCTCCAGGCTCTAACATGCTGAAACATTTCTGCCAGATCATTAGCAACCTTTCAGTAGGGCTAACGCCGCGATAAGGCTATGCTTCCCGGCCGTTACGCCGTTGGCTTTTCCCGTGATCCAGGTGATGTACCGCTAATGCCCCTTTTGAGAGATGAAATTCGCGACCACTCCGCGGAAGAGATGCTGTTTATCCGCCGGGCCGCAATCGCCTTTCTGCTGGTGGTGGTCTGCTTTGGCGTGCTGATTTTCAACCTCTACCATCTGCAGGTGGAGCAGCACGATTTCTACCAGACCCGCTCCAACCAAAACGATATTAAAATGCTGCCCATCGCCCCCAGCCGCGGGCTGATATTCGATCGCAACGGCATACCGCTGGTGCAGAATATTACCCTGTATCGCCTGCAGGTGATCCCGAGCAAAATTCCCGATATGGCCGCGCTGCTGCAAACCCTGACGCCGATTGTCGACCTGACGCCGGACGACATCGCCAGCTTCCGCGACGATATGCACCACAGCAGCCGCTATAAAGCGGTTACCCTCAAATCCGACCTCAGCGACGTGGAGGTGGCCCGCTTCGCGGTCAACGAATTCCGTTTCCCCGGGGTGACGGTGGAGAGCTATCAGCAGCGTGAATACCCCTACGGCGCAGAGCTGGCGCACGTGGTGGGCTATGTGTCGAAAATCAACGACAGCGACCTGCAGCGGCTGGCGAAAGATGGCGAAGAGGAGAACTATGCTGCCGACCACAATATCGGCAAGCAGGGGATCGAGGGTTATTACGAAAAAGCGCTCCACGGCACCACCGGCTACCAGGAGGTGGAAGTGGACAACCACGGCCGGGTGGTGCGTCTGTTGAAAGAAGTACCGCCGGTGGCCGGGAAAAACCTCTACCTGACCCTTGACCTGCACCTGCAGCAGTATATTGAGTCGGTACTGAAGGGGCAGCGCGCGGCGGTGGTGGTGGTCGATCCCCGGGATGGCGGGGTGCTGGCGATGGTCTCCAGCCCCAGCTATGATCCTAACCCGTTCGTCAAAGGTATCGGCTATCAGGCCTATAAATCGCTGCTGGATAACCCGGACCGGCCGCTGATCAACCGCGTCACCCAGGGGCTGTATCCCCCGGCCTCGACGGTGAAGCCCTATATGGCGCTGTCGGCGCTCTCCGCCGGTGTGATCACGCCGAACACCACCTTCTTCGGGGCGCCGACGTGGACCCTGCCGGGCACGCAGCGTCGCTACCGCGACTGGCTGAAAACCGGCCACGGCATGCTCAACGTGACCAAAGCCATTGAAGAGTCGGCGGACACCTTTTTCTACCAGGTTGCCTTCGAGATGGGCATCGACCGGATCCATGAGTGGCTGAGCAAATTCGGCTACGGCCAGTCCACCGGCATCGATCTCAATGAGGAGTATAGCGGGGTGCTGCCCAGCCGGGAGTGGAAACAGCGAGTGCATAAAAAGCCCTGGTACCAGGGGGATACCATCTCCGTCGGTATCGGCCAGGGATACTGGATCGCCACCCCCATCCAGATGGTGAAAGCGCTCACCACGCTGCTGAACAACGGTAAGGTGCAGGACCCGCATCTGCTCTATTCGATGAAGCAGGGCAATCATGTGGAACGTTATCAGCAGCCGGCGGATCTGCCTCAGGTGGGCGATCCAAAATCCCCGTACTGGGGTATTGTGCGCAACGGCATGTACGGGATGGCGAATTTGCCCAACGGCACCGGCTACAAGCTGTTCCATACCGCGCCGTACCAGATTGCGGCGAAGTCCGGGACTTCGCAGGTGTTCAGTCTGAAGCAAAACCAGACCTATAACGCCAAAATGATCCCGGTGCGTCTGCGGGATCACATCTTCTATACCCTGTTTGCCCCTTATCAGCATCCGAAGGTGGCGATGGCGCTAATCCTGGAGAACGGCGGCGGGGATGGGGTGGTGGCCGGACCGACGGCGCGCGCCATTCTGGACCATATTTTTGTCCCGCAGCAGGCGCCGGCGGCCGCAGCCGACGTGCCGCAGCGGGAGAGCGCGGACGCCCAGTAAGCGGCTGGACTTATTCCGCAGGCGCATCGTTCATAGAAATTGGTTATTTGTCCCGTCATCTTCCAGGCGGCATAGTATTTTCCAGGGAACATGACGAGCGAGGAGGAAGGGTGACACGTAACCGATTATTGCTGGTTCAGACCGGGACGCCGCCGGCAGCCATCCGTGAGGAGCATGGCGATCTGCCGCGCTGGTTCCGCACGCTGCTGGCGCCGTGGCAGGCGCAGCTCACCGCGGTACGGGTGTTTGAGGACGAGCCGCTGCCGGCGCCGGATCGCCAGACGGTGGCGGTGCTGACCGGCTCCTGGGCGATGGTCTCCGACCGTCTGGCATGGAGCGAACGGACCGCCGACTGGATCCGTCAGGCGGTGGCCATCGGCATGCCGCTGTTCGGCGTTTGCTATGGCCATCAGCTGATGGCTCATGCCCTGGGGGGCGAGGTGGCGTATCATCCCGCCGGACGGGAAAGCGGCAGCCAGACCGTTTCGCTATCGCCGTGGGGTGTCGACGACCCGCTGCTGCGGGGCCTGCCGGCCGCATTTCCCGCGCATCTGAGCCATTTGCAAACCGTGACCCGTCTGCCGGAGGGGGCCACGGTGCTGGCCGCATCCTCCCACGATCCCCACCAGATCGTGCGCTACGGGCCGCACGCGGTCTCCACGCAGTTTCACCCGGAATTCACCGCGCCGATTGCCCGCTCGCTGATCCGCTACCGGGAGGCGGTGCTGCAGGCGGAGGGCATCGACGCGAAGCGATTACACGATGAAGTGCAGGAGAGCCCGCAGGCCGCGGCGATCCTCTCGCGCTTCGTCAGTGCCTATCTGCCCCCTGATGCCCCCGGCCATTAATCCCCGGCAGTGAACAGTACCCGCCAGCGGCGACGACGGCGGGACATCTCGTAGGCCAGGTCGTCGACCTCTTCAACGCGCAGCGCGTCAGCCGCCTGCGGCGTCAGCTCCGCTAAACCATACTTCTGACGCAGGACGGCCAGAGCTTGCGCCTCGGGCGGCGTCCGGGCGCGAACCTGTGCGGCCAGGCGCTGCTGTAGCGGCCTGAAGGTCGCTTCATCCAGCGGCGGCAGCTGGCGCAAAAAGGTGTTGCAACAGCGCAGCAGCGCCACGGCGCGGCGATCCGGGGACTGGAGCGCCATCAGCAGCCCGTCGCGATCGGCGACGCGCTGATAGCGGCAGCTCACCACATAGCCGATCTGCTGCTCCACCCGCAGGCGCTGGAAAAAGAGTGGCTCACAGCGCTGCGCCAGCACCCTCAGGGCCGCCAGCGAGGCGCCTTCCGGCAGCGGAATAAAGACCAGCAGCGCTGTATCGCCCCCGGGGAAAGTCAGCCGTTCGACGCCGCGGCGGCAAGGGACGGGGAGGTTGCCCGGCGGGTTAACCCGGGCGCTAAGCAGGCTCAGCTGGCGCGCGATCCACTGCGCATCCTCTGCGCTGCCGCCGGTCAGGGCCGCCAGCCAACCTTCCTGAAGCTCTGATGCGCCCAACCGATCGGGGAGCAAAGCCATGAGATGACGGATAGCAATACTCTCCGGCGGCGGGGCCAGCGGGGCGACCGGGAGTGCGAGCTGCCGCACAATGGCCTGCAGGATCGCCGCCGGCCGTCGGCCGGACGCTGGCCACTGCAGGAGCAACTGCCAGCTGCCGTCGACGCGATGCCACTCGCCGCGGCCCCCGGCGTGGCGCAGCGCGGCGAGCAGCGGGCGCAGCTGTTCCCCGCGCGCCAGCCCTTCGGCCTGATCGGGCGAGCAGTAGAAGGGCGGTCGGAGCAGGAGCCTCGGCGGCTCGCCCGGTGACGGGAGATGGAGCAGCGGCGCAGCTTTCTCCGGGTTTTCCGCGGCGAGGCCGCCAGCGGCTTGCGGATAAAAAGCGAATTCCAGCGCCGGGTCAGAGACCGGGCGGCGCCACCACCGGCTAAGCGGCAGGCTAAAGCCCTGGGTGGCAACAGGCTCCCCTGGGGAAATGGTCTGGCAGGCCAGGCTGACCGTGGGGGCGGCCTGCAGGGCGGCGCAAAAATCGGCGAACCCGACGGGCGGCCCGCCGGGGGCAAAGCCGAATGCCCGCTGGCGCAGCTGATCGAGGGGCGACAGCGTTTGAAAACGGCGCCAGGACAGCTGATAGTAGTGTTGCTGCTGGTCTGGCGTCGTCTGCCGTAGCGCCTGCAGCCAGTGGGTTATCTGCTGGTCGACCTGTTCCGGCCGGTCGCTGGCGAAGACCAGCGCCAGCCAGCCGAGGCGCTGATCCTGATACAACCAGCTCAGCGCCACCTCTTGCGCCTGGCCACGCTGGCGCAGCCCGGCCATCAGGCTGCCAGGGGCTTCATCAAGCAAAAACTCGCGCAATAACGTGACGTTGTCACTTAAGGCGATCAGCGGGCTGCGCCACAGCGCGGGCTGGCTGGAGACCGCCAGCTGCAGTGCAGTGGACTCGCCCAGGCGCAGCGGCGGCGCCGGCGGTGGAGCCTCGCCTGCGGCAAGCCCGACGGCGAAACGGGCCGCCAGCTCGCCGAGCGCCTCCAGCGACTGCGGCCCTTGCAGCCAGAGCTGCATCCGCCGGGCGACGTAATGGGTGCGGTGAAAATCACGTAACGCCGCCTGCAGTGCAGGGAGATCGCCCGCCAGCGCGTCGGCATTGCCTACCTGAAAGCGGCGAAAGGCCGCGGGCGCGCTGGCGGCGTGGCGCACGGCGGCTTCCCGGCGCGACGGCTCATGCTGCTGGATCAGGCGGTACTCGGCGTCAATCACCGCCACTTCACGCTGAATATCTTCCCTGAGCAGCCGCGGCGCCTGCAGCATCTCCTGTAGACGCGCGACACCGTCAGCCAGACCATCGGCGGCGACCTCGAAAAAGAACGCGCTGTGGCGGGCCAGGGTGGTGGCATTCACGCTTCCGCCCTGGCGCTGCACCCAGCCCATCAGCCGGTCATCATCCCGGTAGCGCTCACCGCCGTAAAACAGCAGATGCTCCAGCAGGTGCGCCAGACCGGGAAAGCGCGATGGTTCGTGGTGGCTGCCGGCGGCGACCCGCGCCAGGGCCGCGGCGCGATCGGCATGCGGCTGATGGACCAGGGTGGCCTGCAGGCCGCCCGGCAGCGTGACGGTGCGTGTCGCCAGCGTCATTACAGGTCCCGGGTTTTGTAGATCAGCTGCGAGCGGGTACGGTTGCGGAACTGCAGCTGGCTGACTTTTATGTCGCTGCAGGCCGCTTCGCGCCGGGCGTCGAGGATTTTGTGATGATGCGGCGATTTGCTGCACACCGGGTCGGCGTTATCGGCGCTGCCGGTCAGCATAAAGGCCTGGCAGCGGCAGCCGCCGAAGTCTTTCTCTTTTTCATCACAGGAGCGGCACGGCTCCGGCATCCAGTCATACCCACGGTAGCGATTGAAGCCGAACGAGTCATACCAGATCGACTCCAGGCTCTGCTCCAGCACCGACGGAAACGCCACCGGCAGCTGACGCGCGCTGTGGCACGGCAGGGCGGTGCCTTCCGGGGTAACGCTGAGGAAAATCGATCCCCAGCCGCCCATGCAGCCTTTCGGCCGCTCTTCGTAATAGTCCGGGGTGACAAACAGCAGGTTGGTGAGATTGCCGCTGGCGGCCATTTTCTGCCGGTAGTCGGCGACCACCTGCTCGGCGCGGGCGATCTGTTCCCGGGTCGGCAGCAGCCCCTCGCGATTGAGGAACGCCCAACCGTAGAACTGGCAGGTGGCCAGCTCAACGTCATCCGCTTCCAGCTCAATGCACAGCGCGATAATTTTATCCAGCTGATCGATGTTGTGCCGGTGAAGAACGAAGTTGAGCACCATCGGGTAGTCGCGCGCTTTTACCGCCCTGGCCATCGCCAGCTTCTGCTGGAAGGCTTTTTTGTTACCGGCCAGCGCAGCGTTGAGCACCTCATCGCTGGCCTGGAAGCTAATCTGGATATGGTCCAGCCCGGCCTCGCTGAAGGCGTCGAGTTTGCTCTCCGTCAGCCCTATGCCGGAGGTGATCAGGTTGGTATAGAATCCGAGGTCGCGCGCGGCGCGGATCAGCTCTGGCAGATCTTTACGGGTCAGCGGCTCGCCGCCGGAAAAGCCCAGCTGTACGCTGCCCATCGCCCGCGCCTGGCGAAAGACCTCGATCCATTGTTCGGTGGTCAGCTCCTTGTCCTGTTGGGCGAAGTCCAGCGGATTCGAACAGTAGGGGCACTGCAGCGGGCAGCGGTAGGTTAGCTCCGCCAGCAGCCACAGCGGCGGATTGACGGCGGGTTTACTCTGGCTCACGGCAGGTGATCCACTTCTGTTGACAGGCTATCTGCAGGAACTCGATGACGTCGTCATCGACGCCACCGGCTTCCGGGAAGCGTTCGTTGAGCACGGCGATAATTGCCGCGACGTCACGCCGGCCGTCCACCAGCTCGAGGATCGCCGCGGCGGTCTCATTGAGTTTAGCCATTCCCTCCGGATAGAGGATCACATGGCTCTCCTGGGCAGCTTCCCACTGCAGACGGTAGCCGCGACGAAAGGCGACGATGGAGGTTTTTTGCATGGTTACACCAGTCGGGTCGTGTGCCAGGCCGCCTTGTCGGTGACCGTATGATAGGGCGGGCGCTGCAGGGCATAGGCCATGGTCATGGCGTCAAGCATCGACCATAAAATGTCGAGCTTAAACTGCAGGATCTCCAGCATCCGGTTCTGTTTTTCAGCGCTGTCGCAGTAGGCCTTCGCCAGCGCCAGGCCATGCTCCACGTCGCGGTTGGCCTGGCTCAGACGGCTGCGGAAGTAAAAATAGCCTTCCTCTTTGATCCACGGGTAGTGCTGCGGCCAGCTGTCGAGGCGCGACTGATGGATCTGCGGGGCGAACAGCTCGGTCAGAGAGCTGCAGGCCGCCTCCTGCCAGCAGGCGCGACGGGCGAAATTAAGATAGGCATCCACCGCGAAGCGCACGCCGGGCAAGACGTGGCGCTCGCTGAGCAGATCGTCGCGGCTCAGACCGACCGCTTCTCCCAGCCGCAGCCAGGCTTCAATCCCGCCGTCCTCGCCATGGCTGCCATCGTGGTCGAGGATCCGCTGCACCCATTTGCGCCGGGTCTGCGCGTCCGGGCAGTTGGCCATGATCGCCGCGTCTTTCAGCGGAATGGTGGTCTGGTAGTAAAACCGGTTCGCCACCCAGCCCTGAATTTGCTCGCGGGTCGCGTCGCCGTTATGCATGGCAATGTGGTAAGGGTGGTGAATATGGTAGAAGGCGCCTTTGGCCCGCAGGGCCTCTTCAAAGGCCTGCGGCGACAGCGTGTCGGTGATCAGCATGCGGTTTCCTGAAGGGTGATAGCCATCCCGTCCCAGCTCACTTCAATCCCCTGTTGCGTCAGCGCCTGGCGCTGGGGAGACCGCTCGTTAAGGATCGGGTTGGTGTTATTGATATGAATAAGAATTTTACGTTTTGCCGACAGGGAGGCCAGCAGGGCCATCATCCCGTGCTCATCACCGAGCGCCAGGTGGCCCATATCGCGGCCGGTATTGCGCCCAACGCCGGCGGCCTGCAGTTCGTCATCCTGCCAGACGGTGCCATCGATCAGCAGACAATCCGCTTTTTGCAGCCATGGCAGAATGGTCTTATCCGGTTCACCGAGCCCCGGTGCGTAGAACAGCGTCTGCCCGTTGCGGCGGTTTTCGATAAACAGCGCCACGTTATGGCCCGGCAGCGGCCGGTCGCGATACGGTGAATAGGGCGGCGCGTTGCTGGCGATAGGCACCGCGGTAAACTGCAAATCAGGACAGGCGTCAACGGTAAAAGGCTGCTGCGGCGCGATGGGGTGATGCACCAGGCCGCCGTTCCAGTGTCGAAGCATGGTAAACACCGGGAAACCGGTGGAGAGATCCTCATGGACCTCCGGGGTGCACCACACCTGGTGCGGGCAGCCTTCGCGCAGGCTCAGTAACCCGGTGGTGTGGTCGATCTGGCTGTCGGTGAGAATAATGCCGCCGATATGCGTTCCGCGCAGCACGCCGGCTTTATTTAACTCGGGCGTGTGGGAAATCTGCTGACTGATATCCGGCGAGGCGTTGCACAGCACCCACTCCTGACCGTTATCGCTGACGATGATCGACGACTGGGTGCGGGCGCTGGCCTGGATCGTGCCGTCGCGCAGACCCTGGCAGTTGGCGCAGTTGCAGTTCCATTGCGGGAAACCGCCGCCGGCGGCGGAACCGAGGACTTTAATGAACATGAAGACGGACCGGGTAATGTAAAAAGATGCCCGCGCGAACGGCGGGCGGGGCGATTAGCGGTTAGAAATGTACAGCGTCACTTCCAGACCGAGACGTAAATCGATAAAAGCAGGTTTCTTCCACATGTTTTGTTCCTCTTAAAAATGACCACAGGCCTCACGGATAATGCAGGATCTGTGACGGCCGCCGCATATTGCGCTTCACCGGGTGAGAGATCAACCCGGAATCTGTAAGGATTTAACTTTATGTTTACAATATAACCTATTGTTGCCAAACATGTTTTAATACCCGCAGCCAGTTACGCCACAGCAGCTTATCCAGCACCAATTGATCATAGCCGCTGTCACGCAAGGCATTGATTAGCAGCGGTAAGCCGGCCACATCCCCCAGCGCGTCCGGCAGGGTGACGCCGTCAAAATCCGAACCGAGGGCCACATGATCCTCACCCATTATGTTAATAAGATAGTCGATATGCCGGACGATGGTGGCGATGGGCGTGTCGCTATCGCGCCGTCCGTCGGCGCGCAGGAAGGCGTTGCCGAAATTGACGCCCACTACGCCGCCGCTGTCGCGGATCGCCCGCAGTTGCCGATCGGTCAGGTTGCGCGGCTGCGGGCACAGGGCGTGGGCATTGGAGTGGGTGGCCACCAGCGGGGCGGTGGAATGGTGGGCGGTATCCCAAAAAGCCTGTTCATTCATGTGCGAAACATCGATCTGCATCTTCAGGGCGTTGGCCTGGGCGATGAGCGCGATGCCCTCGCCGGTAAGACCCGGCCCGCTGTCCGGGCTGCCGGGAAAGGCGCCGGTGACCCCGCAGCCGAAGCGATTAGCGATATTCCAGAACGGACCGATGCTGCGCACCCCGGCGCGATAAAAGGCCTGCAGATCGTCGCCTTGCGCGTCGAACCCGCCGGCGCCTTCGATGTGCGCCACCATCGCCAGCGCCTTATCCTGACGACAGCGTTCGATATCCGCCGCGCTCAGGCACAGCCGCGCGCGGCTGGCGTCATGGGCGCAAATCGCCTTGAGAATAGCCAGCTGCTGCCAGAGGATCGTTAAGGGATCCCACGCCTGGCTGGCGTACTGCGGCGCCATACGGGCGATGTACTCCTGCGGCGGCACAAAGAGGGCGAACAGGCCGCCGGCCAGACCGCCCTGGAGAATACGCGGATAATCGAGGTGGCCGTTCTCTATCCCGGCAAAGAAGGCGGTCACCGGATCCTCGCGATGGTGAAGCCAGAGATTCAGCAGCAGGTCATTGTGACCATCAAAAATCGCCATAGCGGGCTCCTGGGTTATCAGGTGGTAAAAATGGCTGACACGGTAGCGGATTTATGCCCGGGGGCAAGCAGAAATTCACAAGCCCGCAACAATTGCCAACGTGAACTGTGTATCACACTGTATCCCGCGGCGGGTTCCTGACATTAAGAGATAAAAATGGCCCCGGTCGGGCACATGGCGGATACAAATTTCCGCTTAACTGGTCACGTACTCTCTTGATGAAGATAAAAGGTGAGAAAGCGATGAACAGATTATCCCTGATCCGGTATGCCAGCGCCGCGGCGCTGGGGTTATCCACCCTGTGGTCCGCCGCCGTTTGCGCCGCTGAAGACGCGGGGGCGTTCGACAAAATCCACCAGATTCACGCTGGCGATCTGAATATTGGCTACGTGGATATCGGTCCGCGGGACGGCCAGCCGGTGATTCTGCTGCACGGCTGGCCCTACGATATTCAGAGCTATGCCCAGGTGGCGCCGGCTTTAGCGCAGAAGGGTTACCGGGTGATTGTGCCGTATCTGCGCGGCTACGGCGCCACCCGTTTCCTGTCGGCGAAAACGCCGCGTAATGGTCAGCCGTCGGCGATGGCGGCCGATATTGTCCATTTGATGGACGCCCTGAACATCAGGCAGGCAGATCTGGCCGGCTTTGACTGGGGGGCGCGCACGGCGGATATCGTCGCCGCGCTGTGGCCGCAGCGGGTGAAATCCCTGGTCTCGGTGAGCGGGTATCTGATCAGCAGCCAGCAGATTGGCGAAAAACCGCTGCCGCCGCAGGCGGAACTGTCGTGGTGGTATCAGTTCTATTTTGCCACCCCGCGCGGCGAAGCCGGTTACCGGCAGAACACCCACGACTTTGCGAAATTTATCTGGCATCAGGCGTCTCCGCAGTGGCCATTCAGCGACGCGACCTTTGCCAAAACCGCCCGGGCGCTGGATAACCCGGACCACGTGGCGATCGCCATCAGCAACTACCGCTGGCGCCTGGGGCTGGAGAAGGGGGAAGCGAAGTATGCCGGCTATGAACAACGGCTGGCGGCGCTGCCGCCGATAACCGTGCCCACCATCACTCTGGAAGGGGCGAATAACGGCGCGCCGCATCCGGCTCCGGCCAGCTACCGGGCCAAATTTACCGGTAAATATGAGCACCGGGATCTGCCGGGGGCGGTAGGCCATAACCCGCCGCAGGAGGATCCGACGGCGTTTGTGCAGGCGGTGGTGGACGCCGATCGGTTGTAACCCGCGACTTGCCGGCGGCGCGACGTTGCGCTTCCGGCAACACGGCTTATGCTTGTGAAGAGTTTATTTTGCCGCAGGAGCATCCTTTGGAGCGTGTTGACCACATCCTGGTCGTCGATGACGACCGCGACATCCGGGAACTGATTGTCGACTATCTGGAAAAATCGGGATATCGCGCCAGCGGCGCGGCGAACGGCAAAGCCATGTGGTCGGTGCTCAAAAATCATCAAATTGACCTGATTGTGCTGGATATCATGATGCCGGGCGAGGATGGCTTAACGCTCTGCCGCCTGCTGCGCGCTAACCCGCAGCAGGATATTCCGGTGCTGATGCTCACCGCCCGCACCGACGACAGCGACCGGATCCTCGGCCTGGAAATGGGGGCTGACGATTATCTGATTAAACCCTTTGTGGCCCGCGAACTGCTGGCGCGCATCAAGGCCATTTTACGCCGCACCCGGGCGCTGCCGCCCAACCTGCAGATCACCGAGGCGGGCAGGCTGATCGCCTTTGGCGACTGGCTGCTCGATACCGCCGCCCGCCATCTGCTGGACGACAGCGGGGCGATTGTCGCCCTCAGCGGGGCGATTGTCGCCCTCAGCGGGGCGGAATATCGACTGCTGCGGGTGTTTCTCGACCATCCCCAGCGGGTGCTGAACCGCGATCAGCTGCTCAATCTGACCCAGGGACGCGACGCCGAACTGTTCGAACGGTCAATCGACCTGCTGGTGAGCCGACTGCGTCAGCGCCTGCGGGAGGATGCCCGGGAGCCGGCCTATATTAAGACGGTGCGTAGCGAAGGCTATGTGCTGTCGGTCCCGGTCTCCATCCGCGAGAGGAATGAATGAGGTTCTGGCCCGTCTCGCTGCAGTCGAGGCTGATGGCGCTGCTGTTTCTGGCGCTGCTGCTGGCGAACACCTTAACCCTGTCGCTGCTGTTTTATGAGCGAATGAGCAGCGTCCGCAGTGTGATGCTGGGCAATCTGGCGTCTGATGTCGCCACCAGCGTGGCGATCCTCGACCGTCTGCCGCCCGCTGAACGCCCGCAATGGCTGCCGAAGCTGGCGCGCGGCAACTACCGCTATCAGCTGGACGCCGGCGAACGCGGCGACTACCCGGACAGCTGGCGCGCCCGGGACGCGGCGCGCTCCCTGCAGGAGGCGCTGAGCGCGCAATATCCGGTGAGTATTGTGGCGATCCCCGGTCCGCGTCAGCATATCCAGGCCCATATTACCCTCCACGATGGCGCCCCCTTGACCCTCGACCTGTGGCCAAAGCTACCGCCCATCGCCCGCTGGCTACCGGTGGTGCTGATCGCTCAGTTTGTCCTCCTGCTGGCCTGCGCCTGGTACGCGGTTCGCCAGGTACTGCTGCCCATCACCCGTTTTACCCATGCGGTGAATGCGCTTGAGCCGGCCAGCGACACGGCGGGAACCATGGCCGAGCAGGGGCCGGAGGAGGTGCGCCGTGCCGCCCGCGCGTTTAATGCGATGCAGACCCGCATCCACGATCATCTGCAGGAGCGGGCGCGGATCCTCGCCGCCATCTCCCACGATCTGCAAACGCCGATCACCCGGATGAAGCTGCGGGTGGAGATGGCCGACCAGCCGGAACTGCGCGACAAACTGCTGCAGGATCTCGACAATATGACCCGCCTGGTGCGCGAAGGTATCGCCTTCGCCCGCACCTCGCAGCCGCTGGCGGAGGCGCGCCAGCGGCTGAACCTTGACGCCTTTCTCGACAGTATCGCCTGCGATTATGCCGACGTTGGCCGGCCGGTGCGGTTTTGCCCCGAGGAGAGCGCCGGGGTGGTGTGGATCCCACCGCAGGCCCTGCGCCGGGTGATGACTAACCTTATCGATAACGGGCTGAAATTCGGCGCCACGGTAACGGTAACCCTGACCCGCGACGCCGCCGGGGATATCACTATCCATGTGCTGGATGAGGGGCCGGGGATCCCTGAGGCGTCGCTGCAGGCGGTGCTGCAGCCCTTTTTTCGCCTGGAGGACTCGCGCAATCGCGATACCGGCGGCACCGGTCTGGGACTGGCGATCGCCGCGCAGCTTGTCAGGCAGATGAACGGCACGCTGCGCCTGTCCAACCGCCCGCAGGGCGGCCTGGACGCCAGCGTGCGTCTCGCCGCGCAGGGATTGTATCCTGCTGTATCTCCGGCGCAGTTGGAAAACTAAGCCGACAATTCTCCCGCTTTCCTGACACATCCGCCCTACATCTCCTTGCTGTAATGTCGTGGCTGCCACTCCCGGCAGCGACGACACAATGAGGAGAAGGCGATGTCGATATTAATTGCGTTTTTCGGCGGGATGTTAACCCTGCTGAGCCCCTGTACGCTGCCGGTGATCCCGCTGCTGTTCGCCAGCGTCCGGGGCCGCCGGGGGCAGCTGGCGATCATGCTGGCGGGAATGGCGCTGATGTTCGGCGTTGTCTCGTGGCTGGTGACGGTCGCCAGCGGCTGGGTGGTCAATCTGACTCTGGTTGGACGCAGCCTGGCGCTGGCGTTCTTCGCCCTTGTCGGGCTGAGTCTGCTTTCGCAGCGCATCGCACAGCGGCTGACTTCACCGCTGGTGGCGCTGGGGAATCAGCTTAACGACGCCAGCTCACGCCAGCGCGGCTGGATCGGTTCGTTGCTGGCCGGGCTGGCGGTGGGTCTGCTGTGGGCGCCGTGCGCCGGGCCGGTACTGGGGGCGATACTGAGCCTGGGCTTTGTGCATCCGGGCCAGGCGACCACCGGTGGGTTGCTGCTGGCCTACGGCAGCGGCGGGGCGCTGATGTTATTCCTGCTCGGGTGGTGCGGCGCGGCGTTGATTGCCCGTCTGCGTTTCGGGCTGGCGTTCGGCGAACGGCTGCGCCGGCTGGCGGGGGTGGCGATGCTGGCCTCGGTGGCGCTGATCGCCAGCGGCGGCGACCGCTATTTGCAAAGCGCGGGAGGGTGGAGTCAGGCGCTGGAGCAGCGGCTGGCCGCCCGTCTGCCGCAGCCGACGCAGAAAACGGTTCTGCAACCGATCGCTATGCCCGAGCCCAGCAGCGCCATGCCTTCGCTGGTGGGGGGCAGCGCATGGCTCAATAGCCCGGCGTTAACCCCGGAGCGTCTGAAGGGCAAAGTGGTGCTGGTGGATTTCTGGACCCGGGAGTGCATCAACTGCCAGCATACCCTGCCTTACGTGCGCGACTGGGCGAACAAATACCGCGCGGCCGGGCTGGTGGTGATTGGCGTGCATACTCCTGAATATCCCTGGGAGCGTTCGCTGCCGCTGCTTCGCCAGGCGGTGAAGGAGTGGCGGATAACCTACCCGGTGGTGGCGGATAATGAGTACAGCATCTGGAACGCCTTTGGCAATCAATACTGGCCGGCGCATTACATTTTTGACGCTCGCGGGCAGCTTCGCTATACCGCCTTCGGCGAAGGGGATTATGCCCGCCAGGAGCAGGTGATCCAGCAGCTGTTGCAGGAGAGCAAAGCCTGACCCGCGGCGCAGGCCTCTGGCGGATGGATCCCTCCAGGCCTTATACCTGATGCCGGGCGGCGCTGCGCTTGCCCGGCCTACGGGAGCGCGTAGGAAGAATGTAGGCCCGGTAAGGCGCAGCCGCCACCGGGCACTGAAACGGGAACGGCGCAGAATACCCCTTGCCGGTGACTGCCGAACGGTTCCCTCTCCCTTCGGGAGAGGGTTAGGGGAGTTATCGTGACACTGTCACCTTTCAACCCACCCCTGCAGGGCTTCGGTCATCAGTTCGCCGAGCAGCGCGACCGCGGCGGAATGGGGTTCCTGACGCGGGGTTTGTTGCAGACTGACGGCCAGACTGCCAGGGGATGGCAGCAGTCCGCCGGCGGGGCGCAGATTGCCGGGCATGCCGATGCGGGTGCGAACCGTCAGCCCCAGGCCGGCCTGCACCGCCGCCCAGATGCCGCTCAGGCTGTGGCTGACGAACACCACCTGCCAGGGGATCCCAGCGGCATCGAGACAGGCAATGGCGCGGGAACGCATCAGGCACGGGCTGTCGAACATCACCAGCGGCAGCGGCTCGCCGGACGCCAGCCGCGCGCGAACGTCAAAGTCAGGATGCGCAATCCACGCCAGCGGACAGCGGCCCAGCCCCGGACCCTGATCTTCGGTTTGCCACAGCAGCGCCAGATCCAGCGTCTCCTCCGCCAGCGCCTGGCGCAGCGGGCCATTGCGATCCACCCTCGCGACTATCCGTACCTGCGGATGGTGGCGGGTAAACTGCCCAAGGATCCCCGGCATCAGCGATTCGCCAAAATCTTCCTGCATGCCAAGGTGAATTTCGCCGGTGAGCCGCTCGCCCTGCAGCGCGCGCAGGGTTTCATCATTGAGCGCCAGCAGCCGTCTGGCGTAGCTCATTAACTTTTCGCCTTCCGCGGTCAGCGCCAGGTGCCGCCCCTGCTTAACCACCAGCGCGGCGCCGCACTGGCCCTCCAGCTTTTTAAGCTGGGCGCTGACGGCGGAGGTGGAGCGCGCCAGACGCTGCGCCGCCAGGGCGAAGCTGCCGCACTCCATGCCGGTCACAAAGCTGCGCAGGGCGTCGAGATCGAGGCCGGGTAAGCGTTTCTCCATTATCATCCTTATTACCGGGACGTTAGGTTCTGGCGATTGCCATTATCGGGACCATACTGTGGCATCGCGGCGGGCAGGCGTCAACGAACCTACGGCGAGAAGCGTAGAAGCGCGTCGGTAGCGCAGGCAGGCATAAAAAAAGCCGATAAGAGAACTTATCGGCTTAGTACTGGCTGGGCTGGCCGTTGAGCGGGGCGACAGACGCCGCCTCGCTCAGGCAGATTATTGCGCCAGCAGCTCCTGAGCGGTGCGCTCCACCAGGCTCAGCAGGACCTTCACATCATCCAGCGTCACCACCGGGTTCAGCAGGGTCAGCTTCAGGCAGGTAACGCCGTTGTGCTCGGTCACGCCGACGTTAGCGCGGCCGGAAGTCAGCAGGGCGTCGCCGACGCGCTGGTTGAGCAGGGCGATTACCGCCGCGTCGCTCTGCGCCATCTGCGCCGGACGGGAACGGAACAGCACGCTCGCTAGCTGCGGCTGCATCACCAGCTCCAGCGTCGGCTGAGACTTCACGTACTCCGCGACGTTTTTCGCCATGGTGACGCCGTGATCGATGATCGCGGCATACTGCTTCTGGCCCAGCGCTTCGAGGCCCATCCACAGCTTCAGCGCATCGAAGCGTCGGGTGGTCTGCAGCGATTTGGACACCAGGTTCGGCACGCCGTGTTCTTCATCGAACTCGGAGTTGAGATAGGCCGCCTGATAACGCATCAGCTCGTAATGGCGGGCATCCTTCAGCAGGAACGCGCCGCAGCTGATGGTCTGGAAAAACTGCTTGTGGAAGTCCAGGGTAACGGAATCCACCAGCTCCAGACCGTCAAGATAGTCGCGATACTGCTCAGACAGCAGCAGCGCGCCGCCCCATGCTGCGTCAACGTGCAGCCAGATCTGATGCTCCGCGGCGATACCGGCGATGTCGCGCAGCGGGTCGATAGCCCCCGCGTCGGTGGTGCCGGCGGTGGCGACGATCGCCATGATCTGCTCGCCGTTAGCCTGCGCTTGCGCAATCTTCGCCTGCAGATCGGCCACGTCCATCCGCGCGAATTCGTCGGTTTTCACCAGCGTGACCGAGCGGTAGCCGAGCCCCATCAGCGCCATGTTCTTCTGCACGGAGAAGTGGGCGTTTTCGGAGCACAGTACTTTGTACTTGCGGATATCCCCCGGCAGCCCATCCTGCTGGATGGAGTGTCCCTGACGGGCAAAGAAGGCGTCGCGCGCCAGCATCAGCCCCATCAGATTGCTCTGGGTGCCGCCGCTGGTGAAGACGCCGGCGTCGCCTGCCGGATAGCCGACCCGGGCGCGCAGCCACTCGATCAGCTTCATCTCAATGATGGTCGCCGACGGGCTCTGGTCCCAGGAGTCCATGCTCTGGTTGGTGGCGTTGATCAACACTTCCGCCGCCTGGCTAATCACCAGGCTCGGGCAGTGCAGGTGCGCCACGCACTGCGGGTGATGCACCGACAGACTGTCTTTCAGGAAGTACTCGATTGCACGGTCAATCGCCGCCTGGTTACCCAAACCCTGTTCGTTAAACTCAAGGGAGATACGCTCACGCAGTTCGTCAACGCTTTTCCCCTGATACATCTCAGGTTGCTTCAGCCACTGCACAACGGCCTGACTGGTCTGCTCGATAACCTGCTGATAGGCCTCAACGCTCTGCGCCGAACCAGCAAGAATCGGATTCAATGTGGACATGGTGGTCACTTACTCCACTCAGACCGGTTTTACGCCGGCGGCCAGCAGGGCCTGTTCAAATTTGTCGAGGAACACATCCAGTTCCGCGTTGCTGATCAGCAGGGACGGCAGCAGGCGCAGCACGCAGCCGTGACGGCCACCGCGCTCCAGAATCAGGCCCGCTTCGAAGCATTTCTTCTGCAGCAGGGCAGAGAGTTCGCCGTCAGCCGGGTAGCAACCCATGTGATCCTGCGCTTCGTTCGGCTTGACGATTTCGATACCGATCATCAGACCGAGACCGCGAACGTGGCCGATTACCGGGTAGCGCTTCTGCAGCTCCGCCAGTTTGCCTTTCAGCCACTCGCCCTGGGCGGCGACTTTGTCAGCAATCTTGTTGTCGCGCAGATGACGCAGGGTGGTCAGGCCGGTAGCCATCGCCAGCTGGTTGCCGCGGAAGGTGCCGGTGTGGTGACCCGGTTCCCAGGCGTCGAACTGCTTTTTAATGCCCAGCACCGCCAGCGGCAGACCGCCGCCAACCGCTTTCGACATCACGATGATGTCCGGCTGAATACCGGCGTGTTCGAAGGCGAAGAATTTACCGGTACGGGCAAAGCCAGCCTGCACTTCATCGACGATCAGCAGAATGCCGTGCTCTTCGGTCACTTTGCGGATGCGCTGCAGCCACTCGACCGGCGCCGGGTTCACGCCGCCTTCGCCCTGAACGGCTTCGAGGATAACCGCCGCCGGTTTACGGACGCCGCTCTCTACGTCCTTGATCAGGTTTTCGAAGTAGTAGGTTAGCGCTTTGACGCCGGCTTCGCCGCCGATGCCCAGCGGGCAACGATACAGGTGCGGGTAAGGCATGAACTGGACTTCCGGCATCATGCCGTTGACCGCCGCTTTCGGCGACAGGTTGCCAGTGACGGACAGCGCGCCATGGGTCATCCCGTGATAGCCGCCGGAGAAGCTGATCACCGCGGAACGGCCGGTGTATTTTTTCGCCAGCTTCAGCGCCGCTTCCACGGCGTCAGCCCCGGAAGGACCGGTGAACTGCAGGCAATACTCTTTCCCTTCGCCCGGCAGGCAAGAGAGCAGGTATTCGGAGAAACGATCTTTTAACGGGGTAGTCAGATCGAGAGTATGTAACGGCAAGCCGCTGGTAATGACACTTTGGATGCTCTGCAATACATCAGGGTGGTTGTGGCCCAGAGCGAGAGTACCGGCGCCGGCGAGGCAGTCCAGGTACTGTTTGTTATCCGCATCCGTCAGCCACACGCCTTCAGCTTTAGTGATAGCCAGCGGTAACTTACGCGGGTAACTCCTGACATTCGATTCAAATTCGGCCTGACGGGCCAAAAAGGTTTCGTTGTTTGCGTCTAATAAATCAGCACGTAAAGTATCAATACGGACTTTATCCGTCATCATATCACTCCCACAACCAGCATTGCGGTTGAACGCTGGTTGAATAATTGGTGTAAGGAATTGAATTGGCATTCATAAAGCGCGCACAATATATGGCTTTTTAAATCCGCATTCAACGTTTTATTGATTGCGTTATTTTGACGCTATTCTTACCGGGGTAAAAATTAACATAACCTGCTGAATTATAATAAAACAACCCAAGGTAACGATAACCCTTTAAAGTGTAATTATTAGTGAGAAAGTCTCTATATTTTTATTGCCGCTGCGTTAAAGCGCTGACGGAAAGCCTTCCGTCAGCGATAGCAAGAGTCAATGCAGCTCAACCGCATAATTTGTTAAAGGTGTAACTTTTTTCACCAACTTATTGTTATATAAAAACTGTTCGTAAGTGTCATAGCGCGCTTTATCCAGCGCCGCCGGATCGGTGGCGAACAGCGGCACGGTTTGCAGCCACGCCTGATGGTTAAGCTCGGTCTTCAGCTCCGGGTGCGCGGCGGCGAACGCCTCCCAGCTCTCCTGCGGATGGGCGCGCAGGTAGCTGACCCCGGCCTGCAGGGCGGTGAGGAATTTACGGATTTTCGCCTCATGAATCGCGTCGCGGTGGGCGACAATCACCAGCTCGTCATAGGCCGGCACGCCGTAATCCTCGACGTTCATCACCACCGGAGCTTTGCCCTGCAGCTTCAGCTCCTGCGCTTCTATATTACGATAGCCGCCGATGACCGCGTCCACCTGGCCCGCCAGCAGAGCGCTGGTCAGCTGAAAATTGACGTTGACCAGCTTGATACTGGCCGGATCGATCCCCGAATGCTGCGCCATGGTCGCCAGGGTGGCCTGCTCAATGCCGCTGACCGAGTAACCCACCTTCCTGCCTTGCAGATCCGCCGGGGTTTTGATCTGCTTATCGAGGGCGATCACCGTATTCAGCGGCGAGTTGATCAGGGTGCCCACGCGCACCAGCGGTAATCCTTCGTCAGCGAAGAAGTGCACCTGCGGCTGGTAGGTGATGGCCAGGTCTGCCTGACGGGCGGCCACCATACGGGGCGGCAGCGCCGGATCCGACGGAGGGACAATCTTGACGTCCAGACCCTGGGCCTTAAAGGCGCCGATCTGCTCGGCCACCATAATCGGCGCATGGTCGGGGTTAATATACCAGTCCAGCACCAGGGTGAGCGGTTCATTGGCCAGCGCGTGACCGCTGAGCAGCGTCGTCAGGGTTGCCCCGGCGAAAAGCGACGTTTTCATCTGTTTTCCTTTATTACTTCATGATTATTCCGGCGACCAGTCGATCAGCCGGTGCAGCAGGGTGTCTACCGCCAGCCACAGGAAGAGGGTCAGCAGCACTAAAATAAACAGCGCGGCGAAGCAGATATCGGTTTGCAGCCGCGCGTTGGCATTGAGCATGACGTAGCCCAGTCCCTCGGCGGAGCCGACCCATTCGCCGATAATGGCGCCGATGGGGGCCACCGCCGCCGCCATGCGCAGGCCCGAGCCCAGCGCCGGCAGGGCGGCCATCAGGCGGACATGCCGTAGCTGAGCGCCAAAGGAGGCGTTCATGCTGCGCGCCAGATCGAGATAGTCGTGGTTGACCCGTCGCAAGCCGTCAAAGAAGGCGGAAGTGACGGGAAAGAAAATCACCAGCACCGCCATCGCCACTTTGGCGCTCATGCCAAACCCCAGCCACAGCACCAGCAGCGGGGCGAGGGCAAAGACCGGGATCGCCTGGCTGGTGAGCACCAGCGGCATCAGCCAGCGCTGCAGGCGCGGGGAGAGGATCATGCCCAGCGCCAGCGTGACGCCGAGCGCCACCCCCAGCGCCAGGCCGCTGAGGATCTCGCTGAGGGTAATCAGCGTGTGCCAGCCGAGATAGGCGCGATTGACCCACAGCGCCTCGGCGACCGCCGCCGGGGAGGGTAAAAGAAAGCGCGGAATGCCGCTGCGGCTGGCCAGCCCCCAGAGAAGCATCAGTCCGCAGAACACCATGCCGCCGCGCCAGAGACGTCCGCTCATGAGTGGGCCCTCATCAACTGCTGCAGCAGCGCCGCCTGGGCGTTCAACAGCTCGGGCGCGTCCGGCGCGCGCGGAGGCGCGCCGGTGAGGTGATGGCTGTCGTCGATCTCCCCGTCGGCGGCCGAGAGGACCAGCAGACGGTGGCTCAGCCGGCAGGCTTCCAGCGGATCGTGGGTGATCAGCACCACCGTCCGCCCCGCCAGCAGAGTGGCCGCGAGGGTCTGAATGCGCGTGCGGGTGAGGGTGTCCAGCGCCGAGAAAGGCTCATCCATTAGCACGATGGGCCGGTCCTCATACAGGGTGCGGGCCAGCGCGGCGCGCTGACGCATCCCGCCGGAGAGCGTCGCCGGCCGGGCGTCGGCGCAGGAGGCGAGCTCCACCTGTTCCAGCAGGGTGGCGACCCGGGCGTGATCCACTTTCTCACCGCGCAGCCGCGCGCCGAGGGCGACGTTCTCCCGAACGCTCAGCCAGGGGTAAAGCAGATCTTTCTGCCCCATCCACGCCAGGCGGCCGGGTATCGGCTTGCCGTCGCTGGCGACCACTTCCCCGCAGGTGGCGGGGGCCAGGCCGGCCATGACCCGCAGCAGGCTGGTTTTTCCGGCCCCGCTGGCGCCGAGCAGCGACACCCACTGGCCGCCGGGGACCGTCAGCGACAGATTGTCGAACAGGCGGCGGTCGCCGAAATGGAGGCTCAGATTGCGGACCTCGATACCTGGCGCCGTCACGCCCGGGACTCCACCGCGGCGTTGAGCCCCATCTGCCAGAACTGCGCCTCAAGGCGGGTGGCGGTGGTGAAGATGTCGCTCAGTTCAGTGATACGGGTCTCGCTTCCACGCTGTTGCCACACGGTCTCCAGCAGCGCCAGCGCGGCGCTGACGCCCTGCAGATAGCCTTCATCGCCGTAGTTGCGGATCCACGAGGCGTAAGGATTGTCGTCCAGTCGGGTGGTGGGGTGATGCAGCAGGCCCAGACCGATTTCGGCGTAACCCGCTACGCAGGGCATCAGAGCGACCAGCAGATCCAGCGCGTCGCCTGCATGGCCGATATCCAGCACGTAGCGGGTATAGTTGATGGTTTCCGGCGCTTCAGGCTGGGCGGCCATCTCCGGTTCGCTAATGCCCCACTGGGCGCAGTAGCCGACGTGCAGCGGCACTTCGTTAAGAATGGCGTTCATGGAGGCGGCCGCGGCGCGCATCTCCGGCAGCGTGCGCAGTTTACTCACCAGCAGCGCGTAGCTGCGGGCGAAATGGATCAGAAACAGATAATCCTGGGTGAGATAGCGACGAAATGCGCTTTCAGCAAGGGTGCCTTCGGCGAGCTGCCGGACGAAAGGGTGCGCCACATAGTGCTGCCAGTCAGCGGCGGCCAGCTGGCGTAAACGGCCATAAAGACCTTGGCTAAACGCGGGAACAATCACAGGACCTCCAGTTGTGCAGGGGAGATCCGGGCGTGCAGGGGTGTGAACAGGCAATGGCGGTAATGCTGGCAAAATTGCCGACCCGTCCCTTCGCTGGCATGACCCAGATCAGGTTCAAAGGGTTCGGCTTGCGCCATCTCAGCCCTCACGGGACACCCCTCGGTAGCGCTATGTTATACGACATTCACCTTATGAATACAATCATCGCGCCGTCCGGCGGAGCGAAGGCGGCTTTCTGTGACGGCCAGCTCTTTTTTATCCAAAAATACCCAAAAAACAGGCCACTGCGCGTTGGTGAGGGTTCTCCGGTTACGTTATATTTTCCTTATTCCGTTGTAATAATCCTGTTCGCCACGCGTGTCGTGCGCGCCCCAACGCCCTGGAGTGAGCATGAAATTCCCGCTGTCCACGCTGGCGCTTCTGTTCCTGTTGTGCCCGCCTGGCGATGCCGCCGATCTGTTCGATGCGGAAGATGGCATGCTCGACATGAGTCAGTATCTGGCGGAAAACCGTTACGGTTTTCTGCCGGTGCCGCTGGCGATAACCGAGCCGGCCATCGGCTATGGTGGCGGACTGTTTGGCCTGTTTTTACACGGCAAAGGTAGCCGGGAGGGCGGGCAGTTTATTCCTCCGCCGCTCACCGCTTTTGGCGGGGCCGCCACGCAGAATGGCACCTGGTTTATTGGCGGCGGTCATCGTCACACCTGGCAGCATGATCGCATTCGTTACCTGGCGGGCGCCGGCTACGCTAACGTCAATCTGGATATCTATTCCGGCGACACCGGCGGCTTCAGCCATGCTAAACCGGTGCAGACGCAGACCAAAGGCGTCGCCGCGCTGCAAAAGCTGTTGTTTCGCCTGGGCGACACGCCGGTGTTCCTCGGGGCCTCCCAGGTGTATGCCCGGGCGGATGTCTCTACCGATAATCCACGAGTCAACCGGGTGTGGCAGCAGGTGCTCGGGCAAAACAGCACCTCTTCGGCGCTGGGGGTGGTGGCGGAATATGACACTACCGATAATATTTTCTATCCTCAGAGTGGGTTAGCGCTGAAGGGGGAATATCGGTTTTTCCGTTCGCTGCTCGGGGGCGATTATCACTACAACACTTTTTCGCTGGACGGAAAGGTGTTTATTCCGCTCAGCCAGACGCTGACCCTGGCGGTCGCGGGCAATTATCAGTCCTTAACCCACCATGATAAGCATCTGATGCCGATGGCGCGTCCTTATATCGCGTTGCGCGGGATTTCGCGCTACCGCTATCAGGGCGACTACGTGGCCACGGCGCAAACCCAGCTGGCCTGGGCGGTTACTCCGCGCTGGATCCTGCAGGGATTCGTTGGCGCCGGGAGCGCCGCTGACGCGGCGGATACGCTATGGGAAGAGTCAGAGGTGGCATGGGGGGCCGGTTTTCGATACCTGATCGCGCGACAGTACGGTTTACGTACCGGGATTGACGTGGCGTTCAGCGAGCATGAACAGGCGGTCTATTTCAATGTCGGTTCGGGTTTATAACTACACATGAGAACAAAAATGAGATCATCCGGCGCGGTGTTAACGCTGCTGTTAGCGGCCTGGGGCACGTCGGCTGCGGAGCCGGACCAGAGCGACAGCTATTTTCCGATCTGGGGCGAGGAGGCTCGCGCCAGGGGATATTCCATTCCGTTACCTTACGGCGTCAATCTGAGCTATATGAATATCCGACAGGATATCATGGTCGACAGTATTACCTTTTCCGGGCTTAAGCTCGGCAACCATCCCATTCCCAGCGATATGTTCGCCATCGATGCCGGGCACACCCGCGAGAAGAGCAAAACCGAAAACCTGCGCCTTGATATGTGGGTCTTTCCGTTCCTCAACGTATACGGACTGGTGGGGCATACCCGCGGGTCGTCCGTCTCCCAGGTCTCAGTGGATTCAGATCCGTCGCAGTTTCGCGGTCTGGACCGGGTCATCGCCGGCGCGGTTCATCAGCTTTATCAAAGCGGAAAGCTGCAGAATATTGATTTTACGCTTGATTTTAAAGGCACCACCTGGGGGACCGGCTTTACGCTCGCCGGCGGCTACGGCAACTGGTTTGGGTTGGTGGATACTAACTACACCCGCACCGACTTCGATATCCTCGACGGCAGCATTTCGGCGGTCACCGTCTCGCCGCGCGTCGGCTACCGCTTCAGTTTTCAGGGGATCGACGGGCCGTCCCATCTCAGCCTGTGGGTCGGCAGCATGTATCAGGACGTGCAGCAGGAGTTTAAGGGCGATCTCGCCGACCTGCACATGCCGCCAGAGCTGCAGCCCCTAATTGCCGCGGTCAATAAAGACGGCGAGGGCAAATTCGACGTTAAGCAAAAGCTGACCTCGCCGTGGAATATGCTGATTGGCGCCCAGTATGAAGTCACCAAAAACTTTAACGTGCTGACTGAATTCGGTTTTAACGACCGCAATAGCTTCTTTGTCTCCGGTGAATACCGCTTTTAACTAAACCTGCAGGCGCCGTCTGCCGGTAAGATGCGCGTTCTTTTGTTGCTGTGGAGAGGCTGTTGATGCGTAAAGCCTTATGGCTGTTATTCGCGCTGGCGCTGCCGGCGCTGGCGCAGGACCCGGTATTGCCCGCGGTGACGGCGATCCATCCGGTTCCCACCCTGGGCGAGCTGTCGCCGCCGGAATCGCTGCGGCCATGCTGCGCCTTTGGTTACGACCTGCACGTGCGGGCGGTGGGCATCCCCATCCCGGTGTACCAGATTGGTAACGTGCTGACTCTGGATTCTCTGGGCAAGCACCATTACAACGACAGCGCGCTCGGGGCGGTGAAAAATCTGCTGGGACTGAGCGAGGAGCAAAACGGGCTTATTTATACCCGTCGCGGCGGGTTTATCGATATTGCCCATGTGCGCGACACGGCGGATTACACCTTTTATCTGTTCAATCGCATTTCGCCGACGCTGGGCCAGGCGGGGCGCATATTCTACAGCGAAGAGCTGGGGGTGCGCCGCGTTCAGCTGAATGCCTTTACGCCGCCGCCGGGCGTCAGGCAGCGCTATCAGCTGGCGGCCTGGCTCGCCGGGCATCTGGCCTTCGAAATCGCCCAGTGGCATGAGATCGCCCAGTGGTATGGCTTCCAGTCGGTGCCGGGGTTTTCTGAGGAGATCTCCGCGTTTTCGCCGGAAGATCTCTATTCCAATTTACTGGGCGCCAGGCTGGCGATTAACGTCATCCTTAGCGGCCATGGCGGGTCAGTGGAAGCGTATAACCAGGCCATGGAGGCGGCGCTGAAAAAGGCGCTGACCCGGCTGATGGTGGCCACGCGAGGGGAGACGGAAGCGATGTTCCAGCGGATAGATGGCGACTGGTGGAACAGTCGCCGACGGGTGCCGGATAAATTTCTGGTGCTGAAGCGTAATTACGACCTGCAGGAAAACCGGCTGCCGACGCCGGTCCCTTTCGAAACCATGCCGCCATATCGCCTGACCATGCCCTCGCAGGTGGCGGGGTTCCGCTTGCGCGACCTCGGCGAGCTGCAGATCTACCCGGGGCACGATATGCAGGCTCTACCGGCGCCCGAGCAATACTATGGCGCCGCAGCGTTTCAGGGGCTGGCCGATCGCGCCCGCGAGGCCGATAAAACCCAGCTGGCGCGCATTGAAAAGTAACGTGGAAGGCTCAGGGCTAGGCCCTGAGCCGGCGAGTTAGCGGAAGTCGACCCAGCAGGCGCCGTTGTCGGCCGAGCGCACGCAGTTTTCCACCCAGCGGACGCCGAACGCCCCGGCGCGGGCGTCCGGATACCAGAAGTCGGCCAGCAGCGCTTCGTCGCGCCGGTCCGCGGCGTCCATAGCGATGGCGAAGCGGCGATAGAGATTCGACCAGGCCTCGAACAGCCCCTCCGGGTGACCACCGCCGATGCGATCATCCTGACGCGCCAGCGGATCAAGATAGTCCATGCCTCGCTCCAGAATGCGCGCTGGCTCGCCCTGCACCTCGTAACGCAGCTGGTTGGGCTGTTCATCCCACCATTCGAGACTGGCCTTTTCCCCCACGATGCGCACCTTTTGCCCGTGCATGGAGCCGCAGTTAACGGCGGAGCTCCACAGCGAGCCGATGGCACCGTTGTCATACTCCATCAGCACCTGCGCGTTATCCTCCAGCGGCGCGCGGCTTTTGACGAAGCTTTGTCTGGCGCACATCAGCCGGGCGATCTTCAGCTGCGGGGCCATGGTTTCGACCAGAAACAGCGGGTGGGTGGCTAAATCCCCCAGCACATAGCTGGGGCCGACGAAGCGGGGATCGACCCGCCAGCGGGTACTGGCGTTTTCCTGCTCCACCGGCTGGGCGTGGAAACCATGAGCAAACTGCATATTGACGATACGGATGTCGCCCAGCAGTCCGTCGGCGATCATCTGCCGGGCCTGGAGGATAAGCTGATGACCGGCATAGCCGTAGGTCACGCCGATGATTTTGTGCTGCCGCTGGCTGAGGGCCACCAGGTCGTCCGCCTCTTCGCTGCTGAAGCACAGCGGCTTTTCGCACACCACGTGCAGCCCGGCCTCCAGCGCCGCCCGGCAGATGGCATAATGGGTATTATTCGGCGTGGCAATCGACACGGCCTGAATACCGTCCGGGCGGGCAGCCTCGCCGCGAAACAGACTCTGGTAGTCGGCGTAACAGCGATCGGGATCCACCCCCAGCTGTTGGCCGAACTGGCGCCCGCGTTCGGCATCAATATCAAAGGCGCCTGCCAGCAGCGCAAAGGTGTTATCGCGCAGGGCGGCAGAGCGGTGAATATAGCCGATCTGGCTGCCGCCGCCGCCGCCGACCATGCCCCAGCGCAGGGTGCGATCGAGAGGTCTTAAACCGTTAATCATGGGGTGTCTCCTGTCAGAATCCAACGTCGCGCAGATAGCGCAGGCTCTCCGTGACCGCCTGCAGGCTGCCTGCGGCATGGCGCGGATCACGCTCTTGTTCAATAGTTATCCAGCCCTGATAGCCGCGGCGGGCAAGGAAATCGTTAATGGCCGGGTAGTCAATGGCGCCGCTGCCGAGCGGGCACATCACCCCTTCGGCGCAGGCGGTGAAAAAGTCGATGCCTTCGGCGATGGCGCGCTGGTAAACCTGCGGATCCACATCCTTGAAGTGCAGATAGTCGAGTCGCGCGTAATAGCGATCCAGCCAGGTGAGCGGATCCATTCCGGCGTAGTAGAGATGCCCGGTATCCAGACACAACCCCGCCACGTCGTGCGGGATATCGTTGGCCAGCCGCTCGATTTCATCGGCAAATTCGATGCAGCCCCCGGCGTGGGGATGGATAACCGCCCGCACACCGTACTCCCGCCAGGCGAGGGTGCTGAGGGCGGTAATGTGCGCCATCATCCGCTGCCAGTCCTGGTCATTGAGGCGCGGAGCCAGCGCGCTGCGTCCGGCAAAGCGCGCCCGCTCGGGGTTGCCGAAGTCGATAATCACCAGATAGGGCGGCTGGAAAGGGTGCCCCGGGATAGGTTCGGCGGCCTGAACCTGAGACAGATTGCGGCATATTTGATGGGTCAGCGCCTCCAGAGTGGGGTAATGGGCCTCGCTGACCAGATCGTCAAAGATCGTCCCGGCGACCAGCGACAGCTGATGCTGTTCCAGCGCCGCGCGTAGGCTGGACGGGTCGGTGGGCAGGTAGCCCCACGGGCCGAGCTCGATGCTGCGATACCCGGCCTGCGCCGCCTCCTTCAGCACGGTAGCCCAGGCGGGAAGGTCAGGGTTTTTCGGGTCATCCACACCCCAGCTGCAGGGGGCGTTGGCGATAGGATGTGTCATGTCGGCTTCCTTTTTTCACAGGGGATGCCGCAGAGTATTGAATGAAAATTTCATAGCCAACAATATTGGAATGATGATTTTATGATGGCCATCATGATTTATATTGAGGTTGTTTTTGATAGTTATTTATCAAAATGAGGCGAGGCGTGGTTCAGGCGTGAGGCAGCCCCGTTGGCGACGGGGCGAGCGTTTACATATTTTCTTTGGTGATGATATCGAAAGGCTGAGGGTGCGAAATCACGTCGCTGGGCGGCCGCGAAACGGCTTCCGTCATGGCGCGCAGGGTGGCGGCGGCCAGGTCATCCAGCCGGTGGTTGAGAATGACATCGATGGTGCCGTCGATCAGCGCCAGTTCACTGCCGCTTAGCGGGCCATGGCAGACCAGGGTGACGGCCTGCTGGCGGCCGCTGTCGCGCAGCGCCCTACAATTCCTTCGACGCCGCCGCAGGGAGCATAGATCGCCTGCAGGGCCGGGTACTGGCTGAGCAGCTTTTCCGTTACGCTTCTGGCGACATCCGCCCGTTCGTGGCTGCGAACCGGCTCGAGGATCTGCTGCCCTTTACCCTGCTCACGCAGGCAGGAGCGGAAGCTGATCTCACAGCTTTCCTGACAGGTAAAACGATTATCGCCAATGATAATGGCTATTTCGCCTTCGCCACGGCATAAGCGGTCGATAAACCAGGCGGCGGTGCGCCCGGCTTTTTGGTTATCGAGGCCGATATAGCCGCTGCGCTGGGGAACCGACAGATCTGAAAGTAGAGTGAATACGCGAACGCCGCGGGCGGCGGCCCGGCCCACCGCATGGCGAATCAGCGGGTGATCCAGCGCCACCAGGCCTAACACGTCCACTTCGTCACTTAGCCGGTGAATGGCCTGAGCCATCGCTTCCACCGCATCGATGGCAAAATGTAGTATCACCGGCACCTGGCCCGCCGGTAGCCATGGGGCGGCCTCTCGCGTCAGCGCCTGGGCCAGCGGCAGGTAGAAGGAGTGGGTCTCCTGCAGCAGAATAAACCCCATTCTGACCGTGACCGGCGCTTTCCCCGCCGCCAGGCGATAGTGGGGCTGCTCGAGGGTAAACCCCAGTCGTCGTGCCGCCTCCAGTACGCGGTACGCGGTCGATTCCTTCACCGCCGCGCGCTTGTTGAGTACCCGGTCGACGGTGGCCACGCCGACGTTAGCTTCACGCGCAATGTCGGAAAGCGTGATTTTGCTGGTGGATTTTTTCACTGTGATGACCATTAAAAATGAGCGTTATGATAGAAACTATCACGGTAACCCTGCGCAGAACAGCGACAATCTGCGTGCCACAGGACAAGCCTGCGTTCCTGCCGCGTAAAGTGTGACGGGTATACACAGTCTGTGATCAAAAGCGACTACCTGTTCTGGCATTGCTGCTATGCAATTGAAATAAAATTAATAATAAAGGCAGTGTCGTCTTTGTCGGTTAAACCGTGCGCAAAGTCGCTCCGGATGGGCGTCGCTGGGCCTGTAACCGACTATACTTGCCGCGCACGCGCGTAATGACGTTTACTCGATGACTTTTTGCTATCACTTTATGCCAGCGTCAGGGCTGCACTGAATAATGTGCCGTTCCGCGCCGGGAGTGGGTCGGTTTGGGGCCTGTATGTTATTAAAAGAGCTGGCTGTTTTTGATGTATTAAGCACGCCGATATGGGTAGTCCATCCTTTTACTGAAAGTGTGGTCTATGCCAATCCGGCTTCCCGGACATTGAGCGGCGATATGTCGCTGAAGGAGATGCGCAACGGTATCTATTCGACCTGTCCTGAAACGCAGCTGCAGCATTATCTTCGCTATCTCGATACGATGACCGAGATATTTGAAGTCTGGACGTTACAGACGGGCAAGGGCCTGCAGTCGGTATATTGTAAAACCACCCTGGTCGACACCGACGACAGCGGTACCTTATTGCTGTTTGAAGCCGTGAAGCTGCTGGCGCAAAATCAATCCATTCATACCGGCTCCCGCCGTTATCAGCGACGCAACAATGGTTTTTTTGCCCGTTTTTTTATGACCAATACCGCGCCGATGCTATTGATCGATCCCAGTAAGGATGGTCGAATTGTCGATGCCAATATTGCGGCGCTGCGTTTTTATCATTATTCCGATGAGGAAATGCGCAATAAACATACCTGGCAAATTAATACCCTTGGTCGGGACGTGATCCCCATCATGAATAATATTGCCAATATGCCAGGCGGGCATAAACCGCTTAATTTTACGCATATTTTAGCCGACGGTACGCTGCGCCATGTCCAAACCTATGCCGGGCCCGTAGTGCTTTATAATATTCGACCGATGTTGTGCATTATTCACGATATCACCGAGGAAGTGCATCTGAAAAAAGAGCTGGAATTCTCTGCCGCCCACGATCCGCTCACCGGATTGCTTAATCGACGTGAATTTTATCGCCTCGTCGATGCGCCGTCATTTATCGCGCAAGGCTTTTGTCTGCTGTTAATCGATATCGATCATTTCAAAAGTATTAATGATATTCACGGTCATCAAAAAGGGGATGAAGTCCTGCTGGTGATCTCCCGCATTCTGGAAACGTCGGTGGATCGCGAAGATAAAATTTATCGCTGGGGGGGAGAAGAGTTTCTGCTCTTTTTACCCCATTCGCCGATAGCGCGCGCCCTGATACTGGCGGAAGGGATCCGCCAGGCGGTCAGCGAGTATCAGACGCTGTCGGTGACGGTGAGCATCGGCGTGGCCGAACACCATGACGGGGAAGCGATTGATCAGCTTTTTTCCCGCGTCGATAAAGCGCTGTATGTGGCCAAAAATGGTGGGCGCAACCGGGTCTCGCGCCTGCCGTTTGAAAATGTGGAACTGCTGCATAGCCGCGGAGGCGCGGCCTGACCAGCCCGATGCTTTTTCTCCCCGCCGGACGCGCAGGCTGACTCACCGACTATACTGAGTGAACGCCAGCCTGCTGATTTAGGTGGCAATATTGTTAGCCTGTCGCTGAGGTGGCAAACGACATATGGTGCGTCTTTTCGTTCTCCTGTCGGTACTTTCGCTTTACGCGCCGGCGACGCTGGCGGCGAACGGTCACGCCATCAAGCAGCGTGCCGATGCTGTCCTGACCCTGATGAGCTATACCGTGGTCCCCGACGTGACCGCCAGCGATCTCAATATTGGCTCCGGGAGCAACGACAAACACAACCTGGCCATTACTCAGTTTGGCGGCGGGGCGACCCTGAGCGAGTCGTTTCCTCTCTATCTCGAAGGAACGATGGGCTACAGCCGTTACGACCCGCGTTTTGTGGTCAGCAATGGCGAACAGACGCGGAATGTGCCCACCAAGTGGAACAGCCTGACCACCACCGGCGGCGTCGGCTGGGATTTTTCGCTGCACCGGGATCGCTTTGGCGGCAACCTGGTGCTGCGGCCGATCGTCAATGTGATGCTCGGCACCCTGGCCAGCGATGCGCGCCTCGGCAGCTGGGTAATTGAGCGAAAAACCAACGCCGATCTGCAGTTCCTCGACGGCGGTCGGTTCAATGCATGGGGGCTCGGCGGGGCGCTGATGCTGGATTATGAACGCTTCTCCGCCACCCAGGATATTGATGCCGAGCTGCGTTACTCCTATATGCAACTGCAAAGTTTCGGCAGCAGCGCCGAGGTGGTGCAGGGGGAGGCCAGCGCGGAGAATCTCGGTCTGTATCTGCGCCGCCGCGCGCCGATCGCTGACTGGACGCTGCTGGGCAACCCGCTGCGCTACGTGCTGGAAGGGGCGCATACTGCATATCTGGGCGAACAGCGAGGGGCGCTGGGCTTCTCCGGTTTAACGTCGCTGGGGATTGGACTCGAGCTGGACAGCAGTAAATACCCGGTCTTTATCACCCGCACCCGGCTGGTGGCGCGCTATATGTTCGGCAATAACACCACGGGCTATGGCGTTGGACTGGCGATGAGTTTTTGAAGGCCACTAACCCAGCCGCCGCCGGCCAGCGCCTTCTTACCCCCGGGAGAGACCAGGGCGAAGGGGGTCCATAACCGTCCCCGCAGCCAGACGGTTTCCTCTCCCCCCAGTGTGAGGGCCAGGGTGAGGGTTAACCCTGACACCACACCCGCTCGCCGTTCACCCACGTCTCGCTGATATTGCGCTCATCACCCAGGGTCATCAGTACGAACAGCTGCTCATAAATATCATGGCAGCGGCCCATCCGCAGACGCTGCAGCGGAGTGACCGCCGGGTCAATCACCACAAAATCGGCCTCTTTGCCCGGCTGAAAATTGCCAATCTTCTCTTCCAGCCGCAGGGCGCGCGCGCCGCCGAGGGTGGCGTGATAGAAGGCCTCGCTGGCGCGCAGGCGATAGCTTTGCAGTTGTCCTACCTTGTAGGCCTCGCCCAGCGTCCGCAGCATGCTGAAGGTGGTCCCGGCCCCGACGTCGCTGCCGATACCCATCCGCACCTTGTGCTGCCAGCAGGCGGGCAGGCGAAACAACCCGCTGCCGAGAAACAGATTCGAGGTCGGACAGAAGGCGACTGCGGAACCGGTGTCATGCAGGCACTGCCACTCGGCATCATCAAGATGGATCCCGTGAGCAAATACGCTGCGTTCGCCGGTGAGCTGATAGTGATGATAGACATCCAGATAGCGCGCATGCTCCGGCCACAGCTGCTTAACCCAGGCGATCTCCTCGCGGTTTTCACTGAGATGCGTCTGCAGCCAGGTATCGGGAAACTCGGCCCGCAGACGCTGCACCGCCTCCAGCAACGCCGGCGTCGAGGTGGGAGCAAAGCGCGGGGTAATGGCATACCCCAGCCTGCCGCGCTGATGCCAGCGGCGGATCAGCCCCCGGGTCTGCTCGTAGCTCTCCCCGGCGGTTTCGCACAGGTAGTCGGGCACATGGCGATCCATCATCACTTTCCCGGCGATCAGGCGCATATTGAGGCGCAGCGCTTCGCTGAATAACGCCTCCACCGAGGCCGGATGCAGGGTACAAAACACCAGCGCGGTGGTGGTTCCATGGCTTATCAATTGATTTACAAAAAACTGCGCTATCTCCTGGGCATACTCCGCATCGGCAAACTGGCTCTCCACCGGGAAGGTGTAAGTGGTAAGCCACTCCAGCAGCTGTTCGCCAAAGGCGCCGATCATCTCGGTCTGCGGATAGTGGACGTGGGCATCGACGAACCCCGGCAACAGCAGTTTACCCCGCAGGTCAACATAGCCCTTCAGCGGATGCAGAAAGGCTTCACCCTCCTGCCATGGCAGCAGCGCGACAATTTTTCCGTCCTGCAAGAACAACAGGCCATCATCGAGATAGCGGGCCTGGGCGGCCACCTCATCCGGGGTCTCCGCCACGCCGGCGATATCAAAAAATGCACCGCGCACCGCGGTCTGGTAATCCATCATCGAACCTGCCTTCTCTTAACACTCTGGGAATAGTGATAAACAGCAAGATTGGTGCCAGTTTGCAGCCTGCCGTGGCCAGACGCCGCGGCAGAAGGGGAAGGTTACTCTTTTTGCGCCACCGCGCCGGAGCGGAAGGCGGCTTTCGCCTGCACTTCGCGCTCGTCGCGAGCCAGCCAGCGGTAGGTGGTCGCGCCGAGGAAGACGCCGATAAACCAGCTGAAGTTCGCCACTTCATGCAGGGCCGGAATAAAGCTGATAATCAGTCCCAGGCCCACCGACGGCAGCAGGGCGGCAATGGCTTTCGGGTTAAAGCCGTTGCGGTACCAGTATTTACCCTTCGGCGTATCGTCAAACAGGTCGTCCACCGACACCCGGCCGCGTTTGATCAGATAGAAGTCGGCGATCAGGATGCCAAACAGCGGGCCAATAAAGGCACCCAGCACGTCGAGGGTATAGTGGATCAGCTCCGGTGAGTTAAACAGGTTCCACGGCGTCAGGAGTATCGAGCCCACCGCAGCGATCATCCCGCCGGCGCGGAAGCTGATTTTCTGCGGCGCGCAGTTGGAAAAATCGAAGGCTGGCGAGACGAAGTTAGCCACGATATTGATGCCGATAGTGGCGGTGATCATGGTCAGCAGGCCGATGGCCACCGCCAGATCGTTGCCCACGCGGCTGACGGTTTCAATCGGGTCGGTGATCATTTTGCCGAACAGCGACTGGGTGCCGGAGACAATCACCACGGTGACCACCGAGAACAGCAGGAAGTTAAACGGCAGTCCCCAGCGGTTGCCGCGGCGGATCTCGCCCATGCTTTTGCCGTAGCGGGAAAAGTCGCCGAAGTTGAGCAGCGGCCCGGAGAAGTAAGAGACGACCAGCGCCGTGGCGGTGATCATCTGCCAGGTCTGCTCGCCAGCGCTGAGGGATTTGCTGGCGAGGGTAAAGGAGATCCCATCCAGACCGGTCTTGTATACAATCCAGCCAGCCAGGGCCAACATCACCACATACACCGCCGGACCGGCGATATCGATAAAACGCTTGATGGCGTTCATGCCGTGCCAGAACACCATCGCCTGCAGCAGCCACATGGTGGCGAAGCAGAGCCAGCCAAGGGTCGACAGCCCGAGGAAACTGCTGCTGGTCAGCGAGGAAAGGGAGGGCCAGAACTTGAGCAGGACCAGCATCAGGGCGTTCGCCGCCAGATAGGTTTGAATACCGTACCAGGCGAAGGCGATTAGCCCGCGGATCACCGCGGGGATATTGGCGCCGAAGACACCGAACGCCTGACGACAGATCACCGCGTAAGGCACCCCGGCCATCTGGCTGGGCTTCGCCACCAGGTTAGCGCACAGCTGCACAATACAGATGCCCACCAGCAGGCAGAGCAAAACCTGCCAGCTGGCCAGCCCAAGCGTAAAAAAGCTTGCCGCCACCACGTAGCCGCCCATGCTGTGCACGTCCGACATCCAGAACGAAAAGATATTGTACCAGCTCCAGTTCTGGTCGCGGGTGGGCGCCAGATCGTCATTACAAAGCCGCGGACTGTAGCCGGCGGCCGCCTCGTGAGTCTTCGTCTGCTGCGTGTGGGATGAATGTGGCATGAAACCTGCTCCTCTGAATGAAAACCCTTTGATATGGATTGCTGAGGCTATTGCAGGATCCAGGCCAGAATGATGAATCTTGTATACAAAAAATAAATTTTATGTATACGATCTGCTATCGATAAGTGAAACCGGAGTGGGTTAATGAATAATGAACATCGTCTCCAGGCCGCGCCAGCGCTGCAGGATAAGGACGAAAGCATTTACCAGGCGCTGATGACGGCTATCGTCGAACATCAGCTGCCGCCGGGCAGCAAACTGCCGGAAGAGGCGCTGGCGGAAGTGTTCGCCGTGAGCCGCACCGGCATCAGAAAAGTGCTGCAACGACTCGCCTCTGTGCAACTGGTCACATTAACGCCCAAACGTGGTGCACACGTCACCAGCCCGAGTGTGGAAGAGTCCCAGGCGATCTTTCGCACCCGGGCGCTGCTTGAGGTCGCGAATCTGCCCGATGTGATCGCGCGCTGTCAGCCGCCGCATCTGGCGGCGCTGGAGAACATTATTCAGCGTGAGCAGCAGGCTCATGAGGCGCACGACGGCCCGGCGGCCATCCGCCACTCCGCTGACTTTCACATTCAGCTGCAGGCTATCTCCGGCAACCCGGTGCTCACTGAGATGGTGACCCGCCTCAGCCAGCGCTCCTCGTTAGTGATTGCCGCCTGGGGCGCACCCTGGCGCCAGGGCTGTCGCTGCGACGATCACCAGCAGCTGGTCGGTTTGCTGCGGGATAAAGCCCTGCAGCCGCTCAGCGAGGCGCTGATGCACCATTTTGATCATATTGTCGCCAGCCTGTGCTTCGAGCGCGATGGCGTCAGCCTGCCCGATTTTTCCCGGCTGTTCGCCGGTCACAAGGAGTCGTGATGTCTTTTGTTTGTATACAAGTGATCAACCCCAACACCAGCCTGGCGATGACCGAAACGATAGGCGCCGCCGCGCGCGCGGTCGCCGCGCCGGGTACCGAGATCCTTGCGGTCTGTCCCCGCGCCGGCGTGCCGTCAATTGAGGGCCATTTTGACGAAGCCATCGCAGCGGTCGGTGTGCTGGAGCAGATCAAGGCCGGACGCGAGCAGGGGGTGGATGGACATGTGATCGCCTGCTTCGGCGACCCGGGGCTGCTGGCAGCGCGCGAACTGGCCCAGGGGCCGGTGATCGGCATTGCGGAAGCGGCGATGCATATGGCGACGATGGTCGCCACCCGTTTCTCCATTGTGACCACGCTGCCGCGCACGCTGATCATCGCCCGTCATTTACTGCACCAGTACGGATTTCATCAACACTGCGCGGCGCTGCACGCCATTGATTTGCCGGTACTGGCGCTGGAAGACGGCAGTGGCCTGGCGCAGGAGAAAGTGCGCGAGCGCTGCATTCGCGCGCTGAAAGAGGATGGCAGCGGGGCGATAGTCCTTGGCTGCGGCGGGATGGCGACCCTGGCGCAGGAGCTGACCCGCGAGCTGCGGGTGCCGGTGATCGATGGCGTCAGCGCGGCGGTGAAGATGGTGGAGTCGCTGGTCGCGCTGGGCCTGGCGACCAGCAAGCACGGGGACTTAGCGTTCCCGGAGAAAAAGGCGTTAAGCGGGCAATTTCAGTCGTTAAATCCATTTTAAAAGGGGCAGAAGATGGTTGAGAACCAGGAACACTATCCTCGCGATCTGCGAGGTTATGCAGGGCAGCCGCCGCACGCGCGCTGGCCGGGCGGGGCGCGGATCGCGGTGCAGTTCGTCCTCAACTATGAGGAAGGCGCGGAGAATCACGTCCTGCATGGCGATGCGGGTTCGGAACAGTTCCTGTCCGATATCATCGGCGCCGCCAGCTATCCGGCGCGTCATATGTCGATGGACTCGCTCTATGAGTACGGCAGTCGGGCCGGGTTCTGGCGCATCCATCGCGAATTCAGCCAGCGAGGGCTGCCGCTGACGGTTTTCGGCGTGGCGATGGCGCTAGCGCGTCATCCGGAGATTGTGGCGGCGATCAAGGCGGCGGATTACGATGTGGTCAGCCACGGCTGGCGCTGGATCCACTATCAGCACATGGATATCGCCGAGGAGCGAGAGCATCTGCACAAAGCGGTGCAGGTGCTGACCGACCTGTTCGGCAAGCCGCCCACCGGCTGGTATACCGGCCGCGACAGTCCCAACACCCGCCAACTGGTGGTGGAGCACGGCGGCTTTGACTATGACAGTGATTATTACGGTGATGATTTACCCTTCTGGAGCGAAGTGGCCTGCAGCGACGGCAGCCGCCGACCGCACCTGATCGTGCCTTATACCCTCGACGCCAACGACATGCGCTTTGCCACCGCCCAGGGGTTCAACACCGCGGAGCAGTTTTATACCTATCTGAAAGACAGCTTTGACGTACTGTACGCCGAGGGAGAAACCGCGCCGAAGATGATGTCCGTGGGGATGCACTGCCGGCTGCTTGGGCGTCCGGGGCGTTTCCGCGCGCTGCAGCGATTCCTCGACTATATCCAGCAGCACGACAAGGTGTGGGTCTGCACCCGGCAGCAGATCGCCGACCACTGGCGCGAGGTTCATCCGTATCGCGGGTAGCCTGCTGCCCCTTTTCCTTGCCCTCTCCCCGGTGAGAGGGCATCACCCGATCGCGACTCTTGCACCGATAAACCCTGAAAGACGCCGTGATGAATCGTGATTATTGAATCAGCATGGCGAGGAGCACCAGGAACAGTAGCAGGACATAGATGCGTGCATACCATACATCCGGTACCGCAGGGATAGCCCGGCGGCTAAACGCTATCCCTGCCCAGCCGGTCAGGACGAGCAGGCCTAGAATTTTCAGGCTGATAAAACCCAGAAATCCGCTCAACGGAATGGTGTGCCAGCCAATGATGGCATAGGTCACAGCGCCGCATAGCGCCACGGGCAAAGAAAGCGGGTTGGATGCGCTAACGCACTCCTGCATCGCATACCCGTGTCGCCGTAGCAGGGGCACCGTCATGACGCTGCCGCCCACGCCCAGCAATGCGGCAATCGTACCGATAACCACACCGCCGCCGGTGACCATTGGCAGTGACAGCCGACGCCGAGCGCTGCCCGTGAAAAATCCCTTGCGCAACAAACAATCGCTGATGGTTGCCAGCATATAGAGAATAAACAGCGCGCGAACGATATTCTCGCTAAATATCCCCGCCAGACAGGAGCCTGCTACTGCCCCAATGGCAATAAACCATATCAACGGAAACAGCGTCTGTGCGGCAAGCTTGCCCGCCCGCCAGTTACGATAGCTGATCCAGCCGGCGTTAAATATCATCACCGCCGTTGAGGTAGCCACCGCGACGTGCATAGCGTTTTCCGTGAGTTCCGGCTGGCGGAGCATCAGTTGATAGACAAAGGGCACCACCACAAAGCCGCCCCCGAAGCCGAACAGCACCGTGGTAATACCGGTAGTAAAGCCTGCCATTGCAATAATAACGATATCATTCAACAGAATATCCCCGCCCTGAAAATGAGCGAGCAGCTTATACCGGTCGCGTACAACTTCCCATTTGCACAGCGCTCAATTACCTTTGTAAATCGGTCAAAGGGAGACAGATGTGCGCAACGTAAAAATTGACGAGGTCGATCGGCTCGATCGCGAAGTGGTGGCGTTAGGTAATGACTATGCGCAAGGGTTTATCCTGCCCCCGCACCAGCATCGCCGCGCACAGCTGCTGTATGGCGCGACCGGACTGATGTATGTCACTACGCAGGACGGAGAATGGGTGGTTCCTCCGCAACACGCTGTCTGGATCCCCCCTGAAACCGTGCACGCTGTCAGATTTGTGGGGGTGACCACGCGCAGCTTATATATTGAGCCAGATTGTGTGTCCGCTTTCATTAAACACCATCGTTGCGAAGTGATCAGCGTCTCGCCGCTGTTGCGCCAGCTACTGCTGGAGGCTGTGGATTTACCACCGTTGTACGACAGCCCACGCGATCGCATGCTGATACAGTTGATGTTGCTGGAACTGGCCGCCATGCCGGTCCGCGAATTTGACATTCCGTTGCCACAGCATCCGGCGCTGCTGGCGCTTTGTCAGGCTTTTTTGCTTAACCCCACTATCCATGATCCTGCGGCGCGCTGGGCCAGGGCGCTGTTTATGAGTCCCAGTACCTTTCGCCGCCATTTCCTGAAGCAGCTGGGCCTGTCATTTTCCGCCTGGCGACAGCGAGCCTGCGTGGTGAGCGCCCTGGCATGGTTGATAGCAGGGAAACCGGTGAACGAAGTGGCCTTATCCCTCGGATACGACAATGCGTCCTCTTTCGCCACCATGTTCCGCCGCGTGACCGGGCAACCGCCGTCGTTTTATCACCCAGCCTGATGCTCAGGGGAAGGGGGCTCCCGGCAGCATGTGTCGGCAATGAATGTCACTTTCATGGCGTTGCTATGCATTAACGCAGCCATAAGACAGACACCTGGCTTGCGTCTTCAGGTACCCCAACATTTAGTGGTTGCTACCTCGATGCGGTTTATCTATTCTGCCTGTAACCATGAGAAGACCGGAATCTCTCTTTGTGAACCATCTAATCTTTGAAAAAGTCATCATCATCTTCATTCTCGTCCTGTGGGTATTCGATACATTCAGAACCAGGAAAAGAAAACGTTTTGATCCTGCCATTGAAGCGGCTGATGCCAGAGAACGTTATCAATGGCGTTATTTCAGATGGGGTTTTCGGATCATACAAGTGGTAGCGGGAGTGTATATCTTCGTACAGCTGATTCAGGTTTTACTGAGATAGAGGCCGCCGGCAGGGGCTACTGAACATAATCCGTGTAAGCGACACGTGTTCCTGTTTTTCGTTGAGAGCTGAGAACTTGCCAGCATATAAACGGGGTGTTTTTAGTTTGTAACATTTTAAACAACAGCATATGTGACCCTTCAATGATGCAAGTAATACTGGTTCGACACGCGGAAACAGAGTGGAATGTAAAAGGTATTATTCAGGGACACAGTGATAGCGCCTTGACGCTTCGTGGGGAGCGTCAAACAGCAGCCTTGCTGGCAGCGTTTGTAGCGAGTGATTACCGGGTAGAATGTGTTTACGCTTCTCCGCTTGGCCGGGCCTGGCAAATGGGACAGCGCCTGGCGGAGAGTTTTCATTGTTCACTGATAGCTGAACCAGCTCTGAAAGAACAGGCTTTTGGTCAGTTTGAAGGTATGACAACCATAGAGCTCCTGCAGAATAATCCAGACGCCGCAGAAGCGTTATTCAACCTTGATGCAGAGTATTGTCCGCCAGAGGGTGAGTCTCTCTCACATGCTTCGCAGCGAATTATGCATTTTTTAACCAATTTGGAAAAAAAACGTCATCATCGAACAATATGTATTGTGTCTCACGGACAGGTCATTCAGGGTGTGCTTGCGATGCTAAAAAGTGGTGCTGTGGATGATTTTCACCGGTATGCACAACCCAACGCGAGTTACTCCGTGTTCGAACTGATTAATGGAAGATGTACCGCCCTAAAATGGGGGATCGCGACGCATTTACGTCACCTGGATTAAACAGTCTGACTTACCCCAGATTCCTGCTGTTCATGTTTGCTGTTCTTCCTCAGTTTGTCGTTCCCGTCGCGGGTCCGGTCTGGTTGCAATTGCTTGTTCTGGGGAGTATCAAAAAAGCGGGCTGGAATGGTTTCCCTGGGTTCAGTCGCGATGGCATCAGGGACGTTTGGAAACGGTCCTTAACACCCGGGCGTTATCAAATGGCAGGAGCGGTGTACAGGCGTTGTCATCCGCATGATATTTAGCGGGGCCGGCATAGTATCGACATCCCCCCGTTAAGGTATACACAACCGGTAAACCCGCTGTCCGTTTCTCGTTCAGAGTGGAACGTAACCTCAGTTGGTTCGTCCGCTCTGTGCCAGAAGCGGACAGCCATGGAGTATAGGTATGTTGCTCTGAATACCGGTCAGGAATTAATCCCGTTCAGATCGGCAACTGCGCGGAATACCATCCTCAGGTGAAAGTTCAACGCGTCCATTAGCAACTCGAATTTCAAGGGCGCTTTATTAAAAGACGCTTTCTGAAACTTCCAGGGGACATCCCCATTATGGTGCTAAAGGCACGCCTGAACGCTGTTTCATCGCCGTATCCGCATGCACTTGCGATCTGAGAAATAGTTTTTCCTGGGCTTTCCAGCAGCACGGATGCCGTTTCAATACGAACTCGGGTAATGAAGTCTTTTGGGCTTTCCTGGACGAGTAGTTTCATTTTACGGTTTAGCGTCCGGGTGGTCATATTCAGAGCTGCAGCAAGTTGCTCAACCGTCATTGCAGGATTTTGATAACGAAGCAGGCTCTCTGCTTTAGTCAGCAAAGGATGTCTTGAATTGAGAAAACCTGCGGGCGCATAAATTTGCTGTGACAGAGGCTGGCTGTCAGCAACGGCCATGTCAGCTGTTAACTTTGCCAGCTCATTACCTGCGTATTTGCGAACTAGGTATATGACCAGATCAACCCATGAAAGTGGTCCACCCGCAGTGACAACATTGTCCTGCTCGGCCAGGGTTTTTCCCCATACAGGTTTTGCCAGTGGATAGCGTTCAGCGAAAGTGGGATATAACCACCACGTTGTGGTGCAGACCCGTCCGTTGAGTAAACCCGCTTCTCCCAGTACAAAACTGCCTGCACAGGCTGAGGCAATACAACTTCCCTTTAAATACTTCACTTTCAGCCACTCGGCTGCATTTGATACAGCGGCTCTGTCAACGGGAAATCTATGCTCATCCAGCTGCATACCGCTGGCAATAATCACCCCAAAGGTATCAGGTCCACTAAATGCGCCATCACTTTCAATACTGCGTCCCTGAACATCCCTGACCGGCTGACCATCAGCGGTAATCGTCCTGACGTCGAATAAAGGAACATCTCTGGATAACTCAGGATTTACCGTAGGGTTCATCCTGACCACCTGATTCGCCAGCCAGAACATATCAGCCAGCCCCGCAAGCGCCGAACGCATGCTGCCCGGAAGAGCAAGTAACGCAACGCGCATGTTTAACCCCGTCATGAAGAATGTCTGATTTCGCATGTTACCTGTCATTAATGACACTTCATACCCTTTGTCATGGTGATTACACTGCCTGAAATTCAACACCGCAGGAAGAATACAAACATGTGGATGAGAAATGTTATGTCACGCGCGCTGATAAAAGGAGCATTTGCCTTGTGTCTTCTATTCATGAATAGCCCGTTGCTTATGGCACAGGAAGAGGGGATAAAAAATATCGTGCTGGTTCACGGTGCCTTTGCTGATGGCTCGTGCTGGTCAGCCGTCATCTCCCTGCTGCAGGAGAGGGGATACCACGTTTCGGCTGTTCAGAATCCTCTGACGTCATTACGAGACGATGTAACTGCAACTGAGCGTGTGCTTGAGCGCCAGAAGGGTAACGTTCTGCTCGTGGGGCATTCATGGGCAGGAGCCGTGATCACTCAGGCTGGCAATGCGAGCAACGTCAGGGGACTGGTCTATTTATCCGCTCTTGTTCCTGACAGCAATCAATCCGTATCTGACGCACTGGCGCGATTTCATGCACCCATGACAGGGATGGAAGCCGATAAGAACGGCCTTATCTGGCTTGATGAGCCAGAGTTTTTTCACCAGGTTATGGCCAATGAGCTAAGCATCAAAAAGAGCCGGCAGCTCGCTGCTGTGCAGCAGCCTGTCGCCGCTACCGCCTTTCAGGAAAAAGTGAAGGAAGCCGCCTGGCGAAAGAAACCGTCCTGGTATCTCATCACAGAAAACGACAACGCGCTGAATCCGTCAGTACAGGCCCGTTTTGCCCATGAGGCTGGGGCGCACATCACGCGAATTCACTCAGACCACCTGTCCATGATTTCTCATCCCGAAGAGGTTGCCGCATTGATTGTTAACGCGGCGCAGAGCATCCACTGATCCGTACATGCCAGGAAAATTTGCAATGAAAATTCTCCATCTTGATTCCAGCATCAACCATGAGTTTTCAGTAACCCGCCAGTTGTCGGCTGAAATAGTAAGGCAACTGGTGGCAACCGGTCAGGGGCATCAGCTGACTTATCGGGATCTTGTTAAAGACGAAATCAGTCATCTGACCGGGGAGATCGCTTCAGGTTTCAGGTCTGTATCGGAACGGCCGATTGCTACACCCCTTCTGGCATCTGAGCAGCAAATATCAGACGCTCTGGTCTCGGAGTTTCTTGAAAGCGAGATGATTGTTGTCGGCGCGCCAATGTACAACTTTTCTGTATCCAGCCAGCTGAAGGCCTGGATGGACAGAATTGCTCAGCCAGGGAAAACCTTCAGCTATACCCCAGCTGGGCCCGTTGGACTTGCGGGGGGCAAAAAAGTCATCATCGTCTCAGCGCGGGGCGGTTTTTATGCCGGTACGGGACTGGAAGATATGGATTTTCAGGAACAGTTCCTGCGCAAGTTTCTGGGCTTCCTGGGCATCTCGTGTGTTGAATTTGTCCGTGCTGAAGGTGTGTCGAAAGGCGAGGACGTAAAACTCAGAGAAATTTCCCGTGCTTTGTCTTTAATTCCACAGGCCATTAATGCGATTTTTGCCGCTAAGGAATGAACCATGCTGTACGCCGTTACACTGACTTACCTGACACAACCCGATGCAATTTCTGCTCATCTTGACGCACATAAGCAATGGCTGGTCAGGGGTTTTAAAGAAGGCAAAATCCTTTTTGCTGGCCCCCTCAGCAATCATGCCGGCGGCTACATACTTTTTAAAGGAGACAATGCAAGTGAAATTCAACACTGTCTTCAGGATGACCCCTTCATCATGCATAACATTGCCGATGCAGAAATAATGGGTATTGAGCCAGCGCTATGTGCGCAGGGATTCCCTGAGAAATGGGCAGAGAAAGCCCGTTTCATTTGACTATTAATCGCTGTAAAGTGCCCTGCATCCTGTGAAATGACTCCGTAACAGTTATTTAGAGGGCACTTTCTCTTATCATTTTTATGTCCGCTCCTCGTTCATAGCGGACCTTCAACTCAGGAAGCTTGTCCGCTCTGTGACAGGAGCGGACATTAAAATCAAAACCGACGGCAAGCTCACCAGCATGACATTATGCTTGCGCTGCTTTGTAACGTGCCTCCAGCTTATCCAAAAAGCCAAAAAGTACTTGGTTCATTTCGCTATAATCGTGCGCCCGGAGCGCTTCAGGCGTGTCAACGAAACGATATTCTGCTGCACGGCTCAGGTCTTTCTCAGAATGAGCGATCAGCAGCTCTACAACGTCCAATGTGAGCTCCATGTGGCACTGGAAACCAAAGACGCGGTCAGAATAGGCAACGATCTGCCGCGGACAGCCTTCGCTGTAAGCAATAATTTTGGCCTCTGGCGTCAAACCCGGCATATCGTTATGCCAATGACCCACTGCCAGTGTTTTCCCAAAGTGAGAGAACATCTCATCCTTCCTGCCGTCTTCGGTCAATGTGATCGGGAATTTACCAATCTCTTTTTCCGGGCTATGAGAGAAGGGCGCGCCCAGCGCTTCACCGATTAGCTGTGAACCCAGGCAAATACCGATCACCGCCTTACCGGTTTTAACCGCAGAAGCAATCAGCGTCTGTTCCGCTTTAGCATTAAAGTGCGGGCACGCTTCAAGCGTTGTGTCCGGATCTTGCGGACCGCCCATAACGATAAGAAAATCGATGCCTTCGGCGTCAGCAGGTAGCCGATCGCCTCCATAGACGTGTGAGTAAGTTACATCATGACCCTGGTTTATTGCCCAGGTTGCATATGCGCCCGGGGCTTCAAAACTTTCATGTACGATAAAGTGTACGCGCATGAGGTTAAGCTCCTGTAATATCTTTGATGATCAGAATGATAAGTCACGCACCCATTGCCTAAGGCTCTTCTCCGGGTGGTTCCAGTTTCGATATGATAATGGCAGGGGCTAAATCTGAAATGCCAGGTAGTATAGATAAAGCGCCAAGACATGATGAGGCCACAGGCTGGTCCAGTACTGCGATAAGCTATCAACGCGGCGAGGCAGATCCTCCCCATCATCATGTTGAGGGGCAGCTACTCTTCGCCACCAGAGGGGTTATGCTGGTGCAAACAGAGAGCGACCGGTGGGTGATCCCTCCTCAGCGGGCATTATGGTTACCGCCTCTGCATATCCATAGTTACCATCTGCTTTCACAAACCGATCTCAGAGCGATCTATTTCAGCAGTAGCCTTATCGCAGAATGTACGAGCTTTACGAAGAGTCAGCAGGTGCATGTGATCACGGCTACGCCGTTAGTCAAAGAGCTTATCGCTGGGCTGTTCAGTGAGGACTACGCCAGACCGATTCAACGGAAGATAGCTTTGTTGCTTCTGGAAATTCTCAGCGAGGCTCCACCTTTAACGATGGCGCTACCCATGCCGAATGATGAGCGATTATTTAGCGCGGCCAGATCGCTACTGGTCAATCAGCGCTGGGAAGCATCGCTAAGCGAGCTGGCTTTTATGTCGGCCATGTCGGAACGGACCTTTTCCCGCTTGTTTATGAAGGATACAGGCTTTAGTTTTAGAACATGGAAGCAGAGAGCCAGAATTTGCGCTTCGTTGGATCTTCTTGCGAACGGCATTCCAATCAAACAGGTCGCTTACCAGCTTGGTTTCTCATGCCCGGCGGCCTTTACCGCTGCTTTTCGCTGCATTTTGGGGGCAACGCCGCGCGATTATGTGCCTTAAACCGGGAAACCCTCAAAGCGGTCTTTGAGACTGTCATGGGCATATTACCAGACGCAGAAACCCTGCGAGGGTAGGCGTATCCCGCCTTTGCTGTTGAGAAAGGTAGTTTAATTTGCACCCGACACACTCTCATTGATTAAAGCACGGAGTGGAGATTACTGCGGTCCACAGTTCTGACAAACCGTGAAAGAGAAGGCCTGCGTCAAGAAAAAAGGTGTCGCGATACGTTATGAAATTACCTTATGACAGACCTTGCGGTGATTTACGGCACCGGGTGGATTCCGGACGCTGTGAACCGACTCATTGCTACGAAGCCTGATTCTGCTGTACCTCAGGCCATATGATAGCCTGCACAACAATCACATACCGCCCATTAGTGCGTCCAGGGGAGTACACCCGGGCCCTTGACGTCCCCTGTGTGCCAAAAGCGGAAGTAGGCTGAAGATAAATTAGCATTGCTGTTAGTCGTGGGTTCTGCAGATGGGTAGAAATTGATAACTTAGGATGCAAGTTCGTCCCGCTCTTTCTGCAGTTTTCATCGAGGGGATATTCTCCGGAATAATTGTGCCCATATACAAAGATAGTTCAGAATCGGAATGAGTTAATAATCGGTACAGCAGGCGTTGCGCTCGGGCTGACAATGATCGACCACGAAAAGCAGGAAGTATTACTTTGTCAGTAATACGATATCCTCGCAGAAAAGCGATGTTTCCTTTCTGGCATATTAGCAACCCGGCGCGAACGTCGTTTTCATAGATAATATATACTTCTCTCTCAGAAATATGGTCACACAACTCTTCGTCATCAACTGCTACCAAATTGTTTGCAGAAAGTTCGCGAACTGTCTGCCATGTATGCTTATAGGCATCGCCCAGAGCCTGACAACACCAGTCAAAATCTTCGTATGTCGCCACTTGCAAAGTAAGAGATTTATCATTGAATTCAGGGGGTTCAGAAAAAGAGGTGGCGTATATATACTGGTCGGGAATACCCTGCGGGAAGGACTGGCCGGGTACAAGAATGCGAACATATTGAGCTCTGAGTTGTGACCATTCCTTACTAATGAGTTCTAATGCAGTATGATTTAGGTCAGAATCCATACCTACAATATCAATAAAAGGTTTGTTAATATTTCCGCCCTGATAACGGGGGCCAGTAAGAAATTGCTTTCCATCAATTTTGAGTTTTCGTTGTAAAAAATATTCCTGACATAATCCAGTTTCTCTCCAGGGAAATCGCGCCGAGAAACTTCTGTCTGTACACATCGATTCCTGCTCTGACAACCATTGTTTTAGTCATGAACGTAGGGTAAATTCAGGCACAGGTAGCCTGGCATATTGAGATAGCATGTAAGATAGCATAAAAAATATTTCGCCCTTGGATGTAAAAATGTTCTTTATAAACAAATTAGAATAGCTCTACTCTCATTTTATTACCAATTATAGCTGGCACGTCCGCTCCTTGCTCAATGCGAACCTTTAGCTCGATAGCTTGTCCGCTCCGCGCCAGAAGCGAACAGTGTTATCAGTGGCGATTGATAAAAACGTCAGCCCGTTGACCTTTTCTCACAGCACCTCAACCACTTCAAATTCTTCTGCGATCAACTCCATATCCTTAGAAAAATGACCTTCGGAGCTGAAAAATCTCTGATGCTCTCTCTTCCAGTATTCAAGGCTTAAATCGCCTTCACCTTCTTTGCGGGCGAACGCTTCTGTGACATCACAAAAACGAACCAGCTGCATCGAAATCAGTCTGATCACGCAAACTGGAACATTCTGGCCATCAAGAATAATGTGATAACTCCCTATCCTCGGAGCAGATTCTTCCTGCTGGTAAGAGGCAATAGATCCGCAAGAGGCCGTTTTGATCCCTTTTTTGATCAGTTCCGCAAGCTCGTTAGCCAGCTCCGGACTGTCACCCATTTGCCAGGCGTCTGCGCCGGGATACTTCTTTTTTATTTCCTCAACCTCAACCATGAAAATCCCTTCGTTATCGTCAATGAAAAGAAATGGCATACCTTTTTTAATAAGAGCGGTCCCAACATTATCAGCGATATCTTTCTTTAGATAGTGTGGTCCGTTTTTCGCTCAGAACGGACCTTAAGGGCATTTAACGCGTCAGAAACGGCAGTTAACTTCAAGACGAGCCATAAAGTCGCCTGTCTTATTGAGACTGCCAGTAAAGCGGTGAACCGAACGCGTCGATGTAGTAATCGATAATCGCCCGCACGTTCAGCGGAGGGTGGCGGGCATTCGGATAGATTGCCGCGATATGCTGTGGCTCCGTTTTTATGGACCTATCCAGCTCCGGCAGCAGTTCGACAAGCTCGCCGCTCTTTAGCCGGTCTCCAATCAGCCAGTCAGGAAACAGCACAATCCCCATCCCTCCGAGTGCGGCAATCAGCAGGGTTTCAGCATTATTCGATGACATCAGGGGCGAGACGGGGTAGTGCACCCATTCCTCTCCGTGCCGGCGCAGCAGCCATTGGTTTGGTCCTGACGAACCGCGGTAGACCAGGCATTTATGCCGGGCGAGCTCTTCGGGCGATCCCAGCATGCCGTGCCGGCGGATATAATCCGGTGACGCGGCAAGATGATAGCACTGCTGGCCAAACACGCGCGCATGAAATGCGGAATCCGTCAGCACGCCAATCCGGAAAATCACGTCAGCCGGCTCACGGTGCGGATCGATGTAATCATCAGTCAACGTAAGCTCAATGCTGAGCTTCGGATATCGCTCCGTCAGGCCCGGTAACGCGGGTGCGACATGGCGCTGTCCAAAGAATACGGGTGCGTTTATGCGGACCATTCCGGAAGGCTCAAGCGTTCTCTCGTTGAGTTCCCGCCGCGCCTCCTCCATGCTGCCAGTCATCGCTCGCGCATAGCGGATAAAAAGATGGCCGCTTTCCGTCGGGATTATCGCCCGGGTATTGCGGTAAAAAAGCTGCTGGCCGAGCACATCCTCTATCTGATGGATGACCCGCGATACCTGAGAGGCCGATATCCCTTCCCGCCGGGCCACCACAGAGAAATTCTGCGTCTCATAGACGTCTATAAAAATCAGCAGGGCGCGAATACTGATGTTCCCAAGCTCATTCATTAATGCATATCCTGCACAGGTGTTTATCTCATTATGGCATTTTTCTCATCCATATTAAGCCGTAATCTCCTCCGCCTGGAGTACTGGAGATGATTGCTATGCAGCTAATATTGATTTTTATCGTCATTGCCGGAGGCATGGGACTGTCCATAGAGGCAGGATTGCTCGGACCATTGGGTGGGGAGGTCGGTGACCTCTGGGCAACCTTCAGCATATTCGGCGTGGGCGCGGCGCTGACCTTTCTGCTGATGCTTTTTTTCAGCCCGCGCAACAGCCCGTCGTTCTTTGCGCAACCAGCGTGGCAGCTGCTTGGCGGCGTGCTTGGGCCGATTTACGTCATCATCCTGACCGTGGTAACGCCGGCAATCGGCATCGCCATGACGATGATCGGCATCCTGGCAGGCCAGGTGTTCAAGAGCCTGATTATTGATCACTTCGGTCTGCTCGGTACGTCACGCAGGAAAATTGACAGTAAACGTATCATTGCGCTGATTTTCATTATTGCAGCGCTGGTTATGGTTGCACAGGGGTAAAGTAACATTATGACTATTATCATGATTCTGCTCGCCGTCGCCGGTGGCGCCATGCTGAGTATCCAGGCGGCTATCAATGGCCAGCTGGGCAGCAAGGTCGGCGTATTCAAAAGCGCGTTCCTGACATTTTCTGTCGGCGCCCTGGTGACGGGACTGCTGATCTTCTTCTTCGAACCCAAACACCCCCTGACGCTGATGGACGTGCCTAAATGGCAGCTGCTGGGCGCAATGTTTGGTGTGCCTTATATCGTTATTATGGTACTGGCCGTCCAGCGTATTGGCGCAGCAGTGGCTACGGTCGCTGTCATTTTTGGTCAGTTGACCATGAGCATGCTGATCGATAACTTCGGCTGGCTTGGCAATGCGTCGATTCCATTCTCGATGAGCCGAATCGGCGCCATTGTCTGCCTGGGTATCGCGCTGTTCTTCATTTACTCCAGCAGCAGGGCAAAAGCTGCCACGGCGAAAATCCCCCGCCAGCCATCGCCGGGGGGGAGCTGACGCTTATTCCCAGCGTTTCAGCAGCAGGCTGGCGTTAACGCCGCCAAAGCCAAAACCGTTCGACAGCGCATAGCGCATCTTCTGCGGGCGGGCCTGCAGCGCCACCAGATTCATGCCTGCCGCCTCTTCATCGGGGTGATGCAGGTTCAGCGTCGGCGGCACCACCTGATCACGCAGCGCCTGAATGGTGAAGATGGCCTCAATCCCGCCGGCAGCGCCTAACAGATGGCCGGTGGCGGATTTCGTCGAGGTAATGGCGACCGGATGCGCGCCAAACAGCGTTTTAATCGCCGCCAGCTCACCTTTATCACCGACCTGCGTCGAGGTGGCGTGGGCGTTGATATGGTCAATCTCGTCGACGGTCACCCCGGCCTGGCGAATAGCGGTCTCCATGGCCCGACGCGCGCCGTTCCCGTCTTCCGGGCCTGCGGTCAGGTGATAAGCATCTGCGCTGGTGCCGTAGCCGACCAGCTCGGCCAGCGGCGTGGCGCCGCGCGCCAGCGCGTGCTCCAGTGACTCGATCACGATAAGCCCCGCGCCTTCTCCCATCACAAATCCATCGCGGTCGCGGTCAAAGGGGCGGGAAGCGGCTTCCGGCTGGTCGTTGGAGGCGCTGGAGAGCGCCCTTGCCGCGGCAAACCCGGCCAGGCTAACGCGATGAATTGCCGCTTCCGCGCCGCCGCAGAGGGCAATATCCGCCTCGCCGCTGCGGATCATCCGCGCCGCATCGCCAATGGCCTGGGCACCCGCTGCGCAGGCGGTGACCGGCGCGCCGATGGGGCCCCGGAAGCCGTGAGCGATAGACACATGCCCGGCGGCCAGGTTGGCCAGAAAAGAGGGGATAGTGAACGGCGAGAGGCGACGCGGCCCGCGTTCATCGGTGGTATGTACCGCATTGGCGATCTCGCTGAAGCCGCCGATCCCGGTGGCGATCACCGTGGCGGTACGTTCCTGTTCGGCCGCAGATGCTGGCGACCAGCCGGCCTGGGTCAGCGCTTCACGGGCGGCGACCAGCGCAAACTCGATAAAGCGATCCATCTTTTTGCGCTCTTTCGCCGGGATGGTCGCCAGCGGGTCGAAGCCGTGCAGCGGATCGCTTTCAATGGACGGCACCTGGCCGGCCACTTTGCAGGGAATATCCGCGACCAGCTGCTCGCTGAGTCGGGTGATCCCTGTCTTTCCTGCCAGCAGCGACTGCCAGACGTGCTGTACGCCGCAGCCCAGCGGGCTGACAATCCCCATCCCGGTGACGACAATGCGTTTAACGGAAACGCCCATAGTTTACTCTCCTGTAGTATCAGTGTGCCGGCGGCTTTTTCATCAAGGGAACCAGCAGCGCGGCAAGCAAAAAACCCATCATGATGAGGTAGAAAGCATCGGAAAAGGCCTGGGTTCGCGCCTCCCGCAGCGCCAGCGCGGAAAGATTTTTCAGCGCCGCCGTCTGCGCGGCATCCGGCGAGATCCCCTGGACGGTGAAGTTTGCCGCGCTGCGCTGAACAAAATCGCTCATTGCCAGGTTGGCGTTATTCAGATGGTCCGCCAGGCGGTTGTAGTGCAAATTGGTTCTGTCGTTAAGCACTGTGCCGCACAGGGCGATGCCGATGGCGCCTCCGAGGTTGCGCATGAGATTAAACAGCCCGGAGGCCAGCTTCAGGCGCGCGGGCGGCAGGCTGCCCAGCGTCAGGGTCACCGTTGGCGCGACGGCAAACTGCTGCGCCAGTCCGCGAAACGCCTGAGGGAGCAGCAACTGGTCCGCCCCCCAGTCATGGGTTATCGGGACGAAGCTGTACATCGACACCGCAAAGCCGATCAGCCCGGCCATCAGCAGCCAGCGCAGGTCAACGCGGTTGGCCAGCCACGAATAAAACGGAATAGACATGACCTGGAACAAGCCGGTGGAAAATACCGCCAGGCCGATCTCCAGCGCGCTGAAACCGCGCACGCTACCGAGATACAGCGGAGTTAAATAGATGGTGGCGAAGATGCCGACGCCTGCCATAAACGAGAAATAGCAGCCGAGGCTGAAAGTTCGGTCCTGCAGGGCCCGCAGATCCATCACCGGCTGCGGATGGCGGAGGGTGCGGATAACAAAAGCCACGCCGCAGAGCAGGGCGACCCAGGCGGTGGTCGTCAGGGTCGCGTCATCAAACCAGCCCCAGCGAGGACCTTCTTCGAGGGTATATTCCAGGCAGCCGAGGGACACGGCCAGCAGCAGAATACTGAGATAGTCGGCGCCGCGCAGCAGAGTGGGGTCGGCGCTGTCTACTTTCACCAGCAGCGGCACTGCCACCGCGATGTAAATCCCCGGAACAACGTTGATAAAGAACAGCCAGTGCCAGTTGTAGTTTTCGGTGATCCAGCCGCCCACCGTCGGGCCCAGCGTCGGGGCGAGGGAGGCCAGGCCGCCGATTGTCGCCGCGGCAATGACCCGCTGTTTGCCCTGAAAAAAGGCGAAAGCGGTGGTGAACACCAGGGGGATCATCGACCCGCCCGCCAGCCCCTGCAGGGCGCGGAAGGCGATCATACTCTGGATGTTCCACGCCCAGCCGCACAGCAGGCTCATCAGCGTGAAGCCCGCCGCGGAGGCGGCAAACAGCCAGCGGGTCGACATGACCCGGGCCAGCCAGCCGGAAAGCGGGATAATAATGATCTCGGCGATCAGGTAGCTGGTTTGTACCCAGACGGTCTCATCGTCGCCCGCCGACAGGCCACCGCCGATATCCCGCAGCGAGGCGGAGACAATCTGGATGTCGATAAGGGCGATAAACATCCCCACGCACATGCTGGCGAAGGCAAAGATTTTCTTCGCCGTCGGCATCGACAGACTTTGCGGGGCGGACAGCGCCTGAGCGGTGCTCATCGAGGGCTCTTTTCATTCACGGTGACGATCACCGACAGTCCCGGGCGCAGGACGTCAAGCTTTGCCCCGTCACCTTCCAGCGCAATGCGGACCGGCACCCGCTGCACGATTTTAGTGAAATTCCCGGTCGCGTTCTCCGCCGGCAGAATGCTGAAGCGTGAGCCGGTCGCCGGCGCCAGGCTGGCGACATGGCCCTTAAAGGTATGGTTCGGCAGCACATCGGCGACGATGGTCACCGCCTGGCCGGCGCGCATATGCGCCAGCTGGTTTTCCTTAAAGTTGGCGTCAATCCACAGGCCGTGCGCGGGCACCAGGGAGAGCAGCTGCGTGCCGCTGCTGACGAAGGAGCCGGACCACGCGCGGCGGTTGCCAATCACCCCATCGAACGGCGCGCGAATGTCGGTATAGCTGAGGTTCAGCCTCGCCATCTCGAGGTTAGCCTGGGCCTGCGCCAGGGCAGCCAGGGTTTGCTGCTGGCGAGCATCCAGCACCGTCAGCTGACGTTCGGCCACGGTTTTATCCGCTTTGGCTTTCTCCTGCTCGGCATGCGCCCGGCGATAATCGGCGGAGGCGTTATCGCGGATCTGTGCGGAAATCGCGCTCGACGCGGCCAGGGCGTTATAGCGTCGGTTGTCGTTAGCCAGTTTTTCGGTTGCCGCCGTGGCGGCCAGTAACGAGGCCGTAGAGCCGGCAATGGTCGCCTGCTGTAGCTGGCGGGTAGCCTGGATATCGGCCAGCGCGGCCTGCTGCGCCGCCACTTCTCCGGCGGCTTTCGCAAGGGCGGCGCGGTAATCGCGGTCGTCAATGCGGATCAACAGGTCACCTTTTTTCACCGCCATATTGTCCTGCACCGCCAGCTGCTGGATATAGCCGGAGACTTTGCTGGAGATGGCGCTAATGTCGCCGCCAACATAGGCGTCATCGGTGGTCTGCAGAAAACGTCCGGTATGCCACCAGTACGCGCCGTAGCTCGCTGCCGCCAGAACGGCGGAGAGGGCCGCCAGGACGAGGACGCTTTTCTTATTGGCCAGCTTCATGGTTGGCATCTCTGTAGGGTTCAGGCTGGAATTTTTGCCCGCTATCGCCTTCGCGTTTGCGCAGCAGATATTCATGACGATATTGCATCAGCGGCGAGGCGGCGGGGCCCGGCACCATGGCGTATTTACCCGGGATAATCTCTTCCCCGGTCGCTTTATCCACCATGACTGGCTCCACCCGGCGCTGGGTGGCGGTTTCCACCAGCTGCATCTGACGGCCTTCGGGAGCGAAGTGGCGGTTACCCCATTCCGCCAGCGCCAGCAGCACCATGCGGAAATCGCGGCCGCGCGGGGTGAGGTGGTATTCGTAGCGCGGCGGCGTGCTGCTGTAGCACACCTTCTCCAGCAGGCCGTCGTCGACCAGCGCCTTCAGGCGGCGCGACAGAATATTGGGCGCGACGTTGCTGCTTTTCTGAAATTCGTCGAAGCGGGTAAAGCCCGCAAAGGCGTCGCGCAAGATCATGATGCTCCAGCTGTCGCCGATGCGGCCCAGGCTGCGGGCGATGGGGCAGGGAGCGTGGCAAAGCGGTTCATTTTTCATGGGCGGTCCAGGTAGCAGGTGGCTTTTGCCAGCAAATTGACATAGTCACTATCAAAATGCAAGTGACTATTCATGGCAGCCAGGGGAGAAGCCGCTGCCGTTCCGCTACGTCGTTTCTCCCTTTGAACAGTCTCCGCCGCCTATATCTGCTTGACCGTAATAAGAGATAACTATCGCTGATGGCAGATGAAACATTTTAATAATGATAAAAATCGATGTGCTGGGTAATGACCTTTATTGGGGGATACGATATAAGGTATGGCGACACTCAAATTAACATTCTCATAACTTTTTAAGGTTAAATAAATGAAGCAGGTGGGTATTGTTGGCTGGCGGGGCATGGTTGGCTCAGTATTGTTGCAGCGCATGATCGAAGAAAATGATTTCGACGATATTTCAGCGCATTTTTTTAGTACCTCCAGTGCGGGTGCCGCTGGCCCGGTTATTAATGGTAAAAGCGACAAACTGAAAGATGCGAATTCCCTTAGCGCCCTCGCCGAAATGGATATTATTATAACCTGTCAGGGCGGCGATTATACAAAAGCCATCTATCCTGCGTTAATTAACTCTGGCTGGCAAGGGTACTGGATTGACGCCGCTTCGGCGCTGCGGATGGATGACAACGTCTGCATTATTCTCGACCCGGTCAACCGCGATAATATCGATCGCGCGGTAAAAGCAGGAATGAAACTGTTTGTCGGCGGCAACTGCTCCATCACACTGAGCCTGATGGGGCTGGCCGGGTTGATAAAAGCGGGTCTGATCGAATGGATGAGCGTAATGACCTATCAGTCTGCCTCCGGGGCGGGCGCCAAACAGGTGCGGGAATTCATCGCGCAAAGCGCGTATATCAGTCAGCACTTGTCTGCGGATGAACTGACGGTATCAGGTTCCGTGCTGCCTTTAGTCAATAAAGTGAGTGAGTTGATTAATAGCGCCGGCATGCCGGTGGAGAATTTTGGCGTCCCGCTGATGGGCAGCATCATTCCCTGGATCGACAGCGATTTAGGCGATGGAAACAGCCGCGAAGAATGGAAGGGCGAGGCGGAAACCAATAAAATTCTTGGCCTTGCGCCCGGCACCATTCCGGTCAATGGCTTATGTATTCGGGTCGGCGTAATCCGCTGCCACAGCGCTGCCATTACCCTTAAACTGAAACGTGAGGTCAGCGAAGCGGAATTTGCTGAGTTAGTCACCCATTCCCATCCGTGGGTAAACTATATCCCCAATAATAAGCAAGAGAGTGTCAGTAAATTGACCCCGGCTGCTATTAGTGGTTCGTTGCAGGTAGGAATTGGCCGCTACAAGAAAATGTCGCTAAATAATGAACCCGTCTATTCGGTGTTAACGGTTGGCGATCAGCTATTATGGGGCGCGGCGGAACCTTTACGCCGCATGTTAAATATCCTGCTTGGCAAAGTGTAACTGATATTATCCGGACAAAAAGCACCTGCCTCAGGTGCTTTTGTTATATCCGGAAGGCGCCCGGGCTGCATTACCGCAATATTAACGAACATATTGCTGTTCATGCGCCGCAATCGCTCCGTTTAAAGACTTCCTGGCGGCTAAGACAAACGTTTAACGAAGCGTTTGCGGACTTCCTTGTAGCCGTTATTTTCATAAAATTGATGCGCTCTGATTCTTTTTTCACTGCTTGAAAGCTCAATATGAGCGCATTGTTTATCGCGGGCGAGGCGCTCTGCGGCATGGAGAAGCTGCTGGCCTATCCCTGAACCCCGTGACGATTCCTCTATCACCAGCGCGGAAATTAATGCCCACAATCGGTTTTCATGTACCGGTAAGATAAAATTGATAACGACCACGCCACACACGGTGTTTTCTGCTTCAGCCACCAGCGTATGCATCATACTTTGGGGTTCAGTGATGCGTTGCGCTAAGATCGCCGTCTCCGTCTGATAGCCCAGCTGCAGAAATAGCGTTTTCAGCGCGGGGATATCTTTTGATTCAGCAGCCCTGATTAACACCATGACCATCGTCTCCTCACGTATTGATACCGGGCGGGTGCGGGCCGGTGGATAGCCACATTCCCCCGGCCCGCGTCAGTGTATGCCTCTCAGTCCATCAGACTGACCTGGGCGGCGACAATCCGCCAGCCGTAGGGAAAGCGCACCCACGTTTGCTGCTGACGCCCAAGGCGCGCGCTGCCTTCGCGGGTAAACTCGGTGCTGCATACCGCCATGTCCGCGCCAAAGGTGGTGATGGTGGTATGGCGCAGGTCGCGGGCCAGACCGGCGGCGGGGCGGGCGGCGCGAAAGGCGCGGATCGCCTCAATGCCATACAGATTTTCGCCGGCCCCCAGCCGCACGGTGCGCGGATCGTGCCAGAACAACGCGTCCAGCGCCTCGATGTTATTGCTGACCAGCGCCTCTTCATACTGATAAAACGCCGCCGTCACCTCGGCGAGGATCGCCGGGCGGTCTACATTGTCCAGATTGATCATGCTGCACTCTCCGCCACTCGGGCATCGGTAACGCCCATCGCTTCCAGCGCTCGCGCGGCGCGAAGACAGGCTTGTTCGTTAAACGGCGCGGCTATCAGCTGCAGGCCAATCGGCTTGCCGCTGGCGGTACGCAGGGGCACGGTCACTACCGGCAGCCCGAGGAAGGAGATCGGCTGGGTCAGCATACCCATGCTGGCGCGCACCGGCAGCGGCTGGCCGTTAATCACCATCTCCTCGGCGCCAATCGGCGTAGCGCTGCATGGGGTGGCCGGGGCGATCAGCACGTCGGCCTGACTGAACAGGGATTTCATCGCCTGACGGGCATGACGGCGGAAGCGCTGGGCCTGCAGATACCACGCCGAGGGGATCATCGCCCCGGCCAGCAGCCGCTCGCGGGAGTGGGGTTCAAAGCGCTCGGGCGAGTGGCGAAGATCCGGCAGATATTGATTGCCGCCTTCGCTGGCGCTGATGATAAAGGCCGCCGAGCGTGCCAGGGCGGCATCCGCAAACTGCAGCTCGCTGTCGGCGCCCAGCGCGTGGGCGACTCGATCCACGGCCGCCCTGGCGTCATCATCGCACCAGGTGGTGAAATAGCCCCCCAGCCGCGCGCAGCGCAGCCCCTCCAGTCCGCGCTCCAGCAGGTTGCCGGTGCGCTCGCTGGCTTTATCGGCCTGAAAGTCATCGGCCGGGTCGCGCCCCTGCAGGGCGTCATACACCGCGGCGAGGTCGGCCACCCGGCGGGCAAAGGGACCAATATGATCCAGACTGGCGACAAACGGATGGCTGCCGGAGCGGGAGAGGCGGCCGAAGGTGGGTTTCAGGCCAAAGATCCCGCACAGCGACGCGGGGACGCGAATCGAGCCGTTGGTGTCGCTACCGAGACTGAAATGGACCAGCCCGGCGGCCACCGCTGCGGCCGAACCGCCGGAGGATCCGCCGGCGATCCGCGACAGATCGTGCGGGTTGCGCGTCGCGCCATAGTGGCTGTTTTCGGTGGTGAAGCCATAGGCGTAGGCATCCATATTGAGCATCCCGCTGAGCAGGGCGCCGGCGCTGTGCAGCTGGCGCACCGCCCAGCTGTCGCTGGCGGCCGGCGGCCGGTCGCTCAGCAGCTCCGCCCCGGCGAGGGTGGTATACCCGGCGACATCAAACAGATTTTTCACCGCGTAGGGAATGCCTGCCAGCGGCGGCAAGGGGCGCTTTTCCCGGCGCAGGGCGTCGATGCTGTCGGCCTCCGCCAGCATGCGCTGGGCGGTGACCTCGGTCCAGGCGTTGATCTTCGGATTCACGCGGGCGATATCGTCCAGCGTCTGGCAGGCGATCTCCCGGGCGCTCAGTTCGCCATCGTGCAGCGCACGCTGGATCTCGGCGATGGTGAAATGGTGAAGCGTCATGCTTTATACACCCCCGCAATGTCGTCGCGCGGCCCGAGGGGATAGTCCATCAGCGGCTGCGCCATGGCGGCGATGCGGGAAAACTGGCGCTCCAGCTCCTCACGGCGCGGCGCCTCCAGCTCCATGCGTAACAGGTGGGTCATCTGCGTCAGATACTCGCTCCAGTCAGGCTGTGTGGTCATGGTCTGCTCCTTAGTATCCGGCGGCGGCGCCGTTGCTGCGTGGATCGGTAGCCCCTTCAAGCAGGCCGTTGGGATGGCGGACAATGGCCCCGGCGTGGCCCATCGCTTCGCTGAAATCGGCCAGCACTTCCACCTCGTGCCCCAGATCGCGCAGACGCGCGATGCAGGCGGGGGCAAAGCGTCCCTCCAGCTTCAGTGAATCCGAGGACTGCCCCCAGGTGCGGCCCAGCAGCCAGCGCGGACGGGAGATGCTCTCCTGCAGCGGCGCCCCCTGCAGGATATAGCGGGTAAACAGCGCGGCCTGGGTCTGCGGCTGACCGTCGCCGCCCATCGAGCCATAGACCATCACCCGGCCATCGTTCAGGCGCGCGGCGGCAGGGTTGAGGGTGTGGAATGGCTGTTTGCCAGGGGCCAGCGCCAGGAGATGCTGCGGATCGAGGCTGAAGGCCGCCCCGCGGTTTTGCCAGACGATCCCGGTGTCCGGGATCACCACGCCGCTGCCGAACTCGTGATAGATGCTCTGAATAAACGACACTGCCAGTCCGCTGTTATCCACGACGCCCATCCAGACGGTATCGCCCGGGCCTTTGCCGCCGCCCCAGGGGGAAGCGCTGGCGTCGTCGATGCTTTCGGCCAGCGGCTGCAGGGCTTCCGGGGTGAGCAACTGCTGTACATCCACATCCAGATGGCGCGGATCGGTGATATGCGCATCGCGCAGGGCAAACGCCCGCTTGGTAGCTTCGACGATACGGTGCACCGTTTGCGCGTCGTCGGCATCGGCCATCTTCAGACGGTCGGTAATGCCAAGGATCGCCAGCGATACCAGCCCCTGCGTGGGCGGGGCGAGGTTCCACAGCGTGCCCTGCTGGTGCTGAAGGGTCAGCGGCGCCGGACGCCGGGCGCGGTGGGCCTGCAGGTCGCCGAGGGTGACGGGCATCCCCAGCGCGGCCATCCCCTGGGCGAGACGTTCGGCCAGCGGCCCGCGATAGAAACTGTCGAGACCGTCGCTGGCCAGCATGCGCAGCGTTCCGGCGAGGGCGGGCTGGCGGAAGCGGCTGCCGGTCCGGGGGGGCTCGCCCGCGACCAGCCAGGTTTCGCTGAAGCCCGGCTGATGGCGCAGCTCTTCCAGTTTGCTGGCGGTGGCGTGGGCCTGCGAGGCGGTGACCGGAATGCCGTCTTCGGCATAGCCGATCGCATCGGCCAGCAGGCGGGCCACCGGCAGCGCGCGGCCGGTTAAGTCCCGAGAAATACGCAGCGCCTCGTCCCAGCCGCTAACGGTGCCGGCGACGGTCAGCGCGGCCTGCGGTCCCCGGTGGGGAATATGCTGCTGTCCGGCGTAGGCCTCGAGGGTCGCCAGCGACCCGGCGGCCCCGCTGGCGTCAATGGCGATGGGGTCTCCCTCAGGCGGCACGATCAGCCAGAAACCATCCCCACCCAGGCCATTCATATGGGGATAGACGACGGCGATGGCCGCCGCGGCAGCCACCATCGCTTCAATGGCGCTGCCGCCCTCGCGCAGGATGGCCAGCGCGCTCTGGCTGGCGAGGTGGTGGGGAGCGACCGCCATGCCGTGGGTCGAAACGTTGCTACTGTGCATAAATTATCCTTTCTGAACGAATCACCCGCAGAACACTGCAAAAGCTGTTCCAGCTCTGAACGTTTCGTTTCATTGATAAAAACAATGACCGGAATTTTCCCGCTGGCACGCTATGTGTAAGGCATAGCAGATACAGTATGATGAGGGATGGACGATGAAACGAAAGTTACAGGGGCGCTATGCAACAACTCGATGAACGACTGAAAGGGCAATACGCCTCGCTGTCGCCGCAGGAACAGCGGGTGGCGGATTTCATCTTTGACCACTTTGATGACCTGATAAGCTACAACAGCGCCGAGCTGGCGCAGCTGAGCGGTGTATCGAAAGCCACCGTCAGCCGGCTGTTCAAGCGCCTGGGCTATGACAAATATAAGGACATGCGCGATGAGCTGCGAACCCTGCGCCAGAGCGGGATGCCGTTGACTGATCAGCGCGACGCGGTGCAGGGTAACACGCTGCTGGCGCGTCATTATAAGCAGGAGATGGCGAACCTCACCCAATGGGTCAACGCCCTTGACGCGCGCCAGTTCGCCGAGGCGCTGACGGCGATGGTGGCCGCGCGTCGTATTGTGGTGATTGGTATGCGCAATGCCTATCCGGCGGCGCTGCACCTGCGCCAGCAGCTGCTGCAGGCCCGCGGTCAGGTGCTGGTGCTGCCCCAGCCTGGGCAGAGTCTCAGCGAAGAGCTGGTCGATCTGACCGCCGATGATCTGGTGGTGATGATGGCATTTCGCCGGCGGCCGCGGATCGTCCGCCCGCTCCTGCAGCAGCTGCAGCGCGACGGGGTGCCGGTCCTGTTAATGTGCGAGCCGCAGGCCCACAGTCTGTTCCCGCTCTCCCGCTGGCAGCTCTGCGCGCCGCTGGACAGCGTCTCGGCTTACGACAGCTATGCCTCGGTCAACAGCCTGATCAATCTGCTGGCCAATGCCTTTCTGCACGAAACGCTCGATAGCGGTCGTCCGCGCATCCACGATATCGCTACGCTTTACCAGCAGCTGGACGAGCTGGAACAACGCTGATGGGGCGCCAGCGTGGTGCTGTGCATCAATATGGTGCATATTGTTCCGCGTTCTGGCGCCGTTGTTTTTTGTTCTTCGGCTCCTTACTGCCTGTCCTTTCTCACTTTTAGCTTAAATTCCTCGCCAACCCGCGCATCGACCGTATCTGGCACATTAGTTGCAAAAACAGATTCAAAGAATCTTTTGTTTCATGCTAACGTAACGGGTAAACATCATGAAGAAACTGTTGATCGCACTGGCCGGGGCCGCTTGTCTCCTTTCGTCTGTTTCTGCCGCGCAGGCTGACCAGCTCCAGGATATTGAAAAACGCGGCGTCATCCGTATTGCCGTGCCCCAGGATTTTCCGCCGTTCGGCTCGGTGGGGACTGACCTGCAGCCGCAGGGGTATGACATCGATATGGCGCGCTATCTGGCGAAGTCGATGAAGCTCAAGCTGCAGCTGGTCCCGGTGACCAGCGCCAACCGCGTGCCGTATCTGCAGACCGATAAGGTGGACCTGGTGATCTCCAGCCTCGGCAAGAACGCCGAGCGCGAGAAAGTGATCGACTTCAGCCGCGCCTACGCCCCGTTCTTCCTCGGGGTGTTTGGCCCGAAAGGGGCGGAACTGAAGGACGCGGCCGCGCTGAGCGGTAAAAGCATCGGCGTGACCCGTGGGGCGGTGGAAGATATGGTGCTGACCAGCGTGGCGCCGCAGGCGGCGCAGATTAAGCGCTACGAGGACAATAACACCACGCTGTCGGCCTATCTGTCGGGCCAGGTGCAGTATGTCGCCACCGGTAACCTGGTGGTGGCGGCCATCTCCCGGCAGAACGCTGACAAAGCGCCGGTGCCGAGCTTTATGCTGAAGGACTCGCCGTGCTTTATCGGGCTGAAAAAGAACGAACCGGCGCTGAAGGCGAAAGTGGATACCCTGATCGAGCAGGGCATTAAGGACGGCACCCTCAACGGTTTGTCTGAGAAGTGGCTGAAAGCGCCGCTGCCTGCCAGCCTCGGCGCGTAAGGTCTGTGGATGACGGAGCAACTTCATTTTTCTGAGCTCTGGCCGCACTGGCCGGAGCTGCTGGCCGGTCTGTGGGTGACGGTGCAGCTGACGGTGCTGGCGACGATCGGCGGACTGGCGATTGGGATCCTCGGGGCGGCGATCCGCAGCGGCCGCCCGGGCGTCCTCAGCCGGATCTGGGGCGGATATGTGGAAATCATCCGTAACACGCCGTTCGTGGTGCAGCTCTTTTTTATCGTTTTTGGTTTACCGAACCTGGGTCTGAAGATGACCGCCGGCGAAGCGGCGCTGCTGGCGATGGTGGTTAACCTTGGGGCTTACAGCACCGAGATCGTGCGCGCCGGCATCCAGGTGACGCCGAAAGGCCAGTGGGAGGCCGGACGCGTGCTCGGGCTCAGCCGGACGCAAACTTTCGTTCGCGTGGTGCTGCCCCCGGCGCTGCAGCGGATTTATCCGGCGCTGGTTAGCCAGTGCATCATCGTGATGCTCGGCTCGTCGGTGGTGTCGCAGGTCTCCTATGAGGAGCTGACCTTCGCCGCCAACCTGATCCAGTCGCGGACGTTTTTGAGCTTTGAGGTCTATCTGGTGACCACCGGGATCTACTTAGCGTTATCGATAGCGATGCGCCAGCTGCTGATGGCGGCGGGGCGTAAATGGCTGGGGGTGCAGGCATGATGACCACCTTTACCGACTGGGACATTATCCGCAACCTGCTGCTGGCCGGTCGCTGGACGGTGCTGCTGTCGCTGGTCGCGTTCACCGGCGGGGCGCTGGTGACCTTACCGCTGCTGCTGCTGCGCCTGACTGGCGGACGGCAGGTGAAACGGCTGATCCGCGGCTACGTCGAACTGTTTCAGGGGACGCCGCTGCTGATGCAGCTGTTTCTGGCATTTTTCGGCGTAGCGCTGTTCGGCATCGACGTCTCGGCATGGACCGCGGCGTCGGTGGCTCTGACGCTTTATACCAGCGCCTTTCTGCTGGATATCTGGTTCGGCAGCATTCGCGCGCTGCCGAAAGGCCAGTGGGAAGCCTCGCGCTGTCTCGGGCTGAGCTTCGGCCAGACCCTGTACCGGGTGGTGGCGCCGCAGGCGCTGCGCATCGCCATCGCGCCAACGGTGGGGTTCGCCGTGCAGGTGATCAAAGGCACGGCGCTGGCATCGATTATCGGCTTTGTGGAGCTGACCAAGGCAGGAACCATGCTGACCAACGTCACTTACCAGCCGTTTAAAGTGTTTGCCCTGGTGGCGCTGGGCTATTTCATTCTGTGCTATCCGCTGTCCCGCTACAGCCGTTATCTGGAGAACAAATTCAATGCCTCTCATCACCATTAATCAGATGCAGAAGTACTACGGCGACAACCATGTGCTGAAGGGCGTCGATCTGGATATCGACATGGGGGAAGTGATCTCGATCATCGGCCGCAGCGGCTCGGGCAAAAGCACCCTGCTGCGCTGCATCAATGGTCTGGAGGGGTACCAGGAGGGGAGCATCAAGCTCGGGGGCATGACCATCACCGACCGCGATTCCCAGGCCCGGGAGATCAGCCGCTCCATCGGCATGGTGTTTCAGAACTTCAATCTCTTTCCGCACATGACGGCGCTGGAGAACGTCATGCTGGCCCCGCGGCGGGTGCTGAAGAAGTCCCAGGCCGAATGTCGCGAGCTGGCGCAGCGGATGCTGGAGAAGGTCGGTCTTGGCGATCGTCTGGATTACTATCCGGCCAACCTCTCCGGCGGCCAGCAGCAGCGCGTGGCCATCGCCCGGGCGCTGGCCATGTCGCCAAAAGTTTTACTCTGTGACGAAATCACTTCGGCGCTTGACCCGGAACTGGTGGGCGAAGTGCTGAAGGTGCTGGAGCAGCTGGCGGCGGAAGGCATGACGCTGATCCTCGTCACCCATGAAATGAATTTTGCCCGCGAAGTGGGCGACCGCGTGGTGTTTATGCATCAGGGGCGCGTCTGGGAGCAGGGCGACAGCAAAACGCTGTTCGCCAGTCCGCAGACAACCGAACTGAAACAGTTTATCTCCTCGGTGCGCGGTCTTAACTAACGTAAGGAATGGCAGATGGATATCACTCAGTTTTCGCAAATTAACCCGCCACAGCGCCTGCTGATGGGCCCGGGGCCGATCAACGCCGACCCGCGCGTGCTGCGCGCCATGGCGAGCCAGCTGGTGGGTCAGTACGATCCGGCGATGACCCACTACATGAATGAAGTGATGGCGCTGTACCGCGGCGTATTTCGCACCGAAAACCGCTGGACGATGCTGGTGGACGGCACCTCCCGCGCCGGTATCGAAGCGATTCTGGTGTCGGCGATCCGGCCGGGTGACAAGGTGCTGGTGCCGGTGTTCGGCCGGTTTGGTCATCTGCTGTGCGAGATTGCGCGCCGCTGCCGGGCAGAAGTACACACCATCGAGGTGCCGTGGGGGGAAGTCTTTACCCCGGACCAGGTTGAAGACGCGATCAAGCGCGTGCGCCCGCGCCTGCTGCTCACCGTGCAGGGCGATACCTCGACCACCATGCTGCAGCCGCTGGCGGAGCTGGGAGAGATTTGTCGTCGCCACGATGTGCTGTTCTATACCGACGCCACCGCGTCGCTCGGCGGCAACCCGCTGGAAACCGACGCCTGGCAGCTGGACGGGGTGTCCGCCGGGATGCAGAAGTGCCTTGGTGGCCCCTCCGGCACCTCGCCCATCACCCTCAGCCCACGGATGGAAGAGGTCATCCGCCGCCGCCGCTGCATTGAGCAGGGGATCCGCACCGATGCCCACCACGATGGCGTCGACGAGATGATCTACTCCAACTATTTCGATCTCGGCATGGTGATGGATTACTGGGGGCCGGAGCGCCTGAACCACCATACCGAAGCGACCTCGGCGCTGTTCGCCGCCCGGGAGTGCGCGCGCCTGATCCTTCAGGAGGGACTCGACAATGGCATCGCCCGCCACAAGCTACATGGCGATGCGCTGCTGAAAGGGATCCAGGCGATGGGTCTTGAGACCTTTGGCGACCTGCGGCACAAAATGAATAACGTGCTGGGGGTGGTGATCCCCAACGGGATCAACGGCGATCAGGTGCGTAAGCTGATGCTGGAAGATTTCGGCATTGAGATTGGCACCTCGTTCGGCCCGCTGCACGGTAAAGTCTGGCGCATTGGCACCATGGGCTATAACGCGCGTAAAGACTGTGTGATGCAGACCCTCAGCGCGCTGGAGGCGGTCCTGAACTACCTCAAGTTCACCACCACCCAGGGCGCGGCGATGCAGGCGGCCTGGGATCACTACCGCACCGAGGCCACCCTATGAGTGATACCGTCCGCCAGCAGGCGGAGAGAGAGGCGGCCGCCAGCCGGGTGATGGCGCGCGCCGACCAGCTGGCCGCCCTCAGCGAAACCGCCGACGCCCTGACCCGGGTCTATCTGTCGCCGGAGCATCTGCAGGCCAACCAGCTGGTGGGCCAGTGGATGCAGGCCGCCGGCATGATGGTATGGCAGGACAGCGTCGGTAATATCTGCGGTCGCTATGAAGGCGTGCAGGAGGGCGCGCCGGCGGTGCTGCTGGGCTCTCATCTCGACACCGTGCGCAACGCCGGGCGCTACGACGGCATGCTCGGCGTGCTGGCGGCGATTGAGGTGGTCCAGCGTCTGCACCAGCAGGGGCGACGGCTGGCGAAGGCTATCGAGATCGTCGGCTTTGGCGATGAAGAGGGCACCCGCTTCGGCATCACCCTGCTGGGTAGCCGCGGCGTTACCGGCACCTGGCCCGAAAGCTGGCTGTCACAGTGCGATGCCGACGGGGTGAGCGTCGCCCAGGCGCTGGTGAATGCCGGACTCGATCCGGCGCGGATCGCCCATGCCGCCCGCAACCCGCAGGATATCGCCGCCTATCTCGAACTGCATATCGAGCAGGGGCCGTGCCTGGAGCAGGCGGGTCTGGCGCTCGGCGTGGTGGAGGCGATTAACGGCGCCCGCCGCCTGACCTGCCGCTTTACCGGCGAAGCCGGCCATGCCGGCACGGTGCCGATGCTCCATCGTAAGGACGCGCTCGCCGCGGCGGCGGAATGGATGGTGCAGGTGGAAAGCCTGACCCGGCAGCGCGGCGGCAACCTGGTGGCGACGGTCGGCACCCTGCGCTGTGCGCCGGGCGCGGTGAACGTGATTCCGGGCGAGGTGCAGCTGACGCTAGATATTCGCGGCCCGCAGGATGCACCGCTTGCGGCGCTGCTGGAAGAGCTGCTGGCGCAGGCGCAGGCCATTGCCGGGCGCCGCCAGCTGAGCTTCACCGCCGAGGAGTATTACCGTATCGCCGCCACCGCCTGCGACAGTCAACTGCAGGCGGTTCTGAGCGAGGCGGTGACGGCGGTGCAGGGGCGTTCACTGACGCTGCCGAGCGGCGCAGGGCATGACGCCATCGCCATCGCCGAGCGCTGGCCATCGGCCATGCTGTTTGTGCGCTGCCTGGGGGGCGTCAGCCATCACCCGGCGGAGTCGGTCACCGCCGCCGACGTCGGGCTGGCTATCGACGCGTTCTCCCGGGCGGTAGAGAAGGTAGCTGACGCCTGATCGCGCCGGTTACCGTGCCCCGGCTGGCGGCTTCACACCGCCAGCTGGTTGACTACCTCGGCGACGGAGGCGATGGCATGGATGTTGCCGATCCCCGCCCCCAGCGAGATATACCCCTCATCGGTATTCCCCTCCAGCATGCCCAGCCGCATTCCGCGCAGACCGCCCATCGCCTGGGCCAGCTCGGCCTTTGAGGCTCCGGCCCGGTCCATGGCCACCAGCTTGTCGCTCAGTTTGCCAGGCAGGGCGCGGTAGTAGTCCGGCAGCGTACGAAACAGCCGCAGATCCAGGCCGTTGGCGGCGAGAATTTTCGCTTTCACCGAGTCGGGAACGCGACTTTCGACGGTGCTGATGAATACCGAACCGGCGAAGACGCCTTCCGCGCCGAGGGCGTGAGCAGCGCGCGCTCCCCGGGCGTCGGTGATGCCCCCCGCGGCCATCACCGGAACCCGCTGAACAGCGTCAACGATCAGCGGGACGATAGTGAAGGTCCCCATTGCGGTAGCCGGCAGCGTGCCGCCTTCGTCAAAGCCGGTGGCGACGATGATGTCCGCTCCGGCCTGCTCCGCGCGACGGCTGTTCTCCGGCGTCGGGTTAATATCGCGGTAGATAATGGTGATCCCGGCGGTTTTCAGCTCATCGAACAGCGCCGGTTTTAACGAACCGTCTCCGTAGCCGGTGTAGACCACCACCTTAACGCCTTCCTCTTTGATCACCGGAAGGATCGCCGGCGTCCAGATGTCGTTTTCCGCCGTCGGGATCAGGTTGACGCCAAAGGGTTTCTCGGTCAGCTGTTTGGTTTTGCGGATCTCTTCGCGCATTTTCTCTGCCGTCGCCTCCGGCGTGGAGACGGCGGTTGCCGCCGTCAGGCCGGCGTTCGGGCCCAGCACCCCGAGACCACCGGCGTTGCCGACGGCCGCCACCAGACGAGCATCGGTCAGCCAGGAGAGCGGGCCCTGGACTACCGGTTTTTCAATACCCAAAATGCGGGCCACACGGTTAGTTTGCATGATATTTTTCCTTGTACGTTAATGAGTTATCAATTTCTTCGCCCCAGCGATGCGGCAATGAGGGCAGTGTAGGCGCCTTTATTGTTTTAAAAAATGAGCAAAAACTTTCATCACTGTTATTAAATTGGTAATAATTGAGGCAGGCGAAGAGACGGGGAGCGAGCCGTTATGCAGATGAATCTGTTTGAAAATATTAAAATCTTTATTGAAATCGTCGACGCCGGTAGCTTTGCCCAGGCGGCGGAAAATTTGCAGATCCACCGGCCGGCGGTGACCAAAGCGCTGCAGCAGCTGGAGCGGGAGAGCGGTGTCAGGTTGCTGCAGCGCACTACCCGCCGCCTGTATCTCACGCCGGAAGGAGAAGAGTTTTATCGGCGCAGTAAACCGCTGCTCTCCCAGGCCGACGATCTGCTGGAGTCGTTCGCGCCGGACCGGCCGATCCGCGGCCAGCTACGCGTCGATATGCCAATCGCTTTTGCGCGGCTGCTGGTGATCCCGCATCTGGCGGATTTTTATCAGGCCCATCCGGAAGTGGAAATTGTCCTCAGTAGCTCCGATGTGCGCCGGGATATGCTGCGCGATGGCCTGGATTGTCTGCTGCGGGTGGGGGATCTGGAGGATGGCGACTATGTGGCGCGCTCGCTGGGGGAGGTGGCGTTAACCACCTGCGCGAGTCCTGCGTATCTGGCTCGCTATGGAGCGCCCGCCACGCTGGAGGAACTGCAGTCGCACCTGGCGGTGAACTGGGTAAACAGCAGCAGCCGACAGATTATGCCCTGGCGATTCCAGACCCCGGAGGGCATCAGGCAGATCGCCATCCCCGGTAAACTGGTGCTGGACAACTCAGAAGTTTTTACCGCCGCCGGGCTGGCAGGGCTGGGCATGCTGCAGGGAATGCGATTCTTTCTACAACCCTATATCGACAGTGGGGAGCTGGTAGAAATTCTGCCGGACTTCCCGGCGCCGCGTCGGCCACTGTCGCTGCTCTATCCGCACCGGCATCTCTCGCATAAGGTGCGGGTGTTTGCCGAGTGGCTACAGGGGCTGGTGGCGACGCTGGATCGACCGGTGTCGCCTTGACTCTGGTGGCTGAGCGTTTATATATAAAATGTGAATGCTATTAAGGCAATAAATCACAAGGCTGGATAATGACTCAACCTGTAAGGGAATGCTGATGAAACTCTGGAATAAAACACTGCTTGCTTCCGCCCTTTGCCTGACCCTGTTTGGCTGCGACGATGCGTCGAAAGTGGATAACAAACTGGATAAGGCCAAAGATAATGCGGAGCAGATGAAGGATGCCGCGGCGGACAAAGCCCAGGCGATTAAGCAGGATGCGGATAAGCAAATCGATACGCTGAAAAGCCAGGCCGACGCCGAGGCCGATCGTCTGAAGGATCAGGCCAGCGCCATCAAGGCGGAGGCGGACAAGAAAGCGGATGCCATCGCCCAGCAGGCGAAAGCCCAGGCCGATGCGGTGAAGCAGAACGCAAAGCAGGAAAGTGACCGCATAGTCAAAGAGGCGGGTCAGATTAAAGACAACGCCATCGGTGACGCCAATCAGCTTTCGGCGGAAGCGGCGAGCAAAACCAAAGCCATTCAGGACAGTATCGCGAAGGATAAACAGAACACCACGCCACCGCCCGCCCAGCAGTAACTCGCGGTGTTTGCCGGGCCGTCGCCCGGAAATATAGGGAGCGGAGCCTGATAGATTGCCCGGCGGCGCTGCGCTTGCGCGGGCCTACGCAGGGGGCGGGTTGGCTGCGCAATGACCGGGCATCACCCTTTTATAGGCCGGGCAAGACGACGCCGCCCGGCATATGGACCGCAATAACATCCTGCTGAGGGGTATCTTACGATACCCCTTTTTTATGCCCGCCGCGGGTTCAACGGTTTGGCAGCAGGGTGCCTTTCAGGCCGTGTGGCTCGGAGCGCAGATATTGCGAAGGAACGCGAACCTGGGCGCCGAGGCTGGCGGCAGCGTGCCATGGCCAGTGCGGATCGTAGAGCACCGCGCGGGCGAGGGCGATCAGGTCGGCATCGCCATTCTCCAGCGCCGCTTCCGCCTGCTGCGGGTCGGTGATCAGCCCTACGCCAATCACCGGGATGGCTACCTGCTCGCGAATGTCGCGGGCGAAAGGCAACTGGTAGCCCGGCCCGACGGTGATGGCCTGCTGCGGCGACAAACCGCCGCTGGAGACATGGATATAGTCGCTGCCCAGCGCTTCCAGCTGCTGGCTGAACTGAATGGACTGCTCGCCGTCCCAGCCGCCTTCAACCCAGTCGGTCGCCGACAACCTGACGCCCACCGCCATGGCGTTGCCCACCGCCTCGCGGATTGCCTTAAACACTTCCAGCGGATAGCGCATTCGGTTTTCCAGCGAACCGCCATACTCGTCACGGCGCTGATTGCTGAGCGGTGAAAGAAACTGGTGCAGCAGATAGCCGTGAGCGGCGTGCAGCTCAATCAGCTCAAAGCCCAGGCGTTGGGCGCGCAACGCGCTGGCGACAAAGGCCGCTTTGATGCGTGCCAGATCGGCATGGCTCAGCTCGGCCGGGGCGCGGTCGCCGTCGTGAAACGCCACCGCGGAGGGGGCGACGTTCTGCCAGCCGCCCTGGTTGAGCGCCAGCTGATGGCCACCCTGCCAGGGGGCCGCGCAGGAGGCCTTGCGCCCGGCATGCCCCAGCTGGATCCCCAGAGGGATCGGTGACCAGGCCCGGATATCCTCCACCACGGCACGCAGGGCGTTTTCGGTTTCATCATCCCACAGCCCCAGATCCCCAGGCGAGATACGTCCCGCCGGCTCTACTGCCGTGGCTTCCAGAATTAACAGGCCGGCGCCGGAGAACGCCAGCTGCCCGAGGTGGATCCGGTGCCAGGAGGTTGCCTTCCCCTCGTCGGCAGAATACTGACACATGGGGGCGATAACGATACGGTTATCCAGCGTCAACTGACCAATACGCGTCGCGCTAAAAAGATGACTCATGAGTACCTCGTAAATGTTAGACGTGGTCTTGCACGGGGGCGAACAGCCACTGTTTATAGCACGCCTGCTGGCCCCCCTTTATTCGGATATTGCGTTTAAACGTCCTGCTATTCGATAAACCAGAGACGACGCCGCCGGCCAGTTGCCTGCTGTGAGACCGCGCGGGCCATTGCGCTGCCAATCTCGGCGCTGGCCGTCAGCCCCTGGACAAAGGGGCGATCGTGCATCAGCCAGGGAAGAGCGCCGAAGGCGACCCGGCCGCGCACGGCCTCCGGCGCCTGCAGCGTGTAGTCATCGCCAACGTCAGGAATAGCGTCGCCGCAGGCCAGCAGCTGCTGGCGCAGTGAAGGAAAGGGCAGATCCCGGGTTTTCAATGCTTTCTGTCCGCGGGCATCGATAAAGACATCGAATTCACAGCGCTGCTGATGATGGACAATCAGCGTCCGGTCAGACTCGCGCTGCAGCTCGTAATTCTCACCCAGCGCCACAATTCGCAGAATGCCCGCCCGGTGCAGAGCCAGCAGCCGGCGAATGGACTCCGGCGGGATCGCAGCGTAGTTATCAATAAACACGCGGGCGAGCCCCTGGCGGAAGCGACGGCTGTCCTCGTCGTTGAGCTGCGGCACCACGGTTTCAATCGCCTCGTGCAGGCGGAGAATGGCATAGCGCCAGGGCACCGTGTGGCGCTCACGCTTATTGCGCTCCACCTCCTGCAGATTGTGCTGCGCCCACTGGAACGGGTCATGGGTGAGACGGTCAGCAAACCAGGCGTCGGCGATGCTGTCAGGCGTCAGCTGGCGCAGCCCCGTCGCCTCGCACCAGGCCGGGGCGGCATATTCCAGCTCATGGACGATCAGCTGGAACACCCGATCCAGCAGGCCGTCGCTGCCCTCAGCGACGGCCGCCTCAAGGGCGGCGGGGGTGGCGATCTCCAGCGGCTCCCACGGGATCGGGCAGTAAAAATCGGCCTCCGGCAGCACGCCGTTACGTGACATCAGCGTGATCTCCAGCGCGTCGCTGCCGGGATGCAGGGAAAAATGGGTGGTTTTGTCGTGCTCAGTATGGAAAACGCCGTGGCGGGCCACCACCGCCACGGCGGCATCAATCGCGCTTAAGGAGGTCCCGAGGATCCCGACCCGACAGGGGGCGATGCGGGCCTCCATCAGGCCGGTCCACGGACTGGGGAAGTACTGCCGGCTGGCGCGTTCTTCTTCAGGCCACAAATGGCCGGTGGCAATCACCACCAGATCGACCATTACCGGCTGTGCCGCGCCGTCGGTGTGGATGGCGATCCCGACGGGCTGCACCGCAATATCTGTGACCTCACAGGACTCGCAGACGCTCACCACGAAGCCGGCGTCTCTGGCCCGTTGCACAAGATATAGAAAGCGGTCGCGGTAGTACTCGCCGAGGATCACCCGCGGCAGAAACTGGCGCTCATGCAGAGCCTGCCGTTCAAGACCGCGCGCCGCCAGCCAGTCGTCGCTCTGCTGCTGCAGCCATTGCAGATAGGTCAGGTCAATAGGGGGGATCTCAATGCTGGCAATATTGGCCAGCATCTGCGCAGCGGTATTATCGTCGCTATAGGGCATACCCACCCCGGCCTGCGCCTCTTTTTCAAACAGCGCGATCGATAGCGGCTCACCACGCTTCACCAGTTCATACAAGGTGTAAATCCCCGTCGGCCCGGCGCCGACGATGGCGATTCTCTTCATGATTCTCTCCCTTCCTGTGGGTGGATGCGGCATCTGGGGCAGTGCACTGAAGCCAGCCTGTCCTTAATTCTGGTCGAAAATTAGCGAACCGGTGGGCCGTCGCACGCAATTTGAAACAAATTAGCGTGCTAATAAACTTGCCGCCGGCTGGAAAAGGGGTGTAATTAACAAAAGAGCAACTTTCTATACAAACAATTTACACAAGCGGTGGCACCAGCCTGCTCTGCCGGACGCCGCGCAAGCTCCCGGCAACGCCGTCGGGATAGGGATGACAAGATGCACGGCTGGACTTCACGACAGCGCAACGCGGCGATCGCCAGTTTTTTAAGCTGGACGCTCGATGCTTTCGACTTTTTCCTGTTGGTTTTTTTACTGAGCGATATCGCCCACTCGTTTCACGTCGACCTTGAAGAGGTCACCCTGGCGATTCTGCTGACCCTTGCCGTGCGACCTGTCGGCGCGCTGATCTTCGGCAGGGCGGCGGAAAAGTTTGGCCGCAAACCGATCCTGATGCTCAACATCGTTTTCTTCTCCGCCTTTGAGCTGCTCTCCGCCGCGGCGCCGTCGTTGATGCTGTTTTTTCTGCTGCGGGTACTGTACGGCGTGGCGATGGGCGGGATCTGGGGCGTGGCTTCGTCGCTGGCGATGGAGACGATCCCTGACCGCTCGCGCGGCCTGATGTCCGGTCTGTTCCAGGCGGGGTATCCTTTCGGCTATCTGCTGGCGGCCGTGGCCTACGGGCTGTTGTTTACACAGCTCGGCTGGCGCGGGATGTTTGTCATTGGCGCCGCCCCGGTGCTGCTGTTGCCGTTTATCTATTTCTGCGTCGAGGAGTCCCCGGTCTGGCTGGCGGCACGGCAGAGTAAAGCGAGCACGGCTCTGCTGCCGGTGTTGCGTAGCCACTGGAAGCTGTGCCTGTACCTGGTGGTGCTGATGGCGGCCTTTAACTTCTTCTCCCACGGGACGCAGGATCTCTACCCGGTCTTTTTGAAAGTCCAGCACGGCTTCGAGCCTAAAACGGTCAGCATTATCGCGGTGTGCTACAACATCGCCTCGATCATCGGCGGGGTTTTCTTCGGCTCGCTGTCGGAGAAGATTGGCCGGCGCAAAGCGATTATGAGCGCCGCCCTGCTGGCGCTGCCGGTGATCCCGCTGTGGGCTTTCGCCAGCGGCTCGCTGGCGCTGGGGGCCGGGGCGTTTCTGATGCAGTTTATGGTGCAGGGCGCCTGGGGGGTGATCCCTACCTGGCTCAACGAACTGGTTCCGGCCAACACCCGGGCAGTGTTGCCCGGCTTCGTCTATCAGTTGGGGAATCTGCTGGCCTCGGTGAATGCCACCCTGCAGGCCTCCATTGCCCAGCACCACGGGCATAACTACGGCCTGGCGATGGCCCTGGTGGCCGGGACGGTGGCGATCGTCATTACCATTCTGACCTTCTTTGGCCGTGAAGGCCGGATGACGCAACCCGCCGGGACGGCGCCTCACCAGCCGCTCTCCACCAGCCGTTAAGTGCTGACGCCGGGCGTTGTCAGACGCCCGGCAGACAAGCTAACCGCGCAGGCGAACCGTCGCCGCCTGGCGTTTCTCCAGCGAGCAGATGCCAATCCCCAGCATAATGAACAGCGCGCTGAACAGGTGCCAGGCATGGGGCTGGGTATGCAGGAAGAGGATGCTCAACACCCCGCCGGAGAGCGGGATGATATGGGTGTAAATCTCCCCCCGCGTGGCGCCAATCGTAGCGATACCTTTATTCCAGAAAAGATAGGCCAGCCACGACGGGAAAATCACCAGATAAGCCAAACCGCTGAGGAAAAACGGCTCACGCCAGGCGGTCCAGTCCTGCGCCGGGTGGCGCATCAGCCAGAAGGCGACGATTGGCAGCAGGAGCAGGGCGCCGAGCAGCGAGCTGACGGCGACAAAGCCATTCGCCGGGATGCGGCGGTCCTTCAGACGTAACAGCGAACAATAGAGCGCCCAGCTCAGCGCCGAACCCATCGCCCACAAATCGCCGACGGAAAAGGTATGCAGCGAGGCGGCATGCAGCGGATCCCCCTGGAATAAGAGGATCATCACCCCAAGAGTGCTGAAGACCACCCCCAGCCAGTTGCGGGCCGATACCGGGTCGCGAAAAATCAGCCGGTTAATCAGCAGCACCATGCTCGGCGTGGCGGACATATAGATGGCGGCGTTGAGGGCGGAGGTAGTTTGCAGACCGATATAGAGCGTGAGCGGGAAACTGACCTGACCGCACAGGGTGAGCACCAGCACCGCCGGGGCGTTTTCCCGCAGCAGGTGACGACTGTCGGCAATCTGCCGGCGGTAGAGCAGGCCCAGCAGCAGCGCCGTCAGCGCCCACCGCGCTTCGGTCATCAGGATCGGATCCACGCCCTGAACCAGCACGTGACCGACAACGTAATTCCCCCCCCAGAACAGGGCGGCCAGCGTCAGTAACAGATAGGGCATAGTGATTCCTTGTGTCGTTTGTCACTGTACTGGATGGTAACGTTATTATTTTTATAATATCAATAATATTTTAGTGGTTTTTGTTTGTTTTGTTTAAATTCCTTAACAAACAGAATGTTAGTAATATGAATGAAATTTACGTTGCCGCATTGTGAGCGGTACTATACCGTATAGTCGCCATGCATTTCACAGGGATAAATTCATGCATAATACCGACAATGAGGTCATTGGTCGTGACCAAACCGCGGTGATGGCCAGGCTGGCGCTGGATGAGTTAATTGACCAGCTTCTGCACAGTAACGCGCTGTCGCTGAAGTTGACGGCCAATCCGCAGGTCGCCGACAGAGCCTGGCATCTGGCTGAGAATATCTGCATCCGCGCCTTCTCCGCTGACGACCCGCAGGCCAAAAAGCGCGCGCACCATGCGCTGTTCGTCCTCTATCAGTCCTGGCTTGCCGACCCGCTCTCGCCGGCGGCTGCCAATCAGTTTCATCCACTGCTCTCCGGGATCCGAAATTACATTGAGTCTGAGTGGCTGCGGGCGGAAAGCAAACGTTTCCATCGCCAGAGACCGGTGCTCAATGCCGGCAATATCGTCGACGAACTGCGCGCTCTATGCCAGCAGCACCCGGCGTCTCATCATCCGCTGTTCGATTTCCTTGCCAGCGAGGCCTCCGCCGCGCAGATCGACTATTTCTTCAAAAGCGACAGCGCGCTGAATCTGCTTTTCTTCGATCTGGTGGCGATGGGGCTGGTGGGCTCGTTGCCGGAAACCCGCGCCGAGATTGCGCAGAATCTGTGGGATGAGATAGGTCAGGGCAGCACTGAGATCACCCACGTCAATCTGTATAAGGATTTACTGAAGCGGCGGAATATCGCCTTACCGGACAACCATTTTGCCCATCTGTACGAGTGGCAGGGGCTGGCCGGGTATAACGCCTTTATGGTCGGCGGCGTAAATCGTCAGCATTACTACAAATCGCTGGGGGTGATGGCGATGACCGAACTGCTCGACCCGCCGCAGTATGAAAAACTGGTGGCGGGCTGTCGGCGGATTGGGCTTTCCGATCGCGACGTGCATTACTATGCCGAACATATCACGGTCGATATCGGCCATGCGGACGGTTGGCTGAACAATGTGATTGTGCCGATTGGCAAAAAACATCCGGCGGCGATGGAGGAGGTCTACTTTGGCGCCGCGCTGCGCCTGCAAACCTGCAACGATTACTATGATGGCCTGCTGGCGGCGCTGCAGTCGCTGGACGGCAGCGCATCATCTCACAGCGTACCGCCTTCTGAGTAGATAAGCGCTTTGGCCGCGCTCCAGGCGGTCGTCCCCGGCGGGATCTCCCGGCATTCGGCGGACTCGGCCTGCTGGGCGGCGATGGCGCCATCGATGAGCATCACCATCATCATAGCGACCCGTTCGGCAGGCTCTGGTTTTAATACCAGAGTCAGGATATCGCGGAAAAACTGCCACAGGCGCGACTTGAACCGGGAGCACTGCTCCCGGATCGCCGGCGATGACGCGCCATATTCGAACAGCGCGCGGGTGAACATGCAGCCGTGGAACGTTTCGCAGGTCAACCAGCACTGATAGTAGTCGAACACGGCGAACAGCTTCTCCCGCGCGGTGGCTTTATCCGCGGTGATCTGCGTCAGATCCTGCATAAACTCGCTCTCTTTTTGCCGGAGGATAGCCAGAATGAGCGCCTCTTTATCGGCATAGTAGCGGTAGAAGGTCATTTTGGAGATGCCGGCATGCTCAGCAATCCGCTCGATGCTGGGGGACTGATATCCTTCGCGATTAAACAGCGCGCTGGCGTGGCGGAGAATGTCCGCTTGTTTTGGCTTCATGCGTTTTCCTGTCGACTGGTTCGCTGTCACAACGGCCGGAGACACGGCCGTCCTGCGACAGCGGTGCATTATGCCGGATATTGCCGCCAGGCGGGGAAAAAGTAAATCAGCCGCACCTTAGCGGCGCCGGTGTGTCTGTATAAGGTTACAAGGATGAAGAAGAACATTGCCTTTTTTGACTTCGATGGCACGATCACCCACGAAGATACGTTTACCCCTTTTATTTATCAGTCCCTCGATGCGAAAGCCATTCGTCAGGGCAAATTGCGGCTGTTGCCGTATATTCTCGCCTGGAAAATGGGCTGGCTTTCCGCCTCTGCCATCCGGCAAAAAGTATTTCATTATGCTTTTGCCGGGAAATCGCAACCTGAGATCCTGCAGCGCGGGAACGATCATAGCCAGGTATTTATTCCCCATACACTGCGGGAGAACGCGATGCAGCGCATAGCCTGGCATCAGGCGAGAGGGGACACCGTGGTGGTGGTTTCAGCCTCGCTGGATGTCTATCTTCGACCGTGGTGCCAGCAGCATAATCTTGAGCTGCTGTGCAGCGAAGTGGAATTTCAAAACGGGGCAGCGACCGGAAAGTATCAGGGGGGAGACTGCAGCGGCCTGGCCAAAAAGGCGCGTATCCTGGCGAACTACTCCCTGGCCGATTACGAGGAGATCTTCGCCTACGGCGATACGCCGGAAGATTTCGCCATGCTGGCGCTGGCCACCACTCAAATCTATCGCTGGGATGAGGCTCCGCCATGAGCCTGGCAGCGCCAGGCTGCGCAGGTTAAGATGACGCGCTATTGCCCGGCTCACCAGGAAGAAGAGAAGAGATGTTGCTACCCCTGACCACGCCCCGGCTGCTGCTGCGCCGGTTCAGAACGGAAGATCTGCCGTCTTTCAGCCATTATCGCAACCTGCCGGAAGTGGCCCGCTTTCAGAGCTGGAGCCATTACGGGATGGCAGAGGCGACAGCCTTCTATGAACAACAGCGTTCGCTGGCCTTTGCTGAGGATGAAAGCTGGTTCCAGCTTGCCGTAGCGATCCAGGCCAACGGTGCGCTGGCGGGAGATGTGGGGATCCATTTTTTCGATCGGGGCAGACAGGCCGAGCTTGGGATGACCTTTTCCCCGGCATATCAGCATCAGGGGTATGCCCGGGAAGCCATGAGGGCGGTGATAGCCTTACTCTTTGAGCAGTTAGCCCATCACCGGCTAATAGCGGTGGTAGACACTCGCAATACCGGGGCGATCAAACTTCTGGAAGGGCTGGGCTTTCGTCGCGAGGCGCATTACCGGCAGAATATCTTTTTTAAAGGCGAGTGGGGCGATGAGTATCTGTACGCGCTGCTGCGCAGCGAATATCAGTGAAGTGACGGCATGGCCGTCACTTCTGTCCGGCCGGGCGATCAGCTATGTTGGCGGATAAAGCGCGCGCGCCACGGTTTTAGCACCCACAGCGCGAGGGCAGCGGTGATAAAATCCAGACCAATGGCGCAGCTGAAAACCACATGCCAGCCGTGGGTGTACTGATAGAGCAGAGCCGCCAGCGGGCCGCCGAAGATGGACCCGATGCCCTGCGAAATATACAGCCAGCCATAGTTGCTGGCGGCATGTTCGCTGCCAAAGGTATCAGTGAGCGTCGACGGGAAGAGCGAGAAGATCTCCCCCCAGCCAAAGAACACCACCCCGGAGAGCAGGACAAACAGCAGCGGATCTTCCCGGCACGCCAGCCAGAGCGTCATCGCCACTCCCTCCAGCGCAAAGGCGATAAACATGGTTTGCTCGCGGCCGAAGCGGTCGGAAATAAAACCAAACAGCGGCCGGGTTAAGCCGTTGGTGAAGCGGTCTATCGTTAACGCCAGCGGCAGCGCCGCCATGCCAAACACCACCGCCTGGCTAATGCCGAAGTCCTCGGCGAACACCGCCATCTGCGAGGTGACCATCAGCCCGGAAGTCGACATCATCGCCATCATGGCAAACATCAGCCAGAACAGCGGCTGGCGCAGCATTTCCCGGGAGGTAAACGATCTGCTGCTCTGCGCCACCGTCTGGCTGACGGGCAGGGAGACAGCAGGCGGCGGCAGCTTCAGCCCCTGACTGGCGAGGAAGCCGACGAGGGCGAAAAGGATCCCGAAAGTTGTCAGCGTGTGTTCAAGGCCGTTAGTGGTCAGCGACAGGGAGATGGGGAAAGTGGTTATGATCGCCCCCATCCCGTAGCCCGCCGCCACCGCGCCGGCGGCAAAACCCCGCTGCCTTGGGAACCATTTAACCATCAGGCCGACAACGCCGATATAGACGATCCCGGTCCCGAGGCCGCCCATGCAGCCATAAACCAGCCACAGCGTCGCCAGGCTCTTCACCTGCGCAGAAAGCACCCAGCTCATTCCGGCCATCACCGTGCCGATAGCGATCAGCCGCCGTGGGCCAAATTTTTCCACTAACCGCCCCTGAAAGGGCGAAAAGAAGGTCTGGAGGATGATCAGCAGCGAGAAGGTGACCTGCAGCTCGGGCAGACCGACGCCCAGCCTGGCGGCCAGGGGTTTCGTCAGCAGCGTCCAGACATATTGCGGGCTGGAGATGGCGGCCATACAGATCAAGCCCAGCACCAGCTGGCGCCATTTGCCATATTTCGGGGTAACCAACGGTTCGCTGAGTGTCGTCATGTTGTTCTCCGTTTTCAGTTAACAGACTTCCGTGAAACGCATTCACCCTGGATGCCTCACGGAAAGGGGAAGGTGGCGACCGCAGAGTGACGACGTGTTGTGGCCATACGGCATACGATCTTGTCCACATCGCGGTATACAAGCGCACAGCATTAAACGTGCCACCTAAAATAATCATTTATATTCAAGATATTAATGTGATGAGGTGGGATCTGAAGGGATGCGGCATGGTGAGCAAGCGGCACTGAGGCGGTGCAAATGCGTGATTGCGGTGCGCGGGGAAACACGCCGATATGCGGGAAGGCATGCTTATCTTTCCTGCACCAAAGCCATGCAATGCCCCACTTTTACTCCCCATTTTTGGGAGGCGATGCCCCGGTTGGCGGTAAATCGCTGATGGAACGGCTATCTGGCTCCTGGCATGGTGCTTGCCAGAACATCGGCAGAAAGCAGCGCAACAGACAATTCAGATCACACAATAGCTGGCTAGGGTTCCGGTTCACCGCGGTGAACGTCTGGTCCGAGAGCTGGCGACCTCGGCGAGGTTACACGGCGGGATAAAAGCCCGGGAGACAGCAGCACCGTTGGGTGTCGCGCTGCTCCGTTTCTCGTGCTAACTAGAGGTCCACCATGAAAACATCGCCGCTCCTCCGCTCACTCGTCCTGTCGCTGACGCTGCTGACCAGCGTCCCGTCCTTTGCCGCCGTCAAAAAAGAGTTCAACGTCTGCTGGACCATCTACGCCGGCTGGATGCCCTGGGGCGCCATCAGCAATGAAAAGATCATTGATAAATGGGCCAGCAAATACGGCATCAAAATCAATATCGTTCAGCTCAACGATTACATCGAATCCATCAACCAGTACACCGCCGGGCAGTTTGACGGCTGCACGATGACCAACATGGACGCGTTGACGATCCCGGCGGCGGGCGGTGTCGACAGTACGGCGCTGATCACCGGCAGCTACTCCGACGGTAACGACGGGGTAGTCCTCAAAGGGGCGGATAAAAAGCTCAGCGACCTGAAAGGAATGTCGGTGTATCTCCCGGAGCTGTCGGTATCCCACTATCTGCTGGTGCGCGGCCTGGAAAAAGCCGGGCTGCAGGAAAAAGACGTCAAGGTGGTGAATACCTCCGATGCCGATATCGTCTCGGCCTTCGGCACCAGCGGCGTGCGGGCGGCGGTGGCCTGGAATCCACAGCTGTCGGTTATCAAAAAGACCCCGCAAACCAGCGAAGTGTTTAGCTCCTCGCAGGTGCCCGGCGAGCTTATCGACATGATGGTGGTGAATACCCAGACCCTAAAAGATAACCCCGCGCTGGGCAAAGCCCTGACCGGCGCCTGGTTTGAAATGATGGCCAAAATGAAGGCCGGGGATAGCCAGGCGTTGAGCGCTATGGCCGCCGACGCCGGTACCGATCTTGCCGGCTACCAGGCGCAGCTGAAAACCACCCATCTGTTCTGGACGCCTGCCGACACCCTGGCGTTTATCTCCTCGCCGGATCTGGCGAAAACCATGCAGCGAGTGGCGCAGTTCTCGTTCGATAAAGGCCTGCTGGGTGAAGGGGCGCAGAGCGCGGACTTTATCGGCATGACCTTTCCGGGAAATGTCACCCTCGGCGATGCCGCCAACCGCAAACTGCGCTTTGACGACAGCTACCTGAAGCTGGCCGCCGCGGGCCAGCTCTAATGATTGCCGCCGGGAGACCACGCCATGCGCCACATTAACCGTTATCCCCAAAAGGGGATGCGCCTGACGCTGATGCTGCTGCCTTTTGTCGTGCTGATCGCCGCCTGGTTTATGGGATCGGCGGTGCGGCTGGAAGCCAATCCGCAGGACAAGTTGCTGCCAGGCCTGTCGCAGATGGTGGCAGCCATTGACCGGATGGCGTTCACCCCGGACAAACGCAGCGGCGAGTATCTGCTGTGGGCCGATACGCTGATCAGCCTGAGCCGTCTGCTGACGGGCCTGGCCGTCTCGTCGCTGATCGGCCTCGGCATCGGCATCGCCGCCGGCGTCTTCCCGATGTACCGCGCGGCGCTGTCGCCGCTGCTGACGGTAGTGTCAATGATCCCGCCGCTGGCGATCCTGCCGGTGCTGTTTATCGTCTTTGGCCTGGATGAGCTATCGAAAGTGATGCTGATCGTCATCGGTATTACGCCGATGCTGGCGCGCGACCTGGAGCAGCGGGCGCAGGAGATCCCGGCGGAGCTGTTTATTAAGGCGCAGACCCTCGGCGCCAATAGCTGGACCCTGGTGCTGCGGGTGGTGCTTCCCCAGCTGCTGTCGCGGCTGATTACCTCCCTGCGCCTGCTGCTGGGCTCGGCATGGCTGTTCCTCATCTCCGCCGAGGCCATCTCCGCCACCGCCGGGCTGGGGTACCGCATTTTCCTGGTGCGGCGCTATATGGCGATGGACGTGATTATTCCCTATGTCATCTGGATCACTTTGCTGGCATGGCTGATGGATCTGGCGCTGCGCCAGCTGCACAAGGCCTGTTTCCCGTGGGCGGAAGGAGGTCGGGGATGAGTTTTATCGACATCAAAAACATCTGGCAGGAGTACGGCGACCACGTGGTGCTGGAGCGCATCAATCTGCAGGTGAAAGAGGGCGAGTTTTGCTCGATGGTCGGTGCGTCCGGCTGTGGTAAATCGACCTTTCTGCGCCTGCTGCTCGGTCAGGAAAAACCGACCCGTGGTGCCATCCTGCTCGACGGCCAGCCGCTGGCGGCGGAGCCGGACCGCAGTCGTGGTGTGGTCTTCCAGCGCTATTCGGTGTTTCCGCATCTCAACGTGCTGGATAACGTCGCCATCGGCCTGGAGCTGCCGGCGTCCCCGCTGCTGGGGCGCCTGTTTGGCGGCAGAAAGCGCGAGGCCCGGCAACAGGCCCAGCGGATGCTGGAGAAAGTGGGCCTGGGACACGCCCTGGATAAATACCCGGCGCAGCTCTCGGGCGGGATGCAACAGCGGCTGGCCATTGCCCAGGTGTTCGTGATGCAGCCGCGGGTGCTGCTGCTGGACGAGCCCTTCGGCGCGCTGGATCCCGGCATTCGCAAGGATATGCATGCGCTGCTGCTCCAGCTGTGGAGCGAAACGCGCATGACGGTGTTTATGGTCACCCACGACCTGGCGGAAGGCTTCAACCTCGGCACGAGGCTGCTGGTGTTCGACAAAGTGCGCATCGACCCGCAGGCGCCCAACGCCTGGGGAGCGCGTATTACCTACGACATCCCGCTCAATGAAGCGCGGATGGCACAGCTGGCCGCCGGTAGCGACACCAACGTTTACGCATTAAGGAGATAAATTGATGACTGAACAGCTTCACTCCACCCCCAGCCTGCGCGAAGAGCAGCTTCCCGGCGGGGCGCACACCTCGCTGATTTTGCGCAAAGGGCAGATCCTGCGCCTGACCGATATCGACGGCGGGGCGAACGTCAGCATGATGATGCTCAACCCCCATGAGAAAAGTGAGCGCCTGAACCTGCCGGATACCCTCAAGGGGCAGCATACCGCGCGTCTGACCGCCGGGCACTGTTTCTACTCCGATATGGGCCGGGTGCTCGCCGGGATCGTCGCCGACAGCTGCGGCTGGCACGATCCGTTCGGCGGGGTCCTTAACGCCGAAGAGACGCACGACAAATATGGCGCCGGACGCTACCAGGAATTACGCAATGGCTTCTACCGCAACGGCGTCGATAACCTGCTGGTGGAGATGGGTAAATGGGATCTCGGTCTGGAAGATCTGCTGATGGTGGTCAACTTCTTCAGCAAAGTCACCGTCGATGACCAGGGGCGCTTTCACTTTGTCTCCGGCAACAGCCGCGCCGGGGATTACGTGGAACTGTATGCCCCGATGGACGTCCTGCTGGTGCTCACCGCGCTGCCGCATCCCCAGGATCCGGCCACCGAGTATGCCCCCCGTCCGGTGCAGCTGAGCTGGTATCAGGCCGACGATGAAGACGCAGCCACCCAGGCGCTCCTGACCCGCGATGAGAACCAGCGCGCGTTCCGCAATACCCAACTTTTTGCCCTGTAAGGAGGCGTTTATGACCCTTATCACCAGTAACCGACGCCCGGAAGAGGCCGTCTATCGCCATGTGATCCCCGCCGGGGAGCCGTGGCTGTTTGAGGTAAAAAAAGGGCAAACCCTGCGCCTGCTCGATCTCGAAGGCAACCAGGCGATTGATACCCTGTTTTACAACGCCGACAACCCGCGCGAGCGCTACGATGCGCAGCGCACGCTGCGCCGCCAGGGTAACGCCTACCTGACCGCCGGCAGCGTGCTCTATTCCAATCTTGGTCATCCGCTGATGACCATCGTGGCCGATACCTGCGGGCGGCACGATACCCTCGGCGGCGCCTGCGCCCAGGAGAGCAACACCGTGCGCTACGCTCTCGACAAGCGCTATATGCACAGCTGCCGGGACAATTTTCTCTGCGCCTGTCTGCACGATGGCCGTCTGCATAAACGCGATATCGGCGCCAACATTAACTTCTTTATGAACGTGCCGGTGACGCCGGAGGGGGGTCTGACCTTCGAGGATGGCATCTCGGCGGCGGGAAAATACGTGGAACTGCGCGCGGAGTGTAACGCCATGGTGCTGATCTCCAACTGCCCGCAGCTCAACAATCCCTGCAACGGCTGGAACCCGACCCCAGCCGAGGTGCTGGTATGGAACTGACCCGCTGGCAGCGCTGGCGTTTGCTGGCCTTTCGGCTGTTCGCCGTTCGCGCCGACCGCCTGAACCACACGCCGACGCGCCACCTTTAAGCGCCGGCTCTCCCGGGGACGACCTCAGGGGAAGACGAATTGTTGCGGGACGACCCGCTTCGCTGTGAGTTCCGCTTATGTTTGATACCTTACTGATTGCTAACCGCGGGGCGATTGCCTGCCGCATTCTGCGCACCCTGCGCGCCATGCAGGTGAAGGGCGTCGCCGTTTACGCCGAAGCCGACCTGAGCAGTCTGCACGTCCGCGAAGCGGATGAGGCGCTCAGCCTTGGCGAGGGGCCGGCAGCGCAAACCTATCTGATGGTAGAGAAGATCATTGCCGCCGCGCTGCAGAGCGGCGCCCGCGCTATCCATCCCGGTTACGGCTTTCTGTCGGAAAACGCCGCCTTCGCCGAAGCCTGTGAGGCGGCGGGACTGGCGTTTGTTGGCCCGACTCCGCAACAGCTGCGAACCTTCGGCCTGAAGCATACCGCCCGCGCCCTGGCGAAGGCGGAAGGCGTTCCGCTGCTGGAAGGCAGCGAACTGCTGGCCGACAGTGAGGAAGCCTGCCGGGCGGCTGAGGCGGTGGGCTACCCGGTGATGCTCAAGAGCACGGCGGGCGGCGGAGGGATTGGCATGCGCGTCTGCCGCGACGCCCGCGAACTGAGCGAGGCGTTTGCCACGGTACAGCGGTTGGGGCAAAACAACTTCAGCGACGCCGGGGTGTTTCTCGAAAAATATATCGAACGCGCCCGCCATCTGGAGGTGCAAATCTTCGGCGACGGGAAGGGGGAAGTTATCGCCCTCGGCGTGCGCGACTGCTCGCTGCAGCGACGTAACCAGAAAGTGATTGAAGAGACCCCGGCGCCAAATCTGCCGGACGGGATGGCGCAGGCGCTGTGTAGCGCGGCCATTGCCCTTGGAAAAGCAGTGAACTACCGCAGCGCCGGGACGGTGGAGTTTGTCTACGACAGCGCGGCGCAGCGTTTCTATTTCCTCGAGGTCAATACCCGGCTGCAGGTGGAGCACGGCGTGACGGAGCAGGTGTGGGGCGTGGACCTGGTGCACTGGATGATCGCCCTGGCGGCAGGGGATTTACCGCCGCTGAGCGAGCTGGCCGCCGGGCTACAGCCCCGGGGCCATGCTATTCAGGCGCGAATTTACGCCGAAGATCCTGGCCGCCAGTTTCAGCCTTCTCCCGGAATGTTAACCGACGTCTGGTTTCCATCGGCGGACGGCGCCACCCTGCGCATCGATCGCTGGGTGGAGGCCGGGTGTGAGGTGCCGCCGTTTTTCGACCCGCTGTTGGCGAAAGCTATCGTCTGGCGCCCCAGCCGCGATGAGGCGATCGCCGGCCTGGCGCAGGCTCTGGCGGAGACCCGCCTGTACGGCGTCGAAACCAACCGCCAGTACCTGCAGCAGATCCTCAGCTTTGCGCCGTTTACTGCCGGAGAACCCTGGACCCGCTGTCTGGAGCAGTTGCGCTACCGGGCCGATACCGTGGAGGTTCTGAGCGCCGGCACCCAGACCAGCGTCCAGGACTACCCGGGACGTCTGGGGTACTGGGCGGTGGGTGTACCGCCCTCGGGACCGATGGATGACCGGGCGCTGCGCCTGGGCAACCGTCTGCTGGGCAATGCCGAGGGCGAAGCTGCGCTGGAGATCACCCTTAGCGGACCCACCCTGAAATTTAATACCGCCGTACAGGCGGTGGTCTGCGGCGCGCCGCTGGCCGTAACGCTCGACGGCGTCGACCAGGAGATGGACTGCGTATTCACTATTCCGGCGGGGGCGACCCTCAGGCTGGGGGCAATAAGCGGGCCTGGGGTCAGAAGCTATCTTTGCCTGCGCGGCGGTATTCAGGTACCGGATTATTTGGGCAGTAAAAGCACCTTTACCCTCGGTCAGTTTGGCGGCCACGGCGGACGGGCGCTGCGCGCCGGCGACGTGCTGCATATTGCACCTCCGGCTGAGACCACGGAAAGCGCGGCGCTTCCTGCAGGGTTGCGCACTGAGCTTGCGGCAGTGCGAACGCTGCGGGTGATCTATGGTCCCCACGGCGCGCCGGAGTTCTTTGCCCCGGCGTATATGGCGACCTTTTTTGCCACCGACTGGGAGGTGCATTTTAACTCCAGCCGCACCGGCGTGCGCCTGATCGGGCCCAAGCCGGTCTGGGCCCGCGACAGCGGCGGCGAAGCCGGGCTGCATCCGTCGAATATTCATGACAACCCCTATGCCGTGGGGGCGGTGGATTTTACCGGCGATATGCCGGTGATCCTCGGGCCGGACGGCCCAAGCCTCGGGGGCTTCGTCTGCCCGGTGACGGTGATCGAAGCCGATCTCTGGCAACTGGGCCAGCTTAAGGCGGGGGATAAAGTGCGCTTTGTGGCGGTGGACGTCCCCACCGCCCGGCGGCTGGCGGCAGGCCGTCGCGCGGAGCTGGCGACTCTGCAGGCGCAGGACGTTGCCTGGCGGCCTGTGCCGCTTACCTCGCCGGTGGTGATGACCTGCGGCAACGCTGACAAACGCCTGGTGGCGCGCCTCTCCGGCGATACCCATCTGCTGCTGGAGGCCGGTGAGGCGGAGCTGGATCTGGTGCTGCGCTTTCGCATCCATGCCCTGATGCAGGCCCTTGAGGAGCAAGCCCGGGAAGGGATCATTGATATCACACCGGGGATCCGCTCCCTGCAGCTGCATTACCAGCCGGAAACGCTGGCGCTGGAGAACTTGCTGGCGTGGGTCAGCGGGGAGTGGGCCACGGTCTGCATGAGCGACGATCTGCAGGTGCCAACACGGGTGGTGCATCTCCCGCTCTCCTGGGACGATCCCGCCTGCCGCAAGGCGATCGACAAATATATGACCACCGTCCGCCCGGACGCCCCCTGGTGCCCAAGCAACCTCGAGTTTATTCGCCGGATAAACGATCTCCCGGATGAGCAGGCAGTGTGGCAAACGGTGTTTGACGCCAGCTATCTGGTGATGGGGCTCGGCGATGTCTATCTCGGCGCACCGGTGGCTACCCCCCTTGATCCGCGCCATCGGCTGGTCACCACCAAATACAACCCGGCGCGAACCTGGACGGCGGAAAACTCGGTGGGCATCGGCGGGGCGTATCTGTGCGTCTACGGCATGGAGGGCCCGGGCGGCTATCAGTTTGTCGGCCGCACCCTGCAGATGTGGAGTCGCTATCACGAGGTGGCTGATTTTGCTGGCAAGCCCTGGCTGCTGCGCTTTTTCGACCAGTTGCGTTTCTATCCGGTCTCGGCGGAGGAACTGCTGGAGATTCGCCGCGATTTCCCGCTCGGACGCTACCCGCTGCGCATCGAGCACAGCACGCTGCGGCTGGCGGAGTACCAGCAGTTTCTCGCTCGCGAGGCGCAGAGCATTAGCGCATTTCGCGACCATCAGCAGCGGGCGTTTAACGACGAGCGCGAGCGCTGGATCGCCAGCGGCCAGGCTCATTTCGACAGTCAGGAGAGCGTGACAGAAGAGGCGGGCGAGGCGCCGCTGCAGCCGGGGGAGCAGGGGGTGGAAAGCCCGGTATCCGGTAATCTGTGGCAGGTACAGACCGCGGTGGGCCGCCAGGTACGTGCCGGCGATGTGCTGGTGGTGCTTGAGTCGATGAAAATGGAGATCCCGCTGTTGGCGCCGTGCGATGGCAGGGTTCAGCAGGTCAATGTGCAGCCAGGCAGCGCGGTGCGTGCCGGGCAGCGGGTGGCAGTGATTATTGAGGAGAAGGCATGATGCAGCAGACGTTTGATTTACGCCTGGCGACCCTGGCGGCGAACTATCGTAACGGCAACACCACCCCGCGCGCCCTGCTGGCGGCGATCCGCCAGCGGGCGGAAGCGCTGAATCCCGAGTTTAATCTGTTTATTCATCTCCTGAGCGAAGCGGAGCAGGCGCCGTTTCTGGCGGCGCTGGAAGGCCATTCGCCAGAGACGCTCCCGCTGTACGGGGTGCCGTTCGCGATCAAAGATAATATTGACCTTGCGGAGATCGTCACCACCGCTGCCTGTCCGGCGTTTGCTTACCGGCCGACGCAAAGCGCGACCATTGTCGCTCAGCTGATTGCCCTGGGGGCGGTGCCGGTGGGCAAAACCAATCTCGACCAGTTTGCCACCGGCCTGAACGGGACCCGTTCGCCGTATGGCCGCTGCCGCAACGCGTACCATCCCGCTTATCCCTCCGGCGGCTCCAGCGCCGGCTCCGCGCTGGCGGTAGCGCTGGGCGTGGCAAGCTTCGCGCTGGGGACCGACACCGCCGGCAGCGGTCGCGTCCCGGCCGGGCTGAATAACCTGGTGGGGCTGAAAGCGACGAAAGGGGTGATCTCTACCGCTGGAGTGGTACCTGCCTGCCGGACGCTGGACTGCGTGACCTTTTTCAGCGCCACCGCCGACGAGGCCAGCCAGCTGCTGGCGCTGGTTGCCCGATCCGATCAGCAGGATAGCTACAGCCGCCGCAATCCCCAGTGGAACAGCCGTCAGGCCTTCGGCAGGCCGTCCGCCGGGTTTCGCTTTGGCGTCCCGCGGGAGCTTAACTTCCTCGGCTGCCGCGTCAGCGAAGCGCTGTTCGCCCAGGCCGTGCAGCGGCTGACGGCGCTCGGCGGCGTGCCGGTAGCGATCGATTTCGCGCCATTTCTGGCCGCCGCCCGCCTGCTATATGACGGACCATGGGTTGCTGAACGCTATGCGGTGGCTGGCCCGCTGATTGAGCAGCAGCCGGATGCCGTGCTGCCGGTCATTCGCGATGTGCTGGCGAAAGCGCCTGATATCGACGCGACGGCGACTTTTAAGGCGATGTATCAGCTGCAGGGGTGTAAAGCGCAGTGCGATGCCATTCTCGAGACGCTGGACTGCGTGCTGACGCCAACCGTTCCGCGCCCGGTAACGCTCGACGAGCTGGCGGTGGAGCCCATCGCCCGCAATGCCGACCTGGGCTACTACACCAACTTTATGAACCTGCTGGACTATGCGGCGGTGAGCGTGCCGTGCGGGTTTATGCCCGACGGACTTCCCTCCGGCGTCACGTTGTTTGGCCGGGCCTTTACCGATCAGTATTTGCTGAGCCTGGCCGACGCCTTCCAGCGCGCGGAGCGGCTACCGCTGGCAGGCGGCGCGCGGCTGGAAAGCCCGCCGCCTGCGCATCCCGCGGGTCATGATCGGATGGCTCTCGCGGTATGCGGCGCGCATCTGTCCGGCCAGCCGCTGAACGGTCAATTGCTGGCGCGGGGCGGCAGGCTGCTGCAGGCGACCCACAGCGCGCCGCGCTATCGGTTGTATGTCCTTCCGGATGGCAAGCGCCCGGCGATGGTGCGTGACGAGCCAGAGGGGGACGCGATAGCCGTGGAAGTCTGGGAGATCCCCAGCGCCGAGGTGGGGTCGCTGCTGGCCGCCATCCCCGCGCCGCTGGGGCTGGGACAGATTGAGCTGGCCGACGGCCGCTGGGTGACAGGCTTTATTTGCGAAGCCGGAGGGCTGGGCGCGGCCACAGAGATCACTGCCTGGGGCGGCTGGCGTCAGTGGCTGGCCAGGTAAACGGGAAACCCTCTGCGGTAGCGCCGCAGAGGGAACCCTCGCTTATAACGGGCTGTTCTCATCGAGCAGGGTGACGCTCCAGACGCGGGCGTGCGTGTCATCGATGCGATAGTAGCTTTTCACGCTTGCCGTACCGCCGATGGCGTAGCCCACCAGAGCGACAATGTTGAGCTGATGCCCTTGCTTATCGGTAAACGCATAATACTCATCCAGCACATAACCGCTGGCGCTGGCCGCTGATTCCAGACGATCGTCCCTGGCTTTCAGGTCCGGGGTATAGTCGGCGATGGTTTTCCCCACATAGTTTTTGGCGACGTCCTGCTTTTCGTCATCGCTGACGATAAACGCCGCACTGGCAGGAAAGTGCTGAACCACCTCAGCCAGGGTTGGTTTCGGCGCAGCAGAGGGGAATAACGTATGATCGATGGTGTAGGCCTGTAGCCAGCAGGAGAATAACGCCGCTTCCGCCGCACGGCCATCCGGGTCGGAAAGCCCGGGCAGCGCATCGACGGTCTCTCCCGCTTTACGCAGCGCAATGAAATCGGCACAGGAAGAGACCCGTGCCTGATTCTGATCGCTCAACACCAGCGTCAGGGGAGACTGGTTAATCTCAAGCTCGCCCGCCGCCAGCACCGGCGTGCTCAACAATAACGTCACCGCCATACCGATAAAATATTTCATCACATAGCCTCCATGAATATCGTCGTATCCTGATCCGAGGTGACAGGGAAAGCAAGCGATGGATGACGTTTCTTCCGCACGTCCGGGCGATGGCTCCCGGACGCCTGGCGACGGCCGGGGAGGGTTACTGATGGTGTGGGGCTGAGTGGCAAACATGCCGCCAGTCAGCAGGATCGCGCCTTCTCCACGCGCGGCCATCCGCGGAGAGACCGCTTTGATGGCGGCATACCCGGGTATTTATCGACACGGTATGCCAACAGCTGGCGTCATCCCCGCTGTGGCAGGACGAGTTGAAGCGATAAGCAGGGGTTGCCGATGGCGCAGAACGTTGATAGCGCAGGGAAGCGCAAGCCTCGATAGGTTTCTGCTGAATGTAGGGACCAATGAATTAATCTTCGGCCAGATAATGCCCCTGCGGACTTTCTTCGTGCAGTAAGAAGGATCAAATCTCTCGAGTTAATAGAGAATATCAAATGCCAATTCGATATTAACGTTTATCAATAAAGCCATTAATATCACCAGTATGGGGGATTTATGAATTTAATTGATAACGTTAAGAATGAAGAGCTACAGAATATTCGTTTTGTTTTAACTGATATGGATGAAACGCTGACTTATAAGGGCAGACTGCAGGCCCGAACCTATCAGAGTCTGGAAATGCTACAACATGCGGGCATCAAGGTGATTCCGGTAACGGCGGCCTCTGCCGGCTGGGCCGATCAGATGGCGAGAATGTGGCCAGTTGATGGGGTCATCGCTGAAAATGGAGGATTATTTCTTACCAGAAATAACATCGAACATGGTATTAACAGGTACTTCTGGCATGAAGACAAATATCTTCTCAATCGAGAAAAAATCAGCCATATTCTTCTCAAGATTCGCCAGAAATACCCCTGGGTTGAAGTGTCTGACGATCAGGATTTTCGCCTGACGAGTATCGCTTTCAAACTTCCCAAAAATCATGAGCAGACCAGACAGCTCATTGACGAATTAGCGGAAAATAAATGCAGCTATACCATTAATAATCTATGGGTACTGGGGTGGTTAGGGGGGTATGACAAACTCGTCATGAGCAGAAAAGTGTTAAAGCATTTTTACGTACTGGAAGAATCAGATGAACAGGCATCGGTTTTCTACAGTGGTGATTCGCTCAATGATGCCCCCATGTTCAGCTACTACAGCAAAACGTTGGGAATGAACACGATCAATGATATAGCGCAAGTTATACCATCATTGCCGCGCTGGATAAGTCAATTTCCAGGTGGTGAAGGGTTTGTTGATGGCGCTAACAGAATTTTAAATGCTAAAAGGGCAAGTATCCGTTAAGTTGCCTTCTCCGCTCTGGCAGATGGCAACCGGGCAACAGGTCCGGTTGTTGTATGCGTTGGATAGAGAGCCTCATAGGGGACTTCCCGTTATCCAGGCGGACGCCATCCATGTTGAATGGCTCATCATTCTTGTTGCAAAAATGTGAACACTTCAGTAACCTTGTCTCTTTCGGAGACAGGAAATGCTCGTCACGGATTCACTTCTTGCTTACACCCTCGCTGCCACGCTGCTTACCCTGACGCCAGGTCTGGATACTGCTCTTATCCTGCGCACGGCGACCGCTGAAGGTGGACGCAAAGCCTTGCATGCCGCGTTAGGCATTGATCTCGGATGCTTTATCTGGGGCGCCGTGGTGGCCTTTGGGTTAGGGACGCTACTGGCGGTTTCTGAACTGGCTTACACCTTGTTGAAATGGTGCGGCGCGGGCTACCTTTGTTGGCTGGGCATCCAGCTGCTCCTGCGCCCACGCCAGCAATTTAACCCCAACCCGACCGAATCGCATTCCACCAGCAACTGGTTTCTGCGTGGGATGTTGGGGAATGTGCTTAATCCCAAAATGGGCGTCTTCTACGTTTCGTTTTTACCTCAGTTTATCCCCGCCGGGCATTCACCCGTCAGCTGGACCTTTCTGCTGGTCGCTATCCATGTATTGATTGGGACGCTGTGGTCGTTAACGCTGATTACCGCCACTCGCTATGCCGCGGGCATTCTGAAAAAACCGGTCGTAGTGAAATGGATGGATCGGACTACCGGCTGCCTGTTTCTGTTATTCGCCGCGAAGCTGGCGATGAGCCGGCGGTAACCATGCAGGGGCTCGCGCCCCTGTGTCAGTTGCCTTCTCAGCGCATTGGTATCACTGGCTAACTTTTATAAAGCCATTTGGCCAGTCGTTATTTTTTGTCAGTTTATTGAGCAGAAGCATTAGCTCATAATCGTTGCGTAAGTTAAATTTACTCATGACCATATATTTATGCGCATAGACCGTTTTCTCACTGATCATAAGCTCATCGGCAATTTGCGTTACCGACATCCCCTCATATAAACAGATCATGATGCGGATTTGCTGCGGTGACAATTTGGTCGGCTGACAGTCAAAACATGACGCGGGTGACTGTCGATAATTTGTCTGCTGCAGCCGGTGCCAGGCCGTATGTACTGCTCTACGTAACTGTCTCACGGAATGCCGGCGAGAGATAAAGATAATATCCTGAAAGCAAGAGGGGAGCGCAGAGGCTCGCATATCATCATCAACAAAACCAATCACAATGCCTTTTTTTCGCTTCTGTAGTTCAGGGCAGCAAATAAAACATTCGCCTGGACATAATGCCAGCACAATGACGTCTGCTAGCTGAACGCTTTCTGACGTAAAGTTAAAATTGAAATCAACTGTAGTATTGTGTTGGGAAAAGAAATCACTAAAAAAAAAGGTCAGGCCACATTGGAAGAGGGTATCCGACTCTTTTATTACAATATTAACCATTTACCATACCGAAACATATTTATTAAGCGCTCCTGCATTCGGGTAATGATAGACGCAGCACATTATTTCACCCTGTTAGCTTCCTGAAGGGGATGATGACTAACGCGCCTATGACCCTCTATAGCCAGCGCCCCATCAGTTGTATTGCATTGTTAAAACGACGACGGCGCGAATGGAACCTGGTGTCGGCCTTCCCGCCACGGAGGTCACCATGGCTTTCATCGGTATCGTCGCCGTTCTGTCTTCAGCTATATTTTGCGTGATGCTGGATCCGCTGCCCATCAACAGACCCGTTGTGGCATCAGACATCGCAATGGCCACGCGGGTTGCCGTGCCGCTGTTTTGGTAATAATTCACGCCCGCTTCCGGGTCAGGCGTTCCGCTAAAACGGGTCGTCACGCTCAGCGTGCCCGGCGGACAGCGGGTAAACAGGAGATGAAAAGTAACCGGATCGGAAGAAGACCCGGGGGTGAACATGTTTGTTGCTTGGATATTGCCAAGATCAACATTCATATTTTCACTACCACCGTTAAAGACGCAGGGCGCAGCGATAATACGCCCGGTGACTTTGATATCTACATTGTCTGCGGACATTGCAGGTAATACCATTGCGCATGCCATCAGCAAGATTAGTTTATTCATCTTCATTTAACAGCCTTTATTGATAGGTAAGACTCAGCGTTGCGGACGCATTTGCGATGCCGGTGGTTACCGTTGTATTGGTCTGATAGTAGCGTGCGGTTAACGGGAACATCTCCTGGCCGCCATTGGTTCTCTTCAGAACAAGATTATTGCCAAGGATTAGAGGGGTATTGTTATAAACCAGCTGCACGCCAACCCCCTGTGCGACGCCTGCGCTTCCCTGACCGGTTAACGCCAGCACGGTATTATCACTGACGTCAGGATTCTGTGCGCCGGAGAGCATGACGTTAATATTGGCTCCGGCATCACAGTCCAGAATGAGATTCTGCGTTTTCTGCGCATTAGCGGGGGTTAATCCCACCGTAGAACCAAACTCAGTGACCAAAACGTCACCCAGTTCAAATACAATATTCGATGTTGTCACCGCACATGCCACCTGGGTAATAGATCCGGCCCCCGCATTCACGGGAATCTCAGGCGCTTGTTCTCCGCCGAGATATTGCATCGTAAAGGCGACAAACGATGCCAGTTGCCCCGTTACTGAGCCAGAGGTAATATCACCAATCTTCCAGAATTGTATAACTGGCTGATAATCGTGAATAACCAGTTCTCCAGGGTTTGATGACCAACTGGACATTGAAGCGTTACCGCGGTCAATATAATCGGTGCCGCTAAACGTCGACGCGCCTGCTTTGGAGTTCATGTAAAAGCCAAAAGAAATACCCACCCCAGGCACATTGGTTTGATAAACGCGCCGCGCGCCGTACGTCGCGACATAGGGTAAAATAGCGCTTTTCATTCCTGAGCTTGACCCTTCATTGCCGGTGGTGACGCAGGTATAAGCATGTGCTAAGGAACCATATATCTCATTGCTTATTGCTTGCCCAACGGGAACATCGCGCTGAACAATAATATTGCCATAATCCACGGTATAGGGAGAGCCGATGTAAGTATAATCACAACAGAAGCCCGTCAATGGAAACAACAAAGCCAGCATTAATAATGCAGATCGGAAAAGTCGCATATCTATGCACCTGATTTAAAAATTTGGTTCAACGTTAACGGCAAACAGCATTATCGATAATCACATCGTTATTCTGCTTCGTCATGTTTATCGCGTAATAGACCCTGCAGGTGTTTGCGGATTGATTTCCCCATTTCACGATCAGGTTTACCTGGGGATCGAGCCCCGTCAAATACACCTGTCCGCTATCACCAACGATAAAGCTGCTTGGTTCTGCTCCTTCAATGCTGGCCATTGCGCCAAACGGCACTAACTGGCCGTTTCGCTGGGTCAAGGTCATCAACATGCGAACACCGACGCTTGCCCGATAGTTCGCCCTGACAATCGCGCCACGCGTAGGGACCACGGTTTTGACCGTTTGTTCTAACTCAACGTTAGCCGGTAATGTTTCAGTGATTAATGACACATCATTTTTGCGATAAGGCATTAAGTTAGAGGCAACCGTATATCCGCGATAATCGGTTGTCGCTCCAGTCATATTCTGGATGCCTACGCCGGCAGCCCCGGGGGCGGCAATCAGCACGTTGGTTTCGCCCAATGGTTGAGAGAACGTCACGCCATTGGCATGCGCAACCACGCCTCCCTGAATCCCATAGTTCAGACGATCGGTATTTTTGTCATAGCTGTACCCGGCGGTGATTTCACCATAGGTGCCGCGATAATCACCATTCATGTTGCCGGTATAGGCCACGTCGTGAGTGCCGTAACCCTGTTGAATATTCCAGTTGAGCGCATTATTCGGCAGAGCAACACCATTTAACCCAGCGCTGTGTGTCGTACCGTTATTCTTGCTGGCATTCATGCCATAGTTTGCCCATGTCTGCGGCAACAGTTTTTCCAGTGGAATACTGATATTCAGCGCCAGCATCTGGTTTTTATCGTCGCTCTGGGGTGCGCTGTACGTTCCCGCGCCCCCATTCTTACTCAGAGTCCAGGTCAGGCCATAACTAATACTGTGCCAGTAGTTGTTATACCCAACGCTCCATGATTCCATCGCCTTACCTGAGTTCCAGTAATCTTCACGTGCGGCGTTCAGCATCAACGATCCCAGACGGTCTCCCAGCCCCTGGCTCAGCGTCAGCTCAGCACGGTTGCGGCGTCGGTCCTGAAGCGCATGACTGTCACCGTAAGAATCCAGGACCTCTTGCATGCCATAGTAGCCGCTGGTCGAATAGCGGTAGCCGGCAATCGCGAAGTTGGTGCCCGTTGCGGCAAAATTTTTACTGTATCGAGCCCGCCATGATTGCCCCCTGGTTTTCGGCATATTTTGCGGCGTGGACCAGCCCTGGGTGATGTCGCTGGAGATAGCGCCAAAGTCACCCATGTTTTTACCGACGCCCGCGGCGAGCGACTGGTACTTACTCGACTCCTGCAATCCGCCGTAAAACGTAAAGCCGTAGGGCAAGCCGAGAATAACGCTCATCTGAGCAAAGGGCGTTTTGTCCACGCTGCCGTTGTACGAACGATATTGGCCGCCCGTTAACGCATATTTTATTCGGCCTTCACGCTGTAATACGGGAAGGGAGGCAAATGGCACGCTAAAGTGCTGCTCGCTGCCATCAGCCTCTTTAATAGTGACATCAAGATCGCCGGCGCCTCCGGTAGGATACATGTCCGTGATTTCAAAAGCGCCCGGTGCCACAAAGCTCTGGTATATCTGATAGCCATTCTGGCGAATTATCACCTGGGCATTAGTCCGGGCGATCCCACGCACCACTGGGGCATAGCCCTTGAGGGAGTCGGGCAGCATGTCATCATCGGAAGCAAGTTGTCCTCCCCGGAAAGGCATACTGTCGAACACATCTGCCGGGGCAGAGCTGTCACCCAGCGTGAGCTGAGACTTTAACGGGATTATCGTACGTTGAGCATAGGTATAAACCGTCTTCCACGCATCATGACCCTGTGAATCTCGCGACCAGGTGGTGTAGTTTCTTAACCGCCAGGGGCCAATGTTCAGACCAGGACGCAGGTTGGCATACTGATTATCGCTGGTGCTGCTGTTGTTATTTTTGGCCCAGTTATTCGCCCCACTCAGACTGTAGTTGAGCAGGGCGGCGTTAATGCCTTGATCCCAGCGATCCGGTGGCACCGATCCGCGCGCTTGCGCTGAAAGTGCCGCTTGCGGAATGCTCAATACCAGACGTTGCATGGCAAACTGGAAATCCGTACTAGCCTGAGGGATCGCGGACAGGTTCGCACAGGATGTTTCGCCTTTTAACGCGGGAAAAAGTCCAGTCTTCACCCCCCAGCTTTCTAATTGCTCAATGGATAAACAGGGGATTAATTTGTCATCACCGCCAGGCTCTTTCATCAACACAAACCTGATATCGCGGGTATCAACTAACCGATCGTCCAGGACGATATCAACATGATAATCCCCGGGAGCTTGCGCGCCCGATTCAAAACCAGAAAGATCGACTTTTTCTGTCCCCGGATTATCCAGTTCAACCAGTTCTGGGTTAAAAAAATCGCGACTATAGCTATTTTGTGTATTACCGAAGAGCGCGATGGTTATCAATAATGCCAACCGTGGAGACCGTGCTTTTATATAATCCATTGCCATCATCATAAATCCCACTCAGTGTCTTTGCGCCGGTCTACAGACTGGCTTTGTGTTCTGCCCCGGGACTGCCATAATCATTAATAATTTTGAATGTCACTGGCCCGCCCGTTACGCCGGAGGGTAAATCGAACATCGCGGTACTGCCGGGTAATACATAACTGACATCTGGTAATTTTTTACCTGATAGTGAAATCTCGTTAAAATTCATGACATGCTGAGTCGGATTGTTTACCTGTATCTTATTACCAACACGTTGCCAGCGTAGTTTATCGACCTGTTCTCCAGGGGAGGCGCCTTTCATCGCCGCCGGACGGTAGATAAGTTTAATTCTGGTTTTAATGGCAATTTGCAACGTATTGTCAACCTTAGCTGCGGAGGGGATGGCTTTTATATTAAGCCAAAACAAGCTCTCTTTATCCTGAGGTAAGGCTCCGGTGGCAACAATGCGCTCGACGTTTTGTTGGCCATTATTTAGTCGATATAGTGGTGGCGTAATGATAAAAGGCGCCTTTTCGCCAGCCCCCCCAGGTGTTTCGATCCACGACTGGATAAGGTAAGGGGTTTTATCAGGGTTATTTATGCCAATCGAGGCTTCTTTTTTATTACCATCAAAAATGACGCGCGTACCACCAATAACGACACCGGCCTGAGCAACGGATACGCCAATACTCAATATCGTGATGGTAAGCAAGATACTGCCAAGAACATTCATTTTAGACCTCTGAAATATGGGGCCGTATCGACCCCATCAGCATTTCTTGAAAGAAAATTAGTTATATACAATGGAGAAGTTAGCAACAGAGTTGGCCGTACCCGGCGTTACTGATGCCGTGGTGGAGATATATTGCGCATAGAATTTCAGCGTATTGTCCTGGGTACTGCTAAGTATGTAGTTATAGCTGTTCTCACCGTGCAAAGGCAGGTCGACTTTATCGGCGGTCATCAGGTTAATCGCCACCCCTGACGCCGCACTGGAGGTTGATGTATCAATAGCCAGCAGGTTAGGGTTGGTCAGATCGGGGGTGCCATCAAAGCGTACTTTGGTCGAAGTCACCGTGGTTGGGCAGTTTTTAAGTACGATATTAAAATCCTTTGCAGCCGCTTTTGTGCCACTGCTCGGAAATTCAGTTTTATAAAAGTTACCGAGATTGACCTGCTGGTTTTGCGATGCCACATCGACTTCACAGGCAGTATCCAGAATATTGCCGACGAAATTCACGGTGCCAGCGGCAGCAAAAGCGTGAGACATAGACAGCGCTGCAGTTGCGGTCAAGGCAACTAAAACAAGACTTTTTTTCATTACGTTGTTTCCTTATTAACTTTGTTTGCCATTTATATTCAGGCAATAGGGTGCCGATGAGCGTTACACTCTTTTTGTACCAGTACCTTAATTTTCACTGTGCAGCATGGCAGCCATAAATAATTACGGTAAGACCATGAACTGTTCTGCTGACTGGCTAAAATTTATCTAATCATTTTCTTAAACTCAAATGTTTTGTGGGTCTATAAGTAGACTCCCACTTAACGAATAAGCAACATTTCTTCTTTTTTATCATGCTTATTAAGGTCCGGTCTATTTTTAGACTCAAAGGTCATGAGGCACAAAATCAATTACTTAGAGTACATCTTTAGCACGGTCTACTTTTGGACCCTAAACCAATATTTCGCGGTTTCTTCATTTTTAAGATAATTCGTCGGGTCGATCAATAAAGCGATCACCGTAGAGGAATTGAGGCAGCATATGAACACGCGCTTAACCACCCCGGAAAACCAGGACAAATCAATTGCCCTGGAATTAAAACCATTTCGGCACATCGAGACTCTGATAAATCATGTGTTGCCAGCAGCAGAAAGAATAGTGATCGGCAGAGGTGAGGTCGTGCATTATTATAAAGATGATATCCGGCAATGTTTTTTACTATTGCATGGTAGCGTCGCGCTGCACCGTCGCGGCGATGGCATTGTTTTAAATTCTGAATCATCACCGTTTATTCTGGGCGTCAGTAGTCAGTTTTCCTCAGAGCATCTCTATGTGAGAGCGCTGGAGACGTCAGAGATCGCCCGGGTGTCACTGGATTGTTTTAATCACATCGTGGCGCAACTGGATCTATGGGAGCATTTTTCGAAACTCCTGATTTACACGGCCTCCCGGGTGTATGAGCATTGCGCACAAATCTCGCAGATGTCGGCTTATGACATCATCCGCTTTCAGCTTGTTGAACTGATGCAAGAGCCGGATGCGATACGGCAACAAATTACGGCTGCAGCCTATATTAAGAGCCGAACCTATCTTTCACGGAGCGGGATTATGCGAATTCTGGCAGAGCTGCGAACCGGGAACTACATCACCATGGAACGGGGTATACTTCTTGATATCAATCATTTGCCTCGAAAATACTGACGATGAGGATACCCGCATCAGGAAGACAAGCTATAATCAGACAGGTCAATCTAAAGGTTATCGGTTATGTCCTCTTCAGCAAAACCTCACAGAGGTTCACCCTACGCGCAAGAGTTGATGACGCATTTACAGCCGTATTGCATGCCACGTAAAACTGAAAGGGGGGAGCAACTGGATTTCAAGGTGAATGGCCAGGGGATGTGTTACCTCATCCTTGAGGGAACCGTAGCGGTTTATCGCCGAAACGATAATATGATGCTGTCCACTGCGCGCAGTCCCGCCGTGTTTGGTCTTGCCAATCTGACGGATATATACTTCGATGATTATATTAAAACCATTAATTCCTGCGTGATTGGCGTGATCTCCACCGCTCGCGTTCATGACATTATTAAAGAAAAGTCGTTATGGGGGCTGCTCTCAAAGCAACTGATGTTTGTGTATGGCCGCCTTTACAACAATGTGATGCCGCAGGGCGCACCGACGGCCTATGAGATGATCCGCCAGCAGTTGCTCAATTTAATCGAAGAAGAGGAGAGTTATCGCGCCGCAGTCACAGCGGAACTCTACATTCGCGAGAAAACCCATCTTTCTCGCAGCGGCGTGATGCGCATACTTGCAGATTTAAAAACGGGTGGTTTTATCGAAATGGAAGAGGGAAGACTCATTAAAATCCATAAGCTTCCCGCCAGGTACTAAATTCAGACCCCGTCAGACAAAAAAACGCCCCTCATCTCCATTTAGCGACCACACCAGGGTCAATGATAATTTTTAATGCCCAGGGCAGGGCGCGCCATGTTCTACCCAGTGGTGTGCCGATCGGGCGGGATCGTCCGCTTAGCCAGTTTTTTTTGCAAAATGATGATAATAATTGGGGATCCTGATGCGGAAATTGCACATAGCGCCAGCAACGTGTCCATATTCTGGAGCGCCATGCGATGGTCAGGTAACAGACAAGCGGACAGGAAAAATGCGGCAGTCGTCATCAGATACATCATGGACGTCTGTAATGAAGAGAATCCCGCTCGTTGGTTGTTATCAGGAAACTGAATCGTAACCGCCGAAGATGAAACCAGACGACTGTAAGCTGCCCCGAGAAATAACGTCATAAACAGCGCCGGATGCGGATAGCCCAGGAAGGGTATCAGCAAGCTCAGAATAAAAACGAGGGTTGACCCGGTCGCCAAACTCAAGGCAGAAAAACGAGAGGTTAATGCCCCTGTCATTCTTGTAGACAGATACCCCGCCAGTCCCCCGCCGAAGAACAGCCAGGGCAGCAGGCCTTCAGAAGCCCCCAACAGCTGCGTCATTAACGGCGCCAGAACAGGAATGATCAGCATTGGACTAAACTGTACCAGCGCATTACCGGAAGCAAACAGTAAAGTATCAACATCGAGGGGCAGCGCGTAAGACGTGTCGAAAGTGACGGGGTCCTGAGGGATGACAGTGACGATGAATGGCAATGCCAACAAACAGAGCGTGCTGATTAACCACAACGCGACATGCCAACCGTAATGAGTACACAAAAATAATATAGCGGGCATCCCCACAACGCTTACCAGCGAAAATGACGCAATCACCGTCGCCAACATTTTTCCGCGCAAGTCAGCCGGCGTGTGGTTTATCAAAATACCGATCCCCACACCCATTGTCGTCCCTCCAACCAGCCCTGCGAAGAATCGCAAGGTAAGAAGAAGAGGAAAACGGGTTATGAATGTTGTCAACAGTGTCGCTATGGCTAGCAGCACCATATTAGCGATAAGAAAACGCTTCTTATTGCAACGGTCAACCCAGTAAAAGGCGATAATTCCCGACAGGACGGCTCCAGAGGTGTACATACCGGATACATAGCCTGAGAAGGAGACGGGAACAGCGAAATCCGCGGCCATAAATGTAAAAACAGGACTGAATATCATATATTCCAGCGCGTTAGTAAACTGCACAAAAGCGATGACCAGCGCTATCCGTATCAGCGCCTTTTGATTAAATGTTGTGGTGACCCGTGGCATAGCAAGCGACCTGTTGATGAAAGATAACCTAGCTTAACTACTATCAAACTTATCGATTAGATGGTAAAAATGGCACTCATTATTATCATATGTGGGATAGTTGATGCGGCCAGTTCTTGATTTTAATGCGCTGAAAGTCTTCATCGCTGTAGTTGAAAGAGACAGTTTTGTTGGGGCTTCGAAAGCCCTTGAAATGCCGGCATCAAATGTGAGCCGTTGCATTGCTCAGCTAGAAGACAAACTGAATCTTCAGCTTATTGAACGCAGTACCCGACATATGAAACTCACTCAGGCGGGGCATCTACTCTATACCCGGACGAAGCCATTACTGGAAGCGCTTGAGCAAACTGAAACCGAATTAACGTTGCGGCAAATGCAATTCAAGGGGCCACTACGTATCTGTATTCCCAATGAAATCGGTCCTGCACTGCTGGGCGCTATTGTTGCCGATTTCGCCTGTCAGCATCCGGACCTGGAGATAAGTTGCGTCACCAATTTGTCTGGTTATGAATCCCTGCGCGATGATCTGGATCTCGCTGTCATTGTGAGTCGTGGTCAGATGGATGACAGTGACTACATAGCCCGTCATCTGGTGACCATCCCTTGCACCATCGTTGCGGCCCCCTCCGTTATCCAGCGTTATGGCACGCCTTCTCGTATACAGCAATTTGAAGAATTGCCCTGTATTACAACGGTAAATGCGCTTAAAGGCGCTCCCTGGCAGTTTGTGAATAAAAAGGGCGGATTCGAGACGATTAAAGTTAACGGTCGTTATCGGGTCAACAGCGGGGAGATGGCAGGGCGAGCGGCCATCTCAGGCGTCGGTTATGCCATCCTGTCGAAACAAGCCTGCCAGCCCTATATTGACGATGGCCGGTTAATCGAAATTGAATTTGAACAATCGGCGGCCCCCTTGCAATTGTTCGCCCTGTATTCCGATCGGCGTTATTTGCCGGCAAAAACAAGAGGGCTTATTGATTTCATGTATCAGAGATTGAGTCATGAATAAGAGGCCATCATCAGCGCACCTGGATGCGCTGTCTCGTTCAGCCGGCGCTCTTGCCGCTCATCACCTCGACTCAAGCACCATTGAATCACTCCTCGCCGATCGCCAAAAAGCGTCTGTTAAGGAGGCTGTCAGCTTATCTTTTTAGCCATTGCCCTGGCGATGGCCGGGGCGCTTTCTAGGGCAAGCTCAGGCCTTCAAGTCCAGAACGACATGGCTGAATGTTTGATAAGTTTTTTCATCGGGGGCAGGCGGAATTTTGGCGACTTTCAGCGCGGACATCACCTGCGCGCAGAATGGCCGATCGCCGCTCTCGACCGTCGGATCCTGCACTGTCCCGTCACGCTGTAGCGTAAAGCGCACCGAGCATTTTTGCCCTTGCCAGGAGGCCGGTTGGTCTATGTTAGCGAATATAGCCGCCTGGATCCGCGCCAGATAGCGTGAGGCATTGGCCTGGGGTGAAGTATCGGAACCCGTTTGATAATCGCGAAGTATCTTATCCACTTCAGCCGATATTTTAGCGTCTTCGGCGCTGTCCGGCGCAGAAGCACCACCCGAGCAGGCGGAAAGAAGTAAAGAGAGGGTGCAAACGAGCACAGCGTTGGTTTTCACGGACATGCTAAGCCTCCTTGCTGGTGGGGATACCGTCGTGTACGAGGCGGTTATCCTCTGTTATTCCGCGAAATTATTCAAACGCTGAATGCATGGCACGCGCTTTCAGTGACAGTGTCACTCATTTTTTACTTTCGTCGCGGGCGGTGATGCCATCCAGTCGCGAATAATGTCACCGTATAGCTGTTCTGCCTCCGCCAGTCGGCTGAGCAGGCAGTACTCGTCGGTTTGATGCGCCATCGACGGCTCGCCGGGGCCGAGAATAATACATGGCGGATCGCCCAATGCAGGCAGCAGCAGCGAGGCGTCGGTAAAGTAGGGCACGACGCGCGGCGCAATCGGCTCAGCGTGCAGCGGCTGACAGCGTTGGTAAACCTGCTTAATCCACGCGTGATCCTCCCGGCTGAGGACGGCGGGCAGGTCGACCAGCGTGGAGACGGTGACGCTTTCGCCAAGCAGCGTCGTCAAGCGCTCCCGGATAGTGGCGTGCTGTAAATTGGGCGCGCTGCGGATATCGACATCAAAACGCGTGCGGTCCGGTACGGAATTAATATTGAGTCCGCCTTCTATGCGTCCGACGTTGAGGGTGGGTTGCTTCATTAGCGGATGCGGCGCGCCTGGCGAAAAATGCTGAATCTTACCCAACGCATCCGCCGCAAGATAGATAGCATTGATCCCCAGCTCCGGCATCGCGCCGTGGGCGGTTTTCCCCCGCGTTTCGCAGCGCAGCCAGAGCGCGCCTTTATGGCCGATAACCGGATAGTTGGCGGTGGGTTCACCGACGATCAGCGCGCCCACCTCCGGCAACGTTGCGGAGGCGATCAGCGCCCGCGCGCCGTCGCAGCCGGTCTCTTCTCCGCCGGTTATCAGCAATACCGCGCCGCGTCCGGCGAGGATCGCTTCCCGCTGATGAACGCAGGCGACGGCAAACGCCGCTATCGCCGCTTTCATATCGCTGGATCCGCGGCCATAAAGACGCCCGTCTTCCATCTGCGAGCCAAAAGGATCGTACTGCCAGCGGGCATTTCCCAGCGGGACGGTATCCAGATGTCCGGTAAAGGCCAGCGGTTTACCGCTCTTCGCCCCGGGAAGGCTGGCGATAAGATTGCAGCGTCCCTCGCCGAACGACGACAGCGAAACCTCAAAACCGCTATCGTCAAGCCAGTCGGCGAAGAACCGCATGCAGTCAGCTTCGCTGCCCGGCGGGTTAATGGTGTTAAAGCCCAGCAGCTGCCGGGCGAGCTCAAGGGTCGTGGTCATCAGCGGCGTTCCGTCAGCCAGTCGAGGCAGTTAATCCATAGCTGGCGATAGCCGGGCCATTTGGCAAACTCTTCCGGCAGCCAGTGCGCCGACATGTCGCTGGTCCACACCAGCGAACGACCCTGCTGATATTCGCGAACAGCCAACAGCGGATGACCGGTACCGGCCACGCTCGCCAGCAGTTTGCCTTCCGGGTGCATTTCAACTTCGTTATAGCCCAGCAGCCACGGCCATTCGCCCGGAATATCGTTAAACAGGGGGTGAGACTCCGTCACTTCGGCATAGCAGCCTTCCGGGGTTTCAATGCGGTCGTCCCAGGCCAGGCAGCGTACCGGCAGCACTTTCTCCACCGCGGTATGGCGGTAGCGCGCGCCGCCGTTGATTCCCTGGAAGCTGTAATAGCCGCCGATCATCATCAGCGCCCCCCCGCCGGCCACGTAATCATGCAGGAGCGTTAAACGGTTGGCGGTTCGGCGGCTCTTCAGCCAGGTGTCCGGATGCAGCAGCAGCGTATTGGCGCCAATGTCCGAGAGAATAATCGCATCCCACTCCTGCAGCGCTTCCAGCGTCAGCGGAAAGTCGGTCGCCGCCGCGTGGGCGGGCATATAGGTAATGGCATAGGGACTGTCGGCGAGCGCGGCCAGAAAGTCCGTTGCGCCGGTGTGCCAGGTGGCGGTGGCAAACTGGTCGAAGCCTTTAACGTGCGTTGACGTGCTGGTCCAGGACTCACCGACCAGTAAGATTTTTTTCTGCATGATGACGTTTCCTTTTATCCGCCAAAGACCCGCTGGGGGTTTCCAATCATTAAGGTTTCAAGTTGTTCGCCGCTGACGCCGTGGCGCCGCAGACGCGGAACAAAATGCTTGAGTATGTAGCCATAACCGTGGCCGCCGTAGCGGGTGAGCATGGTTTTCAGGAAGACGTCCTGCGACAGCAGAATTTGCTGGATGTAGCCGTCGTCAATCAGCTCGCGGATCGCGCGGGCGTTCTCCTCGTCGGAGGGCGACTGCGCCGACTCGTCGGCGTAGTAATAGCTCATGCCGATCATGTCGTATTCGAGAAACGCCCCGCGCTGTGCCAGTTCGCGCTGGTAGCGCTTATCGGCAAAGCTGGGATTCATATGGCACAGCACGGTATGGCGTAAATCGGCGCCTTCCTGCTCGAGAATATCCAGCACCCGATGGCCCAGCCGCTCCCAGCCGGGCAGATGGACCTCGATCGGCACGCCGGTCGCGGCGCTGGCCCGACCCGCAGCGCGCAGGGATTTCTCCTCATCCGGCGTAAAGCGGCTGGAGATACCGATTTCGCCGATGAGCCCGGCGAGCACCTCCGGTTTCTCCTCCGCGCCGCCAAGATCGTAAATCAGCCGTTCGGTCAGCTGTTCGACGCTGCTGATTTTTACCCACTCAGGGTGCGAAGCTTCCAGATAGAGCCCGGTACCCATAATGATGTTCAGACCGGTCAGACGCGCGATGCGCGCCAGCGCTTTCGGATCGCGGCCAATGCCGATATTGGTCGGGTCGACCACCGTTTCTCCGCCAAGGGCTCGATATTTAGTCAGCTCGTCAATCGCAACGTCGACATCAAACAGCTGACAGTTATCGCGGCTCATCAGCGGGTTAAGCGACAGTTCGCCAAGGTTTTCCATTTTCACCGGCATTTCGGCAAGATGGCGATCGCTGCAGCAGCAGGGTGGCACCCATTTGCCGGAGGCATCCAGTAGAATATGCTCATGCATCAGAGTAACGCCCATTTCGTTAATCGGTAGTGGGCCAAGCACAGTTATTACATAACCGCTGCTGACGCCAACCGGCAGCGGGGAGGGATGGCGAAAAATTGATCCTTTCATCAGCTATCCTTTTGCCGCGGAGCGCGTCGGGTTGAGAATGCGGGTGTTCAGCCAGATAGCCAGCAGGATAATGGTGCCGGTGGCTATCTGGGTGTAAAACGGCGAAATATGCGACAGGATCAGCCCGTTCTGAATGACCGCAATCGACAGCGCGCCCAGCAGCGTGCCAATAATAGTCCCGAAGCCGCCAAACAGACTGGTGCTGCCTAGCACAACGGCAGCAATGACCTGCAGTTCAAAGCCTTCGCCCTGGTTGGAAGAGCCGCTGCCGAGGCGTGCGGTAATGATCATCCCCGCCAGCGCGGCGGCCATTCCGCTGATGATATAGACCTTCATGGTCACCGCTTTGGTGTTAATGCCGCTGCGCCGCGCGCCTTCGGCGTTGGCGCCGATAGCGGTCACGTAGCGGCCAAAGCGCATATGGTTGAGAACGATATGCCCGATCACCAGTATCATCATGCCGATCAGCGCGGGCATGGGGATACCAACTACCCACGCGCGTCCGATAAAGGTAAACAGGCTGTCAGCCGGTACCGGAATCGAGTAGCCCTGGGTGACCAGCAGCGCGATGCCGCGAACTACGGCCAGGGTGGCGAGCGTGACGATGAACGCCGGAATGCCTTCATAGGCAATAAAGAAGCCGTTGATGGCGCCAACGAATCCGCCGAGCAGCAGGCCGCCGAGGAGTACCACCGGCCACGGCAGCCCCCAGTTATTCAGAGCGATAGCGGAGAGTGCGCCGACCAGCGCCAGGGTGGAGCCTACCGACAGATCGATACCGCCGGTGGTAATGACCAGAGTCATAGCCGTCGCGACGATCAGCAGTGGGGCGCTCTGACGGATAATGTTGAGCCAGTTGGTGCCGGTGAGAAAGTTGCTGGTGATCAGCGAAAACACCACGCAGCAGAAGACGAAAAAGAGCGCGATGCTGACCACGCCTGAGTGGTTATGCAGCAGGCGGCGCGGCAGCGAATGCTGGATCATGCGGGAGCTGCTTAAGTTCATGATACTCATCCTGTTACCTCAATGTGCTGCCGCAGAGCGGGCGGTGAATTTTTCGCCCACAATCAGGTTAACGATATCGCTCAGGCTGGTGTCGGACACCCGTCTGTCGGCGACGTTCGTACCCTCATACATCACCATGATCCGGTCGCAGACCAGGAACAGGTCCTGCAGGCGGTGGGTAATCAGAATCACGCTCACCCCGCGAGCGGAAACGCGGCGAATGAGCTCCAGAACCGCTTCAACTTCCGCGACGGCCAGCGCGGCGGTGGGTTCATCCATAATCAGCACTTTCGGGTCAAAGGCCGCGGCGCGGGCGATGGCTATAGCCTGGCGCTGGCCGCCGGAGAGATTTCGCACCAGCAGGTGAGTATCCGGAATGGAGATCCCGAGCCCTTTAAGCATCTCTCTGGCATCGGCGTGCATTTTGGCCTCGTCGAGAAAGGGGATGCCGAGGACCGATTTCATCGGCTCACGGCCCATAAACAGATTGCCCGCGACGTCGACCGTGTCGCAGAGCGACAGATCCTGGTAGACCATCTCGATATGGCAACGGCGCGAATCGGCCGGATTCGTAAACTGTTGCTGTTCACCGTCGATACGAATCGTGCCGCTGGAGGGGATCACCGCGCCAGAGAGCACTTTGGTCAGGGTGGATTTCCCCGCACCGTTATCGCCCACTAAGCCCAGCACTTCGCCCGGGGCCAGCTCAAGGTTGACTCCGCGCAATGAGCGTATCGACCCGTAGGTCTTGGTGATATTGATCATCTCTACCCTTGGCGGGGTAGTTTGTGGCTGCTGCATCTGATAACTCCCATCGCTGTGGCCGGGAAAATGTTCGCCATCCTGCGGGAGGGACTCTATCCGACACGGTTTACAATCTAGTAAACCGGTTTACCTGCGGAATAGAGCCCTCGCCAGTACAGTCAGGACAAACGCTATGTAAGATATTTGTTCGCCAGTAAGAACGTTGCAGCATCCGTGCCAGGGCAGGAACCACACAGCAGCCCTGTAACTTAACCTTATGTATTCAATACACTTAATTGAATAAAATCCGGTAAACCGGTTTACTGATTATAGTGAATAAATTGTTAATTGATCGTTTTTTGCGCCAAAAGCGGGCGCTTTTGCGCCATTTTGGAACGGGCTTAACAGATCTTGATCGAGTCGCGGCCAATCCATTCAACCGGCAGGCGGGTTTCCGCAGGGATATCCGGATCGTCGTTTAGCAGGCGCATCATGATGTTCACCGCGGTACGGCCCAGTTCGCGGGCGGGCTGACGGATAGTGGAGATCCGCGGCTGGGTAAAATCGGCGTAGTTGGCGTCATCGAAGCCGACTAACGAAAGCGCCTCCGGCGCCTGGAGCCCGATGGCGCGCAAGCCATCGAGCAGGCCGAGCACCAGATAGTCGCTGGCCGCGAAGACGGCGGTGGGGCGAACCGGTTGGCTGAACAGGTACCGCAGCGCCTGCTGGCCAAACTCGCGCTGGTAGTCGCCATACATCACCCATTCGGGCGGCCAGCTCAGGCCCGCTTGCTCCATCGCGGTGCAAAAGCCCTGATAGCGCTCACGGACGCTCATCAGCTTGTCCGGGCCACCGACGAAAGCGATATGGCGATGCCCGGCGGCGATCAGTTTTTCGGTGGCGATCCGCCCGCCCTGGACGTTATCGGCAAACACTTTCGGTACCTTACTGCCGGGAATATCTTCATCCAGCAGGACAATGCGTTCGTGACGCTGGACTTCCTTGCGCAGCAGGCCATTATCGGGGCGGTTGGTGGTGAACAGCAGACCGTCGACCTGGCAGGTATCCAGCCAGCGAATGAACTGGCACTCTTTTTCCGGGTTGTTGCGGGTGATACACAGCACCAGGCTGTAGCCGCTGGCAGAAGCAGCCTCTTCGGCAGCGTCGGCCAGTTCGGCAAAGAAGGGGTTGGTAATATCGGGAAGCACCAGGCCAAGCGTTTCGCTGCCGCCTTTGCTAAGACGACGTGCCAGGCTATTGCCGCGATAGTCCAGTTCGCGAATGGCGGTTTCGATGCGGTCGATGGTGTCCTGCGGCAGCACAATACTGTTGTTCATATAGCGCGACAGGGTCGCCTTCGACAGCCCCGCCAGCTTTGCCACATCGGATAACAATACGCGTTTTATACTCATTTCCTGCGCCATTTCTGCCAGAATCGGCTATCTGTAACATAGTTAAGCGCGGTGGATACAGCAATTTCTCTGCGAACAATCACCAAAAATAAATGCTTGACAAATTTTAATCAGCAGAGAATTGTATAGGCAGTTTACCGCATCATCCGGGAAGTCATTCCCAACCCCGTTTAAGTTATTCCAGTCGCGCACCGACACGGACCGGTTGCCGGGATGACATTAAGCAGGTATCCGCCGAACGTTCAATGATTGTTCTGGCGATATAGACGATATTTGCCCGCCAAAAAAATAATCCTTCTGCGTTCGCATGCGGCGCGGAACTCTGCTGGCTATCAACTATTCCCGACGAGGATACTGATGATGTTATTTCACACCGGAAAACTGCGTTTCCTTGCTGTCGCCACGACCATGCTGGCATCAATGAGTTTTATTTCTGCCGCCAGCGCTGCCGGTCCGACTTATGCGCTGGTACAAATCAACCAACAGGCGCTGTTCTTTAATCTGATGAATAAAGGCGCACAGGATGCGGCCAAAGCCAGTGGCAAGGATTTAGTTATTTTTAACTCTAACGATAATCCCGTGGCGCAAAACGACGCGATAGAAAACTATATTCAGCAAGGCGTTAAAGGCATTCTGGTTGCTGCTATCGACGTTAACGGGATCATGCCAGCGGTTAAAGAAGCCGCCGCCGCAAACATTCCGGTGATTGCGATTGATGCCGTATTACCGGCCGGGCCACAGGCAGCTCAGGTCGGCGTTGATAATATTGAAGGCGGCAGAATTATTGGTCAATACTTCGTAGACTACGTGCAGAAAGAGATGGGCGGCCAGGCGCGACTGGGTATTGTCGGTGCGCTGAATTCGGCCATTCAGAACCAGCGGCAGAAAGGGTTCGAAGATACGCTGAAAAGCAATCCGAAGATTACTATCGCTAACGTGGTCGACCGGCAGAATGTGCAGGATAAAGCGATGACCGCGGCGGAAAACCTGATCACCGGTAATCCGGATCTGACAGCGATTTATGCCACCGGCGAACCCGCGCTGCTCGGCGCTATCGCCGCCGTGGAAAACCAGGGGCGGCAGAAGGATATTAAAGTCTTTGGCTGGGATCTGACGGCGAAGGCGATTTCCGGTATTGACGGCGGCTACGTCACCGCCGTACTGCAGCAGGACCCGGAAAAGATGGGCGCAGAAGCCCTGAATGCGCTGAACAGCATCACGTCGGGTAAAACCGTGCCGAAAACCATTCTGGTTCCGGCGACGGTGGTAACCAAAGCGAACGTCGATTCATACCGTCCACTGTTTAAGTAGGTCAGCGCGCGCCGCCCGTGGTTAACAGGGCGGCGAGCTCATGGCTGCCGGGAAACGCGCTGAGCGTTCCCCGGCGGCTAACGGTAATGGCGGCAGCGCGACTGGCGTGCGCCAGCGCCAGCGCATCCGGCGCGACGCCGCGCAGCAGGGCGGAAGCCAACATGACGGCGAGGAACGTGTCGCCCGCGCCGGTAGTATCAAGCGCCTCGGCGGGCACGGCGGGACAAAACTGACGCTGGCCCTCCTGGACCAGCCAGGCGCCTGCGGCACCCTGGGTAATCACTAAGGTTTTCACCCCGTATGGCTGGAGCAGCTCGGCCTCGGATTCATTGACCACAGCGATGTCGATGAGTGGCCACAGATGGCAAAAGTCAGGATTGACAGGTGAGGGGTTGAATACCGTCGTCATGCCGCGGCTTCTGGCGTACTGGAACAGCGCCCGCGTTTTATCGAGGGAGAAATTGCCCTGCTGTAGCAGAATATCGCCAGCGACGGCATCCGCCATATGCGGAATAATTTCATCCAGGCTGAATGTATCGGCCGCCGCCGTAGTGGTAATGATGGCGTTGTCGCCATCAGCGCTATTTAAAATAATCGAGGTATCGCTATGTTGATTGAAATGGCCGTCGGGTAGTAGCGTCAGTGGTTCATTTTTTATCTGCTGGCGGATCCACGCGCCGTTGCTGTCATTTCCCGTGGCGGCAATTAAACGCGTCTCTATTCCGCAGCGGGATAATATAATCGCCTGGTTCGCGCCTTTACCGCCGATATCCTGCGACACTTTAACGCCGTGAATGGAGGCTCCTTTTTTCGGTATATCCGGAATGGACCAGGTTTCATCTACGGTAATATTACCAGTAACGTAAACACGCATAGTGTTCCCTTAACAGGATGGATAAGATGGTTGCTATCTCAGCAGAAAAAACGAATGCAATACAAGCTATTTTTTCACGAAGCAAGGCTGTTATTGGTGTTATTCATTGTGACCCATTTCCTGGCTCACCAAAATATCGAGGAAAATCAGTCTCGGATATTGTTGAACGTGCGCTTCGTGATGCTGAAAATTATATTTCAGGCGGTGTTCATGGTCTGATTATTGAAAACCATGGCGATATTCCTTTCTCTAAACCTGAGGATATCGGCCATGAAACCTCAGCGCTGATGGCGGTCATTACCGAGAAAGTTCGTGAACGTTTTGCTGTGCCGCTGGGCATTAACGTTCTGGCTAACGCGGCGATCCCGGCAATGGCGATCGCCCTGGCGGGAGGCGCCGATTTCGTCCGCGTCAACCAGTGGGCCAACGCCTATATCGCCAACGAAGGATTTATAGAAGGGGCGGCCGCTAAGGCGCTGCGCTACCGCAGTATGCTGCGCGCTGAACATATTCGCGTTTTTGCCGATAGCCACGTTAAGCACGGTAGCCATGCCATTGTCGCCGATCGTTCGATTCAGGAACTGACGCGCGATGTCGATTTCTTCGAGGCTGACGCGGTGATCGCCACCGGCCAGCGTACGGGCGATAGCGCCACGATGGCGGAAATTGACGAGATCCGCGCGGCGACGGAACTACCGCTCCTGGTGGGCTCCGGGGTGACACCGGCTAACGTGATGCAGATCCTCGGGCGGACTCAGGGGGTCATTGTGGCCAGTACAATGAAGGTCGATGGCGTCTGGTGGAACGATGTTGAGCTGGCCCGGGTGAAACATTTTATGTCGGTCGCGCAGGCCGCGCTGGAGGAAGCTTAATGGAAGCGTTTAGCGAACGCCTGCTGCGCGAACATCAACCGGCGTGGCAGGCGATGCAGCAGCACCCGTTTGTGACTGATATCGAACAGGATCGTCTGCCGACAGTCGTCTTCAACCGCTATCTGGTGTTTGAGGGCAACTTTGTCGCGACGGCGATCGCGATTTTTGCCCTCGGGGTCAGCAAAGCGCCGGGTATTCAACAGCAGCGCTGGCTGATTGGCGTGCTGAATGCCCTGGTAGATACGCAGATCGCGTGGTTTGAGCAGGTGTTGTCAGCGCGGCAGATCGAACCCGCTGAGTACCCGGGTGATTTACCCGGGGTGCGGCGCTTTCGCGACGGCATGCTGCGAACCGCCCGCGAGGGTAGCTATGAGCAGATCGTGACCCTGATGTTCGGTGCGGAGTGGATGTATTATTTCTGGTGCCGACGGGCGAGCGAATATCGGCAGGGCGATGCTGATTTACGCCGCTGGGTGGAAATGCACGCAGAGGACGAATTTTATCAGCAGGCTCTCTGGCTAAAGAACGAACTCGACCGCTGCGCCATGGCGCTGAGTGAAGACGAAAAGCAGGTGTTATCGGCGCTTTACGGCGAGGTGCTGCAGTGGGAAATTGATTTCCATCATGCGGCATACGAGGAGTAGCCGCGAGGTGAATCACAGGAGGCGCCGCAAGCGGCGTCTCCTGAACGCTGATCTTATTAGTGGACCGATCGCCATTTACATGGGAACCATGAAGATAGTTGAAGAACGCTAGAGTGGTAGTCAGCTTTCGTTGACCACCATAACAGCATAAAGCCAAATATAACAGTAAGTTAGCTTAGCCATAACCAACCCTTGAGATTTATTAATCTGTAGCCAATTAATTCACTATGCTAGTAGTAGATGCTTTTAATTTCCATGTTGAGTTCACCTCAACTGAATAATCGACCATGGGAGGATCCTGATGATTAACCTGCGTGAGTCCCATAATCAATATCAGAAGCTTAGCCTGCTTTTCGTTACTTTGCTCGGCATTGTGATGACCTTTATTTCAGTTCCGGCTTCCGGGTACAGTGAAGCCTGGGGAGGGTGCTTGATTCCTGTTGGAACCGAGACCGCAACAGGTCCTGTCATTAGTATGGTAAAACTGCAGGACAATAAACAGGAACTCATTGTTGCGTGGAAAGGTTTGTTCCTTTTGGATAATAAGCTGAAGCAAGTGGCCATAGTTGATCATGAAATAATTGGCGAAATTACCGCGATACAAAAACTGCCTGGCATCGATGAAGTACTTATTGGTGCTATTAATGGTGTATTTCTATATGACGCTGCATCACGAAAAGTGAATATGGTTGACGGAGGTGGTACTGAGCCCGTGATCTTGATGCACTCATTGGCTGATGGTAAAGGGGTTTTGATCGGCACCTGGGATGGCCTATTTTTATTTGATATAGAATTGAAAAAAGTGGTAAGGCTAGAGTGGGAGAAGCCGGGGGCGGTAGTTTGGATGTATGACTTACCTGGACGTAATGGAGTGCTAATAAGTACTTGGAGGGAAGTATTCCTGTTTGATCCTGAATCAAAAAAAGTGGTTATGGCCAGCGATACTGAGACGGGGAAAGCTGGTGAAACATTTGCCCTCCCAAAAAGTGACCAAGTACTCATTGGAGCTCAGAATGGCTTATTTATCTCAGAAGGAAAACGAGTGAAAGTGGTCCCAGGAGTTATAATAAATTCAGTAAATGCGATACATGACCTGCCTGGTAGCTCCGAGATACTCATCGCTGCGAAAAGTGGCATTTATTTGTTTAATAAGGAGTTATCTATAACAAAGTTGGCTGACGGTAACACCGGATCAGTCTACGACACGCAGGATCTGACGGATGGCAAAGGTGTCATTATCGCTGCGGAGAAAGGTTTTTATTTGTTTGATAAGGCTTTGGGAAAAGTAGTTCCGGTTGAGGGGGAAATTCCTGACCATGTGTTTGTCATGCACGATTTACCCGGAGCTAATGGAATACTCATTGGTGCGAAGAATGGGTTATATCGTTTCGATATTGCTTCAAAAAAGATCGTGTCAGTTGGTGATGTAAGTACGGGTACTGTGGACCAAATGCATGACTTGCCCGGCAATGATGGACTATTAATTGGCTCTGCGAACGGGTGGTTTTGGCTCGATATGGTGTCATTGAAGGTGATCCCTGCGGGAGGTGCGAGGACAGGGCCAGTGTTCGCGTTAGATACTGCACCTGAAAGCGATGTAGCCTTAATCGGTGCCCAGAATGGTCTTTATACAATTCCTTCTTTGCCATTGAGTAAAGCTGATGTCCAATTTATTCAGAAGGATTCATTTCTTAAGGATATGGCCCAAGAGGTTGAGCTACGTATTTTACATCCCTGCGCTTCTCAGATTGAAGAGCTCGGACTGCGTCTCTCACTCTTACACGATAAAGCTGAACCGAATACGAAAGAATGGGTTGAGATTAATCGAGTTAAAAGTACGAAGATGACGACTGAATTCGCTGACGTTTCTTCAATCGTGACATTTAAGGAAGAAGGTAACTGGCAGTTACAACTATCTCAGGCTGGAACCACCATAGGAAATACTATCCAGATTCCTGTCAAAGGAAAAACACTGATAGAATATTTAATGTCTATCTGGCCACAATTAGTGGTCGTGACCGTAGCTATATATGTCATACTATTTTTGGTTTTGTTAGTATTATCTCATTATTCACTCTCCGTTTTTGGTGTGCTTTCGGATCCGGCCTGGGGCGCAAAATTATTGACCTGTCCATTTTTTCTTTTGCGACATGTGCCGGCAGTACAGTGTTGGGTATTGGAGCCTTGGTTTCAGAACGTCCGCAGAAAGTTACTAGCCGCAGAACCTTCTCCTTTCCTTGATTCACTTGTACAAAATAATAAGAGAGAAATGTTAGCGTCCTCAGCCTTGCTCGGTGAATTAAACTCCCTAAAACGTGTTTGGTTGCAAGGGGGCATTGGAATGGGGAAAACAGCTATTTTTAAAGCATGGGCGAGGGCCTACTACTGTGACCCAGAAAATACAACACTTTCAAATGTAGTTCGGCAGTATGGTTTTTTATTGGTTATGGTGCCAGTTAGAGATTATGCAATGATTAAGCCCCCAGATTCAGCTCATCCTGAAAGCTGGGTTGTCGAAGTCATAAGCAGGAGATTCATGCAATTTGGGTTGCCGCTTGGCGATGTAAGCTTACTGACAGCTATGCTGCGTGCAGGTCATATTGCTATTGGGCTCGATGGTACAAATGAAGCTGATTGCAAGGAGGCGATTAATTCGTTTGAACGGCAGTTCCCTCAAGTAAAAATAATTGCTACCTCGCAGTCCGTAGTGCCAGAGAATTGGTCATCTTGGACTTTACCGAAAACGATTGCCAAACAACGTGTAGAGCTGCTGACGATATGGTTCAGAAATAGCGAAACAGGTAAAGCACTGGATAAACGTCTGGCTTCGGAGAGTAACGTTGAAATCGTGTCAGGCTATGACCTCCGGCTTCTGTTTGAACTTATGGAAAGCGATCCCTATGGTACACCAATACCAGAGGGGCGAATTGGACTCTATTGTGCCATTTTGTCAAGGGCCACACGTGGTGATGGGGAACCGCTTGACCTGTCACCACTCCGGCAACTTGCGGTGAAAATGGTCATCGATAAACGACGTTCGTTTACGTTCGAAGAGGGAGATGTACTTGGCGATGACGTTGCAGATATTCTGTCCAAAGACAGTCCAAAGGTGATACGTAAGGTGCATAATAAATGGGAGTTCCGCCATGACCAAATGCGTGCTTTTCTCGCAGCCTGTTCATTAGCTGATGACTCTCCAACGATGAAAATACTCATATGTCGCATCGAAGAGAGCAAAATGTTTCGGTTGATGAGGGATGATCAAGAGGCCCTATGGGGATTTCTGGCTGGTGTACTCAGCGATACAGATTTGCGGACTTTATGGATCTACGCGCAAAACGAACCTGAAGAGAGAGCATTGTTGCAGAGCGCGCTTCAACGCATAGCCGATAAGCGTAAGATACAACTGTCACGACCAGTGGCAGATTAAACTTTTAATGGGTGATGAGTGGAATTGTCCGATATTCATACGTTTGGTTGCTGGTCTGTGACGCTGTTTTCGATCTAACAGTTCGCTGCAGCAGGCCCGGCGATAACGTGGCTGCTGAGTTTTCGGCGTACAACCAGACACTGAGCAGCCATCTGCGTGGTCAGACGCCGAACGATAACGTCCTAATAACTTTGAGTCGGTTAACTTTATCCAAAGCAAAAAACTCCGCCGCATGAGCCGTCATCAGAATCTATCGATGCTGAATCTACGAGTAACTTATCCAGGAGAAAACCTTACAACTTAGCCACCACAATAGTGTCTAGCCAATGTTGAAATGTCGTATTTAAAGCCAAGCTGAAGTGACGTCTGTGGTGAGTCCGGGCAATGCCTTCTTCAGTCTGATTCAGGGTTTGAGGACGGGCGAGGGTGCCAGGTTTTCTCGGCAATCATCATTTTCCGCACGGTCTCTTTTGAAATCCGGACACCGTATTCTGTGGTCAGAATTCGCCAGATGGCTGACGGATTCATACCCCGGCCGCGTGAGCGAATAAGCTGCAGTGCCTGATCTCTGATGGTGGTGTTTAACTGATGATTGCCTGGCTTTCCACGGCGCCGGCTGACCAGACCGGCTGGCCCCAGCTCGCGGTAGCGTTTAATCAGACGGGAGCACTGACGACGGGTGAGCTCCATGGATTCCGCCACTTTTGCCAGCGTAATTTCCCGCGCCATATAGGCTTCAATCAAATCCAGGCGTAGCGCTTCGTGAAGTGTCAGGAGCACTGGTTTGTTGTCGTCCATTTTTCTCTCATCTGTCGGCCATATCAGATCCGCAGGTGAGGGAAGGGCTCATCGCTTCAGGCTGGGGATAAAATCCTGCGGACTGGCCAGCACCGGGTTGATCGCCCTGAGCTCTTCCAGTGCACGTTCCTGAGCGCGCCTGCGGGGCATTTTTGTACTGCGCATTCGCTTTCCTTCAGCCTCCAGCTCTTCCTGTTTCTGCTGTGCCAGCCTCAGAACGGCACCCAGTCGTTTGTTATCAACAACCGCCCCCTGATCAACGCAGGTCAGTTTATCGAAAATCTTATAACCCAGTGGCCGGTGCTGATGCCGGAAAGTAATGCTTCCGTCAGGGTAATCATAAACGGTAATTTTTTCACCTGCTATGCGCGTATTTTGTTCGGTGGGTTCAATGATATACATCACTTTATCATACTGAAAAGTCAGTGCTTTCGATAAGGTCCGCAGCTCCTGCCAGGCGAAGATATCATTCAGCTCCAGTGGACTCTGTGTGACCGCACGGTGCAGATCTTTAGGGTATTTTGCCGGCCGGGAGAAACGACGGTTAAAATCAGACATGAAATGTTCAATCCACTGATTGGCTTCAGCAACCGAGCTGATGTTCTGCAGTCGCATCTCTTTAATCAGGCGATCCTGCAGGGTTTTATTGACCCGTTCCACGCGTCCTTTTGCCTGGCTGCTGTTGGCACAAATCAATTCGATCGCCAGTTCCCGGAGAGCCCGTCCGAACTGGGTTGTGCCGGTACGTCGGCTTTCGGGTCCGCTGACCCTGAACACCGCATGCTTGTCGCTGTAAAATGCGACAGGTTTACCATGTTTATCAATGTATTGCCGGGTAGCCATCATGTAGTCAAAGGCGTTTTCTGAATCACAGAATCGCAGGTGCATCAGGCGACCTGTGGCGTCATCCATGAAGACCAGAAGACAGCATTTTGGGGCTCTGCCTTCGAACCAGTCATGGTGAGAGCCATCGATCTGAACCAGTTCGCCGAGACAGTCGCGACGATATCGCGGCTGGTAAACCCGGGGTCGCCGGCGGGAATGAGGACGCCAGAGACCGTCGGCTGTCATCCAGTTACGGATGGTTTCAACGGAGAGATATATATGATGGCGTTCAGCCAGTTTTTCGGTTGCGAGCGTTGGGCCAAAATCTGAATAGTGGCACCGGATCAAATCCAGGGCTTTACAGCGTGTTTCTTCGTCGATCCGGTTGTTTGCAGGACGTCCACGGCGGGAAGATGCAAATGCGGTTGCGCCATCTGTCCGGTACAGACGCACAAGACGCTGCACCTGACGAACACTGAGCTTAAGTATGTCTGCTGCGTCGCGCTGAAGCAAAGCCCGGTCAAATACTCGCTGAATGATGCCAAGCCGGTAAAGTTCTTTGTCTGTCATAGTCACCAACATAAGATCGCGGTCCTGTGCTGAGCAAAATGAAGGCTTAGCGTACACGACGCGTGTGAATTGTGCTGAGACGACAATAACGCTTTGTGCTGACAATATGAGTACGCATAATGTATATTATGTTAAATTGCAGGCCAAAACGAGTAAACCGCTTGTTATGCGCGTTAATCTCAGAAAACCCTTGTTCTCCGTGCCTTAAAGCGTATCCGTAGTCAGTTTAAAAATCAACTACAAACAAGCAATCCACATCACATCCCCGCCCTTTTCATTCAACCATCCAAATTATCAATCACATACGGGCATTAATTGATCCGTTTCGATCACTCAACAGATCGCGTTACCGCGTCATATGTGCGTTCGCAGACGCTACCGGCACTGGCTGCTGCGTCAGCATATTTAGCGATTTCTCCCGCGCGACGGTCTGATTCTTCGTACAGGTCGGCAAGCAAACTTGCGGTCTCGGCGGCTGTCTGCCTTCTGGCGGCATCTGCGGAAATCCTGCCTGTTTCACTGGTTGCGAGTTCACGCCTGATTTTGGCGAGTTGCCCGCGCAACTGGTCAGCAGCATTATCAGCGTCAACAGCATCAGCCAGTGCCTTTTGTTTTTCCCGTTCTGCATCATTTACAATTTCCTCTGTTTTCTTCTTACGCCGGAGTTCTTCTTCACGCTGCGCTTGTTCCTGTGTCAATTGCGCTTCTTTATCGGCCTTGTCGCGCGACGACCACTTCAGTTTCCATTCTTTATCGTTATCCTTTTTCCCGGCCTCAAAAGCTGATTCATGGATGACATAACCAACGCCGCCTAATGACGACGCTACAATCAGGCCAATTAACACGGCATATTTTGTTTTCATTTGTCCATGCCCCAGCAAGTTAACTCTGATTCCTGGTCTCTGCGAATGACCTGACCATAGCAATTATTCTCCCGGATGCGACAATCGCGCCCGGCATCCCATACCCAGCGCTGAATTTGTTCACAAGCGCCTTTAAAGTTTCCCGCGTTCAGGTCACGATAAAAACCAGATGGAAAACATTTACCGGGGCCAATATTCCACGGACAAAAAGAAGCAATACCAACTTTTTGCGGGGCCGTTAATGGCACGTGGACATTTTTATCCACCCATGCCAGCGCCTTAGCTTGTTCAGCTTTATCTATTTGATCGCACTGTGCTCGCGTTAATTTCATGCCTTTGATTACCGGCTTTCCGTCAACGTAAGTCACACCGCCGCAAATAGTCCATACACCCCTGCTTTTGTCCTGGTATGCCGTCAGGCTGGTTCCTTCTTTTTCGTGTTGAAACTGCGCCATCAATACCGGAGCGCTGGCCCCGGCAGCAATCAAACCCAGCATAACGGCACTTAATTTGCTCTTATTCCCCACGCACACCCCCACCTAAAGCGATTAGGTATTTTTTGCGCTCGTAATACCAGTTAACGAGGCATGTGACCACAGTGCATAAAATGCCGATAATTACCGCCCATTCATTAAGAGAAAGCACCGCAAGAGCCGCCGTAATAATTCCCACCCTGTATTTAAACCAGTCCCAAAACCTAATCGCACCCAGCGTGAACCCCACCACCAAAGCCAGCAGAACACCCAGCTTTTTAGGCGAAAGTGATTCAATAAATCGCTTCCAGAGTCTCCCCACTTAATCACTCTCCAGTTCGTCATAAAAGAAAAGGCCAAAGCCTCCATCAAAAGCGTTAACGTCTCCAAATTTTTCATTTGGTCTAAGACGAGCAACGCCAATTGCTCCCGCGCCAGCATAGCCCGGCAATTTCCCGCTAAGGCCGTGCCAGACTCCCGGACGCAAGCAAATTTGTGACAGTGTAACTGTCCTGTCTGCGTTGGATATTTCAAGCCACCACAGCGCTGTGGTTGTTGCGAAGAACAGGCGCATATTCAAAACCACGCCGTTTAGTGATGATGTAAATTCCTGGTCTGGGATCGATGCAATAACGCCAATCTCGTAGTAGGCAGGCTCCATTTACGCCCCTCCCAATCCACGACGCATCTTTTCAAGCGCGTAGACTTTTTGCGGCTCTTTGTTCGCGTCTACCGCGGTGGCGCTCTTTTTACCTGCGGAGGTTTTCCCCTTCCCTGCCGGCTTAGAAGTTTTTGCGGATTTAGTCCTGCTACGCTGGAACGCTATCGTTTCAACTTTCTGAGCTGTTAGCTTGACGGTATAGCTGTTTTTCTTCGGAACAGCTTCGATTGAAAGCGATGTGATACGGCATTGAGGCATTGCCATGAAGGATGTATAGACCGATACAAATTCCTTCGTATCGTATGCTGCCTGAATGGCCTGCGCCTGATTCATGGCGGAGACCATATGCAGCGGCGCAAAAGGCAAATCAGTGCCGGTGATGACGCCCTCAAAGCTGGCTACCTTTGGATCGTCAACTTCACCATCTGATATTTTATATCCCGTCTCAATCTTCCCCTGTGTAATGGTTCTTTTTGCCGATACTTCCTCACGCGTTTTGAGCCTGAGTGACACTGTCACCCCTGACTCAAACACCATGACAGCCCGTTTATCGCGTGGTGCACTAATCGCCGCGTCCATACCTTCAGCCATAAAAACCCCAAAAAAAATCCCCTTCGTAGAGGGGATTTTCACATCTTAGCTGTGTGGGTTACATGCTGTTACCGCTGGCGGTTAATCGCTCTTTTTAGCTTCTGCCGCTTCACAAATTCGGCGTAGATACTCGTTGTTTTTGAATGAAACCATGATTAACTCAAAAATCACCCTCGTAGCCACCAGAGATACAGCAAAACTAATACTCATACCTTCGCTTTGACGCAGCCAGCTTAAAATGCTGCCGAGGATGAGAAGCACTGTAACCAACCAGTAAACAACAGTGATTATTTTTGGTGTTATGAGAGTTTCGAAGGTTGCGAAATCCTTAAACTCATTCTTTGGCATTGCCTTATCCTTATCTTGCCCCTGTTGACTCCGCGATATTACCACCAATATCACCAGATAGAGTACCTGGCTCATCAATATTATTTACCGTGTCAGCGGCCTCTTTTGGGCTATTAACAATAATGGTGGTTGTTTTATTTCCACTATTGCTAATATTTGGTGTACCTGTAGCCGTTGAAGGGAGGATTCCAAGAGCGCTTTCTATGCCCGGTAATGGATTAAGGTCGAACATGTCACTTAGCCCACCCAATGACCTGAATGTATTCGGTAGCGGCGTAAGGTTATAAAGCCCTTTGAAAGCCGTCATCCACGGATTTTCAATAGCATCGGAGATAATCCCGTTGCTGCCATTTTGCTTAGTTGCATTGTCTATACCTGAAGCAGCCTTTCCAGCCAAATCAATAATTGTTCTGAGCGCTGCTATAAGATTTGGGTAACGCCGTTCAAATTCGTCAAAACTGCCAAAAACACTATCAAAAATGGTGCCTCCCTTGCCATCTAACCATGCTTTCCATTCTACAAACGCTTCATAAACAACCCATACAGCAGCGCCAATTGCCAGAAAAGGCCATATAGCAGCCATAACCGGAATTGCCAACGCGGTAAATGCTGCACCAACAGCGCCAAGAATACCGATAAGAATCGCTGACTTGCTTTCATCTGCCAGCGTTGACCAGAACGCGGCAACCTCTTTTTCCGCGCTTCTGGCTAAAGGAATAAGAGTATTAGCAGCCCAATCAGTGAATTTTTTCCACTCTCCGCCGATAGTCGCCTGCGCTAAAAATGCCTGCCAGTCATTTTTCATGACTGTCATTGTCTGGCCCCACGTCCAGCCCTGTTTTTTAAGCAGTTCGGCATTACTTGCCGCCATTTTTTCAAAGGCTTTAATCATCGTTTCCGCCGTCAGCTTCCCGGCTTCTGACATTGCCCGTAGCCCTTTCACATCCGTGCCGAAAGCCTTCGCCACTTCCGGGGCCATTGTACCGATGGCCTCCATGAAAGATCTAAACTCATCTCCGCCGAATCGGTCAGAAGAAAATGCCTGGCCCATCTGGTAAAGCGCTGCATTTACCGCTTCAGCACTGCCGCCGCCTAGTTGTAATGCGCCAACCAGCCCCTGAGTCGCCCGGATTGTTTCCTCCTGAGACTTTCCAAGTTTCTGCGTGGCGGTCGCCATATTGGTATACGTTGATATAAACGCTCCGCTGTCACTTCGTACATCACTCGCGGCCTGATTAAGTGCAAAGAAAGCCTCTTTTGCGTCTCCGGTTGTCTGCGTCAACCTCGCAATCTGCGCCTGCTGCCGCTGGATTGAATCAAGGCTGTCAGCCAGCGCATTACCCGCCGCCATAATGCCAACAGTTAGCCCGGCCCCTGCCAGCATCGTATCAACACCAAACGGGTTACGTATCCCGCTCTGTACGGCATCAGCAACAGGTTTCTTCCTGGTATTTAACGGCTCTCCGGAAAAATTTGACGCGTCGAACGGGTTAAAACCACCAGCACGCGGCGGCGGTAAAAGCAGACCTCCTCCACCAGAACCGCCACCGCCCAGAAGAGGAAGGCCAATACCGTTACCCATGCCCTGAACGGCTGCACGTGCGACCTTCTGAGACTCGCGTCGTACAGTCTCCGCCAGAGGTGTACGAGCAATCAAATTCGTGCCTGTAGCGGCTACTGTGGCTATTGCTGCTGTAGCGGCGGCTGTCGGTGCTGTTGATGCACTGCTGGGCGCGTATGGGCTTGCAGGCTTCAGGTTGTTAACGCGCTTGATAGCAGCGTCAAGCTGATTAACCTTTGCGATAGCCTTATCAATCGCAGCATCAAAGCTGTTGAGCCCGTCAAGGTCTGGAATAACGTCAATTTTCGTTACGAGATCGGCTGACTGGTCTGTCATTTTTTCACCTTACTAAGCGCGTGCTGAACCGCATTATCAAACTGGATAACGGCGGAGGCTCTCATAATGGAATCAAAGGAGGCGCGGCCTGACACTACATCGCTGAAGCTAATCAGGCCGCTTTCTATCACTCGCCAGATGACAAGCTCTGTGCGGACGGTTCGGTCAAGGTTTTCAGCAAGGCGCTGAACAGTTGCCGCATGGCTCCCTGCATCGTTCCCGCTGTGTCCAGACCAATATTTTTTTTTAACCCTGCTGTAACCGGAAGAATGGAGAGCTTCAGGCACTCCAGCGCCACCAGATAAACATCGGCAATGTTAGTAGCGGTGAAATTGGTATTCACTGCGTCCCAGCTATCCAGAAACTCGCCATTATCGACCAGTTGAGCGCGGGATTTTGCCAGCAAGGTAAATAACAGCTCGTCGTGGTCTTCCCGGTTAAGCACACCGAAAATCTTCGACGACATAGAAAGAATGCTTTCTACCTGGCTGATACCGTGTTTGGCGAGAATCTCCGCCACGCGCAAATTAAAGTGAATGGCATCAAAAGCGCTCATTCGGACTACACAGAATTTACGCCCGTTGATTTCAACGTGTTTGATTGAGTCGTCCATCAGGTAATATTCACTCCATTAATGACCGAATCCACCTCGCCAGTAACGAGTTTCCATTCCAGTGTTTGAGCACCAGCGCCGTTATTTGCGCCATCAGTAGGCTGACGGGCAAACATCGCGTAACCCATGCGGTGTACCGACAGATTACGCGTATTGGTTAGCGTGACGGGTACTACAGACTTCGTTTTCTGCATCAGAAAAAGAGCCGTGTTAACCGGGGAATTTCGCTGTGTGACGAAGGTTAAAGACCCTTCCTCCGTTGGATTATCAATAAAAGACCAGTCGCCGCCGATGCCGGAAGAAACGGTAATCTGGTCATCCGTCATTTCCAGCGTGATATTGCTGTCTTTAGCCAGACCGATTACCGGCACAACGCCTACGGTAATCAGCCAGTCCTTAGAGGACATTACGCCTAAATACATAGTTAAACCCCGTAAGTCATTGCGGTGCCAACAGCATCAACGTGCTTAATGGCGTAGCGGAGATAGAAATAGAATTTAATGGTGATATCGCCTTTGATACGCTGCACGGCACTGATTTCTGACATCGTCGGACGTACTACAGTAAATCCACGGACATAATCGCCGTTATCGTCCGTAAAATTCTCCATAATGCCGCCAGCAGTCTGGCCCGCCTTCAGCGAGCTTTCCATCTGGTTAGAGACCAGTTCATAGCCCGGCATGTCGTGCCCTACTTTGTTGCGGTTGATATGCAGCGTAGCAAGGTCTTTTTGCATCTTGTCGGCCTGCCAGTAGCAGAAACGAACAACTTCAATCGCTTCTCCGTCGCCACACGTGCCGGGGTAAGTTACCGTGACACCGGAACCATAATCTTCAAAGGTATTACCGTTGAGCGCCTTAATTTTCTGGTAATCGGTTTCGGTGAATCCATCACTTTGAACGGCGTTAAGTGTCTTGAGCGCCCACGTTTCTGAGCCCGGTTGCATGACAAGACAACGCCCGGCGATAGCAGCGTCGAGGAAGTTCTTTTCCAGCTTCGTCGAAATAGCAAACGAACCCGCCATATTCTTATCGAAAAGGTATTTCGTAATGCTGTCAGTCGCCCAGGTGGAGGACGTGTAGTCGTCGATAAACACCGCCATTTTATCAATCTGCGATTCGACCCAATCAGCAATAGCTTTCTGAATCGACAGATTCCGCGACGGCGTCATGCACATAAAGAACTTGTTGTACTGGTTTTTGATGGCAGCAATCGCAGCACTGACGCCAGCAGCCAGCGCTGTAGATTTAGCATGGACAACTTCGGCCCCTTCCAGATAAACAATGCGACCATCAACCAGAAACTGACCTGTAGTCGTTGCATCAGCAACGATATCAGCCGCTGCGCCAGTGCTCCCGGCCCAAGTAGTGCCGTTATAACTGGCGTAGCGATATTCCGTACCTTTCACATAGCCGATGGTGGCCTTTGTAGTTGTAGGTGCGCCGGAAACCGGAACCCCCGTCAGGGTAATCATAGTTTTGCTGTAAGCGGCGGAGAAATCGCCGACAACCAGCGTATCCGGTGACGGACTTTGAGAGAAATACGCCTGAACCGACAGAAGATTATCGCCGGACACGCCGTCTGAAATGGCATCATCAGCGCTGGTATAGACCCGGTAGAGATCGGCAAAATCCGCGATGGTTGCGGATTCGTAATCTGTGAATTTTTTCCCGAAAAATGCCGCGCCCGGCGCGAGGATTAACCCGACACCAAACACGCCATATTGAGCGGCGGTAGTTTGACGCCCAATTTTTACACTAAAAAGCCGACTTAAATTCGCCATTTAATAGCCCCTGATAGCGAGAGTGACTTTATCGCACGGTGTGACCGTCGCGCTTTCAATCCAACTCTCTCGTTTGTAATGCTGGTACACAAATGTCAAAGACAGCGTTACCTGTGCCATCTGCTGGTAAACGAGGTTATCAATTAGAGGGGAGCTATTCTCGAAATCGCCCGAGCGGTCAATACAGCAGTTATTTTCGAACTGCCAGAAATCACCTTCAGTCGAATCGACCTGATTCAAAAAGTTTTCCAGAAATGCCTGAGCGTCATCTGATGACCGGATAACGATAATTTTCGCTTCACAGTTGTAGTGATAAACGCGGTAATCGCCATCCCATGACTTTGCGAATGCCTGCGGCTCTCTCGATGACGTGAGAAGATGGACGGCAGTAAACGGATCCTTTGACTCTGGAATCTTCTGTTGTGCGTAAATGGGACTATCGCCCACCAACTCAATCATTGCCTGTCTTGCCCGTACCATTGCAACGTAGGGCGCACCGCTCAGGATTGTTGGTCTGGCCTGCGTATCGGTTTCTTTGAGTGTGCCAGCCGGAAATTTTACAACATCGCCAACATCCAGCCGGAAATCAGCCGAAATATTGATAGTGGTTCCGCTGCCATTATCCAGCACAACAGAACTGACCACGGACGGATCCCGATAATTATATGGCGTGAATAAAATATCTTTGCTGTTGCCGTTAGCGGTGAATGTCGCCTTTTCTGCACGATAATCAGAATATGATAATTCCCCGTCAACGGTCATTAATTTGACCGTATAATTAGTCATTATCCCACCAGCGCGAGCGCGTCCCGTTCTTTCATACCAAATAGCAAATATTCGTAGTGGTTAATAACGCCGTTTTGCCATTCCTGCCGCTGCACCACTTCGTAATATTTACCCGCACATAGCACTATAGCGCCGTTATGCTCACCCTCTTCTGTAACCTCTAAATCCGTTTCGCCAATGGCTTCCATGTAATCTTGAGGTTTGCGCCCGGTAAGGTACGCCCGAAATGAACCGCCACCATCAACCGGCTGCATACTGAGGAAAGCGGATTGTTGCTCTGAATATCCCTCGCGTGACATACCGCCAACTATCTCAATCGGTAATGGACGCCAGTAGTGAATTAATCGTCTCATGCAAAAGCCCTGTAGTTGACTGTCTGAATAAGCGTACCGCTATGAATAAGCGGCTTTGTTGAACCCTTGCGGGCGATGGTGATATCTGAGTTAGGACGGTATAGCGCGGAATCAGCGATTGTTTTTCTGGTAATTTGAACAGCCTGAGCACCTATGCGAGCAATAGCCTGTTGCGGAGTAATGCGACCTCGTGCAACATCACGCAGAACCTCTTTGTAAGCGTCTGTGCGCATCCAGTCAGCTATTCTGTCTGCCGCAAATCGCATAAACGGACGCTCTGGTATTAACTCCCATCCCATAGCGTTCTTTGTGCCGAAGTTATTCCAGGCTCCATACAGCGCAACATCGACGCCCTGATTCATTTTCCCTCTATGAATACCAACGGTAAGCTTGATGCCCGCCAGCGCATTCACGCGCTGACGGATTACACGGTCAAAGCCCTTTGTTTCAAACTTTGCACCTCCACGCATGGATCAAACTCCGTTAAACGTTTTCAAATATCAGAATATTTATCTTCAAAATCGAGCGTTGACCCTCTTATTATTGCTGATGGCCAAGTTGGCCATTCGCATTTTTTAGAATAAAATCCCGTTAAGAGGCGTAACCGATAAGAATGCAACCGCCTGTCAAATCCCCCATTGCGTCTAAAAACTCCTGCCCCCACTGCGTACCCTGCCAGCCAGACTTTTGCGCGGCTTCTGTGAATGTCACCGCTACTTTCCCTTCCCGGCGACTTGCAACACCGCGAACACTTGCGCTTATGCCTTCTACTGCTATTGGGGCGAGATTGGCAGCAACATACAGCGCTTTCAGGCGCTCAATGTCGTAACCGTACTCCGCAGCGGCCCGCAGGTTGTAAAGCCGCTCACATTGAGAAGAAAGGGCGCTAATAGCGCCCTCATCAAGTGTCACCCCCGGTAGCAGAATGGCGAGCCAGTCATTTACCGTCATGCTATGCCCTTACTCGTCGTCAGAATCAACTACGCCGTCATGCTCTTTATTGAGCTTTTTGGCTTCAGCGGCTGGAACTTCTTTTAATCGTCCTTCGTCCAGAAACTGCTTAACGCCGCCGATGGTCAGTGTTGCGCCGTCCACTTCGACCGCTGCCAGCGGAGCGATTGAGATAGTAATAACGGTGCCTTCGCTGTTTTTTGCACCGATGTGAATCGGTGCCTGAGTAGTGTTAGTCAGAAAAACTTTTTCTTTCTCAGCCATGGGTTAAATCACCTTTGAGGATTTGGCAGCAGCCAGCGGCGCACGGACGATAACGCCAGCAGAGCGCGACAGGCACGGGATAGACAGGTCTAACCCGCTACGCTGAACCGGCAACTGACGGAACAGCACAGGAGTAGCCTGGGCGAAGTGGCGACGATTGTTTGCCAGCGCGATACAGATACCTTCATCATCCAGATCGGAGTTTTTGCGGAAAGTAACTTCCGGGTAAGAGCTACGCAGGAATGACAGCACCGTGCCGAGCGTACCACTCAGGCGCAAGCCCTGAATTCGCGCCCACGCCTTAGATGGCATGTGGAATTCATTCACTTCGTAGATTTTCGTGGTGTTTACCGCAGCAATAAGCGCTGATGCGTCGTCGCAAATCTTATCGCCGTCAGAAGTCGCCCAGGCACCTTGTAACGCCACCAGCGGAATATTTGGATGTTCGATAAAGCCGATAATCTGGTATTCCTTGTTGCCGCGCCACAGCAGATTAGAAACGGTTCGTTCATGCGCTTCGCGGGTATTGAGCGCCAGAATGTTATCAAGCGGAGTGCCGGACATTGCCGCCGCCATAACATCACTGTAGGTGTAGCCATAGCCCAGCCCAATATCGTACATCAGCGCGAAGTATTCCCGGCCTTTAGCGCTCATCATCGGCATATCTGTACCGAATGCCGCCATGATTTTAGCCATGCCCTGCGCGGAGTACATGCGATAACCCGCCCACTTAGCACCCTCGTTGATTCCCGGCTCCTGCTGGAACATGGTCAACGCGACCGGCGCGGGCATTTCTTCCATGTAAACATCGTTTGACATGGAAATGAGGTCGCGGGCAAAAATTAGCCCTTGCTCGTCAACGTTGATACCCGGCACCGCGCCAGCTACCTGCGCTTCGGTAAAAAGCTGCGCCATAAGCGCGGCTAAATATTTCTCATTCATCTTTTAGGGTTTCCCTGTTAGCTAACGGTGATTACAGCGGTGTCAGTGAAACCACCGTCTTCAGTACGTACCGTAATGATTGCCGTCTGTCCGGTTGTTGCCCCGCTTTTCACCGTGGCAAGGCCGGATGCGTCCACAGTTGCTACGTTCGCATTGCTGGATGCATAGGTAACGTCTTTATTGGTCGCACCTGCCGGAGAAACTGTCGGCGTAAACTGCTGAGTCGCGCCAGCGGCTTTAGATGCGGTTTTAGGCGACAGCGCAACGCCAGTTACAGCGACTTCGCGTGGATACCCGGTGCTGAGTAGTTCGCCATCAATGACCATCACAATTGCCGTGCCGCCGCGCTGAGTTGGCGATTCAAAGCGGAAGCGGCTTTTATCTCCGGATGCAGCAACACCCCATTCCATATAGCCGGTAGTTGCGTTACGGCCTTTCGGCACGGCTAAATCACCCACCTTCGGCGATTCACCCGTTTTTACCGCTACGCGGATCGGGCCATTTTCGACAATACCAATCGGGCAATTGATAGTGACCACGCCAATGCGCGTGTTGCTACCAAATCCCGGTGTGGCGGGCATATTGGAATGCGCGGTAACAGCAATGCCGATGGCATCCGTAACATCACCATCATCAGGTAAAGCAACGCAGGTTGAATCATTACCGGAGGTAAGTTTCACCGCATCGCCCGGCGCAACTTCACCACCAGCGCGACGGGAGGTTACGCGAGCGGAGGAACGGAAAGACGGCAGAACCGCCAAATCACCCGGCAACCCCGCGTCAAAATCGTCTTTAATCGTGGTCTGCATTATTTGCCTGCCTCTTTTTTGCCAAAGGTGCGAGCCAGATAATCCTGATGGGCTGACTTCTGATCGCCCTGCTCATCGGTGTTTACTGCTGCGCGGGGATTACGCGGGGTTTGTTCGAACTTCTTACCGCAGGCAACCAGCGCCATTGACAGCGCAACATCCACCTGCTCATCCGTCCAGCTATCCATGTTTACTTCAGGGTTTGCCTTACGAATGATGGCCTGTTTGACCAGATTGATATCGCCCAGGCTGTCGGTGTTGATGTTCAGGCGTTTAGCTGCTGCTTTCAGGTCATTTTCCTGACGACCATCAGCAACACCTCTCTCGTAGGCTTCATTGCTGGCTGAGTCCATATTTACAAGGCGGTTATTTGCTTTCAGCAGGTCGCCCTGTGTTTTGCTTAAATCAGCCGTAAGCGTTTGATTTTTCACTTTAAGGCTTTCAATTTCGGCTAACGCCTCTTCTAATTCCATCGGTTCACCGTCCAGATTGAATGTTGCAGTTTTTACCCGTGGGTTACGCACAATGCTCAAATGGTTGTAATTGATACCCTTTTGCACCGTGTCGAACGTTTGCCCGTCCGGGGATAGTCCTGTCTCTTTTGGCTTTTCGTCGCACTGATACCCCGCCGAAGCACCCCGTAAACGTTTATCCTGCTGAATCAGTCGGATGGACTTCTCATCCTGAACCAGTGCGCGGGCGACAAGTTCATCGCCCTGACGCATAACAGCAGTAACAACCCCCGCAGAAACGGCCCGGTAGTTTTTTGACGTCACCAGACCATTGCGAGGATGTGACACCGTCACAGGCTTGCCGATTAAGGTATTCATTGAGTCCTGGTTAAACAATTCATCGGCTGAGCGGTACTCTTTAGCCGTGAATGCATCACCGCGCTTGCGGTCATAAACCAGCACGCCCGGACGGGCGATAGGGATATCAATCTGGAGATAACCTTCCGGGGTTATCTCCCATTGCTTGATGGCGTCAACGTTGACCTGTGTTTCTTGCAGCAATTTCTTTCTCCGCTTCTTCAACGTCCGACGCAGAGAACAACCATTCAGGGAAGCAGCGGCATAAATGCGGTTGCCCCGGATTCCCGTCCTGTGGCGGTCTGGTCGGCTCGTATGCCTTACCTTCGCGCTCAACATGCAATTTTCGCTCGCGTTCGTCTAACATCCCCCGCCAGCGGTATATTTTCATCCCGGCAATACGGGCGTTGGCTTCCTCCAGATTCCAGGCCTGATTACCTATCTCATTGCGGGCGACGTTTCGGGCTCTCCGATAGGGAATTTCCATTTCAGTTGCCAGTTTATCGGCGATATAGTCAACGCCCCGCCCCTCGCGTAATCCCTGCTGGACGACCTTAATTCCACGCTGTAGCGCCTCATCGGAGACGTTCTCCATGCGCCCCATACTCTCCGTGAGCCAGTCCGCTGTTTGCTCCAGCAGCTTTTTATCGCCGTCATAGATATCAACGGATATCAGGTCAGCCATATTTTCGGTTGGCAGTTTGATACCCGGTGCCAAATCAGTATTGGCGGCAGCGCGAACAATAAGCCGGAAATCGTCAACCGCCGAGTTAGCAAGCTGGGTATTTGCAGCTTCCATAGCCGGTAATGATGGAACCGTGCTCGCGGCTCTCATCGGATCCGTTAAGCTGGCGAGCGGCTTAGATATTGCCCCCGCTGTATCTGGTGTGGCTGATAGCCCTGTTTTCAGGTCAATAAGATTCACACCATCTACGCGGAAGCGCTGGTAATAGCTCTGGTAATACTCGTTAGTCAGGCCAAATCGACCATTTACAATAGCGGCCTGAACATCATCAGCGGTGCGGTTGATAACCCGAAGGTAGGTATCTGGCCTTGAGCCCGTCACTCTAGCGAAGTCTTTAGCCAGGCTGATTCCTGCCTGCCGCCTTACTTCACTGAATGCATAGGCGGGAACGGCCCCAAACTCACCATCTTTTAGCAGCGCCGGAATGGCTTTAAGGAATATTGATGCATCCGGCAAAAGTTCCTGAGCAACAGACCGGACAAGCTTTTCCTGCTGCTCACGCGTCATACGTGAGTAATTCCGTCCGGCTTTCTTCTTTATATATACGCGCACTTTTTTGACCGTTGCGGCGGCGATGAAATCCCCCAACAGGTCATCAACGGAAATATCTTTGCCATCTGCGGCATCGGTATTGAGCACCGCGCCGGATTTACCGATTGCTCTGTATGTCTTTATGCAGGCATCGCGAACCCATTTACCAATAAGCCGGGCGTTATCGCCCAGCCTTTGAGCGTAAACCAGTTCGATAGCCAGCGGATACCCGGCGTCGTAACGTGGTTCACTCTTCGCCATTATTGGCCTCGTCGTTGTCTTTTTTGGCGCTATTCCGGTTCAGATTCTCGTTGTTCTGGTTCGAATCGTCGTCATTCTGGTCATCAATGGTGCCAGTTGCGGGCGGAGTGGTCGCAAGCATAACCACCGCTCCAGTTTCCTGCGCCGTTGCGCGGGCCTCTTCGCTGGTAATAGCTCGCATTGAATAGTAAAGCTGTGCCGTTTCCGCTCGTTTCTTGTCCCGGTCTACCTCGCGGTCTATTTGCCCCTGAGATTTATTCGGCACAAAGTCAGCGCGGATCCCCGTATAGCGAAAAGCCAGCTTTTTCAGTGCCGGAATGATGTAATTGGTGTTGATATGAGAAACAAGGTTTTGCCATTGTGCATCGGCGCTGGTATCGCTATTGGAAAGACCGCCTTTACGCTCTGCCAGCATAGCTATGGGAAAACCTGTTTCTGCGCATACCAGCTTAATAGCCATATCAACAAGGTCGGCGGTTCCGGTCATAGTGGACTGCAGGCGGTTAATTTCCTCTTCATCGTCAATCGCGACCATATCATTTAACTGACGGGTTGCCGCTATCCCTCCCAGCCTGCGGGCCGCTGCGGCCTCTCCTTTAGCCGTTTTCAGGTCTTCAGCTAAGTCCTTCTTTTTATAGATATCCTGAACGGAAAGGGAAAGAATGCTGATAATTAGCTCATGCGAAAGCCCCAGGCGCTGTAACGCCGCATAAGGCTTGCAGAGCAATGGTTCGCCAAATTCGATACCAACCATCGCGTAAATCGGCTGATAGTTTTTATCGCCAAAGAGGATCGAATCCTCCTGCTCAATAAACACCTCGCCACCGATGGGGCTTTTAAGCTGGATACGCCAGCCTTCCGGCAGACCAAAAAAGGGCGAATTATAGTCTGCAAACCAGTCATTCGACGGGGTAATCCAGTGCGAGCCGTGGCAACGCACCCACTCTTCCCCCATAACCAGAACAGACCAGCCATGATGACGCTTTAGAATGGCGGCGCTTTCCACTACCTGCCACGCGCTCATTTCGTCAAAAATCTGCTGAATATGCTTTGAATCATCGGGATTTTCAGTAACCACTGTGAATCCGTTCAGCATGGCGGCAGCAACCGGTTCGCTGATAATTCGCCAGCCTATACCGGATAGCTCCCCGGTCATTGCAGCCACCAGCGGAATCATCCCCTCGGCGGCGCGAGCCTTCATGCGGTTTGCTGTCGGTGAACTCATCCCCGCCGCACCCTTTGAGCTTGCTGCTGCGCTGGTCATCATACTGACATAGCCATCAACATTGTAATTAGCCGGCTGCAAGCCCTCTTTCGTTAAAATCCCCTCAGTGGGAATCAAGCTGGTTTTGTTCGTCATTCGATAATTCCTGATTTCATGCGTACCAGATGTGGGAATATGGCGTCAGCGTAGTCAGTGGACACGCCCAGCCGTTTTTTAACTTTTTTCTTCGCTTCAATAAGGATTTTGTCGTCAGGAGTGGTTTCCCACATGACGCCAGTAGAATCAGAAAGGATGCGGTCGATATATCGACGCGGTATCTGGTCAGAAATCGCGAAAAGGCCATCAGGCGGCATAATGTCTGTCTCTATCCAGCGCACAGAGTCGTTAACTGCATCCCGATACGCCCACCACGCCTGCGCTCGCAGGTTGTGGAAGGTATCTTCGTTCGGCCTCCCGCCGCGATATCTGGACTTTTTGCGCAACACTTCGCCCTGAGCGACGAATTTACGAAACTCAATCTCTGAATCTTCGTATTTGTTTAACTCGCCTTTAACACCAGAACCAACGCCGACAGAGTCGTAAATCAGGACGGTACAGCCTTCTTCCGTCGCCATCTTTAACGCCTGCTGCGCAAGCTGAACGGTGTCACGCGCCTGCAATCGCTCCATACGGTACAAAAATCGCCCGTCAAAGAACGACAACACAGAATCATCATCGCCATCATCAGCAACATCGAGCACCGCCGTTTTAACGCCAGTTCGACACGCTTTCGCCAGTTTCGAATCGGGCGAAACAACTAACTTTTCAAGATGGCCACGGTTAACAACAGCGCCGGGTAAATCACTGACGGGAACGCCGTTCCAGATGTTGTCGTACTTGTCCGGGTAATACTTCAGCGTATAAATCCGCTCTTTATCCAACGTCGAATTGAAATATGGGTTGTGATACCAGTTCACCTCCTCAATAAACCAGTCATCCTCTGCATTGAGAACGTATCTGACATAGGTTTCATCCCACGCAAAAGCCGGGTTGAAGGTAATCCATAGTTCAGCACCGTTGCGGCGCAATGTTGGGGCCAGCGTTTCCCACGCTTCAGCCGAAATCGCGTGCGCTTCCTCCACCCAGCAAATGTCCACACCTTCAATGGATTTAATGCTGTCGAGGTTCGACTGAAAGCCCAAAAACCGGAATTCAGCGCCGGATTTAGCCTTGATACTGTTTTGAGTTATCGTGAACTCTGATTCATACCCCAGACGGCGTATCGTATCGCTGAGCAGCTTATGTGATGATGCGTCGATAGATTTTTGCACCCGGCGCAAGCACAGAATGCGCAGGTCATATCGCACAGTGAGCTGAATCAGTGCTTCGGCAATCCTCCATGACTTACTGGAGCCACGCCCACCGCGCAGACATTTAACGCGGTGCGGTTTTGTCGTGAGCGAACGCATGACGCGCCGCCACTCTGCCATTTTCTTTTTCTCTGACAGCCAGTAGCGACGGCGCTCTAAATCATGCTCAGGTGCTATCTCAATCGCCGTCATCGAATCCCATATCCCGGTAAATTTCGGTCAGTGTTTCTCTCGCGAGGCGCTTACCTTCGTCGGTTATCGGCTTGCTAATATCCACCCCGGCAAGCGTAAGGATCCGCGCGGCAAGATGTGACTTATCCAGCCCCTCAACCTGCCATCCGTGCTTTGTTCTTTTGATGTTTTTAACTGCACGGGTATCAATTGCCGCCATGCGGCTGCGGAACACCTCCGGTTCAAGCCTCATTTTCTCCAGCGCCTGCAATTCCAGCATTACCGCTGTTGAATCCGGCGCACGGAAACGCGCCGAAAGGTCAATTAACGCCTCCTGACGCCCCACGATATCCGCTGCAATGATGTGCTTTTTGTAAACGCTGACGGCCTGCTGTATGTCGTCATTTTTAAGTAACTTTTCAGCCTGAAAATCATCGTTAAAGCCCTTGTAATCACGGTTGCGCGACTTTGCATAGCTGAACCCCGGCGCTTCCCGCGCTTCAGCCACCAGCTTTGCAAATGCATCATCACGCCTGTTTATTTTTATTGTCACAATTCCCCCCTTGTGAGGCTTGCAGCGTAGCGAGGAAAGAAGAGGATCAAAAACAGCGTTACCGCTGGCGTGTAGTACAAATAAAAAAAAGCCACTCCGGGGGCGGAATGGCTGAAATCACAAGGGTAATAACAAAGGCTTAAAGGTAACAGGCAATGCTTCCTGTCCGTGGCAGGTGCCATTATGGTTTTTTACCTGGAGGATTCAAAAGATGATGCGAGAGGTAACGCCAAAGAAAAGCCGCCCCCGAAGGAGCGGCGTTTAAAGGTGCTCAGGCCATGCCAGACAACCAGAAAGGCGGGGACGGATCCCCGCCCTGATTTAGCGACTCTCCTTAGCTTCGTAGGCAAACTTTGCCGCTACCTGCACACCTCCCTGACCTATGGACGCTTCGCAAAGCGTCCGGTTAAGGGCGGTATACGCCAGTAACGCCGCGATAAATATCGCGATAAACAAAAAAACTCCCTTGTAAAACAAAGTTGCCTCCATCGCTTTTGGGAGGCTATAATCGTGTTGTCACGCAAGATTAGAGGCCTCGTTGGTTAATGAAAATTGACCTTCGGGGCTTTCTTCTATCTGCCGCATGGTGACATGAGGCAGACAGCCTCAAGCACCGGGCAGGATTATACCCATAAACAATCCCTTACCGCAAAAAACACCCCTTCTTCCTTTCGTCTTATTTGTAGTTGCTATAAGATATTGCTTCGATTTATCGCCGCGTCAGCAACCAGTAATGGCATACGTGCGTCAGTACACTGCCAATCGAAATACCTATTGCCAGTATTGAAACCACTTCAGAGTAGGACATAGGGAACCTCCATGAGTTATAGCGATACACTTGCTACAATCGCGCTTGTAGTATCTGTGGCCGGGACTATTTTTAGCTGCTTTTTCAGTTATCGTCTTTCAGTAAGGGCAGAAAAACGCAAAGAATTCAATGCAGTTGCAGACCGAATAACCCTGTCATTAGTCCACCAGCAAGAGTCTGCTGATAACGGGCACTATCCGAACAAAACCCTGACTGAATCAGACCTTCACGCGCTGTTACTGGTTAGTAATGAGCGCGACGCAGCCAAAATAAGAAATGCCTTCGCAAACTACCAGCTTTCGCTTGAGAGGGCTGGCGAACGGAATGCCGGGATGTATGACTTCCACTCACCACAGGAAATCATCAAAGCCGCAGAGCAATTGAAGAAGTGGACAAAACACAAGTAGATACTTGCTTCTTATCTGTAGTTGAAATAAGATCTATAAAGGTGCTCAAAACACCTTACAAGAAGCGGCATATCACCCCGTCAGCGTGATTTTTTTGTACCCAGAATTTATGCTCTGGTGGCTCCGGCTACGCGAGTGCTGAATTATGGGGTGGAGTGCGACGAATAGCAGGCCTCTCCGTCTGTGAATAAGTCCGCCGACTTCTTGCGGTTTTGAGCTCCACCCCGCCCCATCTCAAAAGTGGGGATTCAGTCTCACAAGAAGGAGCAACCACAATGAGTACATTACTCACCATCCCCGACGCCGCTGAACTTGCAGTACATACCATGATGACACTTAAAGCCGCTGGTTATGCAACTGCCGCTATGATTCCCGTTCATAAAAACACCTCAAATGAAGTCGAAAAAACGGAAGTGACCGCGCCGGAAGTCTACGTAGCGCCCGGCAAACAGTACGCCAATGCTCAGGAATCGCTGGCGCATCTGGTGCGCGAACTGAAAAACCCGGAACGCGACAACTATAACGAAACTCTGGACTTTACTTTCGCATCACTGGCGCAACTGCTGGACATGCTACGCGAGCCCATCTATCAGCATGGCCTGATGCTCAAACAGGAGTTTGAGAAAGGTGACGAGCTTCCGCTGGAAATGGTGACAACCTTTATCCATATCCCAACCAGCACGGAAGCATCTTTCCGGCTCCCGGCCTTTATCAAAGAAGATAAGCGCCTCGACGAATGCCAGCGCGTCGGCGCATCCTTCACCTATTTTCGTCGCTATGGTCTGCGTCAGGCGCTCGATATTACTGATGGTGATGACGATATCGACCAGGCAGACAGTAAGCGCGAACGCCGTAAGGCCCGCTCCCTAAACAGTAGCCGCAAATGGAAGCCGACCAAATCAGAACGCACTAAAGCGGAATCCATTCTGAACATGCTGGTCGCGGCAGGTGAATTTACTGGCAGCGCGGTAATCGCCCAGGCTAAAGCGCGTAACCCGTTTCTGCGTACACCGTCAGAAGTCGCAGAGGATGTTATCCATTCTCGCGACAACGCCAAAGATGATGACGCAATGGCCCGCGATACTGTGTTGCGCTATGGCCTGACGGATGAGCACTGGCAGAGCTTCTACAAACAGGCCGGCTTCTTTCAGGTAGACGGTGACGAACTTATCGACACCAGAACCGGCGCACACGTTAGCGCTGAAATCGCTATGGATATCGCAGAATCCCTTTCTTCTGTCGCGATTTCCAGCGCGGATTCAAACGATGTGCATGATACCCGCGATATGTCAGCGCCAGTCGCCCGGACATTTATTCCTGACTGCACCCCGCTTGATGACGATGAAGAGGCGTTTGTTGCCGCCGTCGAAGCGGGCCACGATTCGGAAATTATCGAAATCGCTATGCGTCAGATGGAAGTTCATGTGTCACACGGTCTGGATATGCGCTCAGTGCACAGCGACACAAGCTATCACCGCCGAAACTGGTATAACGCCTGCCGCGAGTTCTATACGCTGGCGCTGATGCGTGGTGATGTGAACTTTGAAGCGCTGGCAAATCCTGAAATGAAAGTTGCTCGCACCATCATGGATATCGTCGGCGCTGACGGCGATAACGAGACCAGCGAATCCGCCATTATTTCAGCACAGGCACAAATCACCGTCGATGCGATGCAACAAAAGGTCGATATTGCGCAGGAAATCGCAACAGGTGACGCTGATACCGATATCAAGCTGCAACAGCTTCATGAAATTGCGCGTCGCTGCGATGCGTACACCGCTGGCTATATCGACACTCTCATCCTTCACGTTGAAAGCGATGGCTTCAACAGTGAAATTCCGGCGTATGTCCCTGAATCTGACCTTCCTTACTGATATGCGGGGCTCTCAACATGAAAACCGCACAGGAAAAGTTACAACGTCACTCTGAAAAACGGCGTGAGTATCAGCAGCGGGCCATTGCCCGCCAGCGTGAGAAACAGGCAGACCCGGAATGGCGTCAGGCTCAGTACGAAAAACAGCGGGAACGACAATCCCGCCATATTGAACGGGCAAAAAATAAACCGTGTACACGTGGTTTGAAGGGACGAACGCCCCGCGCCGATGAGCGCTCAATAATGGACAAAATCGGCGCTCTACCCTGCATTGCCTGTTACGTTCATGGGATTATTAACGATGTGGTCAGCCTGCATCATATCGAAGGGAGAACAGCAGCAGGCGCACACGCCCGCGTATTGCCACTGTGTGACCATCACCACCAGCACGCAGCGCCAGCAGCAATACGCGCTAATTATGCCTGGCTTGTTCCGGTTCATGCTGATGGAATATGCGGAGGAAAAGCCGCATTTGAGGCCCTAAACGGTACTCAGGACGATTTATACACCCAATGCCTTGAAATGATAGCCTGACACCCACCAAACGCCGCCATGCTTCATCTGGCGGCGTTACCGCTCGCCCTCTTTCTGTATCATCCCCGTCCCATCCGGTTAAATCGCACCTGTTAACAATTACGAGGTGCTTATGTCCGAAAATAACTATGGTGCGCTGATGATGAAATCGGCACTCAGCGCCAGCGTTAATATAGACTCCATATTATTACCTGGGATATACCCTGTATCTGCAGGAAACTCATCATCACCAGACCAAAATGGCGGGGTTCTAACCGTGCATTCTGGTGCGGTGAAAAGACGCTCTTTTACCTCTGACTCCGTAATTTCTGCAACCTCGACCTATAACAACATCACTTCAGCGTGGAGTCAGTGGGCTTTACCATTATCTCGCACGCTCCCCGGCAAAGATATTCATGATGATGGAAATGTACGCTTATTCTTAAAAAACATGGGTCTAACATGCTCCAGTATCTCTGAGCTTAGAGCTATGGAACCATCATCACCGGGGCAAAGTGCAATCTTAGAACGGGTGGCAACTGGCACAGCGACAGTTAACGCCATTGTGACGCACGACCCGACAGACACAACGTCACCGGACGATGGCATTTCAATTTTTGTAACGCCAGGTGGCGCTCGATGGAAGGCTGATATCAGCGGCGGTTACGACCTGAGGCTGGCGGGTCTTCTCGTTGATGGTTCGAATTTTAGTCCGGTATTAAAAAAGGCCAGGGACGCAATCATTAATAAGGTCGTCGCCAATGGTCGGGTTAACAACGTAGCCAGCACTATTCGCATAGTGCCTACTAACTTTATTTGTGAATTTAAAATCACAGAGAAGGTAGACCTGCCTCCTTTTATAAGTTGTGGCACTATCGGTGGCCCCTTTTTCGAGGCGGGGGATTTTCTTGATGATTATTGCTTCAGGGTTTCGAATCAGGATTTCCCTCAACTGACAAAGGCTATGTATCAGGCCGAAACGAGCTGGAAAGGCGCTGTCAGTACATACTGGAATCAGGCGGTCGGGAATAAGCCCTTCTTTGCAATGGACGGCCAGAGGATGACTTTGCGCGGGCCTGGTTACGCACTGGATTCCAGCGGTAATCCGACGATTAAAACTGTGGGGATCGTCTTTGGTAATGATGTTCCGTGTGAACTTGATGTGCGTAACCTGACGATTTGCGACATGAAGATAATGGGTTTCCACACCAGCCATCGCTGGGGAACTTATTACACCTTCATGTGTGGATTTAGTAACTGCTATTTCTCACGATGCTATAACGGCATGGATGTGCCTGAGGCATTCTATAATTTTGGTGAGGACATGTATTATGAAAACTGCACCTTCGGCAATATGGCACACTACGGATTATGGATTAAAGGCGGTGGAGCTTTTTCACTGACGAATGTCAGGCTCGATTTTATTGGCAGTGACGGGATACATTTGGGGCCGCTTTCTCCTGGTATCCTCACCTATATTTCAGGAAATATTGAAGGGGTTCAGGGGCAGCTTGTTGCTAAAGATACCCCGCAAAGTTATTCGAAATCGACGGTGCATTTTGGTAAAGCCGTGCGGAGAGATACCCGCAGGACGATTGCTGGTCTCAGTGATAAATATTACGGCATCTATCAGGAATACGGTTGCCCGCAATCAGTTTACGGACAGATGCTGGTAGTGACGGATGAGTCCTATTGCCAGTCACGGCAGGGGAAAAAGCCGAATACAGCTTATCCGACACTGGCCGGGCATCCGGGCAATACCGGCGTGCATATTACTAACCCGCGCTCTATTGATGGAATGACACCGTGGCCTAACTCATACAGCCCGGCCTGCTCTAACCGGGTTAACCGGACTATTGAATTTACTGATTTGAGTACCGGTGATGTTGGCGGTGATTTGCTTTCCACTGATTACGCATTTGCCGCTCTGAAGACCGGTAACGCGACATGCCGCTACGGAACGCTGGCCGACGCCACTGATGATGGTTATATGCCGTTTATTATCACGCTGACTGACCCGTCAGAAGTGGTGCAGCTATTCTGCACCAACGAAGCCAAAGCAGAATCGGGGCTGCAACCGCTGTGGGGTTCAGGGTCAATCCGCATTGCTGACGTGACAGGAAATCTTATGGTGTCTATGTTGATGGCAAGCTATCTGCGTAACAGCATTCGTGCCGTGCTGGACACTGCAACAAATCTTATCTCAGCATCCAGTACGCCTATACGGCGGGCGATTGCAGAGAGTGCAGCAATTAATATGACGGAGCAGCGACAGGGAACATTAATTACTGCCGCAGATTACCAGGCAATCATTCCGCAGAGCGTTACCGGGCACTGGCAGGGAAATGACTTTATTCAGGCTGGCGTAAAATTTACCGGTTGCGTCGGGACTTTTTACTACAAACTGCCTATATGGTGGTTTGTGAAGGGGTGATATATGCATTACTACATTTATCCATCGACATCAAAAATAGCAGACGGGAAAGCGGTGCTGCTTGAGATAACCAGCGCCCAAAGGGATATGCAATTTTTCGCGAACTTCGACTGCGACGATATCCTTGACGTTATATTAACCGGGCAGGCCGCATTATTTGACGTTGGATTTGATACCAGCGCAACGATTCTTAGCCTGACGGATTGATTTCATACACTATAAATGGGCCGCTATGCGGCCCTCTTTTTGTGAACCTCCCATACTGTTACACCCATCGATTCACAGAAACTCGCCAAATATTCCAGGTTCGACCACTCTCTTATACCTCCCCTTGCTGCCTCGATAAAAATCAATGCATCGCCATTACGATGCATGCCACATAACTGCCATCTACCACTACGCGTACTGGTCGCTATGACCCTTGAAAACATACCGTTTTCGTAGAAGTCTTTAAATGCTGGTTTTTTACGCGCTGTCGCTTTCATAAAAGACAAATCCCCGAATTGTTGATAACAAACCGGGGAAATGTTGACACAAAATCAGAGAATGACTTTTTTATTTCTCAGCGGTCACGACGCCTGCGCAATATCTCGGGCTGATGGTAACGGATTACTGTAGACCATCCCGCTGATAATTGGCGCTACAGTCATCTGATTCTCATTCCTGCGCTTTAGGGTGACGGATAGAGCCCTGCTTGTTTCCTGACTGGTTAGCGGATGTGTTGACAGTAGAATCACGGTTAATGGGATGACAACCATTCCAGACTGCTCCAGAAATCTGCGTTTTCCTCCCAGTCTGTACACTGGTGTAACGCCGGAGACAGCCAACCCCATAAAGTTTATCGGCATTGCATCTGTAACAGTTTTTGCCGGGCAAAAAATCACAGCTTTATCAAAGCCGGTCGCCGTTAACTGTAATGCTGACAAGTCCGGGGGCGTCGATTCTGGCGCATTCTCTCCGTGGAATATCTCCAGATCGCACACAACGCGTTGTAATGGATTCTGGAATTTAAGCGACCATTCGCCAGTCAACAGGCCGCCAAACACGTCAATGGTGTGCTGTGGGTACGGAATACCATTTATCGGCGCACTACTCCCCCTGACCTCAGACGGAAGAACCCAATCAGGCACGACAGAAGAGTCTGTAATCTGTGCTTTCTCAAGGTCTGATATCGCAATTAGCTCATCTGGTGTTAATGCCATTATTTCCCCTTAGCCGAAAGAAGCTGGTCAATGTGTGCCGCCTGCACGTACAGGTCGTTAAAAATGAAGTTAAGCTCCGCCACGTCAACTGGATCCCCTTCAATCAATTTTCCGCCTGCATTAATGTAAGTCGGCGCAAAGCCATCAGCCTGTTTCGCTGCCGATGGTTGTTTCTTGCTCGGATAAATGCCGCCACTTACAGGATAATTACGAGCAACGGTCGCAAATGTATTCATGGCGCTTCTACCCTGGCTAAAAGCTCCTGATACTTTTTGTACAGGTCGTTAAGGATGTAATTCATTACCTGAGCGCTTATCCCGTCACCAAACACCAAATTTCCTTTTACATCAAAGTAGGTCGGGGCGAACCCGGTAGCCTGCATTTCTTCTGATGGCTCTTGCTTGTTTGGAATATCAGCACCACCTTGCCCCGCGTAAGTTTTGTCAGTATTGGCCCAGCTATCCATTTGTCACCTTCATCTTTTTGACTGTTACAAGCGTGTTGAATGGCTCCAGAAGCTCATTCCCGTTTACCGTTTTCGTACCCTCTATCCGCGTCAAAAGGGACTTTGTCGCGGTGACACGGATCCCTTTAGTTGCTGTAGCCATCACTGTTTTTTGCGTCCTCTCGTATTTGATGCCGCCCCACACAGCCGGAAAAGCATTACCGGGAAACATTGGCGCGTGGTGGGCCAATTTGACGTTAGGAGGTGTTGCAGCGCTGTATATATCCCCGGCAAAGGTTGCCGCAACCAGTGTTTCTGGCAGTTCGATATCCGGAGCCATCGCGCCACACTGGACGAAAACAGCGCGTAGAGGTACGCGGTTGAAAGCCGCACCTACAGCGCCCGCAGAAAGTCCTACACGATTCAGACGCAACCATGTAAGGCTATAGGCTAACTGGATGAATCCGCCGACAGCGCGGCGCGACTGAAGCGAAACAGATTGCGTCCCGGCACCCTGCAACAGGGCTATTATATAGCTATCATCATCGCGGCCCTCTCTGGGTATGGCGAACCGTTCTCCCCATGCATCCAGCAAAAGACCCGATGAATCTGTAATTGAGAAACCCTTTTTCAGGTAGTCCAGCGCATCAACCATGCCCTGCTGGTTAGCCTTGATGCCGGAAACGAGGTCGATATTTCGCTGTAATCTGACCTTTGAGGTAAGGCGTTCAGTTGCCAGTTGCCCCGGTTTTTTGATTGATGGCTCCATTACGACACCACCACAGAAGTAGAATCCGTAACCGCAACAACGCCGCTACTTATGGGTACAGTTTTCCCTGTTGGTGATTCGGAAGTGCCTACAGTTACCGTAACATCCGTCATCGTCGGAAAAGCCGTAATCAAACGGGCAGATATTTGCCCCGCGAAAACGTCACGGCCCATTTCAAGCTGAGAGAAATAGCCAGTGATAACGCTTTTAGCTACGCTCTCGTAATCGTCTGGCTTGCCTGTTGTCTCAGCGTCCCATGTATCACCGGAAACGGAAACATAGACAAGCTGGAAGCTCTGGCGAGTGAAATAAACCGTTTCGGTAGTTGTACCGTCAGTTGCTGTACCCGATGTGTTGCCGTAGAAACCGCATTCAGCCGCTGCCGCATCATAGATGGCCTGCGCTATCGCGTCGCTATCACCACCAGCAACAAAAACCTGAACTGACTTCCCCGGCAGACCATCAGCATCTGTCTCAATTCCTCTGTTGGTGTTAACAGTGACGTGGCTCACGCCCGCAACAGCTAGAACGGCGTTTTTTATGCCCGGTCTTGATGCGCTGACATTCTTTCGCCCTGCTTCCGCAGCTTCGAAAAGACGTTCTCTGTATTGCTCGTCATCTTCTATTTCAAAGCCTTTACTACCGTTGGCAAGAATCAGAATGTCATCTGTTGCCACATAGCCGAATCGAACATCAGGAAACTCCGTATCGCTGTCATACCATGTTGTTGCTGGCATTCCGGTACGAACGATGGAAAAAACATCATCAGAAAATGAAAACTGGATGAGCGATTTACCATCCGCTGCATAAAGCAACAACCCGTAATCCGTTGAATATGTGGTTACTGATGTATCAGCGGCGGCGATGACGGGATAAAGCCTGGATAAAATAGAATCAGACGTATCGCCCGTCTGGTACTGCGTTGAATATGGTTTACCGTTGATGGATATTGTGAAGGTGTTTCCCGTGGTGATAGCATCAGGCTTAACCTCCAGCACAAACCCGGCAGCACTTTTACCATTGGCCTGAATACTGCCTGACGGCGACCAGTCACCAGAAATACCGGAGATAGTGAAAGTCTCACCAGACGCGATTACCTGCCCTGAAGCCAGCAGGTAAACCACATCGGCAGATGACCGGGTTAATCCATAGCGAGGAAGCATGAACCCCTCGCCGATACCGTCAAGCTGAATGCCTTCACCTGATGAAATGAAGAAACCAGCAAACGTCCAGCCGATGGCCTCCACGATATTCAGGTCATTTTCAGCGACAACCGCCATAACCTGACCAATCAGGGAATCACCGTCCGGGCTTATATCCCCCAGCAGGTCGCGCAATTTCTGGTAAATGTCGCCGCGTAGCTCTGGCAGTCTGGCACCGTGCCAGCCGCCATCATTAATTAATTCCACTCATCACCTCCGTGCTATCGGCACCGACATAAACCGCAAAGCGGATCGTGTAATCCCCCTTAACGTCATTGATGGTTGTAGTTCTGGCATCGGTCACGCCAGTAGTGCGCCGTGCCTCTGCGTTAATCATGTTGGAGACAATCGAAACCGGCAGACGTGATGCCATAATGCCTGGCAACCACGGCAACCCCTGAGTTTCATCAAGCCACCATTCGCCGCGATTAGTGCCTACGCGGATTTCTGCCTGCTGCGCAATGCCATCAATGCCACCATCCAGCACCAAATCGCCATTGCGGAGAATGACTCCGCTTTCATCCTGCATAATGTCCAGCATCAGTAATTCATCCCCTCAACGAATGCCAGCTTTGAAACCCATACAAGGCAACGGCTAGAACCTACAGCCTCTACCCGCTGAACCTCACCAACGGGGATAATGCGTCGCCCTCTGGAAGTCAGCATGACTAGCTTTAAATCCTCACCAACCTGCGGCCGCTCTGTGGAAAGAAAGCAGCCCTTTACCCCCTGTCGATACTGAGTTGTTGTGATGTTCATTCGGTGTGCATCCATTTTTCAACGTGGACGACCGTCACAGCAGAATCCAGCGACTCGATATCCAGCAGGTCATCAAGGTCAAACCCTTCACCAGCATCATTTAACATTTGCGCCATCGCCGCTTGATGCGGCAATTCAAACGGCAAGTCGCTGTAAAATGGCATGTACTGGTCTTTGTTCTCCCTGCACGTCGCCATGACCATACTCAGCGGCGCGTTAATCAGGGGGATGCACTCGACGCGCTCAACTACAAGCCCGGACCGCTCAGTGATATTTATAATCTCGCCTTTGCCGATGGCTGTGCCGTAGTCACCCGCCATCAGAAAGCCACCGTTAGAAAGCGCGATTTGTGCCGCATGGTCTGTTAATTTCATGGTTTTTCCTTATGACGGGGCGTCGGTCTGACTGCCCTCACCGTTTTCTTTATGCGTGTGAGAATTGAAGGACTTACCGCCGCTGATGTGGTCAGCGGCTTTGCTATCGCCGGTTATGGTGACGTTGCCGCCAAAGTCAGCATTGCCGCCACCTTCTGCGCCCTGACTGATGGATCCCGAAATCGTCAAATTCCCGTTTATGGTTGTCATTGGCGCTGTCATATCGATACCGCCCGGCGCGTTAACGGTCATTTTGTTGCCCGTAATCTCGAAAGTTGCGCCTTTCCCGGTATCGCCCTTAATGCTTCCGTCATCCCATTCAATAAAGGCGCTACCACTGAATACTCTTACCCCTGCCTTATCCGGCATCTGGTGGCTGGCAACGTCTGAAAACCCACATATAGCGATGGCGCTTGAAATGGTCTTATGGTCTGGTTCGTCGCCGTCACCGTGTGAAAGCGCGATAAGGAGACATTCATCCCCCGGAGAAACTCGCCCGCTAACGCCTGACTTACCGCTATCCCAGACGAGCGAAACTAAACGAACGTTTTCAACAGCCGGATAAGCAATCGGTTCTGAGTTGTCACCGAATATGCGTTTTGGGGTTGGCAGGACAGTTGCCCGCCCGCCGCTGACTGAAACAATCGTTGCCTCAAGTGAAAAAAGCGCTGAATTAAGCGCCTGCTCAACAATTGCCTGAATCTGGCTACCTGCCCTCATGCAATGATGCCCTCCCATGACGATGACCACGCCTGACGGTCGCGGGTACTAAAGCGATGGGAAATTTTCTTCACAATAACCATCCATCCTTCGCCCATTGATGGAGACGAAAGCTCTACCTGCTCGCCAATCTCAACCCCGCCATAAAGCAATGATTCCCACGTAACAGCCTCAATAACTCCCATCTGGCGGCGAGCACCTTTTGAGTAGTCAACCTGTGAGCCCTTCGGAGGCCAGACATATGTAGTTATGCTTTTGTCGTGCTTCTTCTGGATCTGCTCTTTTTCGGAAGGGTTCTTTTTCTTCGTGCGTTTCGGGGAGTGAATCTTCAGAAGTGGCGCACCAAGCAGGCCCGTTTCAGGGGAGAAAACAGCAGCGCCAGTAAGAATTGAATCACCGGCAGTGACAACAATTGACTGATACTGAAGCGACCAGTTGGCATTAACTGGCTTGCAAAGGCTGGTCAGCACATCACGGGACAATGCCGCAGCGCTGACGCTTTTAGCCAGGGTGAGAGATGATGCTGATTTAGAGAACTGACAACCCAGCCCCATATCGGACGCTACCTGTAACACAGCATCTTTAAGGCTCTGACCTTTGCGAAACGTGCGCGATGTGACGCTGGCCCGAAATGGAATCAGCGCCTCATAGATTTTCATTTTCAGGCCATATACCTCATTGGGCTTGATGGTCACGGCGCTTATAAGTTCGCCCTGAAACAGGGTGAACATTCCTTCATCTATATAGCCAGCGGCAACGCTGACGGTTGAACCAGCCTGAGCGATGGCGTTCTGCGTCTGTGGTGTTAAACCCCATAACGTTAAATCAGCCTCGTTTGGCTCTTTTTCATCGTCACGCACAGACGAGAAATCAACGTCCACATCAGTAATGTGGATCGTCTCACCATCTGTGCAGTTAATGGTTATTTCGAACTGACGCCCGTAAGCCATGAAGTTCACCTCCTTTATATAGAGGTGATTTAAAGGCAATGGCCTGACTAATTACAGAAACGGCTCCAGCGGTAATGCGTGTCAATATTATGCACAAGGCTAAATCTGTGGATAAGCAACATGAAACAACCCACCTGCACGATTTTAGTTAGTGGTCAATATCGCCCCAACCACGCATCACCACTCACTTTCGATGTGGATAACATTTAACGTGCCAACATGAATGTTTGATATTTGTTGCTTTTGTTATGCTCAGTTTTAACGCAATGAATATGTAACAGAGCGAACATAATTGAACGGTCAAATATTTAACCGTTATAAAACATCAGTGAAAAGTGATAGATTCCTGCAATCGCTGGTGGAAACAAGCCTGAGCGCGGTTTTATATTTTTCCCTCACCCACATGCTTACGCTTTCCCTCTTTCTGCCAACTCATAACAAAACCATGTCAATACGTTAAATTAACTGGTCAGATGAGATTGCAGAAACATTTCCGGTAATTAAACCAGTAAACCCAACCAAAAATAACGTATCCAATTGATTGTCATACTGTTAATGAAGATGGTAAATGTTCGGCTTTGTTTCCTTCTGAAACATTTTTTAATGAAATGGCAGTAACCGCCCTCTTTTTGGCCTTTTTCACATGCTTACTAAGAATGTCCAACCTTATATATCCGTTTGCCTCGCCGCTATAACTCCATGATTAGATTAATGAAGTTTTCACTTAAATATTTTTATTTTTTCACAGCGCAAAAACGCAAGGTATTGACGCCAAAAAACGGGCCGTTTTTGAATGAAAAACAATCGAAATTACATAATGCACTGAATTTTATAGGTTAATTTTATTTTTTGTTATTTTGCATAAAACAAGACTTCAATCATTTACTTAACCATCATTTCATGATGCTTGTAAAACTATCCACATGATAATAATTTAACAAATATATCACATGATTTAACATGCGTTATGTTGATTTTGTGTTAACTGGCATTTAACTTTTTAATTACATTATTTGTGATGCAATGTTCAGGCATAAAAAAACCCGGCAGATGCCGGGCTCGCTTTTGTGGTCTGCTGTCAGACCATGCTACTGAATGCCGCCTCCACTTCTGACGGGCTAAGCGTCGCAATGTCCTGATAAAGAGAAATCGCCTCCTGTGTGGTTTTCCTTCCGCCCATCAAAACCTTATCACCACCACGGCTAATCATTTCCACACGGTAAATATCAGGCTTCGCTTTTAAATTAGTACGTAGCTGAAGTAATTTAAACTGGCAACCTTTCGGATACTTCTTTTGATACATAACATCATTATCTTTTATCGCTGAATTAACCATACCTTACCCTTTAACCTGTAAATATTCTTCAATCGAATTGTTTAAAACTCTCCTCATTGCCGCAAACGGTGGAGATTGCAAGTAAACGCTCGGAACGTCCTTCACCGCGTGATTTAATATCAATTCTGTTGCAAGATAATCCTCACCACGCACGGCGGCGGATGTTCTGAATAATTTTCTTAAATCATGGCAGCGCCATTTAATCCCGGCGCGGGAAATCGTCGTTACAAGCGTGTTGTACTTTATTTCTGACTCACCTATCACGCTTAGCCACCCCTCGATTAAAGGAATGTATTTAACTGGCAAAGGTAAAAGTAAATCGGAGTGAGTTTTAGTCTCCCGGTCAGGAACAAACAACTTCCCACCTGAAAGAATTGATGATGGGGATAGTGAAAGCGTTTCTGTTGCCCTCATCCCAAAACACAGCATCATACGGACTGCGGCCCTATATGGATCTCGCAAAGACTCAATATCGCGCACTACCGTAGAATACTCGTCAACACTTACACGGGCTGGCCTGCTCAACGCCCTGTGACGCTTTATCCGCTTGCCTATAGCTCTTGCCGCTGTACGCATTGCATCAAGCATCCTACCCAGAGAGCCCGGCGCGGCTGGTTTAAATTTAATATCAGCATGAATCACCCAGGCTACAACAGCCGCAACGCAATCGATGCGCTGGCGAATCGTAGACGCCGCCAGCCCATTATCAATGCAACGGTCGGCGTATCTTACCCACGTGTCAGGTACGCTTGCAGCGCGTACCCCAAGAGATAAAACAGGCTCCAGCATACGGACGGCGTGACGTTCGTTAATAATTGTTTTCTCACGCAAACTGACCGCCTGAGCGCGGCGGTCAACCATTATCAGTAAATCACTGAGCATCCTTACCCCCTGACAGCCAGTGCTGTACGGATGGCATTTGCAACAGCGGCATAAAATGCCGAATCTTCATACTCCTGCTGTCCGGCCCACTCAAATATGACAGCGGTAAACTTCATATTGCTGATGACGGTCGATGTAGCATCGCTGCGGGTATAAAGCGAAACCCAAACCCCCGGCTTCACAACTTTACTCTTTACTACACCCAGCGCCGGAATCACGCCCCTGATGGCTGAAGCATGACGTTTAGCGGTATCTTTGTTCACTCCCTCCCGCTCGCTACGTTCTGCCACCAGTCTTAACCCTTCTTCTATAAGGTCACGCGACAAACGGCGCTCGTTTCTTTTGGTCTTAATTTTGTCCATTTGAATCACCTTTTATTATCATCCAGGCTGTTGCGTTAGGACTTAAGCGCACCTCAGCAACTAAACCACGTGAAGCCATATTCTTTAGTTTTTGGCGAACGTCATACTGAAGAATCACCTTGTCAGGATGTGCGCGGCATACAGCCTCACGTATGAAGCTGGTATGCATTTTCTGTTTTTTTAATTCAGGGCTAGACCATCGCTGGAAAGCCTCAATTATGTCTTTATCGGTGATGATGTAACGGCGCATTAATTCCCCGAAGAAAAGTAATAAATAGCTAATGAAATGGCGGGCAACCAGAAAAATATTACACAGAATAAGCAGGCCCACACTGTTATGCGCCAAAAACCACGATAATTAGTATCTTCTACAGGCAATTTACGATTCATTATCAACTTTCCTGTTTATTTTGCTGTGCGTTTGGATTAATCCATAAGCACTCGGTGCGCTGCACGGAACCGGAAAAACCATTAGCAGCTGTCGTCCTTGTCACCTTCTTCCACTCTATGAGCGAGTCGTTATAAAGTTTACTGTCATATCCGCAGATAATTACCGCCCCCTGCAGTTGTTTAACTGCGTTTAGTAATTCTACGTGCTCTTCGTTGGTCATCTCGTACCGATAGGCGCTGTTTTTTGCAGTCTCAACACGCGTTTCGTGAACGTAAGGTGGATCTACAAAATGTAATGTCGATGCGGTGTCATGGTCACGCATACACTGAATTGCATTACGGTTTTCAATCAGCACGCCCGAAAAACGACTGGCCACAGCTGCAAGATTGTCAGGCTGACGCGCCCAAATACGCTGTGCAGTGGCGCTATTGCGCTTTGTGTCCAGGCGGAATCCTGTTTTGCCTTTAGTTGCCCCTGCGCTACCAAAACCCATTGTGGCCCGAACAATCAACCGTCTGGCTTGCTCTATTGGGTTGTCACTGTTTTCATATGCGCAATTAAACTCGGCCCGTGCGTATGGGGTAAGTGCGCAAGCGTCGATAAGATTCTGCGCTGCCTTGCTGTCGCGCAGCACCCGAAATAAATTCACAACATCGCCATCTAAGTCGTTGTAGACCTCGGCTTCTGACGGCTCTTTTTTCAAAAGCACTGACGCACCTCCGCCGAACGGCTCAACGTAGCAACGATGTTCAGGAAAGTGGCTGATTATCCAGCTGGCAAGGCGGAATTTACCTCCGTGGTAACGAATCGCCGGATGCTTGATTGCTGTCTCGGTCATTTACTTGCCCTTTCTTCGGTGATTGGAAAGTCGATACCAATGCGCAACACTGCGGCTGTATTGAAAATAAGCCCCATACGTGGCGTTGCCTCCAGCCCTTCAATGCGCCGGATAGTGGATCGCATAACTGAAACCAACGTGGCAAATTCGGTTTTATCCATGCCTAACTCACGGCGCAAAGCACCGCTAACAAGCAGGTCTGTTAACTGTCCGATGGTCATGCGGCGCTTTTCTGCCATGACCTTTTTTACTGTTTCATTCGACATAAAAGCCCCTTATGTAATGCTTACTACGTACTGGTTATCACCCAATTTGAAAGCGTGAATGGCGGTTCGTGATGCAACCCAACCATCATCACCGCGCAAAAGTAACGGGATTGTTTGTCCTCTGTTAATGAGTCTCTCAATTGCTCCGGCTGCACTTATATCGCTTTCGGTATTAATAGCTATAGCTCGCTGCTTACCTCTACAAATGTCGATCTTTTCAGATCCACTTAAATATTTAGTTATCGTCACCTGCCTAATTTCGACAGGGTTTAAAATGAGGTTTTCAATTGCGTGTTTATTGGTAACACGATGCGGGTTTTTATAGATAATCTCTCCGGCTATGCTTCCGTTAGCCATTAACCAGACAATATCTTTTAGCAGATAATGATTTCCCTGAATTAATACATGTTCTTCACCTTCCCGGATGCGGATATATGCCGGAGTTCCCTTTTCACCCATTCCTTTGCGTGACTTGCGTAATAACTGACCATCACGGTACTCGAAAAGCTCATGACATTTGTGATAAAGCCATGCCTGATTTGTTTCATCGCCAGTATGACCGGCCTCATTGATGATATCGGCAAACGGCGCAACATCACCCTCAGCAATGGCTCTAAGCGCGGCCCTCATAACATCAGGAAAAAGAATCTCCTGACTGGTGATTCTTTCCTGTGCCCGATGATACATATCTTCATCACCACGAAACTGAATGACTTTCTGGTTTTTTTTCATTTCTAATTCTCAATAAGTTGAGGTGCTACATACACCCCTGTGCTTAATGCACTATGGAAAGCATTAGCCAACCGACAGGCGTTTATTTCCTCTTTAGTCATTGCTGGGCGAGGTTTTACAGCCTTCTTCTTCTCAGGCCTTGCCGATTTGAGAGCGCGAGTAATAGCCCCGCTAACAAAAAAATTCTTCTGCGCGTTCTTCAGGTGATACAAATATTTTCCCGTTGCCTGACATTTGATCTTCTCAATTTCTACGTATGGCGAACGAAACATATTCCAAATTCTGCGGGCGATGTTCTTTGCTGTTTGTTTTTTAAATTTGGCGTTTACTTCCTCCCGAATTTGACTCATAGACAGCCTGCGACCCTGCATTATTTTGACAAGGTCTTTAGCGGTTACATTGCGCTTCAGGTTGCTATAGGCCAGCAGGAGAGATTCGCGGAAATACTGACGCGCCGAACCACCGAAGGTATCAGCGCCCTTTCTTGCCAGTTCCCACGCATGACGAAATACCAGAGCAAAATCGCGCATGATGCCCCCTATGCGTGTTTAGTTAGGATTTTCGGATGTGTGGCAATGAATATGCCGTGATTTTCTCCATGCGGCGCTACGTGAAAAAACAGGCCGCGACGGGAAATTTCAGAGAGGATTTTTGCGATTCGCTCAGGTAGAGCCTGAACATTTTGACGCGGGGAAATACTGGAGACTTCATCACCGAAAAGGTGAGCGACGTTATCGCCCTCACCTAATCGGTAACAAATCAGGAGTAAAGCACTAACAACATGCTGTGTATTGCTGGTTTTGGTTAACTTTACGCCAAAAATAGCCATGATATTTACCCACTAAAATTGTGGTTACTTCATCATGGCCTTTTGCAATGTATATTATGTTAAATAGAATATCAGGACGCGTAACCCAACCATAGTTACAACTCTACCCCATGAAATTCATAGGCTCCATCTTGTCCTCCACCGGCTGCTTACTCGTTTGTATATGACTCGCGCTGTTTTCACTCACGGTACCAAAAATTCATATTTTCTTAACGTGTGTTATGGTAATAACCCCCTATTTCGCTCTGAAATTTTCAATTAAAGGAAAATTTAATAATGATTTAATAATGGGCAGTAATGGGTTTATGTTTTTTTATTGCTTTTAATATTTTTCAACGGTAATGTTCTATAATCACAAGAGCTAACTTTCTGCAAGTAGTAAAATTAAAATCTAACATTATTTATAAGTTTGCTGTTAGAAATGATTTTTCTAGCGGCGCGCTGTATTGGATGCTATTTAACTTGCTGTGCCTTTTTTATTTACACCAAATAAAACATGTTTGGTTATAACGCCTTGATCAGAAACTACACGCCCGAGGTATATTATGGACTCGTTAAAAGATCCTATACTGATTTTCATCTATATCGTAATGACACTGGCTTACATTGTAACCTTTCGGAGGGTTTTCTCGTTGTTAAAGACGCAGGGATGGTCATTGGCGGAGGCTTTATCTGAACCATCCCCCCCTCCTGACCCAGCAGCGCCAGCAGCGCCAGCGATTGTGCCGCCGGTGCCCTTTGCCAGTTCAAGTCGGCTGATTGCATTTGTCGGGATGGTGATCATCGCTATTATTTTTGTAGGTACTGGCTACTACGTTATCTATGCATTATTTAATGATGCTTCAAACATTAGCAGAAATCTTAAGAGTGTTAGTCACTTTTTGATGTTTGGCGGAACGCTGTTTGCTCCATATGTCTTTAACAAAATATCATCAATTGGGAAATAAATACTCATCAAGGCTCTACTATTTACAGTACAGCGAGGCATGCTATGGGTAATTTCTACACCGATACTATTCAGTATGACAAACGTTTCAATAGCACAGAACGGATCTCTGATATTTTACTTCTCGAACCTGTAACACGAAAGATAGTTCAGTCCATCATTGAACAGGCAAAACTCAACGGACTTGAACTGATGGTTTTCGAAACCTACCGGAGTCAGGACCGGCAGGCTCTCCTGTATGAGCGGGGGGCGACCAAACTTCAGAAAGTTGGAGTTCATCATTATGGCTTAGCCTGCGATATTGTAAGGAGTATTAACGGCGAACCATCGTGGAAAGGTGATTTCTCCCTGTTGGGCCAGTTGGCATGGCACAATAAAGTAATCTGGGGTGGTAACTGGGGAACCCCAGCTATCAAACACACTTTTATCGATGATGACCATATACAGCGCTGCACAATTGGCCGTCAGGCGGCGCTATTTTCAGGCCAATGGTATCCTGATGAAAAATATGATCCTTATCAGGACCTTAAAAATTAGCTATAGAGGTGCCGGTATCACTGCCGAATCCCCTTGTTTCATTCGCATAATTCCCCATCTGCGGCGGTTGCTTTGGCACAAGCTGATGGGGATAACTATTACTCCAGAAACACAACGATCTTCGCGCTTAAGCAGCGCGAACGCCTGACCACGTGTTCGAACCGGTCCCGTTTAGCGCTGACTGCACGATCGCATTTCGCCGTTGATGTATCCTACCCACTTGCCGGCGATCTTCTTACCTCATGCTCGTTGCTGCGTAAAAAAGTCAATCTCCCTGACCATGTTTATTTATACTCAGAAAACATGTCATTAAGAAAGGAAGCTACGCATTGAAATGGCTAACCTGGTTAAAACGTATCGTGTTGTCCCTGCTGCTGTTGATCGTTGGCGCTCTGGGACTACGCCTTTATGACATTCAGCGCGGGCCCGATCTGCAGCTCTGGCATACCTGGGTTCCGCATGAGATGGACGCGGATGAAATCGACAATGCTGACTGGAACGATTACATCAAAAAAGAGAATGCGCTCTTCAGTGAGGTAAAACGCCAGGTTACCGATAAGCTGGACGCTGAGCAGCAAACCGAACTGAATCGTTACTACAGCCACAGCCCCATCTATCCGGACTCGTTTCCCACCAACTGGAATCGGTCATACATCATGATGCCGGATGGTAAACCGCAAGGTGCTGTGGTGTTGCTGCATGGTCTGACAGATACCCCCTACAGCCTGCGGCATATCGCCGAAAATTACCGCCAACAGGGTTATGTCGCCATCGGTATCAGATTACCGGGCCATGGGACGGTTCCCGCCGGGCTGACCGACGTGGACTGGCAGGACTGGCTGGCCGCCACGCGCCTGGCGGTGAGAGAAGCGAAACGACTGACGGGTAAAGATGCGCCCCTGCATATCGTCGGATTTTCCAACGGCGGCGCGCTGGCAATGAAGTATTCGCTGGACGCGCTGGATAATGCCGAACTGGCAAAACCCCAGCGGGTGATCCTGATTTCTCCGATGATCGGCATTACTAGCTTCGCGCGTTTTTCCGGCCTCGCGGGCTGGCCCGCGTTTCTCCCCGCCTTCTCGAAAGCCGCATGGTTAAACATCATGCCCGAATTTAATCCGTTTAAATATAACTCCTTCCCGACGAACGCCGCCCGGCAGTCCTTCCTGCTGACCAAAGCGCTGCAAAAGCAGATAGTGGCTGACGCGAGGAATCAGAAACTTAACAGCTTACCGCCGGTATTGACCTTTCAGTCCGTCATGGATTCAACGGTCAGTACGCAGGCGATCGTGACGGCGCTGTATAACCGCTTGCCGGATAATGGCAGTGAAATTGTCCTGTTCGATTTAAATCATGCGGTCAGGTTTAATTCATTATTACGCCGGACGTCTTACACCGCGCTGGCGCGGTTGCTGCCCGCAGCGCCGCGAGCTTATCAAACCACGATCATCACTAACGCCAATTCCGCCAGTACAGAGATGGAGATCCGAACAACACCTGCCGGGAAAACAGACACTACGGTGGAGAAGCTACAGGGACTGCATTATTTACCGGACGTGTATTCGCTTTCTCATGTCGCGCTTCCCTTCCCCTTGAGCGATTCGCTGTACGGACGCTATCCCCATCCGCTGAATCAATACGGGATCAGCCTCGGCACGTTTGCAGCTCGCGGCGAGCGTTCTGTGCTGGTAGTGGGCCTGGACTCGCTGATGCGCCAGTCTTCCAATCCGTTTTTTCCCTATATGATCAAGCGCATTGACGAAGGGATCGACACTCGCCCGGCTCTCTCCGGGAAATAACTCTTCTCTGGATAAGTGGCCACCACGGCCACTTTTTCCTGAGGATGCGGTACTACGCTTTCGCCGACGTCGACAGCCACTGATATATCGAGGACAAATCCTGCCCGGCATATCCTGCGTCCGCCGCCTGCTGCCACAGTTCGGCGATGTTATCCAGCCCCGGCATGGTGTGCGGCTCGGCCAGGGAAAGCGCCAGCCGGGCATCTTTCAGCGCATGCGCCAGCTGCATCTGCGGCACGAATTGCTCATTGGCGATGGCGTCCAGTTTGACTTTGACATACGGTGCGGCCAGCGGGCCGCCTTCCAGGGCGCTCCACAGCTGGTCGGGAGTAAAGCCCAGCGTCTTCGCCAGCTGAGCGCTTTCCGCGATGCCCTGCATCATCGAAATCAGCCAGGCATTGAGGACCAGCTTCATTTTCTGGCTGTTGCCCGCCTCACCAAACCACTGCGTCCCACGTGAGATAGCGGCAAATACCTGCTCCGCCGCGCCACATTTTTCACGCTCCCCGCTGGCGAGCACCAGGATCTGCGCCTTCTCCGCCGGGGCTTTGGTCCCTGAAACCGGAGCATCGACGAAGGTCATCGCCGGCTGAAGCTCCCGCAGCAAGGCGATAGCCTGCTGGGTCTCCGGCAGGCCAATGGTGCCCATCTGGCAATAGATCGCCTGCGGCTGACAGGCAGGCGCAATTTGCGCCAGTACCTCCAGGGTAGCCTGACCGTCGGCGAGCATACTGATGATCACCTCAGCATCGGCCACCGCCTGCTGCGGCGTGGCGTGCAGAGATAATCCCTGCGCCTGTAAATCCTCGCCGCGCGCTAGCGAACGGTTCCAGCCCGCGACGGTAAAGCCCTTCTTCAGTAGATTGCTGGCAAAAGCGTGTCCCATGGCGCCGAGTCCCAGCACCGCGACCTTTGGTAATGTACTCATCTTGTCTGTCCTGATTCGCGTATTAATAAATGGCGGACGTCTACTATCGCATCTCTGGCACGGAAGTCAGTAGCAATAACCGCCATAAAAAGTGACACTGTCACTACGTCATGGCCATGTTTATAGCGGCTCAGGGCTGGCGGAGCCACTCCAGCAAGCGGCGCATTGCTGGCGACAGGCGGTCGTCATCCTGATAGCACAGGCACAGCCGACGCAGCGCCCAGCGATCCTGCAATGTGATAACGGTGAACCGGTAGCGCAGCTGGTAGCGTTCGGCAATAACCCGCGGCAGGATCGCCCCGCCGGCACCGTGAGCCACCATCTCGCAAAGCCCTTCAAAATGGCTCATCCTGATGCGGACGTTCAGCGCCTGGCCGAGCCCGGCGGCCTGCTCTTCGATATGCTGCTGCAGTGCGCTGGTCTGATAGAGCGCGACCAGCGGCTCATGGATAATCGTCGCGAAAGCCACTTCGGCTGTTTCACTCAAGGCATGGGCCGGCGGCACGATCAGCACCAGGGGATCCTCCGCGACGGGCTCCAGACGCAACGGCCCGGGATCGACCGCATCGGACACCACCCCGGCCTGCGCTAAGCCCGCCAGAATGCTGCTGACAATATCCGCGCTGGTGCGCTCTTCGGTGTCGATCTGTATCCCAGGATGCGCAGCCATCCACGCGGCGAGTTTGCCCGGCAGAAAAGCCGACAGCGCCGAGGTATTGGCAAACAGGCGCAGCGTTCCCTGCTGACCGCGGGCGAAGGCGTGCATCGCCTGGCGCAGACGCCGCTGCTGCTCTAACAACGGACGAGCATGGCGTGCCAGCACCTGCCCGGCCTCGGTCGTTGTCACTCCCCGGGCATGACGGTGCAGCAGCGGCACACCGACCTCCGCCTCCATTTTGCGCAGCCTTTCGCTGGCGGAGGCCAGTGCCAGATGGGCCGCCGCCGCTCCGCCGGTAATGCTGCCGGTATCCACGATGGCGATAAACAGCCGCAGATCGGCGAGATCCAGTCGCATGACGCCCTCCTTCCCTTCGGTTTTACCGTAGCCTTTGGGCAACATACCGCATTGTCCCCCCCGCGACCAGCTGTTTCAATGCCCTTCTCTGAGCCGATAGGTGAGCCATGATGTTTGATCTCCACACTCTCTGTTTACTGCTGATTTTTATCGCCGCCGGCCTGGTCAAAGGGGTGACTGGTATGGGGCTGCCCACCGTGGCGATGGGCCTGCTTGGCCTGCTGATGCCGCCACCGGCCGCGGCGGCCTTGCTGGTGCTCCCCTCGCTGTTGACCAATCTCTGGCAGCTGCTGGCCGGCCCCGCGCTGGCGCAGATTGCGCGTCGCCTCTGGTTAATGATGACCGGGATGATTATCGGCACGCTGGCGGGATCGTCACTGCTCATCCATCTTAACCCGCGGTGGTCGGCGCTAGCGCTGGGCGCCGTGCTGATAGCTTATGCCGGATACGCACTCCGTGGTCCGGCGGTGCAGGTTTCTGCACGCATGGAAAAGCGCCTGTCGCCGCTGATGGGCGGACTGACCGGAGTGATCACCGGGGCGACCGGGGTATTTGTTATTCCGGCGGTGCCCTGGCTGCAGGCGCTGGGCTTTCGTCGCGACGAGCTGGTCCAGGCCCTGGGATTGTCGTTCACCCTGTCCACTCTGGCGATGGCGGCCGGCCTCTCTCTGCACGCTGGCTGGCGCGCAGATTCGCTGCTGCTGTCGGCGCTGGCGCTGGCGCCCGCGCTGCTCGGCATGTGGCTGGGACAGCGGATCCGCTCGCGTCTCAGCCCGCAGCGCTTTCGTCAGGGCTTTCTGTTGTTCCTGCTGGCGCTGGGGCTGGAGCTTGTCCTCCGGGGGTTGCTGGCGGAATCATCCTAGCGGCGGGTAATGTGCTTCACATTGTATTTACTGGTGTTCTGGTAGATCTCTGAGAAATCAACGATCGCCCGGTTCTGGGCGTAGCTGACAGACTGCACCCGTAGCAGGAGGCTGTTAGGCGCCACCTGCAGCAGCTCCGCCTGCTCGCGGGTCGCCAGCACCGGGGTATAGCTGCGGTGGCTCTCAATAATGGTGATATGGCACTCTTTTTTGAAATAGTTGAACTTAGACTGCTCAAGGTTACCCACGCTGAGCCACGGAAAAGCGGCGTAGGGAATGTAGCTGTTCTCCACCAGGATCGGGACCTCATCAATCAGCCGCAGCCGCCTGACGTAGTAGACTTTTTCTCCCGGCTGGATCTTTAACTGCTGGGCAATGGCCGGCGGGGCGTCAAGCAAGGTGAACTCAATAACCTTATTGCGGTAGTTGGTGACCCCCACCACCTGCATCTGGTAGTTAAACCCCTCCAGCTCTCCGCCATGATAGTTACTTTTACGCACAATGCAGGTTCCGCTGCCGTGCCGCCGGGCGATCAGCTTTTCCTCCTCGAGTAGCGCCAGCGCTTTGCGCAGCGTCATCACCGAGACCTGCAGCTCCGCAGCCAGCGCTTTTTCGCTGGGCAGCATATCGCCGACGGCATAGTCGTCGCTGTTGATGCGGGCCTTCAGTTCTGTGGCAATCTTTTTATAAATCACTTTTAGATGTCTCACCGAGAGGAGTGACGTCAAATGCAGCTGCATTTAATGCATTGTATTTATTCATAAAAATTAATTTTCACGCGCCATAAGCAGCGTTAACTCATCTATAAAAATGGCTATATTTATATATCTCTCCTGCAACAATATATATGACTTTCGTCACAGATGGCCTTTTTCCTGCTCGGGATCCCGGTGGTCTGCTCCTAGTCTGATAAGCCTATTGATCAGGTGATGACAGCGGGCGATGAAGACGAGAGGACAACCATGATTGGCGTGAAAAAGCTTCAGGACTTTTCCAAGGCGATGATCGGGCCGGTGCTGTATCTGCCGGCTATCGGCCTGTTGATCGCCCTGTTCAGCATGACCACCAACCGGCTGTGGGTGGATGAAAGCAGCGGGATCTATCTGTTGGGGAAATTCGTCTCCAGCATGCTCTGGGCGCTGATGAACAATCTCGGGTTTCTGTTCTGCCTCGGACTGGCCAGCGGTCTGGCGAAAACCCGCAAAGCCGAAGCCGCTTTCGTGGCGGCCATGACCTGGCTGGTCTATCTGGCGGCGAACAACAGCTGGCTGACCCTGACCCATCGTCTGGCGACCGGAGCCACCAACGCGCAACTATATGGCAGCGGACAAACCTATATCTTCGGTTTTCAGGTCATCGATATGGGCGTGTTCCTCGGTATTATCCTTGGCTGCGCCGTCGCCTTTGTTCACAATCGCGTGGTTGGCATTGAGTTTCGCGGCGCGCTGTCGATCTACGGCAACAGCAAGCTGGTGCTGATCGTGATGCTGCCGCTGGTGGGCCTGTTTGCTATCGCCACCGTCTATCTCTGGCCGGTGGTGGAGCTGGGTATCTCGGCGCTGACCGGCTTTATGAAATCCTTTGGCGCCATCGGGGTCTTCCTGTACGGCTTTCTCAACCGGTTCCTGATCCCCACCGGGCTGCATCATTTGATCTGGTCGCCGTTCGTCTTTACCTCTATCGGCGGTCAGTTGCTGATTGATGGCCAGACCGTCATTGGCGCCAAGCCTATTTTTCTCGCCGAAATCGCCCGTCATCCCGTTGACACGCTCAGTGATTCCGCCCGGTTTTTGACCTATGGGATGGTGAAGATTTTCGGCACCGCCGGTATGGCGCTCGCTTTCTATCGCACAGCGAAACCGGAGAATAAACAGCGGCTCAAAGTCACGCTGATCCCCTTAATTGTCACCTCCGTGCTGGTGGGGATCACCGAACCTTTTGAGTTTCTCTTCATCTTCACCGCCCCGCTGCTGTGGCTTATCTACTCCCTGCTGGACGGTTTTTTCCAGATGCTGGCCTGGCTGCTTCACGTGCGGGTCTGCGCCACCAACGGTCTTATCGATTTTGTCGTCTATAACCTGCCCGCCGGCGCCAGCGTGACGCGCTGGCCGGTGTTTGTCGCCCTCGGGCTGCTGGAGACCGCCACCATGTACCTGGTCGGCACCTTCTGTATTACCCGCCTGCGAATGCTTACCCCGGGGCGCGAAGCCGCTTCCGATGCGGTGCGTTCCCCACAGACGGATCCGGCAAATGGCGAGTCAGACAAAGGCGCGATGGTGATTGCGGGGTTGGGCGGCAAAGAAAATGTTTGTGCGGTGGAAAACTGTTTTACCCGCCTGCGGGTCGATGTGCGCGACCCCGCACTCATCCAGCAGACGCTGTTAAAAGAGAGCGGCGGGAGCAGCGTGCTGATTAAAGGCAATCATGTTCAGGTGATCTACGGCCTGGGGGTTAACAAAATTCGAACGGCGGTCAACGCCAGTCTGGGTGTAACTGAATAACGAGGTGGTAAATGAAAGATAACTTTGTGGTCACGATTGCCGGCGGCGGTAGTACCTATACGCCGGGGATTGTCATGATGCTGCTGGAAAATATGGCGCGCTTTCCCCTGCGGGAGATCCGTCTGTACGATAACCATCACGAGCGTCAGAAGACCATCGGCGACGCCTGCGCCATTCTGGTGGCGGAACGCTTCCCGCAGGTAAAATTCAGCTATACCACCGATCCGCAGGCGGCCTTCACCGACGTGGATTTTGTGATGGCGCATATTCGCGTTGGCCTGTATGAGATGCGGGAAAAGGATGAAAAAATCCCGCTGAAATATGGCGTGCCGGGTCAGGAAACCTGTGGGCCGGGAGGGATCGCCTACGGTATGCGCTCGATTGCCGGCGTGCTGGAGCTGGTCGATTATATGCAGCAGTACGCCCCGGGGGCGTGGATGCTTAACTACTCCAACCCGGCGGCCATCGTCGCGGAAGCGACCCGTCGCCTGCGGCCCGACGCGCGCATCATCAACATCTGCGATATGCCGGTGGCCATCGAGGGGCTGTTTGCCGATATCCTCGGTCTGCCGTCGCGTAAGGCGCTGAACGTCCGCTACTATGGCCTCAATCATTTTGGCTGGTGGACCAGCATCACCGATAAAGCCGGTAACGATCTGATGCCGGCGCTCAAGCGTCACGTGGCGGAGCAGGGTTACAGTAGCCCAAAAGAAGATTTTCAGCATAAAGCGCCGAGCTGGATCGAAACCTTTAAAAAAGTGAAGGATGTGTTTGCCCTCGATCCCCTGACGTTGCCTAACACTTATCTGAAATACTACCTCTATCCTGACTACGAGGTAGCCCACTCTGACCCGGACTTTACGCGGGCTAACGAAGTGATGGCCGGACGTGAAAAAGAGGTCTTCGATATGGCCCGGGAGATCACTCGTCGCGGCACCGCGGAAGGCGCGCATTTCCATGCCGGGGCCCATGCCACCTTCATCGTCGACCTCGCCTGCGCCATCGCCTTTAACACCCAGGAGCGGATGCTGTTGATCGTGGAAAACAACGGGGCGATCGCCAACTTTGACGAGACGGCGATGGTGGAAGTCCCCTGCCTGGTGGGCGTCAACGGCCCGGAACCGCTGGCGATGGGAAAAATCCCTTCGTTCCAGAAAGGACTGATGGAGCAGCAGGTGGCGGTGGAGAAGCTGGTCGTTGACGCCTGGATTGAGAAAAGCTACCAGAAACTGTGGCAGGCCATCACCCTGTCAAAAACGGTGCCCAGCGCCGCGGTGGCGAAAGCGATTCTCGATGAGCTGATCGTCGCCAACGAAGGTTACTGGCCCGCGCTGCACTGATTTTTTGCCACAACCCTGCCGTGAGAGCCCCTCTCGGCAGGGTTATCGCCGGCATCCATCCCGCGATACCTCCTTCCATAGCCTCCCTCAGCGCCAACGCGTCAATGGCCTGCGCGACGCCAGGCCAGACTGACATCACAGCATCGCCAGCCACTATTTTCCCTGAACAGAGTAATGAAATATAAATTCTATTCTTCGATATTATGGCGTAAAAATGTGATCTGCGTTGTATTCTCTGCGTTACATTAACCCACTGAAAACAACATCATTATTACTAGCTCGCAAATTTAACCCGCATTTCATAGGGATATACTGCCGCATGCCATTGTGATTCGCTTCATGTATTTACCTTCCTGCAACACCGATTTGAAATTAAATTTTCATAATGTGATCTTGTAGCATGCTCATTCCATTTCTTTGTGCCATATTCTTAGCACGGTAAATCGCCGGAACGACAGCAACGTGCCACACCAGGGCGCTGTCCTGCGGCCAACGTCGGCGCTGCCGACGCACTGAAGACCGCTAACCCGAAAAGGAGAACGGATATCGACGACATCCATGCCAACACCAAGCCGTAAACCTCTTTGACCGCCATTGCTTAGCGTACCCTGCCTTGTGCTGAGCAATTACACAAAGAAGAAAATCATTTAATTCAGTTAGATACGACAACACAGGCGTGATAAATCCTGACTGGGGAGATGTATTTTTATCTTGTGTCGTTCAACAAAATAAAGGGACTACCATGTCATTTATAACAAACCTGAACCAGCAACAGAGAAAACGACTTCATCAGATCACCTTAGTGGCCACCTTCGGCGGCCTGCTTTTCGGTTACGACACCGGCGTTATCAACGGCGCCTTTTCCTCACTGAAGCAGTACATGGCGCTGACCCCGACCACCGAAGGGCTGGTAATGAGTGTCCTGCTGATCGGCGCCGCGCTGGGCAGCGTGTTTGGCGGTAAGTTCGCCGACTACTTCGGCCGGCGCAAATACTTGCTCTTCCTCTCCTTTGTTTTTCTTATCGGCGCCCTGCTTTCCGCCGCGGCTCCCGATATCACTACCCTGCTGATTGCCCGCGCCCTGCTGGGCTACGCCGTCGGCGGCGCCTCGGTCACCGCCCCCACCTTTATTTCTGAAGTGGCGCCCACCGAGATGCGCGGTAAGCTGACCGGCCTGAATGAAGTCGCCATCGTTATCGGCCAGCTGGCGGCGTTTGCCATTAACGCGATCATTGGCATCATCTGGGGCCATCTGCCGGACGTCTGGCGCTATATGCTGCTGGTGCAGGCGATCCCCGCTATCTGCCTGTTTGTTGGCATGTGGCGCGCGCCGGAAAGTCCGCGCTGGCTGATCAGCAAAAACCGCCACGAGGAAGCGCTGCATATTCTCAAACAGATCCGCCCGGCGGAACGCGCGCAGAAAGAATTCGACGACATCTCCACCCTGATCAAAATTGAAGCCGGCAATAAGTTCAGCACCCAGAACACCTTCACCACTATCCTCAAAACGCCATGGATCCTCAAAATTTTGCTGGTGGGCATTACCTGGGCCGCGCTGCAGCAAACCACCGGGGTGAACGTGATTATGTATTACGGCACGGAAATCCTGAGTGCCGCCGGCTTCTCAGAGCGTACCTCGCTGATCTGTAACGTGCTGAACGGCGTCTTCTCCGTCGGCGGTATGCTGATTGGCGTGCTGTTTCTCGTCGATCGTTTTAAGCGTAAGACGATCATTATCTACGGCTTCGCCATTATGGCCACGCTGCACCTGATTATCGCCGCGGTCGACTACACCCTCGTGGGCGACCTCAAAGCCACCGCTATCTGGCTGCTGGGTGCGCTGTTCGTCGGCGTGATGCAGGGTTCGATGGGCTTTATCACCTGGGTGGTGTTAGCCGAGCTGTTCCCGCTGAAATTCCGCGGATTGTCGATGGGGATCTCGGTATTTTTCATGTGGATCATGAACGCGGTGGTCAGCTACCTGTTCCCGCTGCTGCAGGCGAAACTGGGCCTTGGGCCGGTCTTCTTTATCTTCGCGGCCATCAACTATTTGGCGATTCTGTTCGTGGTGTTCGCCCTGCCGGAGACCTCCAATAAATCGCTGGAGCAGTTAGAAGCGGAGCTGTCAGCGAATCATGAGGATAAAAAATCTACTCGTCTCACCAGGGAGGTTGGCTATGATCGATAACATCACGCTGGATAATCTGCACATCGGCTGCAAGGCCAGTAATAAAGCGGAAGTCATCGCCATGATTGGCGCAGAGTGTAAAGCCAAAGGCTATGTCAATCAGGAGTGCGTTCACTTTCTGCTGGAGCATGAACATCAGGTTTCCACTTTTTTGGGCAATGGCATCACCCTGCCGCATCTGCCGAAATCAGCGACGGATATCATTCTTAAAACCGGGATTGAGATCTATCAGTTTCCTGATGGCGTTATCTGGGATCGCGGCAACGTGATGTTTATAGCCATTGGCGTGATTGCGAAAGAGAAAGAGCATATTGACGTGCTCAAAGAAATAGCCTCGATATTCAGCGATGAGCTGATCGCGAATGCGTTGTCATTAATCTCCGACAAAAATGACTTCCTGAAGCTCCTCCAGCATAACGCGCTACCGCGTTAAGTGCGCCACCGGCCGGGGCTCTGCCCCCGGCCATTACCTTATTGTATTGGTCTCGCAGAAATCAAGCATTACGAAAAATCTAATTTTCTCCGTTATCACGTCACTCACAATAATAACCGGGGAAATTAACGCATATCGAATGGCTATCAACTCTATTTATTATGCGACAGCTCTTATTCAATATGGAAAAATGACCAATAAAAACAGCATTTTAACCATTAAAAGTCTTTGCATCCTTTGCTTTGCTGTTCAGGCCGTGAGTGCCGTGCGCCAGTGATTCCTGCGCTATCCCATTAGTTTTGATTTATATCAATACTGCCTCCAGCGTTAAAATGCATTTTACAGCGCGATTATTTTGGAAAGGTGTATACGACATTGGTTTTACGATTTGGATATTTATTTAGCCGGCCCGCAAGCCTGTGGGGATGGCTGATGTGTAACGCGCTTAATGGTATCGCGATCGTCCTCTGCTTTCGCGGGATAAGCATCGTGACAGGCTATCGTCAGGCGGTCTGGCAGGTCATCATCACGCTGGCTATTATTATATCGACCTGGTATAGCGCTAATTATTTCGCCGCCCTGGAAGCGCGACGCGACAGACGACGCTTTTTGCTGCTGGCCTGGGTGGTGATGACCATTCTGCTGAATTTCATTCACCTCAGCGGCGCTGAATACCGTTATTAAAGGAGCATGCCCATGACGCTGGCAATGCTGTTGGTGCTTATCAATCACCATAAAGGTCTGACTATCTTATTGATTGTCATTATTGCGCTGCTGTTTATGGCGCTTACCCCGCTGGTCAAAAAACTGCTTAGCACCCTTCACGATCGGTCCTGACTTTTCTCTCACGGCCGCCGACAGGCGGCCATCTCTCCTCCTGTTAGACTGATTCCGCCACCAGCCTTAGCGGCATGCAGCCTGCTACAGCGCGCATGAAAAGAAATGAGAACCATTATCAATGAAGCTATGCTAACGTGTCAGCCCAGGCAAAACGCCAGATGACAGAAAATGGGGGACAGACGAGGTGAAGCAGGATTCAGGGATCATTACAGCGCGGCAGGCGCACGGATTGCTGACGCTGGCGATAGGCGCCGCGCTCTTCTACAGCAGCGGCAGTTTCGCCCGGCCGGATCTGCAGCCGCTGGGGCCGAATATTGCGGACAAAGGGTCAGCTTTCTACCATTTTACCCAGCGCCAGTACGACTCTGCCGATGGCGAACGCCATTACCGGGTGTGGACCGCGGTGCCGGATAAAGCGCCGCCGGCCGCCGGTTATCCGGTGCTGTATATGCTGGACGGCAACGCGGTGATGGATAAACTCAACGACGCGTTTCTGCAACAGCTCTCCGCTGGTTCCCCGCCGGTCATCGTCGCTATTGGTTACCAGACGGCGCTGCCCTTCGATACCGCAGCCCGGGCCTGGGATTACACTCCGCCGCTTAAGACGCATCAACCTCGCGCCGGAAAATCCGCGCTGCCGCCGCGAAAAACCGGGGGTAATGACCTGTTTCGCCAGCTGCTGAGCGAAACGATGGTTCCGCAAGCAGAAGCTAAGCTGAAAATCGATCCCCGCCAGCGCGCTATTTGGGGTCACTCCTATGGCGGACTGTTTGTACTCGACGCGTGGCGTAAGAGCGACCTGTTCCATATCTTTTATTCCACCAGCCCGTCGCTCGGCCAGGCACTCGAGTCTCCGCTTAAAGACAGCAACAACATCGATGCCGCGGCTTTCGTCGGGAAATCGCTGTATCTGCTGGAGGGGGATGGCAAAGCCCCTGGAGAGCCGTCCGGGCACGTGGCTTCCCTGGCGGTTTTGCGTCAGACCCAACAGCAACTGGCGGACAACGGCTTGCGGGTGGCCTTCTGGCGCTACCCTGGGCTGACCCATGGTCAGATGTTCGAGGTCTCCCTGCGCTCCGCGCTGCTGCACCTTTCCGGGCAGGCAGCGCTTGCGCATCAGTGATGACCTTGCGCCCACCAGCGGGCGGCGGGCGATTCAGCGCTGATCGGGCAGGTGTTTAATATCGACCGGCTCGCCGAACAGGAACCCCTGCATTTCGTCACATCCCTCCTCTTCGAGGATCTGCAGTTGTCCTGCGGTTTCCACGCCCTCGGCGATAAGCGGCGTATTGATCGAGTTGCCCAGCGAAATAATGGCCCGCACGAATGAGCGGACCTGGGGATTGCTCTCCACATCCAGCATAAAGCTGCGGTCGAGCTTGATGACGTCGAAATGAAAATCGCGCAGCATGCTCAGGGAGGAGTAGCCGGTGCCGAAATCATCCAGTGCGATACTGATCCCCATCTTTTGCAGATGATGCAGGACGCTGAATGCCAGCTGCTTGTTCACGATAAACGCCGTCTCGGTAACCTCAAACTCCAGCAGGCTGACCGGATAGGCGGTACGCATCAGGATCTCGCGGACTTTTTCGATAAAGCTACGATGACGCAGCTGCACCGGCGAGATATTGACCGAAATTTTTCTGTTGAGACCCTTTTCCAGCGCTTCGTTACACACCTGCTCCAGCACCCAGTAGCCTAACGGCACGATGGCGCCGCTCTCTTCGGCAATGGGAATAAACACGTCCGGCGGAATAGCGCCCAGCTGAGGATGCTGCCAGCGCAACAGCGCTTCATAACCGGTGATGCGACGATCTTTAATATTGCGGATCGCCTGATAGTGAAGCGAAAACTCCCCCGCCTGAATACCGCGGCGGATGTCGGCGGCCATCATATTCCGCTGCCGCGTCTTGTCGTCCATCTCGCGTTCGTACCAGCAAATTTTGTGGTCGAGACTGCTCTTTGCCCGATACATGGCCAGATCGGAATTGCTCAGAACCGTATTAATATCCGTCCCGTCCTCCGGGTAGACGGAGATACCCATGCTGGCGGAAAGGATCACTTCCGTCGCGGCAAACGTCTGCTTACCGCTGAAGCAGTGCCAGAGACGGGCGGCAAAGGCGTCCACCTCGCTTTCATCGGCAAAAGGTTTGACGGCCACAAACTCATCGCCACCGAAGCGGGCGACCATCTCCTCCTTCTGCAGCGTTTTGAGTACGGCGCCTGCCACGCGCTGCAGCAGTTGATCGCCAATAAGATGGCCCTGCAGATCGTTAATCTCTTTAAACTTATCTAAATCGATGGTGAAAACGGCAAAGCGGCGGGCGTCATTCCCGGTGATTAGCTTTTCCACCCGCTCAAAGAACTCCACCCGATTGGGTAAACCGGTCAGCGCATCGTAACGCGCCATCCACGCGATGCGGTCATTGATCGCCTTCTGTTCGCTGATGTCGCGGGTAATTTTGGCAAAGCCCAGCAGGTTATTTTGCTCATCGCGGATGGCATTGATCATGACATGCGCCCAGAACCGGGAGCCATCTTTACGATACCGCCAGCCTTCGCCTTCGAACTGCCCGCTACGCAGGGCAATTTGCAGATTATTCGCCGGCACCCTGGAGAGTTGTTCGGCTTCGCTATAGAAGAGACCGAAGTAGCGACCGATGATCTCATCGCTCAGGTACCCTTTTGCCCGGCGGGCGCCCTCATTCCAGCTAATGACCGTCCCGTCGGCGCTCAGCATATAGATGGCATAATCTTTAACACTTTCAATAAAGTGGCGATAGGCAATGTCCGTCAGGTGATCGTTACTCATGGTACAGCGCTCTCTGTGGCTCGGTCGTGGCAAAACGCATTAGATATAACAGAATCACGCCCATAATGAATACAAGGTTAAGGTGTTTTATGGTCGCCTTTCCGGCCCGGACAACCGCCGATCGCGCGGCGGACACTCCTGTTAAGCGTAGTGGACCAGGCCATCTTCGGGGGGATAACCTCGGCGATTTTCGCACTTAGGTCGCCCACTAATAGTTACTTTTATTGATTAAAAAGTTTGATTGAAAGAATAAATAAAAAGAGTAATGTTAATAATACTTTCTATGGAGGTTAAATATGTTGCGTGATTATTTAAAAGTGGAAAAAGAAGATCGGCTGGTTGAACAACAGAGTCGTCATGACAATAGTCAGCATTATTCTTCGGTAACTGAATGGGTTATTTTAAGTAAAGATGGCCAGCGTAAAGGCCGGGTATCCCTGTTTGACCGCTTCACCACCCGCCGCTCCTGGAGCGACAGCTTCCGCATTACGCAGTTCGATAATGCGGGTAAAGTGGTGGTGGATAAACTCACTGACGCGCTGTAAATTCCCCGGATTCCCGGCCTGACGGGAGAATATTCATACGCAAAATTAACACCTGCATAAAATATATTGATGCGTCGCCATCATGTTATTTTCATTCCGCATACCGATAACCTAATGGGTAATTTTCGCCATGGTGAACCGCGCGAATTTTTAACCCGAAAAGATACTGAAAATAAGCCCGCTGGTCGGGCTTTTTTGCATGGCGCTCGTCACCCACGCCACAAAATGCCAAGGCCATCCCGCGCTGGTTTGTATACGATACATCTACGAATCATATATGGTCTGTTTCTATGGGAATCGTCAAAATCTCCGATCTGCTGCACGATGACATTCGTGATGCCAGCAAAGCCATGTCCCGCTCCGTTAATGCCCAGGCGGAATACTGGATCCGCCTGGGCATGATGAGCGAACTCTACCCCGAGCTTAACCACCAGCAGATCAAACTGCTGATGCTGAAATCCGGCTCTGACCGTCTGCTGGAGGTGATCAATGCCATCAATAATCATTAAAACCGCCGATGAGCTCGCGCGCCAGCGCCATGCCGGCCAGCTGCTGGCATCGGTGTTTGACATGCTGGATACCTTTATCGTCCCCGGCGTGACGACGATGGAAATCAACGATCGAGTGGAAGATTTTATCGTCAACCAGCTGGACGCCCGCCCGGCCAGCAAGGGGCAATACGACTTTCCCTATGTGTTGAACACCTCGATTAACGATGTGGTCTGCCATGGGATCCCGAAGGCGACCGAGCATCTGCGCTCCGGGATGATCGTTAACGTCGATATCACCCTCGAGAAAGCGGGCATGATCGCTGACTCCAGTAAGATGTACCTGATAGGCGACGTTTCCCCGCTGGCTCGCCGGCTGGTAAAGACCACCTATGAAGCCATGTGGAAAGGCATTGAGGTGGTGAAACCCGGCGCGACGCTGGGCGACATCGGCCATGCCATTCAGCGCTGGGTCGAGGACCATGGCTACAGCGTGGTCAGAGAATATTGCGGTCACGGTATCGGCCAGGAAATGCATGAAGAGCCGCAGGTGCTGCACTACGGCAGGCCCGGTGAAGGCGCGGTGCTGCGGGAAGGCATGGTATTCACTATTGAACCGATGGTGAACCAGGGCGACAGTCGTATCAAGACCAAAAAGGATGGCTGGACGGTGGTCACCCGCGATAAAAAACTCTCCGCGCAATGGGAGCACACCGTGGCCGTCACCGCCAACGGATTTGAGGTGCTGACGCTACGCGACGACGAGCAGTCGCGGATCCGCTAAGTTTTCTTCTCCCGGTATATCGGCATAGCCGACATTTCTCGCTGGCGAGTACCGCCCTTCGTCAGCGCACTTTATCCCCTGGCCTCTATTGCCCCCCGCGTTCTCCACACCGCGCCGGGTGTGTCTGCTTTACCCCTCATAAAGTTAATCATAAAACGATAAAAATTTATTGTAAAACGATAAACACCAGGCTAACCTGCGCTCACTTTAACACCAGGGAGAAACGGTATTCCCTCACCTGGATGTCGTACCGCGTTAAGGAGAAAACATGCGCTGGAACAGCTATCGCCGGGACAGACAGATCATTGCCGCCGTGCTGGTTTTTACCGTCATCGTGGCGGCGGGGATCGTCCTGCAGCCCGGCTTTCATCCCCCCAGCTCCCGGACGACGGGGGATAAACAGCTGGTCTCGATATTAACGCCTCTGCTTAACGGCGCCCGCGGACAGGTCGCCGCCGCGCTGATTACCCCTCAGGGGGTGCGCTACGGCCTGTGGGGGAGCGAGTATACGACGCAGTATGAGATCGCCAGCCTGAGCAAAACCATGACCGCCAGCCTGCTGCTGGAGGCTATTCGCCGCGGCGAAGTCACCGCGCAGACGCCGGTGTCGGCGCTGGTCCCGGAGATTGTCAGCCCGGTGCGGGACGTTACCCTGGAGCAACTGGTTTCTCACCGTTCAGGACTGCCACCGCTTACCGCGTCGGTTGGGCAGCGGCTGGCTATTCTGAGCGACATTGCCCGGCGGCAGAATCCCTGGCGCTACGATCGACCCGCGCTGATCGCGATGATGAACCAGGCCACTCTGCAGCCGACGAAATGGTTTGATTATTCCAACGCCGGGTTTGCCCTGCTCGGACTGGCGCTGGAGCGGGCGTCTCATCGCGATTTTGCCACACTGATGGCGCAACGGGTCTTTGCCCCCGCCGGAATGCAGGGCGCGGAAGTGGCCCGGCAGAATACCCCAGCCTCGCCGTCGTTTGCCGCGGGCTGGTCTGTCTCTGGTTTTCCTCAGCAGCCATGGGTGATGGATGCCTTCGCCCCCGCCGGCGGCGTACGCGCCACGATTGTCGATATGGCGAAATATGCCCAGGCGCTGCTGGCAGGAAACCTGGCGGGCAGTGAAGGCATGCCCCCCCTGTTCGCCACCGATGATCCCGATTCCCGGGTGGGTTATGCCTGGTTCACTACCCGCGTCCGCGGACGGGAGATCGTCTGGCATGACGGGCAGAGTGGCGGCTTTGCGGCAATGATGGCCTTCGACCGACAGCGACAGACCGCGGTAGTGATCCTCTCCGATACCGCCTGGCCGGTGATCGGGCCTGCCATCAAGCTCTTACTGGCTGCCACCCCTGATGAACAGGAGGCGCGTAATGAACGGAATTGACATCCTCTGGGCGCTGTTAACGCTGTTGTCGGTGATCCTGTTTATTTCCGGCGACTGGCTGGCGCAGCGAAAAATACGCCTGCTCAATTATGTTTTGCTGGTGACCGGGGTTATTTATCTCGCCGAGGTTTTCCAGACCCTGCAGAATCTCGGCAAAATGGGCTACCTGTTTCGGATGCTGACCTGGACCATCCAGGCATCGTTCATCACCCTCAGCCTCTACCGCGTCTGGACCCGTCCGTGGTTTGCCAGCCGTCGACGCGGCGTCCGGGCGATGAGCGTTGTCTTCGCCGTGGCCCTTATGTCATGCTTGACGCGGCTGGTGCTTTAATTATTCTCATCAATCAGGAAGGTAAATTGTGAAGCAATCCAGAACCCGGCTGAGTCTGGCTATTATTAGCGGTATACTGCCCCTCTTTTTTATGCTCGCCCTGATCGTGCCGCTGTGGATTTTCTTTACCGGCGAACGATATTTTCTTTCCACCCTGCTGCACTTTGCTGAAGTGCCGTTAACCGACAACCCGGCCCAGGCGCCTGGGATGGCGAGACGTTTGTTGCTGCTGGCCCTGCTGTATCTTCCGGCCGGGCTGTTCGCGTTCGCTATCTGGCAGGGCATGAAGGTAACCCGTAGCGTCCGCCAGCGCAGCGTGCTCAGCCTCTCCCTGGCGCACAGCGTTCGTTACATCGCTCTGGCCATGGTGGGGATGGGGATCTTACTGCCGGTCTGCCGCTTTCTCATCCCGCTGCTCGCCTGGTGGCCGCAGCCTTATTACCAGGTGGTGTTTCTGCTCAGCGACGGGGTGCTGCTTCTGACAGGAAGCTTGCTGTTTGTGACATTTCACGCCATGCTCCACGGGATCCGTGCGGAAGAAGAGAATAAGGAGTTTATTTAACGATGGCTGTGGTGGTGAATCTGGACAAACTGCTGGTGGAAAAAAAGATGACGTCCAGGGCGCTGGCGGCCTTTGTTGGCATTACCGAACAGAATTTGTCGCTGCTCAAGTCAGGTAAAGTCAAAGGCATCCGCTTTGATACCCTGTCGCGCATCTGCGAGGCGCTCGAGTGTCAGCCTGGCGATATTCTGGCGTGGGAGCCCGACTGACCTCTCCCACCTGATGTCAACAGTCCTATCAAGGAATTGCTCTGGCCGGCGAATCGTAAGAGAATAGCCGCTACACGCGACGATCTGATTACACGGGAGTTCATCATCAGCCATTCTCGTCGATTCCCCCTAGCCAGCAAAGTGGCGCTGGCAGGCGCGGCGCTCATCGCCGCCGGCATGCTGTTCAGCTGCACCAGTAAGGCCCCCAAATCCCTCGTCACGCCGCCGAAGAGCGCGGCCGTTAAAGCCGGTCAGACGCACCGGGAGCCGGTACGCGGCGTCTGGCTGACCACCGTCTCGCGCCTTGACTGGCCGCCGGTCGGGTCAATTATCGCCAGTACGCCGGAAAGCCGCATCACCCAGCAGAAGCTGGCGCTGATCGCCAAACTCGATAATCTGCAGCGCCTGGGGATCAACACCGTCTTTTTCCAGGTGAAACCGGACGGTACGGCGCTCTGGCGGTCGGATATTCTGCCGTGGTCCGATATGCTGACCGGCAAAATCGGCGAATACCCCGGCTACGATCCGCTGCAGTTTATGCTGGATGAAGCGCATAAGCGCGGCATGAAGGTCCACGCATGGTTTAACCCTTACCGCGTCTCGGTCAACACCAAACCGTCGACGATTGCCGAGCTGAACAACACCCTCACTCAGGTGCCGGCCAGCGTGTTCGTCCTGCACCGTAACTGGATCCGCACAGCCAGCGATCGCTTTGTTCTCGACCCGGGTATTCCCGAAGCGCGTGACTGGATCACCAGCATTGTCGCTGAAGTGGTGCAGAACTACCCGATTGACGGCGTGCAGTTCGATGACTATTTCTACACCGAAACCGCTTCTTCCCCGCTTAACGACAACGAGACCTTCCGTCGTTACGGGCAGGGCTATGCCTCGAAGGGCGACTGGCGGCGGCATAACACTCAGCAGCTTATTGCCCAGGTCTCCGCGACCATTAAAAAACTCAATCCGAACGTCGAGTTTGGCGTGAGCCCGGCCGGGGTGTGGCGCAACCGCTCCCACGATCCGGCGGGGTCTGATACCCGTGGCGCGGCCGCCTATGATGAATCCTATGCCGATACCCGCAGCTGGGTGCAGCAGGGGCTGCTCGACTACATCGCCCCGCAGATTTACTGGCCGTTTGCCCGCGATGCGGCGCGCTACGATGTGCTGGCCAACTGGTGGGCCGAGGTGGTCAAGCCGACGCATACCCGGCTGTATATCGGCGTGGCCCTGTACAAGGTGGGTGAACCGTCCAAAAATGAACCTGACTGGACGGTGGATGGCGGCGTGCCGGAGCTGAAAAAACAGCTCGACCTCAATGAGTCCCTGCCGCAGATCCAGGGCACCATCCTGTTCCGCGAAAACAACCTCAATCAGCCGCAGACCCGCCAGGCGGTTAACTACCTGCGCAGCCGCTGGGGGCCGCCGCAGAGCTAACCGCCAACCGGCTTCGCTATCCCGCCAGCAGCCCTTGCTGCAGGCGGGCGTGCAGTTTAAGCATGTTCTCCGTGATGGCCCGCCAGACGTGGGCGGAAAAGTCCGACGGCAGCGTTCGGCGGGCGCTTTCGATGGCCTGCGGCACGCGGTCGGCAAACTCGCCCAGGATCGCCAGCATCTGCTCCCGGGGGAAGTTAACCGCTTTGGCGGTCGCCAGAAAATGACGCGGATAGATAGCGTTAATCTCCGTTTTCCGCCCTTTTGTGGCATTGAGCCCCATCGACAGCTTCAGGTCGCGCAGATGCAGTCCCGTCCCGCCCAGCACCGGAAATGCCGAAATAATGTCGTAGAACGGCGTGAGCCGGTAGCTGCCGCCGGGCAGCAAAAAGAGCGAGAAGTTCTTCGCATGCCCGTCCGTTGCCCCGGTCAGCCACTGGAACACCATGAACTTCATAAAGTCATAGCGATCTTTCAGGGCCTCACTGGAGCCCAGCAGAAAGGTCATGATCGCGGCGATACCCGGCCCGCCGTCAGACTCATATTTCATCGACGACGGTATGCCGAATGCCTGACACAGATCCTCCTGCGGCAGACGCAGCAGCACGCGCCCCTCCTGCGCCCAGCGCCGGTCGAAGCGGGTCACCGCCAGCGCACGGATCCGCGGCGTGTTGATAATCTCCGCCTCCGGCACCGCCAGGCCCAACGCCCTGGCCAGCGCCAGGCACAGATATTCGTTATCCACGCTTTCACGCAGATCCAGCGTCGCATTGGGCTGCTTTATCTCGCCGATGGGCAGTTTAATGATATGGGTGGTCGGGGTGGTGCCCTGCGGAATACACCAATGCTCGCCCATTCGCAGCAGCGCGGTTTTCTCCTGAGCGCCGGCCACCGAGATACGAAAATCGTCCTGGCCGGTCACCATCCCGAGAGGAATATCCGACTGGTAGGCGGTCAGCAAAGCGGTCAGCTGCGCCTCATCCAGCGTCTGCCAGCGCAACGCGGCAAGATGCGCCTCTTCCCCCGGCGGCAGCAGAGTCACCGCCCCTACGCTGTCCCGCCCGACCTCGGCCAGCAGATCGAACGGCTGTTTCGAACGCGCCTGATAGCGCCTGACGATCCGCTCGCGGACCTGCGGGCTGTCGGGCAGCAGGTTATCAAAATAGTGATACACCGCGTCGGCGGTAATATTGCCATACTGCAGCGGCAGCGAGAGGGAGAGCGGTCTGGCGCGCGGGCTGCGCAGCCACTCCTCATCATAGCGGAAACTGTGCGCCCCGTTGGCCTGGCGGGTTAAGGTTCCCACGCGCGCATTGTTCATCCAGGTGGTGAGCGTCGCCATTACCAGTCAAGATCCGTGGTGTTATCGGGAATCATCGCCGTCTCTGCCGGTTTGGCGTTCAGGGTCATTACCACCCCCAGCGACTGGAGGATCTTAAACAGGGTGGTTAAGGTGGTTTTGTCGGGGTGATTTTCAAAATTGGACAGCGTCGCCTGTTTAATGCCGATCCGGCTGGCCAGCGCCTCCTGAGTCCAGTGATTTTGCTGGCGCAGCAGTTTCAGGTAATTGGCCAGCTGAACCGGACTGTATATCTGCGGGGAATTCATCGCCTTGTTCCTCACCATCATTTATCCCCCTATCGGGATAAAACTGGTTTTATACCCTGCAAGGGATAATGTCAAGTTTATCCCCTGGTGGGGATAGGTCAATGATTATCCTTACGTAGGGATAAAGCAGAAGGGATGGCAGCCGGAGCAACGTGGTCTGCCCGGTGGCGGCTGCGCCTTACCGGGCCTACGGGCTGTCGCTACCAGTTTCATCATCATCCAGGCCGGGCAAGCGCAGCACCGCTCGGCAATGGCTGTCACTCGGGCAACGCGCAGCCGGGCTTAGCTGCCGCGGTAGGTCGACCACCCGCCCGGGGCGATCAGAAACGGCAGATGGAAATGGTCCTCTGCCGCCTCGCCAATGACAAAATCAATCTGCGCCCGGGTAAAAACGCTATCGCGCCCGGCACGGGCAAACCACGCCCCGGTTTCCGCGGTTAAACGGTAGCGCCCCGCCGGCAGCGGCGCGGCGCTGAAGGTGATGATACGCCCCTGGGCGTTGGTCACCAGGTTCGCCAGCGTCTCGCCCTCCCGGCTCAGGCTGACCGCGACGCCTTCAGCCGGCGTGCCGGTGGAAATATCCAGAATATGGGTGCTCAGGGTGCTCATTCGCCAATCGCTCCTTCCAGTCTTAACATCGTAATTTCCCGCAGCTGGGCAAGCGCCTCAGCCACTTCTTCGTCAGCGGTATGCTGCAGCCGGCGCGTCAGCGCCTGCAGAATCTCTTCGCCGCTGCGCCCTTTGGCGCGGATTAAAAACACCCGGCCAAAGCGGGCTTCGTAGCGGGCATTCCCCTCCCGCAGGGCCTGCGCCAGTCTTTCATTATCGCTGTCCACCGCCGACTGCTCCTGGCGCGACATCGTCGCGTGCGCCTGGCTGCCGCTCGGTTTTTCGCCGATCCGCGGATGGGCGCTGAGCGCCGCGTTCAGATCGTTCTCTCCCCAGTCGCCCATCGCTTCCCGGGCGACCTGCAGCAGCGCTTCACGGTTGGCGAAGGGGCGCAAGTTCACCAGCTTATCGCTCCAGGCCGGGATCGCCACACAGGGAGCCAGCAGCTCCCCTGCCTCATCGCCACTCAGGCTGTTAAACTGACTCAGCGCGATCATCCTGACTCCTTATCGTTTTCGTCGCCGCCTGCTCCTGCGGCAGAACAAGGTTCAGCGCTATCGCCACCAGCCCACCGCTGGTGGCCGCGGAACCGAACAGATCGCCGACCATCGGCGGAAAATGGCTGAGAAACGCCGGCACCGACTCCACGCCAAGACCCGCACCAAACGCCAGACCCACGATCAGCACATCGCGTCGGGTGAGCGGGTTCTGGGTAATGATCCGGATCCCGGCCGCCACCACGCAGCCAAACATCACCATCGTAGCGCCCCCCAGCACCGGCGCCGGGATCTGCCGCAACAGTTCGCCCACCGGCGGGAACAGCCCGAGCAGGATCAGAATTACGCCAATGTAGCGTCCGACATAGCGGCTGGCCACCCCGGTCATCTGGATCACGCCGTTGTTCTGCGCGAAAGTCGTGTTTGGAAAGGCGCTGAGCATTGCGGCCACCATGCAGCTGACGCCATCCGCCAGGATACCGCCCTTCAGCCGGTTGCGGAAAGCGCGATCGTCAACAGACTGTTGTGAAATCAGCGAGTTGGCCGTCAGATCGCCCACCGCCTCCAGAATACACACCAGCGACACCAGCGCCACCGGCAGAAATATCGCGCTGTTAAACTGAAAGCCAAACGGGAACAGCGTTGGCAGGCGAAACAGGGTATCGCCCAGGCTGTGAAGATGGAACTGACCGCTCAGCCCTGCCGCCACACAGCCCACGGCAATGCCCACCACCACCGAGGAGAGCCGCAGCCAGCGGTTTTTGGCGCAGCTCAGCAGGACGATAACGCCAAGGGTACCCGCCCCGAGCGCGATATTGCTCATGCTGGCAAAATCCTGCGCCTTTTCCCCACCGCACCAGTTAATGACGCTGACCTTGATCAGGCTGATGCCGATCAGCGCAATCACGCTGCCGGTAATGATAGGGGTAAAGATTTTCTTCAGCGGTTCGATAAAGCGGCTGACAATCACCGGCACCAGGGCGGCGACAAAGTTAACGCCAAACAGCATCGCCATAATATCCTGTGGCCCGCCGCCCTGCGCTTTCACCCACATCCCTCCGGCTACCGCCACGCCCAGAAAGGCGAAGCTGGTGCCCTGCATGCAGATCATCCCGGCGCCAATGCCCCAGACCCGGTTGGACTGCAGAAAGGTACCGATACCCGAAGCCAGCAGCGACATACTGATGAGATACGGCAGCCAGTCGCTAAGTCCGAGGGTGGCGCCGATGATCAGCGGCGGCGTGATGATCCCCACCAGACCCGCCAGCACATGCTGGAGGGCGCTAAAAAAGGCCGGAAGCGGTGGGATCCGCTGTTCAAGGCCGTAAAGCAGGCCGCTGTGATGTTCGTCAGACATGGTGTTATCCCGTAGCAAAGAGAAGTGCATGGGCTACTGCACAAAGCAGGCCAGAGACGACAAAAGCGCACGAATAAATTTATTAACACTTCAAAATCATCAACTAAAATTATTCGAATGATGCATCATTTCCCTCCGCTGCTGAACCAGGCTTATGAAACGATAGATTCTTAATGCAACATACAGAAACTTTTGATTCATAAAAAGGCAACCAATGCATCACATTGCACCGAGGTGGTGCGCCATGACCTGCCGCTGTGCCTCTGGCGGGCGGTTTTCCTCCCTCCGGCGAACTGGTACGCAAATTGCTGTAGTCAGTGCCTACATCTGGAGAAGGAGAAAAAAATGAAAGCAATCGTGATTGGCGCGGGCATCGGCGGCTTAAGTGCGGCAGTGGCGCTCAAACAGTCGGGGATCGACTGCGACGTCTATGAGGCGGTGAAAGAGATCAAACCGGTCGGCGCGGCGATTTCCGTATGGCCCAACGGCGTGAAATGCATGGCCCACCTCGGCATGGGCGATATCATGGAAACCTTCGGCGGACCGCTGCGCCGCATGGCGTATCGCGATTTCCGCAGCGGCGAGAACATGACCCAGTTCAGCCTCGCGCCGCTGATCGAACGCACCGGCAGCCGCCCCTGCCCGGTATCCCGCGCAGAGCTGCAGCGGGAAATGCTGGATTTCTGGGGACGGGAGCGCGTGCAGTTCGGCAAACGCGTCACCCGCTGTGAAGAAAACGCCGACGGCGTGACGGTGTGGTTTACCGACGGCAGCAGCGCCAGCGGCGATCTGCTGATTGCCGCCGACGGCAGCCATTCCGCGCTGCGTCCGTGGGTGCTCGGCTTTACCCCGCAGCGCCGCTACGCCGGCTACGTCAACTGGAACGGTCTGGTGGAAATAGATGAAGCGCTGGCACCCGGCGATCAGTGGACCACCTTTGTCGGCGAAGGCAAGCGCGTCTCTCTGATGCCGGTCTCCGCTGGCCGGTTCTACTTTTTCTTTGATGTGCCGCTGCCGGCGGGTCTGGCCGAGGATCGTGACACCCTGCGCGCTGACCTCAGCCGCTACTTTGCCGGCTGGGCGCCGCCGGTGCAGAAGCTGATCGCCGCCCTTGACCCGCAGACCACCAACCGTATTGAAATCCACGATATCGAACCGTTCAGCCGCCTGGTGCGCGGTCGCGTCGCGCTGCTGGGCGACGCCGGACACAGCACCACCCCGGATATTGGCCAGGGGGGATGTGCGGCGATGGAAGATGCGGTGGTGCTGGGCGCCGTTTTCCGCCAGACCCGCGATATTGACGCCGCCCTGCGCGAGTATGAAACCCAGCGCTGCGATCGGGTTCGCGATCTGGTGTTGAAGGCGCGCAAGCGCTGCGATATCACCCACGGTAAGGATATGCAGCTCACCGAAGCCTGGTACCAGGAGCTGCGGGAAGAGACCGGCGAACGGATTATCAACGGCATGTGCGACACCATCCTCAGCGGGCCGCTGGGCTGACGGTCGCCATGGATTCAATCACCGCGCTCAGCGTCTGAATGGCCATCTGCGCGGGACGCGATAGCTGACGCGAGGGCGCGGTGCACAGCGCCAGGGTCAGCGGCCGCAGCAGCGTACTGCGCAGCGGGATAAAGGCCAGCTGTCCGCGCTGAACCTCGTCCAGCACGTCGAGCAGGCTGAGGAGCGTCACGCCGCTGCCGCGCAGCACCAGCGACTTAATGAGTCGAATATCATTGCAGCTGATGGTATTCTCCGGCGCAAAGTCATGGTGGCGATAGAGGAGCGCAACACGCTCATGAACAATCAGCGGCGCGCCGGGCACGATGTGCCGCTCCAGGCTGAGCTCGCCCAGAGACAGGGCCTTCGCCCCCGCCAGAGGATGGTCCGGGCGCATCACAATCCCCACCTCCAGTTCGGCAAAGGCCAGCACGCTGAGTCCGGCCTGCCCCTGCGGATCGAGGATCAGACCGACGTCCAGATCCGCCTGACGCACTTTCTGGCTGACGGTGTGGCTGTCGGCTACCTGCAGATCCAGCTCCAGCCACGGCCAGCGGGCGATGATCTCCGCCAGCGCGGCGGCGAAGCCGCCTTCCGCCAGCGCCTGCACCATGCCGACGCTGACGCTCCCGCGCTTCATCCCCTGCAGCTCATCAAATTTTTGCCGGGTCTGACGAAACTCCTTCTGCCAGCGCAACAGATTGTCATACAGCAGTTCACCCGCAGCGGTCATCCGCAGTCCCTCCGGCAGCCGCTCGAACAGCGGCGTCCCGAAGGCCTCCTCGGCCTGCAGGATCTGGCGGTTAATCGCCGAGGCCGAGATATGCAGCTGCTCGGCGGCCCGGCGCAGGCTGCCGCAGCGAGCCACGGCGATGAAATAGTGGGCGAAACGGGAAAATGGACTCATGGTGCCCCTGTACTCTTTTTTGCAACAGCAGAGTGAATTAATGGTGATGGATGTGAACACCCTAATATGACAACAATAATCTCACAACAATAAAACAATCACCGATGTGAGCAGGAAGAGAAATCATGAAGACAACCCCCCCCACGCCCCCCGCCCATTGCACCTTCGATCCGGAAGACTGGCTGCGGCTGGCCCGTTGCTGGCACCCGGTGGCCCGCGCCTGCGATATTGACGGCGCTCCGGTGAAAGCCACCCTGCTGGACGAACAGCTGGTTATCTATCGTATAAAAGGCCAGGTGGTGGTCGCCCGCGACGTCTGCCCGCACCGCGGCGTCCCGCTGACCCTGGGGTTTCATGAAGAAGAAGGCATCGTCTGCCCCTATCATGGCCTGCGCTTTGGCGAGGATGGCCGCTGCAACCGCATCCCCTCCAGTCCGGGGCAACCCATTCCGGCCAAACTGCATCTCACCAGCTTCGCCGTGGAGGAGCGTTACGGGCTGATCTGGACCTGCCTGGCCTGCGATCCGGACAATCCGCCGCCGTTACCGACCATGCCGCACTGGGACGACGCCGGCTTTCAGCAAATCAACTGTCCGGCCTTTGAAGTGAAGGGCTTTGCCGGCCGCCAGGTCGAAGGCTTTCTCGATGTCGCCCACTTCGCGTGGATCCACACCGAGACCTTCGCCGATCCTGACAACCAACAGGTGCCGGACTACACCCCGCAGGAGACGCCGTTCGGCTTTGTTGCCGACTACTGGAGCTCGGTAGGCAATTACCCGGCCAGCTCCGATTTCCGCGCGCCGGAAGGGTTCCAGTGGCTGCGTCACTTTGAAATGCATCTGCCGTTCACCGCCACGCTGACCATCCATTTCCCTGCCGATGCGAAGCTGGTGATCATGAACGCCGCCTCGCCGGTGTCGTCGCGCGTGACGCGAATGTTTGCCCCTATCGCCCGCAATTTTGACCTGCATGTGCCGGTGGAAGACGTTCATGCGTTCAACCTGCGGGTGTTTGAGGAGGACCGCCTGATGGTTGAGACCCAGCGCCCGGAGCGGCTGCCGCTGGATCTGACCCTGGAGGCGCATATTCCGGCAGACCGCAGCTCTATCGCCTACCGGCGCGGGCTGAAGAAGATGGGCTTTGGCGATTTCTTTCTGGTATGAGTGGAGGTCTTATGCGCGACATACTCCCGGTGGTGGTCGATGGCCTGTGGCGCCAGGGCGCGAAAAATCTGGCCGTTCGTCTGGTGAGCGCCGATGGGCAACCGCTGCCGGCGTGGGCGCCCGGCGCCCATATCGACCTCCATCTCCCCTGCGGGCTGATCCGTCAGTATTCGCTGACCGGCAGCCCGGCCGGACGGGATCACTATCTGCTCTGCGTCGCCCGCGAGGCGCAGTCGCGAGGCGGCTCTCGTTATATTCATGACACCCTGCGTCCGGGGCAGCCCTTGCTGATCTCTGCTCCGCGCAACCACTTTCCCCTGCACGGGGGCGGCCACGTGGTGCTCCTCGCCGCCGGGATCGGCATTACGCCGCTGCTGGCGATGGCCCATGCGCGGGCGGCGTCCGGCGCCAGCTTTACGCTGCACTATTACGTCAGCCGCGCGCAGGAGGCCGCCTTCGCCACCGAGATCGCCAGCCAGCTCACCGGCGGAACCTGCCTGATCCACAGCTCTGCCGACGGGCAGAGTCCGCGCCTGCGGCTGGCGCAGGATCTGGGCGCGCCGGACGCCGACACCCGAGTCTATTTCTGCGGACCGCCGGGGTTTATGGCCCAGGTGCGCGACACTGCGCTGGCGGCCGGCTGGGCGGAAACGCAACTGCACAGCGAAGCGTTCCAGCCGACCGTCCCGACGGCGGCGTCGGCGGAGGACGGCACCTTCACCATCACCCTCGCCTCCACCGGGGAGCGCTGGCCGGTCCCGGGGGACAAAACCATCGCCCGGGTGCTGCAGGAGCATGGCGTTGAGGTGCCGCTCTCCTGCGAGATGGGGATCTGCGGCGCCTGCCTGACGCCGGTGCGGGAGGGAACGGTAGACCACCGGGATACCGTGCAGTCGGAGGCGGAAAAACAGGCCGCGGAGCAGCATATCGCGCTGTGCTGCTCCCGCAGCCTGTCGGCCAATTTAGTTATCGATCTCGCGGGATAAGCGGCCGGTCTCCGGCTGCTCGGCGCTGGCGACCGGTTTCACCCGCACGGCGGTGAAGACCACGACCATCGCGGTCAACAGCAGCAAACCGCTGCCGGTGAAGACGCCGCTGGCGCCATGTAGATCGAACACCGCCCCGCCGCCGGCGGCGCCGGCGCTGATGGCCAGCTGAATAGAGGCCACCAGCAGACCGCCTGCGCTTTCCGCCTCATCCGGCACGGTGGTGGCCAGCCAGGTGGACCAGGCCACCGGCACCAGACCGAAGGCAAATCCCCACAGGGCGACCAGCAACCCGTCGAGCACGGACAGATGGCCAAACGTCACCATCAGCAGCGCCAGGACGCTCATCATCAGCGGCACCAGCGCCAGGGTCAGACGCAGGCTGCGGCTCAGCAGATAGCTCGCCACCGAGGTGCCGATAAAGTTAGCGACACCGAAGCCGAGCAAAATCAGCGAAACGCCTTCAACGCTGGCCTGCGCGACGGTCTCAAGGAACGGTCTCAGGTAGGTGAAGAAGGCAAAATGGCCGCTGAAAATCAGGATCGACGCCAGCATGCCCCCCAGCATACCGGGACGGCGCAGCACCCTGAACAGCGTGGAGAAGGTGCCAACGCTTTCCGGCCGCATGGAGGGCAGCACCCACAGCTGCCAGAGCAGCGCCAGCAGGCTGGGTATCGCGCAGAGAATAAACACGTTGCGCCAGCCGATCAGCTCTCCGAGGTAGCTGCCGAGCGGCGCGGCCACCACCGTGGCGACAGACACCGCGGAAAAGATGATCGCCAGCGCTTTCGGCACATGGGCCGCCGGCACCAGACGCATCGCCGTGGCGGTGGACATCGCCCAGAAACCGCCGATGGCGATCCCCAACAGCAGACGACCGAGCAGGAGAAACGCCAGCGAACCGGCAAAAGCGACCATCAGGCTGGAGACAATCTGCAGCACGGAAAAGAACATCAGCACCCAGCGGCGGTCGATATTGCGGGTGGCGGTGGCGATCAGCAGGCCGGTGACTAACGCCACTAACGCCGTGGCGGTCACCGCCTGCCCGGCCATCCCTTCGCTGACGCCGAGGCTGCTGGCCATCGGCGTTAACAGGCTGGCGGGCAGAAACTCAGCCACGATCAGGCCGAACACCCCGAGGGCCAGGGCATAGACGGCGCGCCAGGCAGGCCTGACGGGTGACAGGCTCGCGTCAGCAGCTATGCAGGAAGTCATATACATCTCTCCAGGTTTATTAACATCCTGGTCATCTTAGGGGCTTACCACTGGACGATATATGATGCATACTCTTCAGTTATTGATTATTCGTCCGGAATTACCATGAGCCAGCCCACTATCGACCTGACCAGCGAACTGCTGCGCGGTATGCGCCTCTCCGGCGTGAATTACCGGCGCATCGAGACCTCCCGCCCGTTTGGCGTCGGCTTTAGCGCCGTGGCGGGCAAAGCCCAGTTCCATTTCATCAGCCGCGGGCCGGTGCTGCTGCGCATGGCCAGCGGAGAACAGTTCACCCTGGAGAGCGGCGACGCGCTGTTTATTCCCAACGGCGACGGGCACGCCCTGCTCTCCGATCCGCAGGCCGCGGTGGTGAATGTGGCGCAGCTGAACAGCGAAACGGTGTGCAGCACGGTCAGTTGTATCAACGCTGGCGGCCAGCCTGACTGCCCGGAGCGCGCCGTGATTTTCAGCGGTTGTATGGACTTTGAACTCGGCGGCATGCAGCCGCTGGTGAAGGCCATGCCCGAAGTGATGCGGGTGAGCTGCCTGCTCAACACCTGGCCGGAGATCCAGCCGCTGCTGGCGGCGATGGAGCGGGAATCGCTCACCCGCCAGGCGGGCTATGCCGGGATCCTCGCCCGACTGGCGGACGTGGTGGCCGCGCTAATAGTCCGCGGCTGGGTGGCCTGCGGGTGCGGTAACGCCACCGGCTGGGTGCAGGTCCTGCGCGATCCCCGGCTGGCGAAAGCGATCTACGCCATGCATCAGCGTCCGGGCGTTAACTGGAAAGTGGAAGATCTGGCGCGGGAGGCGGGGCTGTCGCGCTCTCTCTTCGCCGAGCGTTTTCTTGCCGCCACCGGCACCACCCCCGCCCGCTATCTCACCGAGCTGCGTATGCGGCTGGCGGTGCAGTACATCACCCACGAAGGCCAGGCGCTGGAAAAAGTCGCCTTCAGCCTCGGGTATCAGTCGCTGGCGGCCTTCAGCCGGGCGTTCAAACGCATCACCGGCCAGCCGCCGGGGGCCCTGCGCGCTACGGTACGCTAGCGTCAGCCTTTATATAAAGCGATACACGCCGTTGCCGACGCGAAAGCGTTGCCCCTTAAGCGCCGGGTTGGCGACGCGAAACACCAGCTCGGCCAGCTGGTTGGCGGGTCCCTGGCGAAAAATAAACCACTGGCCGCCCGCGTCCAGCCCCTGCTCCCCCTGTGACGGGAAGCCCAGTAGTGCCTGCCAGCGGTCGCGCACCGCCTGCGGATTGTCCACCTCGAACACCGCCTGCTCGAGCACAATGTCGCCCAGCGGATGAGGCACGTCCAGCCCCTGAGCGCGCAGCCGCGCCAGCCGGGTCTCGTCGTCTTCTCCCCACTGCAGCACAAAGGGAAAGACCAGCCCGTCGGTGTCGCCATCGATGGTGAAGATCCGCCAGCGGATGACATTGCCCTGCGGATCGTGGCGCTGGCCATCGACAATCGGTGACACCGCCAGCCCCTTGCGACGCAAGTGGTCATGGGTGGCGTCGATGTCGTCGCTGCGCAGCGCGACGCGTAACAGCGCTTCGTTCTCCGGCAGCAACCGCGCGGCATCCCGCGAGAGCAGAAATCTGTCCGTCGCGGCGCGCAGTTCGTCCGGGTCGGAAATGGCGAGGAATTCGATATAGGTCAGACCAAAATAGCTCAGCGCATTGCGGGTTCCCCAGCCCGGATGGCGCCCGCCGACCGCCGCCCGCAGCTGCTGCCCGGCAAAGATTTCAATCGCCGCTTCCGGCTGATTCACAAACTGTACTGCGTGATCCCACTGCAAGGTGGCCATGATCTCTCCCGGGGTTGTGCCTGTTAAGACGTCTGCGGCAAAAGATAGTGCTGGGGTGAAGGCAATGGCAAACAAGAATTATGTATATTGAAAGCTGGATAAGTGATTTATATCAACGCGGTATGTTGAGTCTGACAGGCGATGAAACGGCGGGCTAACGAATTGCCCGCCGGCGGGATCAGACCGACCCTTCTTTCTCAATCACCAGAATACGCGCCGCCCCCTGGGGATGGGCGACATGCTCGCATCCCACCTCGGCGTAAAAGATATCTCCGGCGTTCAGCATGATCACCTGCTCCTCGCCGTCGACCTTCACATGCATCGCCACCTGACCATCCATCACGGCAAACACCTCCTGACCGTCGTTGATGTGCCAGATATAGGGTTGGTCGGTCCAGTGCAGGCGCACGGTGGTGCCGGAAAAATTGGCAATGTCCAGCGCGCCCCACGCGCGGTCGGCGGTGAAATCTTTACTGCTCCAGCTCTGCATGATGTTGTCCTGTGGTAAGGGTTATTTTTTCTGCCAGTTTGCCCAGGTATCCGGTTTCTCTGCCGGCGCATCGTCGTCGAGCGAAGCCAGATACATCGCCTCCACCTCTTTACGCGCCCACGGCGTCCGGCGGAGAAATTTCAGGCTGGACTTGATGCTGGGATCGCTTTTAAAGCAGTTAATGTTGACCTGGCGGGCCATTTCCACCCAGCCGTAGCGCGCCACCAGGGCATTGAGCAGCGCTTCCAGCGTCACGCCGTGCAGGGGATCTTTTGAGCTGTGCATGAGGATACATCCGTTCCGCATTAAAAAAGTGCGCCCACCTTACTGACTCTCGGTGACGGGCGCAACGGCTTCAGTTCGCCCTTACGCCTTTATCTATTTAACGCAAAAGCACAGAACCCCGCGCGGACATAAATTAGAAAATAACGTTATTGGTTGCTTATCTGGCCCTGAGGCAAGCTGTGCTCAGCCCCGGACAGAGGAAATCACCATGCGCTGCTGTTGTGCCAGAACCCTGAACCTGAATCGACCCATAACTTATTATCCCGTTTTCGGAGAACACAATGAACGCGACCACCCTGCCGATTCTCGATCTGGCCCGCTACGCGGACCCCGCGGATAAAGCGGCCTTCCTGGCCGACCTGCGTCACGCCGCCCGCGACATCGGCTTCTTTTATCTGATCAACCACGGTGTCGACGACGCGCTTCAATATGAAGTTCAGCGCCAGTCCCAGCGCTTTTTTGCGCTCGATGAGGCGCAAAAACAGCAGGTGGCGATGATCCACTCCCCCCATTTTCGCGGCTATAACCGCGCGGCCTCTGAGCTGACGCGCGGCCAGCCTGACTGGCGAGAGCAGTTTGATATCGGCGCCGAACGTCCGGCGTTGACCCTCAGCGACGACGCGCCGCGCTGGCAGCGCCTGCAGGGTCCGAATCTGTGGCCTGCCGCGCTTCCATCGCTAAAACCGGTATTACTTCACTGGCAACAGCAGATGACTCAGGTGGGGATCCGCCTGCTGCGCGCCTTTGCCGAAGCGCTGCAGCTCCCGGAGAATGCCTTTGACCGGCTTTACGGCGACCAACCCAACGAGCATATCAAGCTGATCCGTTATCCCGGCCAGCAGGAGACCCAGAGCAGCCAGGGCGTTGGCGCCCATAAAGATTCCGGTTTTCTCAGCTTCCTGCTGCAGGACGAGCAGAAAGGGCTGCAGGTTGAGGTGGCGCCCGGGCAGTGGATCGACGCCGTACCGCTGGCCGGCAGCTTTGTGGTCAATATTGGCGAACTGCTGGAGCTGGCCACCAACGGCTATCTGCGCGCTACCGTTCACCGGGTGGTGTCACCGCCGGCTCAGCAGCAGCGCCTCTCCATCGCTTTCTTCCTTGGCGCCCAGCTTGACGCGGTGGTGCCGGTTTATACCCTGCCGCCCGAGCTGGCGCGTGAAGCGCGCGGTCCGGACAGCGACCCGCACAATCCGCTGCTGCGCGATGTCGGCTGGAATTATCTCAAGGGCCGTCTGCGTTCCCATCCGGACGTGGCGGAACGCTACTATCAGGACGTTTTTCGCGAACGCGCCGAGCAATTGATCGTTTAACCATAACTAAAAAGGAACACACCATGAAATATGCTGCTTTTAAACTGGCAGGGGTCGCACTGTCTCTTTCTCTGGCATGGACGTCTGCCCAGGCCGCCGCGCTGCGCGTCGCCGCGGACCCGGTTCCCCACGCGGAGATCCTCAACTACATCAAAAAAATCGATCCCAGTCTCGATCTCAAGGTGGTGGAGCTGACCAGCGGGGTCAACGCCAATGAACTGCTGGCCAGTGGCGATGTGGATGCCAACTACTTCCAGCATGTCCCCTACCTGAAGGATCAGGAGAAAGCGCTGGGTAAAACCTTTGCCGTCGCGGCCACGGTTCATATTGAGCCGCTGGGGATCTACTCGCATAAGCATAAAGATTTCTCGTCGCTGCCGGAAAACGCCACGGTGGCGGTACCGAATAACACCACCAACCTGAGCCGGGCGCTGTTCCTGCTGCAGGCGCAGAAGCTTATTAAGCTGGACCCCAAATTTACCGACCCGGCCACCACCCTGGCGACGCCGAAGGATATTGTCGAGAACCCGAAACACCTGAAGATCCTGGAGATTGAATCGCCGCAGATCCCGCGCTCCCTCGACGATGTCGACCTGGCGGTGATTAACGGTAACTACGCGCTGGAAGCCGGTCTGGTGCCAGCGAAAGATGCCCTGGGGCTGGAAAGCGCCGAGCATAACCCCTACGCCAATATCCTGGTGACCACCCCGGCCCTGGCGAATGACCCGCGTATTAAGGCGCTGGCGAAAGACCTGACGTCGCCGCAGGTGGCGGAGTTTATCCGTAAAAACTACAACGGCTCGGTGATCCCGGTGGCCCCTCAGTCATGATCACCATCGAAGGGCTGAGCAAAACCTACGCCGGAACCGGCCGACCGGCGCTGAACGATATCGCGTTACAGATCCCGAAAGGGGCGATATACGGCATTCTCGGGCGCAGCGGCGCCGGCAAAAGTACGCTCATCCGCTGTCTCAATTTGCTGGAGCGGCCCACCTCGGGCCGCATTCTGGTGAACGGACAGGATATTACTCAGCTGAACAAGGCGGCGCTGCGGGATTATCGCCTGCGCACCGGGATGATTTTCCAGCACTTCAATCTGCTGCATGCCCGCACCGTCGCCGATAACATCGCGGTGCCGCTGGAGATTGCCGGGGTGCCGCGGGCCGCTCGCGAAGCGCGGGTGCGCGAACTGCTGGAGCTGGTGGATCTCAGCGAAAAGGCCGCCGCTTTCCCGTCGCAGCTTTCCGGCGGGCAAAAACAGCGCGTCGGCATCGCCCGGGCGCTGGCCGCCCGACCGGAGGTGCTGCTGTGCGACGAGGCGACCAGCGCTCTGGATCCCGAGACCACCGCCTCGGTGCTGGCTCTGCTGGCGGATATTAACCAGCGGCTCAATCTGACCATTGTGCTGATAACGCACCAGCTGGAGGTGGTGAAAACCATTTGTGACCACGCGGCACTGCTGGAACAGGGCGAGATTGTCGAGAGCGGCAAACTCGCCGACCTGCTGGTGACCCCATGGTCGCGGCTGCGCCAGTCGTTGCTGCACGACCCGCAGGCTGAACAGGATTTTCTTACCCGTCACGGCGTTCAGGGGAGGCCATTATGCGGAGTAGCATGAGCTGGGAAGATTTGTGGCCGTTATTACTCGACGGCACGTTGGATACGCTCTATATGGTGGGCCTGGCGGCCCTGTTTACCGTGCTGATCGGGCTGCCCACCGGTGTGTTGTTATTTATTTCCCGCGCCAACGGGCTGGCGCCGATGCCGAAACTGAACGCGCTGTTAGGCGCGGTGATCAACATCGGCAGGTCGCTACCGTTTATCGTGCTGCTGATCGCCCTGATCCCTTTTACCCGGCTGATCGTCGGCACCACGCTGGGCAGCACCGCCGCCATCGTGCCGGTGACCATCGGCGCCTTTCCGTTCTTTGCCCGCCTGACGGAAAACGCGCTCGACGAGGTGGATTACGGAAGAATCGAAGCCATTCTGTCGATGGGCGGCAACGTCTGGCACGTGATTTTTAAATCCCTGCTGCCAGAAGCCCTGCCGACGCTGCTGGCCGGGATCACGCTGACCATCGTGATGCTGATTGGCTTTTCGTCGATGGCCGGGGTGATCGGCGGCGGCGGACTCGGCGACCTCGCCATCCGCTACGGCTATCAGCGATTCAATAATGAGGTGATGTTTGGCACAGTGCTGATCCTGGTGGCGATGGTTCAGGGCGTGCAGATGGCCGGCGATCGGCTGGTGCGCAGCCTGGCCCACCGCCGTTAGCCGTCAGTCATTAGTTCCAGCCGCTCTCTGCCGCCAGCTGGCGGACCAGACGGGCGGCGTCACACTCGCGGATCAACCCCACCCCCTGCCCGGCCCAGTGGGCGCCATACTCATGGACGCCCTGGGCTTTCGCGGCGGCGGCCAGCGCTTTGCCGATATCATACGCCAGCGGATAATCCGGCACGGCGCTCGTCGGACAGGCTTCCCCTAGCGCGCAGAAGGCATTAGCCAGACAGCGTGCCGGACGCCCGGATATCGCGGAGGTCAGCACCGTACGCCCGTCAAGGCTGTTGTGGATCGCCGCGCGATAGCCGGCGTCGGCGGCCGATTCCGGACACAGTAAAAACGCCGTACCGAGCTGTACGCCCTGCGCCCCCAACTGCATCACGCTAGCGATCCCCGCTCCGTCCATGATGCCCCCGGCGGCCACTACCGGGATGGTTAGTCGACGCCGCAGAAGTTGCACCAGGGTGAAGGTGCTCAGCTGCGCGTCAGGCTCCTGCGGAGCAAAGATCCCCCGGTGCCCGCCCGCCTCATAGCCCTGAGCGACCACCACGTCGATCCCCTGCTGTTCAATCAGCAGCGCCTCCTGGAGCGAGGTTGCCGTCGCCAGGGTGACAATCCCCTGCTGTCGCAGACGCTGGATCGTCTCACTTTCAGGAAGGCCGAAATGAAAGCTCACCACCGCCGGCGAGTGGTCGAGAAGCAGCTCCAGCATGGCGGTGTGGCCGATAAACGTCTGGTATATCTCCCTAAGCGATGCCGGAGGCGTACTGCCAAAGCGGGTAAAATGGGGGCGCAGCGTCTCTGCCCAGTCCGCTTCACGTGGGGCGTCGCGCCGCGGCGGCGCATGGCAAAATAAATTGACATTGAACGGCCGGTCCGTCAGCTGGCGGGTGGCGACGATCATCGCTTCCGCTTGGGCAACGGTTGAAGCGCCCAGCCCCAGCGAACCCAGCGCCCCGGCATTACTCACCGCAGCAGCCAGCGCGGGGGTGGAGACGCCCGCCATCGGGGCCTGGATCAGGGGGTAGTCAATATCAAGAAGCGAAAGCAGTGAATTTTGCATGAGTTCCTCGTAGATGAGTGATGCCGGAGGCTTACCATCTCTTTTAAAGATGATAAGATCAACATCATTATCATATTGAGAATAAAAATATGAACCACAGCACACTGCAAATTTTTATCCAGGTGGCCGACACGCAAAGCGTCACCCTGGCAGCAAAACGGCTGGGCCGCGCCCAGTCTAATATCACCACCCGTATTCAGCAGCTGGAAGAGGAGCTTGCCGTGGAACTTTTCGTCCGCGGCAACAAAAAAATGGTACTGTCGCCGGCAGGCGTACAGTTCCTCAGCTATGCCCGGCGGATCCTGAGCCTGGCGGAGGAGGCAAAGCAGGCTCTGCATCCGACCACACCCGGCGGCAGCCTGCGTTTGGGCGCGATGGAGGCGACCGCCGCCAGCCGTCTGCCGCCGCTGCTTACCCGCTTCCAACAGCAATGCCCGCAGGTGGATGTCACCCTCAGCACCCGGCCGACCCGCCAGTTAACCGAGGGGGTATTTACCGCCGCCCTCGATGCCGCGCTGGTCTGCCTGCCGCCAGGGCCGGATGGCCAACCGACATGCCCGCCCGGGCTGGAATCTGTCCCGGTGTTTCAGGAAACCCTGATGCTGGTCCGGCCGCAGGGCGCTGGCCCGCTGCGGTTCGCGGCATTTACCAGCGGCTGCAGCTATCGGGCGTTAGGAGAGCGCTGGCTGGCGGAGCAACAGGCGGCCGTCGAGGTGCATGAGGTTAGTTCCTATCACAGCATGCTGGCCTGCGTGGCCTCCGGGCGCTACGTCTGCCTGCTGCCGCAGAGCGTGCTGTCGCTGATGACGCTTCCCGAAAACTGCCTTAGCGAACCGCTGTGCGAGGCGAGCACCCAGCTTATCTGGCGTCAGGGGTTCAGCACCTCCGCCCTCAGCGAGTGGCGCATCCTGTTGCAAAGCGCTGCGAACGGCTAAGCTAGAAGAGGATTCAGTGACACACGCGCAGAGGGCGAACCAGAGCTCTTGCCGACAAACGCAGAGGCGTTTTGCCGCTACAGTATCAACCCGAGCGACAACAGCGACAGAATCGCTTTTCGCCACAGGTCGCGGCTGCGCCTGACCCGGCCTACATGGCGGCGCTTAGCCGGCTAAATGGGTCCCCCGCTCCGTAGGCCCGCGCAAGCGCAGCGCCGCCGGGCGACGGGTCGCGGCTGTGACGCCGCTTTTTTGCCGGGTGGCGGCTGCGCCTGATCCGGCCTACGCCTTATGGGAGTCAATATGTCGTTCTGCCACATGCGCATCGCCAGACCGGTCAGCGAACTGGAGACCAGCGCCAGCATGTATTGTGCCGGGCTGGGGCTGCAGGAACTTGGCAGCTTTACCGATCATGAAGGATTTAGCGGGATTATGATCGGCTCCGCGGATGCCAGCTGGCATCTGGAATTCACCCACTGCCGCCACCATCCCGTTACCCCCTCGCCAGGAGATGAAGATCTGCTGGTGCTGTACTATCCGCAGCGTCAGGCCTGGGAGGCACAATGCAGCGCCATGGACGCCGCCGGGTTTCTGCGCGTCACGGCGTTCAACCCCTACTGGGAGGTCAACGGCGTCACTTTCGTCGACCGCGACGGCTATCGCACCGTGCTGCAAAACCGCGCCTGGGGCGTGGTGGGCGATGAGTCGCATGTGGCGGCGAGCTGACGCTGATCGGGGCTGGCGTCAACCGCTGCAAAAGCAATTATTTACCTTCGGACAGACAACGTTCCCGTCGGTTACCGATAAAACGCCTTCCCGACTCGCCAGCCTTCTCGCGGCGCGCTATGCTAAACATCCCTATGTATTAACCCTTTATCCCTATGAGCACTTCCGTCAGCACCACGCAGCTTAATTTGCGCATCATTTCGATCGTTGTTTTTACCTGTATCTGCTATCTCTCCATTGGTCTGCCACTGGCCGTTCTACCGGGTTATATTCACTATCAGCTGGGCTACAGCACCTTTGTCGCCGGTATTGTGATCAGTCTGCAGTACATCTCCACGCTAATAAGCCGGCCGCACGCCGGGCGCTATACCGATATCTGGGGCCCGAAAAGAGTGGTTAGCCTCGGGATCGTCTGCTGTCTGCTTAGCGGCGCCTTCACGCTGCTGGCGGTAATGTTGCAGACGATGCCCATGCTGGAGATTGCCGCGCTGTTGGCGGGCCGGGTATTTCTTGGCGTCGGCGAGAGCTTTACCGCCACCGGAGCCACCCTCTGGGGGATCAAAACCGTCGGCGCGATCCATACGTCACGGGTGATCTCGTGGAACGGCGTGGCGACCTATGTGGCGATGGCGGTGGGCGCGCCGCTGGGGGTCACTCTTAACCACTATTTCGGCATCAGCGGCTTTGCCACGGTGGTGGTGCTGGTCGCCGCCATCGGCCTGCTGTTCGCCCGCACGCGGCAAGACGTCAGCGTGACCGCCGGCGTCAGAGCGCCCTTCCACGCGGTGGTGCGCAAAATCTGGCCTTATGGCCTGGGGCTGGCCTTTGGCACCGTCGGTTTCGGCGTTATCGCCACCTTTATCACCCTCTACTTCGCCGCGCACAGCTGGCAGGGCGCCGCGTTTACCCTCTCGCTGTTCAGCGTCGGTTTTATCTGTGTTCGCCTGGTGCTGGGGAATACCATTACCCGCTACGGCGGAGTCCCGGTCTCCCTGGCCTGCTTCGTCATCGAATGTCTCGGCCTGCTGCTTATCTGGCTGGCGCCGTCAGCCTGGGTGGCGGGCATCGGCGCCTTCCTCACCGGCTCGGGTTTTTCGCTGGTCTTCCCGGCGTTGGGGGTTGAGGCGGTAAAACAGGTGGAAGAGCAAAACCAGGGGACCGCCCTCGGCACCTACTCGGCGTTCCTTGACCTCGCGCTGGGGCTGACCGGGCCGCTGGCCGGCTGGGTCGCCGGCTACTACGATCTCGCCACCCTGTATCTGCTGGCGGCGATCGTCGTCGTGTTCGCTTTCCTGCTGATTTTACGCGTACATCTGCAACAGCGGGCAGCGGTCAGGACGTAGCCAGGCCCGGCTCGCGGATCGCCGCGGGCTGCCGACACCGGCAAAAAACGAATCGGCAATTGACGACGATTCGGCTTCCGTGCCAACATCCCCCTCAGCGTCTGGCGAGAGATGCAAGGACGGTGGCGGAAAACAACAGAGATCGCGCAACGATCCAGCCCGCCGCCGTAGTCCAATCCGAATCACTGACCCACACGGTGAATTCCTGATTCTGGCGGGAAACACAGACATGCACCAAAGTTTTAATCAGCGCGTTCATTTCTATTACTGCGTCCTGGTCGCGCTGAAGATGCACGGAAAGTCGAAAAAGTCGGGCGGTATCCGAGGAAAGAACAACTTTCTGCTGAAATGGCTGCGCCGGGCGCAGGATAACAACATTTTCCATCCCGATATCACCAGTGAAATCGAATGGCTGCGCGGGAAGATTATTCAGGCCGGCTACGATACCGATCTCGAGCCGATGCTGGATTTTGTTTACGCCACCGCCAGCCGCGCCGAAGCGCTGAAGAACGCCGAATAAGCCACTGCGCCCGCTGCGGGCGCAGATGCTGACCAATCCGCTTCCCCTCACAATGTGCCCATACCGCACGCGATAGCCTGCTGATGCCATTTTATCTGTGACAGTGTCACGCTGCCAGATGCTGCAGGGGATCATTACCCCCTGACAGGCGGCCCTGGGCGTTCTATGCTTTGCCCTGTCTCCCTCACACAGGACAACGCCCGATGGCTGACTGGAATCCTTCGCTGTATCTGCAGTTTGACGCTGAGCGCACCCGCCCGGCGGCTGACCTGCTTTCCCGTATCGCTCACCTGCAGGTTGAGAGCGTCGTTGACCTCGGCTGTGGGCCGGGCAACAGTACCCGCCTGCTGCGTGCCGCCTGGCCGCTGGCGGCGATCGTCGGTATCGATAACTCCCCGGCCATGCTGGACCAGGCGGCGCGGGCCTTACCCGACTGTGAGTTCATCGAGGCCGATATCGCCAGCTGGCGGCCTGCGCAACCGCCAGACATGATCTATGCCAACGCCTCGCTGCAGTGGCTGGCGGATCATGAGACGCTGTTTCCGCATCTGGTGAATCAGCTGGCGGATAACGGTACGCTGGCGGTGCAGATGCCGGATAACTGGCAGGAGCCCTCCCATACTCTGATGCGTCAGGTCGCCGGCGAGCTGGGAATGCCGGACCGCGGCCGCCAGCCCTTGCTTCCGCCGGACGCCTGGTACGATCTGCTCACCCGACAGGGCTGTGAAGTTGATATCTGGCGCACCACCTATTTTCATCCGCTCGCTTCTCATCAGGCGATAGTCGACTGGCTGCAGGGCACCGGATTGCGACCTTATCTGACGGACCTCGATGAGCAGGCCAAAAGCGCCTTTCTGACCCGCTATTTGGCATCGTTGGCCGACCACTATCCGTTACAGTGTAACGGAATGGTGCTTCTACGCTTCCCACGTCTGTTTATCGTGGCGCGAAAAATAGCCGCCTGAGGGTTGCCTTGAGCGTGGAGTAAAACATAACCAATACATAAGCAAGTCGAGCCAGCAAACATTCCTGTTTTTCAGGATCAATTATCCTGAACATTGCGATATTCAACACATTCCTCAGCGTGCGACAGTGACGACCACTTCAACCTGTAACGGGAGTCACCATGGATACCACCCCTGTCGATCGCCACACGCTGGCTGCCATTGCGCCAAAACTGGCAGAACTGACCGAAACGGTGCTGTTTGGCGATATCTGGGCGCGCAGCGAGCTGTCGCCCCGGGAACGCAGCTTAATCACCCTCTCCGCCCTGACGGCGCTGGGCAAAACCGAGCAACTGCCCTGGCATATCGCCTACGGCTATCGAAATGGCCTGAGCCAGGAGGAAATTGTCGAATTATTTACCCACCTGGCGTTCTACGCCGGCTGGCCGGCGGCGGCCAGCGCCCTGACCTGCCTGAACGCGCAGGAGGCGCCATGCCTCTGACCCGTATTTCGCTTGGTACGGCATGGCGTCCCGCGGAGTTTGCTCAGCTGTCGGCGCTATTCCATGAGTGCCTGGTGGCGGAGTTTGCCGTGCCGCCGGCGGACAAATTTCAGTTTATCGAGCAGACCGCCGACGGGCAGCGCATTTACGACCCGCATTATCTTAGCGGCGGTCGCAGCGATCGCTTCGTGCTGTTTCATATTTTCGCCGGAAAACCGCGCCGCCGGGCGCAGAAACAGGGTCTCTATCGTCGGCTCTGCGCGCGGTTAGCCGATGAGATGGCGGTCAGCCCGCAGGACGTGATGGTGGTGATCCAGTTTAACCAGCTGGAGGACTGGAGTTTTAGCGCCGGCAAAATGGCGGGTGAATAAGTCAGGCGGCGCCTGCAGGGGCGCCGCGATTCAGGCTATTTAGTTGCTACCAGGCGAGATGATGCACCAGTGACAGATCCCAGGCCGTCGCCAATAGCGAAAGAAACATTATCAGATTGACCACTGTTTCGAGACGTTTTTCCATCGTTGCTTCTCCTGAGCCTGTTTCCCCTGTTATAGCGGGAAAAGCTTAACAGCATCTTATCGCTTCAGGAGTCAAGGGTGATCCTGTAGCGTACATAATCGTCAGCCGGGGTGAATTCATCATACAGGTGGCGGGCGGGATTATCACGGCGAGTATGCCAGTACAGACGTGACCAGCCTTGATCAGCCCCTTCGGTTTGCAGCGACTTAATCAGCGTTCTGGCAATGCCTTGTCCGCGGAAGGCTGGATCGACGAACAGATCCTCCAGATAGCAGATTGGCGTGGTGACCCAGGTGCCTTCGTGCAGAATGCAGATAGCGAATCCCACCACCGTATCATTCACCACTGCGACCCTGCCCAGCACGGGTGAGTTCACGTCCAGCATCCGCTGCCAGGTGCATTCGGTCACCTCTTCCGGCTGCGGACTGCCGTAGAAGTGGGTATAGCCTTCCCAGAGCTGAAGCCATTCGGCTTTGTCATGCGGCCGTACTTCCCGGATATCGATGACCATGCGAGTTTCCTTACAGATGAATGAATTAGCCTGCGAACATTGGCAGGAACCAGGTATTAAGGCCATTATTTTCCTGCGCAGATATTTGTTCAAGCGGCTTAACCATAATTCCCGCCTGCGCAGGGCGATTTGGCACTAAAAAGCCTTTTGCAGCGGGGCTGCTGACCGGCTTTATCGGGACAATAAAAAAGTATGTTGTAACTAATTTGAGTGCCAATAAACCCGGCCGCAGCCGGGTGAAGAGAAGAGACTTCGCTATCAGCAGAGCGGCCTGACGGCGTCGCGCATCCCGCGGGTCAGAATAGCGTCAAGGTCAGCGGCGACCTGATCCACCAGTCCGGGGATCTGGCTTAGATCCTGCTCCCAGTGGGACTCCACGCTGAGCACAGCGGAAACCAGCTCGCGGGTGCTTATCTGACCGTCGCGATGGCGGGCCCAGAGCGTCTGGTAGCGCGTCAGCCAGTCAGCATCATCCTGTACCGGATAGCTTGTCCCCTCCCGCTCTCCTCGGTAGAAGGCGATCAGCGCCGCCAGCGCGAAGGTCAGGCGCGGCGGCAGCGTGCCATGCGCCTTCTGCCCTGCCAGCAGCTGCGGCAGAATACGGGTGCGGTACTTGGTCATGCCGTTGAGGGCGATCGAGAGCAGCTGATGTTTGATATAGGGATTGCGGAAGCGCCCGGTCACGGCGCTGGCGAATGACACCAGCTCATCGCGCGGCAGGTCCAGCACCGGAATAATCTCGTCATAAATCGCTTTTTCGACAAACGCGCAAATCTCCGCGTCGTTCATCGCTTCGCCGACGGTGTCGATTCCAGCCTGGAAGGCCACCGGCACCAGGGCGGTGTGCGCCCCGTTAAGGATCGCCACTTTGCGCTCTTTATAGGGCTTGATATCGTCGACGATACGCACATTCAGCGGCAGCTTATCGAGACGCAGCTCGCTGGCCAGCGAAGCGGGCCCCTGGATAACAAACAGATAGAAGTGCTCGGCGGTATCGAGGAAAGCATCTTGATAGCCGGTTTGCGCCTCCAGGGCCGCCACTTCATCGCGCGGATAGCCGGTCACAATGCGATCCACCAGGGTGGAACAGAAGGTGTTCGCCGAGGTGAGCCAGTTGATAAAGTCCTGCGGCAGCTGCCACTCGGTGGCATAGCGCAGGACCAGGGCCTGCAGCGCCTCACCGTTATAATCGATCAGTTCGCAAGGGATAATCACCCATCCCTTATCGGCTGCGCCGGCGAAATGCTGGTAACGCTCAAATAGCAGGCGGGTTAGTTTCGCCGGATAGCTGACCGGCGGCGCGTCGTCAAACCGGTCCCCGGCATGGTAGCTGATGCCTGCCTCGGTGGTATTGGAGAAGACAAACCGTATCTCCGGGTTATGCGCCAGACGTAAAAAAGCGTCGTAGTCAGCGTAAGCGCTGATTTCGCGGTTGACCGATCGGATCAACCGCGCGTCGCTAACCGCTTCGCCCTGCTCGTTGAGACCACGGATAATGGTGGTATAGAGGCCGTCCTGGGTGTTCAGAGACGGTGGAAAATCCGTGTCAATGGGGCGAACGACCACGATGCCCGCATTCAGGTCGGTATGCTCGTTGAGCAGGTCGATCTGCCAGTCAACGAATGCGCGCAGGAAGTTGCCTTCACCAAACTGGACGATACGGTCAGGGTACTGCGCGCCGGGGAAATCACGACGGTTTAATGTTTTCACAATGGGTTCCCTCTAATAGTAGTCATACAACCTGAGTAATTGGTCCAATAAGTTATCAGGTTTTACGACCACTGAAACCCTGTTTTGATCAAAGCATTCTGCAATAGCGGCCGTCAGGGCAGAAACTTATAGAACAGCGAGGTGGCAGTCATCTTGCCGTCTGGCATCAGCGCATAGCGCGGAATTTCCCCCACTTTTTCCCAACCGCAGCGAACATAGAACTGCTCCGCCCCGCTGCCGGTCGCCGTGTCCAGCACCAGCACTGTCTTCCCTTCCCGGCGAGCGGTTCGCTCCAGCTCCGCCATCAACACGTTGGCAATACCCTGGCGGCGGGCATTTTGGTGAACCAAAAGTTTGGCGACATCCGCACGATGCGGCTGATTTTCCGGCTGGCTGATAATCAGCTGCACGGTGCCGACGGGGCGCGAGTCAGCGTCAAGGGCGGCCAGCACGATGCGCTCCCCGGCCGCCACACTGTCAGCGGTACGTTGCCAGAAGGTCGTCGCGGTTTGCAGACTAAAAGGCAGCATAAAGCTCACCGAGGCGCCGCCGTTAACGCAGCTGGCCAGGATATCGCTTAATGCCGAAAGATGATGAAGAATATCGTCACGCGACAGCGTGCGCAGTGAAAAGGATGTGGTCATAAGAGCTCCCTGTTATCGACCACATCACTATGTTTTTAACCAAAAATTAACACAAGAGAGATCCTGATAGGATTTTCTTATGGCGCGCTTTCGGTGAGCGCCGGCATACAGATGCGGTTACGGCCGGTCTGTTTGGCTTTGACCATTTCATCATCCGCCGCCAGCAGCAGCTGGTTAAACAGTTCGGTAATGCGGGCGTGGCCCACCTCGCGGGTCTCCAGTCCCATACTGATGGTCAGATGGATCGGGTTCTGACCGAGGCCGAAGGGTTGCGACTCCACACCTTGGCGGATCTTCTCCGCCAGCACATAGCCCTGCTGAGCGCTGTCGACGACGGCGGCCACCGCAAACTCCTCGCCGCCGATACGGGCAACCATCCCCTGCTCGCCCACCAGGTGTCGAACCTGCTGGGCAAACTGGGTCAGCACGCAATCGCCGCCTTCATGGCCCAGAGCATCATTCACTCGCTTGAAGCCATCGATATCCAGCACCATCACCGTCAGCAGCTTATCCGCCGGCAGCGCCTGGCGCTTCAGCGCCTCGCTCAGCCCGGAACGGGAATAGACGCGGGTCTGGAAATCAAAATCAGCGCGCAGGGCCAGCTGCTTCACCAGCATGTTAATCGCCTCGACGCTGGAGGCGACGATCACCGGGCTTATCAGCATAGCCGCGATCCCCAGGCGGGTGGAGAACAGCTGCCACGGCTGCATTCGCGTATCCGGCGAAAAGTGAATTAACGAGTTGGCCACCAGCAGTATCTCGCCGATGCCGGTGAGAAAGGTCAACAGGCAGGTCAGCGGCAGCGGATAGCGCACGGCGCACCAGATCAGGGCCGGTAACGGGAAGGTAATGCTGCCGGCGCCGCCCACCGCCACGCCGAGGGCAATCGACAGCACCAGCGCCAGCGCTGGCAGCAGCTGGTGAAAGCGAAAACCGCTTAACGCGGATGGCAGCGTCAGGGTCAGAATAAACGGCAGGATAAGCACCGCCGTCGAGAACTGCTCGCTAAACCAGTCCGCCAGCTGGGGAATAAAGGTGGCGCGCTCGACGTCCACCGACCCCAGCGCGCCGACCGCTGCGCACAGCAACGCGGCTAACAGACAGAAACAGAATAAATTAAGCGCGTTAATCGGGCCTGGCATGGAATCGGCGCGTCGTTTATCCCACAGCACCAGCTGCGCCAGGGTCACAATAAAGACAATATTGGAGAAGTTAATCAGCAATGAGGCAAAGCCCATTCCCCAGCGCGAGGTTAATCCGTCATAGACCAGCATTGCCGCAAAGCAGACGGCATAAAAATAGCTGCGATTAAGCCATACGTAGCGCGCAAAAATCCCGGCCATCACGGCGTTGAGCGGCCAGAAGAAAGAGAGCTCCTGCACCAGACGCAGCATGGCGCCCAGAAAATGCAGCAGTAGCGTTAACGTAAATAAGACCAGTGCATCGCGCACGGGTTGTTCTTCACGAAACAGTGTAAATGACCGAATCGACAGTGAAGACATTCAGTAATTATCCGTCTAATTGTTTCAGGCAATTATTATGTTAATAGTTAGTTAGCGGATTATCATAACATGAGAATATTTATCAGGCATACTCCGGCGCCGATCAAATGCAAATTAGCGCACAGACGGCGCGTTCATCTGCAGCACCAGCCAGCGGTGGATCACCTGCACAATATAGCGCTGTTCCTGCTCGCTCAGCGCGCGGCCGTGGGGAATGGCGTGCCATTTTTCCAGGCAGCCGCGACAGCAGGTGGCGGTCGCGTGCTGGGCGATAAACACCGGGTGACCGCGCATCGGCGTCTGCTTGCCATCATTGGCCGGCGCGGCGGATGCCAGCCGCTGGCGAATGAAATCGGCGGCGTGCTGGTCGATGACCTCCGGTCCCTTATCGAGACAATATTGCCGCTCTTTCATCCCCAGCCGGAAGCGCGAACGAAACGTCGAGCGCGCCAGACGAGCAAACAACCGATCCTGATCGACCATCAGAACACCGACCTCCCCAGCCGCTGAGTCAGTTTCTCCAGCAGCGCCACCCCGGCCAGCGAGTTACCCGCCTCGTCAAGCTCCGGGCTCCACACCGCGATCGCCATCTCCTGCGGCACGATCGCCACAATTCCGCCGCCGACGCCCGATTTCGCCGGCAGCCCCACGCGCCAGGCGAACTCGCCGGCGTTCTGGTACATGCCGCTGGTCATCATCAGGGCATTCACCTGACGGGACTGGATAGGCGCGATAACCGGCTTTTCCAGGTGCGGGGCGATGCCGCGGTCGGCGAGGAAGAGAAAGGTTCGCGCCAGCTCGACGCAGCTCATCTCCAGCGAACAGTAATGAAAATAGTTCTGCAGCACGGTGGTGACGTCGTTATGGAAGTTGCCGAAGGATTTCATCAGCCAGGCGATAGCGGCGTTGCGCGCCGAATGTTCAAACTCAGAGCGGGCCACCAGCGGATCGTAGGCGATATCGGCCACGCCGCTGAGGCGGCGGACTATCTCCAGCATCCGCTGGCGCGGCGCGCTGAGCCGGCTCTGCAGCATGTCGCAAACCACCAGCGCCCCGGCGTTGATAAACGGGTTGCGCGGTTTACCCTGCTCGATCTCCAGCTGCAGCAGCGAGTTAAACGGCTGGCCAGAGGGATCTTTCCCCACCCGCTGCCAGATCTCTTCTTCCTGATAGTGGTTCATGGCCACCACCAGACTCAATACTTTGGAGATCGACTGGATGGAGAATCGTTCATGCGCATCGCCGGCGGCAAAATGTTGCCCGTCCACTGTACTGATAGCGATGCCAAGCTTGTCGCCGCTGACGCTGGCCAGCGCCGGAATATAATCCGCCACTTTACCGCGGCCAATCAGCGGCCTGATTTCTGCCAGAATGGCTTCCAGCATTGCGTTATTGATCACCGTCGCCACACGCGGCTCCTTGCCCACCGTCGAATTTTGGTGGGCGAGTATAGCAGACGAGAACGACGGTCGTCAGGGGCAAACGCAGATTAGCGACGGTCTTTCCAGACGGTCTGCGCATTGCAGAACTCGTGCAGACCAAAATGCGACAGTTCACGACCAAAACCGCTCTTCTTCACGCCGCCGAAAGCCACCCGGGCGTCGCTGGCGCAGTAGCCGTTAAGGAAGACGCCGCCACACTCCAGCTCGCGGGCAAAGCGCTGAGCCTGCGCCTCGTCGGTGGTGTAGACCGTTGCTGACAGGCCAAATTCGCTGTCGTTGGCGAGGGCCAGCGCGTGGTCCGCATCTCGGGCGGTGGTCAGGGTCGCCACCGGACCAAACAGTTCCTGGCGGAAGCCGGTCATTCCGGCGGTGACGTTGCCCAGGACCGTGGGCGCGTAGTAATTGCCCGCCCCTTCGATTTTCTCCGCCCCCAGCAGCAGGGTCGCGCCTTCATCGAGGGTCGCCGTGACCTGCTGGTGCAGTTCATCGCGCAGATCGAATCGCGCCATCGGCCCGACGTAATTCTGCTCGTCGCGCGGATCGCCCATCTTCAGCGCCGCGACGGCGTCGACAAATTTGCGGGTGAAGGCTTCGGCAATGCCGGCTTCGAGGATAAATCGTTTCGACGCGGCGCACACCTGGCCGCTGTTCTGATAGCGGCCAGTGACGGCGGCCTTTACCGCTTCATCCAGATCGGCGTCGTTCAGGACGATAAAGGGATCGGATCCCCCCAGCTCGAGCACGCATTTCTTCAGCGCTGCGCCCGCCTGAGCGCCAATCGCTTTTCCGGCGCGGACGCTGCCGGTGACGGTCACCGCCGCGATGCGGTCGTCATTGATAATCTGCGAAACGCCGTCATTGGTGGCATTGACCCAGCCAAAAACCCCCTCCGGCAGGCCAGCGGCGGCAAAAATTTCGCCCAGCAGACGGGCGCTGCCCATTACGTTAGGGGCATGCTTCAGCAGGTAGCTGTTGCCGGCCAGCAGGATCGGCACCGCGCCGCGCAGCACCTGCCAGACCGGGAAATTCCACGGCATCACCGCCAGAATGGCCCCCAGCGGACGATATTCGATCACCGCCTGGTTATTTTCCACCAGGGTGGCTTCGGTCGCCAGCATCGCCGGGCCATGTTCGGCATACCAGTCGCAGAGGTTGGCGGATTTCGCCACCTCGCCGCGAGCCTGAGCAATCGGTTTGCCCATCTCGAGCGTGATCGTCTGGGCCACCTCTTCACCGCGGGCGCGCAGCTCGGCCCCAATGCGGCGCAGCGCGTCGGCGCGTGCGGCGAGCGGCGTCTGACGCCACTGGCGATAACCCGCCGCGGCGAGAGCGATAGCCGCGTCGACCTCGCGTTCGTTGGCCCACGGCAGCGAGGAGACCACCTCACCGGTAGTCGGGTTGACGGAGACGGCGTGCGTTGCAGATAAATTCATCGTTATTCTCTCTCTCGTTGCTTGCGAAGTGAGCGTATTCTGGCTTACCTTTCCATTCATTGAAAATGAATAATATTAAGCAACGCATTCACAAAAGAAGAATGGTATGGACCTGACTCAACTTGAGATGTTTAACGCTGTCGCCAGCACCGGCAGCATCACCCAGGCGGCGCAAAAAGTGCATCGTGTGCCGTCCAACCTCACCACCCGAATCCGCCAGCTGGAGGCTGATCTTGGCGTTGAGCTGTTTATTCGCGAGAACCAGCGGCTGCGCCTCTCCCCCGCAGGCCACAGCTTTTTACGCTACAGCCAGCAGATCCTCGCCCTGGTTGACGAGGCGCGAATGGTGGTGGCGGGCGACGAACCCCAGGGGCTGTTCTCTCTCGGTTCGCTGGAGAGCACCGCGGCGGTGCGGATCCCCACCACCCTGGCCCACTTTAATCAGCGTTACCCGAAAATTCATCTCGCCCTCTCCACCGGCCCCTCCGGGACGATGATCGACGGCGTGCTTGAGGGAGCCCTGAGCGCCGCGTTCGTTGATGGACCGCTGGTGCATCCGGGCCTGGAGGGGCTGCCGGTGTTCCCTGAAGAGATGATGATCGTCGCCCCCTACGGCCACGCGCCCATCGCCCGCGCCAGCGAAGTGAACGGGGCAAATGTCTACGCTTTTCGCGCCAACTGTTCCTACCGCCGGCATTTTGAGAGCTGGTTCCATGCCGACAGAGCGACCCCGGGCAGGATCCACGAGATGGAGTCTTACCACGGGATGCTGGCCTGCGTGATCGCCGGAGCGGGCCTGGCGTTGATCCCGCGCAGTATGCTGGAAAGTATGCCCGGCCATCAGCAGGTATCCGCCTGGCCGCTGGCGGAAGAGTGGCGCTGGCTCACCACCTGGCTGGTGTGGCGCCGGGGCGCCAAAACCCGCCAGCTGGAGGCGTTTATAGCGCTGCTGAACGAAGATCGGCGAACAGCGGTTTCTCCATAAACACGCTGAGCGGATCGGGCTGGTAAGGGGCAAACGCGCAGCGGGTCTGATAGCCGTTGCGCGTATAGAGGGTGATGGCCGCATGCTGATGGATGCCGGTCTCCAGGCGCAGAGTATGGCACTCGCGCTGCCGCGCTTTCTCCTCCAGGGCCGCCAGCAGCTTTTCTCCCAGCTGCTGTCCGCGGTGCTGTGGATCGATATAGACCCGCTTCATCTCGCCAAAACCTTCAGCGCTGAGGACAATGGCCCCGCAGCCAACGGCTTCGCCCTGCGGACTGCGAATCGCCAGGGCGATCACTGTCTCTGGCGGCAGTTGGCCGAGGTCCAGCAGATGGTTGCTCTCTGCCGGGTAGAGTGTCTCCTGCCAGGCGTCGAGGGCGGCAATCAGGGCGGTAAATTCGGCGTCGGTGGGGGCGATGTCGGTAACGGTATACATAGGTGAGCTCCTTTTTTTACGCCACTGTAGCGCGCCTCAGGACGGTTTCCGCCATAGCATTAACTTATATTGCCGCTAACCACTTGCGCTAACTCACTGAAACACAGTAATTTTATCCCCTGCCGTTCGTTTTTGAGAGCTGAATATGCACACCAAAGCCCGTAAAGTGATGATTATTGGCGCCGGCAACGTCGGCGCGTCGGCGGCCTACGCGCTGCTCAATCAGAGCATCTGCGAGGAGCTGATCCTCGTCGACATTAACCAACAGCGCGCCGAGGCCCACGCTCAGGACCTCAGCGATGCCGCGGCCTATCTGCCGGGGATGATGACCATCTCTACCCGCGAGGCTAGCGACTGCGCTGATGTCGACATCGCGGTGATCACCGTCTCCGGCGGCGCGCTGCGTCCAGGCCAGAGCCGACTGGATGAACTGACCACCACCGCGAAGATAGTGAAGCGCATCGTGCCAACGATGATGGCCAATGGGTTTAACGGCATCTTTCTGGTGGCCACGAACCCCTGCGACATCATCACCTGGCAGGTATGGCAGCTCTCCGGCCTGCCGCGCAGCCAGGTGCTGGGCACCGGCGTCTGGCTGGATACCACCCGCCTGCGCCGTCTGCTGGCGCAAGAGCTGAACATTGGCGCCCAAAGCATCGACGCTTTTATCCTCGGCGAGCACGGCGACACTCAGTTTCCGGTTTGGTCGCACTCCTCGGTGTATGGCTCGCCGATAGCCGACCTCTACCAGCAGCGCACCGGCCGGCCGCTCGACCGCGAGGCGATGGCCGACAAAGTGCGTAAGCTGGGGTTTGAGATCTACGCCGGGAAAGGCTGTACGGAATATGGTGTGGCAGGCACCATCGCCGAGATCTGCCGTAATATTTTTACCGGTAGCCACCGCGCGCTGGCGGTCTCCTGCATTCTTGACGGTGAGTACGGGGTCTGCGGCGCGGCGGCTGGGGTGCCGGCGGTGCTGGCCCAGGGGGGCGTGGAGCAGATTATCGAACTGCGGCTGGCCGACGAAGAGCAGGCGAAGTTCAGCCAGTCGATTGCGGTAATCAAAGCCAATATCGCGCGTCTGCCCTGATGGCAGACGGCGACGTCTGGTTCAGTCGGCAATGATCAGCTGTGGGGAAAGGGTCACCAGCGCCTCGCGGGTCGCTTCCGGCAGGTGGCTGTCGGTAACGATTACCCTCGCAGATAAATCGTTCCGCGCAGATAGGTGGTCGCCTGGCCGCCGATGAGCACTCGGTCGCCCTGCCACTGGCAGCGCAGGTCGCCGCCGCGGGCGGAGCCCTGGCGCGCCATCATGGTGGTTTTCCCCAGTTTTTCGCCCCACCAGGGGATCAGCATGCTATGGGCGGAGCCGGTCACCGGATCCTCCGGCACCCCTTCACCCGGGCAGAAGAAGCGGCTGACAAAGTCATACTCCTCATCCGGCGCGCTGACGCAGATCATTTTGCCAAGCGTCTGCAGGCGCGCCATGTCCGGCCGCACCGCTTCAACCTGCTGACGATCCGCCAGCAGCACCAGATAATCGCGCCCTTCACGTACCTCGACGGCCGCCTCGAGGCCTAGTCCGGCCAGCAGGTCCGCCGGCGGGTTGGCCACCGGGCTGGTCGTCCACGCCGGGAAGTCGAGCGTCAGCCAGTCTCCGCTGCGGGTGACTCGCAGGTCGCCAACGAAGCGGGTGCTGAAGGTGATGGTCGCCGAGGGATGGTCGAGATATTCAAAAATAACGTGCGCCGCGGCCAGGGTGGCATGACCGCAGAGGTTGATCTCGTGCAGCGTGGTAAACCAGCGCAGCTCATAGCCTTCGTCGGTGCGGACGAAGAACGCCGTTTCGGACTGATTATGCTGTTGGGCCATTTTCAGCAGCACATCGTCGGCTAACCACTCGCTGAGGGGGCAGACGGCCGCGGCATTGCCACCGAAGTTTTTATCGCTGAAAGCATCGACCAGATAAAATTGAATTTCCTGCATACACTGTCCTTACTTTTTTTACTTTCCTTCAACATGACATAAAAGCGCCCCTCTGACACTATCCATAGCAAAATTAATTGCTTAACCGCGCCTGGCTGCTTGCAGTGAAATGAGAGGCAGATCACATAATGATTGTCTTTTCGCCAGCAAACGTTTTATGATCGGCGTCACATCTTCCCCTGAATCACCAGTCCAGAGCTTATGACTACGAATACGGTCTCACGCAAGGTAGCGTGGCTACGTGTCGTGACGTTGGCCATCGCCGCGTTTATTTTTAACACCACAGAATTCGCCCCGGTCGGTCTGCTGTCGGATATTGCCGACAGCTTCGGCATGGAAACTGCCCAGGTGGGCATGATGCTGACCATCTACGCATGGGTGGTGGCGTTAATGTCGCTGCCGTTTATGCTGCTGACCAGCAAAGTGGAGCGCCGGCGGTTGCTCATCGGCCTGTTTATTCTGTTTATCGCCAGCCATGTGCTGTCGTTCTTTGCATGGAATTTTGACGTGCTGGTCATCAGCCGCATCGGCATCGCCTTCGCCCATGCGGTGTTCTGGTCGATAACGTCGGCGCTAGCCATCCGCATGGCGCCCCCGGGCAAACGGGCGCAGGCGCTCAGTCTGATCGCCACCGGTACCGCGCTGGCGATGGTGTTTGGGATTCCGATCGGCCGCATCATCGGCCAGTATTTTGGCTGGCGAATGACCTTCCTGGCGATCGGCCTGGGCGCGTTAGCCACCCTGGTCTGCCTGGTGAAACTGCTGCCGACTCTGCCGAGCGAACACTCAGGCTCGCTGAAGAGCCTGCCGGTGCTGTTCCGTCGCCCGGCGCTGGTCAGCGTATACATTCTGACCGTGGTGGTGGTGACCGCACATTATACCGCCTACAGCTATATCGAACCCTTCGTCCAGACGGTGGCGGGTCTGAGCGGCAATTTTGCCACCGTGCTGCTGCTGATCCTCGGCGGGGCCGGGATTATCGGCAGCATTCTGTTCGGCAAGCTCGGTAACCAGCACGCTTCGGGGCTGATAAGCCTCGCCATCGGCCTGCTGCTGGCCTGTCTGCTGCTGCTTCTGCCGGCCTCGCATAACCCGCACCACCTGATGCTGCTCAGCATCTTCTGGGGGGTGGCGATTATGATTATCGGTCTCGGCATGCAGGTGAAAGTGCTGGCCTCCGCCCCGGACGCCACCGACGTCGCCATGTCGCTGTTCTCGGGCATCTTTAATATCGGCATTGGCGCCGGCGCGCTGGTGGGCAGCCAGGTGAGTCTGCATCTCTCTATGACCTCCATCGGCTATATCGGCGCTATCCCGGCGCTGGCAGGCCTGATCTGGGCCCTGTTGATCTTCCGCCGCTGGCCGGTATCGCTGGAAGAACACCAGCCGCACCACTCTTAATTTAGCCGCAAAAAAAGCCCGCCGGTATCGCTCCGGCGGGCTGTTGTCTCTCTGCGCATCACCGCGGTCAGGGATGCCAGGTCGAAATGATCTCCAGCACGCCATTAATAATAAATTGCACGCCCATGCAGACCAGCAGGAAGCCCATCAGTCGTGAGATGGCCTCAATGCCGCCTTTGCCTACCAGACGCATAATCGCCCCCGAACTGCGCAGGCAACCCCAGAGAATGATCGCCAACAGGGCAAAGATAATCGGCGGCGCCGCCAGCACCACCCACTCCGGGAAGTCCACCCCGTGCTTGACGGTCGAGGCGGAACTAATGATCATCGCGATGGTGCCCGGACCGGCGGTGCTTGGCATCGCCAGCGGCACAAAGGCGATATTGGCGGTCGGCTCATCCTGTAGTTCTTCCGATTTGATCTTCGCTTCCATCGAATCGTGGGCTTTTTGCTGGGGGAACAGCATACGGAAACCGATAAAGGCCACAATCAACCCCCCGGCGATTCGCAGCCCAGGTATTGATATGCCGAATGTATTCATCACCACCTGGCCGGCATACCATGACACCATCAGGATGGCGAAGACATACACCGAGGCCATCAACGCCTGCTTGTTACGCTCGGCGTTGTTCATATTGCCCGCCAGGCCGAGGAACAGCGCCACGGTAGTCAGCGGATTCGCCAGCGGTAAAAGCACCGCCAGGCCGAGCCCTATCGCTTTAAACAAATCGAACATAGTTAAATAAAGTCCCGTAAATATTCATTTTTTAAAGATGGTTTCAGTCCGTGAGTATACCGGCTTCAACAATTCCAACGCCAGCCAGCTGATAAATCACTTTCGCCAAAAATTAACAAGCGTTAGAAAATTCACAAACAGTGACACGCGTCGAATTTTTTTGTTTTAGCAAATCGTGGCATCGGCTAATTCATAATGTTGACTTATGATTGCCTGGGCAATAGTATCACTCGCAACTAAATCATTGCCTGGGCAACCATCATGAAAAATACCAGCGACCTGTTCAACGAGATGATTCCGCTGGGCCGCTTGATCCAGATGGTTAACCAGAAAAAAGATCGCCTGCTCAACGACTACCTCTCACCCATGGATATTACCGCGACCCAGTTTCGGGTGCTCTGTTCCATTCGTTGCGAGGTATGTATTACCCCCGTTGAGCTGAAAACCGTGCTTTCCGTCGACCCGGGCGCGATGACGCGTATGCTCGACCGCCTGGCGTGTAAAGGCTGGATTGAACGGTTACCCAACCCCGCCGACAAGCGCGGTGTGCTGGTGCAGTTGACGCCAGACGGCGCAGCCCTTTGCGAGCAGTGTCATCAGGTTGTGGGTCAGAAGTTACACCAGGAGTTAACAAAAAATCTGTCGGCGGACGAAGTCGCCATGCTTGAGCAACTCCTCAAGAAGGTCCTGCCGTAACAATAAGAAGAGGTAAGATGATGTCCAGACGTAATAATGACGCCATCACTATCCATAGTATTTTGTCGTGGATCGAGGATAACCTGGAATCGCCCCTGTCGCTGGAAAAAGTGTCTGAGCGCTCAGGTTACTCCAAGTGGCACCTGCAACGTATGTTTAAGAAAGAGACCGGCCATTCCCTCGGCCAGTACATCCGCAGCCGTAAGCTGACGGAGATTGCGCAAAAGCTCAAGCAGAGCAATGAGCCAATCCTGTACCTGGCGGAACGCTACGGTTTCGAATCGCAGCAGACCCTGACGCGAACGTTTAAAAACTATTTCGATGTTCCGCCCCACAAATATCGCATAACGAATGTACCTGGCGAATCCCGCTATCTGCATCCGCTAAATAACTGATGTTAATCGCCTGTAATATCAAAGACGTATTGAGGAAATCATGAAACTATTCGCTGCCGCAGCTATCGTCCTTCTGTCGCTGGCATCCAGCTTCAGCTTTGCGGAGCAAACCACCACGCAGGTGCGGCAAAACCAGCGTGACACAATGATTCTCCCTTCGGACCATAACGACTCGCCGTTTGATTTCAATCATATGGCGGCCGGCAATGATAAATCTGACGAACTAGGCGTGCCGTACTACCAGCAGCACGACCTGTGATGCCATTACACGCATACTTGTGTATAGCCCCGTCTCCGGGGCTTTTTTTTACCCGCGCGCCATGCCCGGCCGCACCAGACGCAGACCGAAAACGTTGATATAGAGCCCGGCCATGATCAGCGCCGCCCCGGCGAGCTGCAGTCCGCTCAGCGTCTCCCCCAGCAGCAGCGCGGCGCTGGCCATCCCCACTACCGGCACCAGCAGCGACAGCGGCGCCACCCGCCAGGTTTCATAGCGCCCCAGCAGCGAGCCCCAGATACCATAGCCGACGAGGGTGGCGATAAACGCCAGGTAAAGCAGCGAGAGAACCGTCAGCATATCGATCTGGCGTAGACTCGCCAGCATGAGCTGCGGGCCATCGATCAGCCACGAGGCAAACATAAACGGCAGCACCGGGATCAATGCGCTCCACACCACCAGCGACATGATCGGCGGGCGGGTCGCCTGGGACATGATTTTTTTGTTGAAAATATTGCCGCAGGCCCAGCTGAGCGCCGCCGCCAGGGTCAGCATAAAGCCCACCAGCGGGACATGCTCCCCGCCGAGGCTCCCCTCCACCAGCACCAGCACGCCGAAGATCGCCAGCGCGATCCCCGCCAGCTGCTTGCCCTGTAAGCGTTCGCCAAAGACGAAGGCGCCGAGAATGATGGTAAAAAAGGCTTGCGCCTGCAGCACCAGCGACGCCAGCCCCGCCGGCATGCCCAGGCCGATAGCGCAGAACAAAAAGGCAAACTGGCCAAAGCTAATGGTCAGGCCATAGCCCAGCAGCAGGCGCAGCGGAATGACCGGCCGGGCGACAAACAGCAGCGCCGGGAAGGCGACCAGCATAAAGCGCAGGCCCGCCAGCATCAGCGGCGGCATATTGTGCAATCCCAGCTTGATCACCACGAAGTTAAGCCCCCACACCACCACTACCAGCAGCGCCAGCAGTCCATCTTTCCTCGTCATACCCTGCCTCTGTCGTTATTAGAATTTTTGTGAACAAAATCAAAGTAGCGAAAAAGCGGTCGCCAGGATAGATCATTATTTTTGGCAGGTTCGGAAGTGCCTATCGCCACCGGGGCGACCTGTACAAGGCGTGATGGCCGTGTTATTTGTGATCGAAGACATAAAATTATAACAACATGACAGGCAAGGAAATCATGATCACCACACTCCGGCGCTCCACTATCGCGCTGCTGGCATCGTCGCTACTGTTGACTATCGGCCGCGGGGCCACACTGCCGTTTATGACCATCTACCTCACCCGACGCTATCAGCTGGAGGTGGATGTGATTGGCTACGCCCTGTCGCTGGCCCTCGTGGTCGGCGTGCTGTTTAGCATGGGCTTTGGCATCCTCGCGGACAAGTTCGACAAAAAGCGCTATATGGTGTGGTCAGTGCTGGTGTTTATCCTTGGTTTCAGCGCGATACCGCTGGTCAATAACGCTATCCTGGTGGTGATCTTCTTTGCGCTGATCAACTGCGCCTACTCGGTCTTTTCCACCGTGCTGAAAGCCTGGTTCGCCGACCGGCTGACGGCGGAGAAAAAAGCGCGCATCTTCTCGCTGAACTACACCATCCTCAACATCGGCTGGACCGTCGGACCGCCCATCGGCACGCTGCTGGTGATGCACAGCATTAATCTGCCATTCTGGCTGGCGGCAGCCTGCGCCGCCTTCCCGTTAGTGTTTATTCAGCTGTTTCTGCAGCGAGATGGCGCCGCCGCCGCCCAGCCAGGGGCTGCCGTCTGGACGCCTTCGGTGCTGCTGCGCGACCGCGCGCTGCTGTGGTTTACCTGTTCAGGGCTGCTGGCCTCCTTCGTCGGCGGCGCTTTCGCCTCCTGTATCTCGCAGTACGTACTGGTGGTCGCCAGCAGCGACTTCGCCGAAAAAGTGGTGGCCGTGGTGCTGCCGGTTAACGCCGCGGTGGTCGTCGCTCTGCAGTATGCGGTTGGCCGGCGACTGAGCGCCAGAAATATCCGCCCGCTGATGACCTTCGGCACCGTCTGCTTTGTGATCGGCCTCGTGGGCTTTATGTTCTCCGGCGCCAGCCTGTGGGCATGGGGGATCTCGGCGGCAGTCTTCACCCTTGGCGAGGTGATTTATGCCCCCGGCGAGTATATGCTGATTGACCATATCGCCCCGCCGGGAATGAAGGCCAGCTACTTCTCCGCTCAGTCGCTGGGATGGCTGGGCGCGGCATTCAACCCTATGTTCACCGGGATGATCCTCACCCATCTGCCGCACTGGTCGCTTTTTGTCATTCTTATCGGGGCCATTGTCGCCGCCTGGCTGATGATTTTCCGCGGGATCAATGCCCGCCCCTGGCAACCGGATTCTCCGCTGGCCAACGCCTGACGCCAGCTGGCATGCGGCTGTCAGGTTGCTGTCGGGCCGTTGTCGGGTCGCTGTCGTGGTGGCTGGCGGCCCGCTTTTCCATACTCCATCACAGGTTTACATCCGCAGAACGTTATGGAGCATACAAATATGAACAGCAACAATCAGGTCAAACAATTACGGCTGCAGCGCGCCTGGTCCCAGGAACAGCTGGCCGAAATGGCGGGTCTCAGCGTCCGCACGATCCAGCGCATTGAGAATGGCGAACGCCCGGGACTGGAGACCCTCAGCGCCCTCGCCGCGGTCTTTGAGGTGACGGTGGCCGAGATCGGCGGCGAAGCCTCGCGGGAGGGCGCGCCGGGCCCGGAAGCCTCGCTGGATCTGCGTATAGAGGAAGCGAAAGCGCGGGTGCAGCAGGAGAGCCGCTTTTTTCGTTCGCTGTCGGTGGCGCTGGTGGTCTGCGTGCTGCTGGCGCTGCTCAACCGGTACACTAACCCGCAGTACACCTGGTCCGGCTGGGTCGCCCTGATCTGGGGCGCTCTGCTGGCGGTGAGAGGATTACGCCTGTTCGTGTTCGGCGAATGGATCAAAAACTGGCGCCAGGCGCGCCTGCAGCGGCTGCTGCGTAAATAGCAAGGAAACCGGCGGCGCGAACGCCGCCGGTCCGTTCAGATAGTCACCAGGGCGCGTACGCCGTCGGTTTCCATATCTCCGCCCTTGCCCTGCTGGACGATGGCGCCGCGCGACATCACCAGGTAGTGGTCCGCCAGCCCGGCGGCAAAGTCATAGAATTGTTCCACCAGCAGGATGGCCATATCCCCGCGGCTCGCCAGCTGACGGATCACCTCGCCAATCTCTTTGATGACCGAGGGCTGGATCCCCTCGGTGGGCTCATCGAGGATCAGCAGCTGCGGACGGCTGGCCAGCGCCCGGCCGATCGCCAGCTGCTGCTGCTGGCCGCCGGATAAGTCACCGCCCCGCCGCTGCTTCATGGTCTTGAGCACCGGGAAAAGCTGGTAAATCTCCTCCGGCACCTGCTGCGCCTCGCGGGCGGGAAAGCGCGATAGCCCCATCAGCAGGTTTTCCTCCACCGTCAGGCGCGGAAAAATCTCGCGTCCCTGAGGGACGTAGGCCACCCCGGCCTGTACCCGCTGGTGCGGTTTACGGTGGGTAATGTTCTGATCCTGCCAGCGTACCTCACCGCTGCGCGCCGGGATCAGCCCCATCAGACATTTCAGCAGGGTGGTCTTGCCGACGCCGTTGCGCCCCAGCAGGCAGGTGACTTCGCCCTGGCGGGCGGAAAAATCCACCCCACGCAAAATATGGCTGCCGCCGTAGTATTGATGTAGCTGACTCACCTGTAACATTGGCGCTCCTTAACGTCCCAGATAAACTTCAATGACCTGCTCATTGGCCTGCACCTCCCGCAGCAATCCCTCCGCCAGCACCTGGCCCTGATGCAGGACCGTCACCCGGTCGGCGATAGTCTCGACAAATCCCATATCGTGCTCCACCACCATCAGGGAGTGCTGTCCGGCCAGCGTACGAAACAGCTCCGCTGTATATTCGGTTTCCGCATCGGTCATGCCGGCCGCTGGCTCATCAAGCAGCAGCAGATGCGGCTCCTGCACCAGCAGCATGCCGATCTCAAGGAACTGTTTCTGACCATGGGAAAGCAGCCCCGCCTGGCGGTAGCGTTCGCCGTCAAGACGCAGCAGGCGCAGCACCTCATTCAGTCGATCGTCCTGTTCACTGCTCAGCCGGGCGCGCAGGCTGGCCCACACCGATTTATCTCCCTTCATCGCCAGGGCGAGATTTTCCGCCACCGTCAGCGCTTCGAAGACCGTCGGCTTCTGAAACTTGCGCCCGATGCCCTGGCGGGCGATGGCCACCGGTTCGAGGGTGGTCAGATCCACCGACTGGTCATAGATCGCTTTGCCGCTCTGCGGCCGGGTTTTGCCGGTGATCACATCCATCAGGGTGGTCTTGCCCGCGCCGTTGGGGCCGATCACACAGCGCAGCTCGCCGACGCCAATCGCCAGCGACAGGTCCGTCAGCGCCCGGAAACCATCAAAGCTGACGTTAATGTTCTCCAGCTGCAGTACCGGGTCGGTTTGCGCACGAAAGCGATCGCCGGGCAGCTGGCGGGTAAACAGTCCTTCATCCGGTTGCATTAGCGGTCTCCTCGACGCAGCAGGCCCATCACCCCGCGGGGTAAAAACAGGGTTACGATGATAAAGATGAGGCCGAGAAACAGCTGCCAGTACTCCGGCATCGCCACGGTGAAAATGCTCTTCGCGCCGTTGACCAGCCCGGCGCCAAGCACCGGGCCGATCAGGGTGCCGCGCCCGCCGAGAGCCACCCAGATGGCAGCCTCAATGGAGTTGGTCGGCGACATCTCGCTGGGGTTGATGATCCCCACCTGCGGGACATATAACGCCCCCGCCAGGCCGCAGAGTACCGCCGACAGCGTCCACACCAGCAGCTTGAAGCCGCGCGGGTCGTACCCGCAGAACATCAGGCGGTTCTCAGCATCCCGCACCGCGGTGAGGATCCGGCCAAACTTACTCTGCGCCAGCGCCGAGCCCAGCCACAGGGTCAGCAACAGCAGCAAAACCGTGGCCATAAACAGAGAGGCGCGGGTGCCGGTGGCGGTGACCGGAAAACCCAGCAGCGTGGTAAAACCGGTGAAACCGTTATTGCCGCCAAACCCGGTCTCGTTGCGAAAGAACAGCAGCATACCGGCATAGGTCAGGGCCTGGGTCATGATCGAGAAATAGACCCCTTTGATCTTCGAGCGAAAGGCAAACCAGCCGAAAACCAGGGCCAGCAGACCGGGAACCAGCACCACCAGCGCCATCGCCCAGGCGAAATGCTGCGTGCCCCACCAGAACCAGGGCAGTTCGCTCCAGGAGAGAAAAGACATAAACGCCGGCAGACCGTCGCCCGCCGCCTGGCGCATCAGGTACATGCCCATAGCGTACCCGCCGAGGGCAAAGAAAATCCCGTGCCCCAGCGACAGCATACCCGCGTAGCCCCAGACCAGATCCAGCGCCACCGCCACAATGGCGTAGCAGAGGATTTTACCGCTCAGGGTCAGCAGCCAGCTCGGCACCGCCAGCGGATGGGAGGCCGGCAGCAGTGCCAGAAATGGCATGCTCAGCAGCCCCAGCACCAGCAGGATCCCCAGCCAGCGCAGAGGCCGCGGCGCGCGCTGCGCCAGCGTTAAGGTAACAGGTTGGCTCATCAGTCAATCACCCTCCCTTTCAGCGCGAACAGACCCTGCGGGCGTTTCTGAATAAACAGAATAATCATCACCAGGATCAGGATCTTGCCCAGCACAGCGCCCATTTGCGGTTCGAGAATTTTGTTGAAAATGCCCAGCCCAAAGGCCGCCGCCACGCTGCCGGCCAGCTGGCCGACGCCGCCCAGGACCACCACCAGAAACGAGTCGATGATGTATCCCTGACCCAGTTCAGGCCCGACGTTGCCGAGCTGCGACAGCGCCACGCCGCCCAGCCCGGCAATACCGGAGCCGAGGCCAAAGGCCAGCATATCCACCCGCCCGGTAGGCACGCCGCAGCAGGCGGCCATCGCCCGGTTCTGCGTCACGGCGCGGACGTTCATGCCGAGGCGGGTGCGGTTCAGGATGAGCCAGGTAAAGCACAGCACCAGCAGGACGAACGCCAGCACCGCCAGCCGGTTCCACGGCAGGATCAAGTTCGGCAGGACCTGCACACCGCCGGAGAGCCAGGCGGGGTTCGCCACCTCCACGTTCTGCGCGCCAAACAGCATGCGCACCAACTGGATAAGCATCAGGCTGATCCCCCAGGTGGCGAGCAGCGTCTCCAGCGGCCGACCATACAGATGACGAATAATGGTGCGCTCCAGCGCCATGCCGATCCCGGCGGTCACCAGAAACGCCACCGGCAGCGCGACCAGCGGATAAAAGGCCAGCCACTGCGGCGCGAGCTGCGCCAGCGCCTGCTGTACCAGCCAGCAGCTGTAGGCGCCAATCATCAGCATCTCGCCATGGGCCATGTTAATCACCCCCAGCAGGCCGTAGGTGATCGCCAGCCCCAGCGCGGCCAGCAGCAGCACCGATCCCAGCGACAGTCCCATAAAGGCCTGGCCCAGCAGATCGCCGATCAGCAGACGATGTTTGATCTTTTGCAGGCTGTCGCTGGCCGCCTCGCGCACCGCCGCATCCGGCTCATGCTGGGCATCGGTAAAGGGGATCAGGAGCGCCTGGGTTTCCGGGTCCGCGGAATGGCCGAGCAGCGTCACGGCGGCCAGCCGCGCGCCGGCCTCAGGCTGAGTGAGCTGCAGCCGGGCCAGCGCCACCTCCAGCAGGCCCCGCACATTATCATCGCTTTCCGCCTTCAGCCGCTGCTGCAGCAGCGCGGCCATGGACGGGGTCGCTTCCCGCTGCAGAGTGCGCGCCGCGGACGCTCGCTCTGTGACGTTGTCACTTAAAATAAGATGGCTGGCCAGCGCGCCGGCGGCCAGATTGCGCAGCCGGTTGGTCAGACGCACCGGTCGGGTTTCGCCCTGGGGCGCGGCGACGGCACCCAATGGCTGTAATCCGCCCTGTCGGGTGCGGAAAGCATGTTTTCCGTCGTCCATCACCAGGCTCTCGGTGGTCAACGCCCGCAGCAACGGCAGACGATCCGCCTGCGGCGCTGCCGCCCACTGGGTCAACAGCTGCGCCTGCTGGCTGCGGCTGGCGGCAACGAAGTCGTCCGCCTCCGCGGCCTGTGCCCGCCATGGCAGCAGGATCAGCAGTAGCGTCAACACACTCATGAGACGCAATGCGTTCATGTCGTTCTCCTCTGGTCAGCGGCCGACGGACGCGACGTTCCCGCTCCGTCGGCCCTGGCGCTTACTGGCTGACGGTTTTCACCGGATGGTCAGGTTTCTTATCATTACCGGGGATCCACGGGCTCCACGGCTGCGCGCGGACGGGCTCATCGGTCTGCCAGACCACGTTGAACTGGCCGTTGCCTTCAATTTCACCGATCATCACCGGCTTATGCAGATGGTGGTTGGTGGCATCCATCGTCAGGGTGAAACCGGACGGCGCTTTGAAGGTTTGTCCGGCCATAGCGTCGCGCACTTTGTCCACGTCGGTGGTGCCGGCTTTGGTCACCGCCTGCGCCCACATATGCAGACCCACCCAGGTCGCCTCCATCGGATCGTTGGTCACCACCGTATCGGCATTCGGCAGCTTGTGCGCTTTGGCGTAAGCGCGATAATCGGCGACAAAGGCTTTGTTGGTCGGGTTATCGACCGACTCAAAGTAGTTCCATGCCGCGAGGTTGCCGACCAGCGGTTTGGTATCGATGCCGCGCAGCTCCTCTTCCCCCACCGAGAAGGCCACCACCGGCACATCGGTCGCTTTCAGCCCCTGGTTAGCCAGCTCTTTATAGAACGGCACGTTGGAATCGCCGTTAATGGTAGAGACCACCGCCGTTTTGCCGCCGGCGGAGAATTTTTTGATATTGGCGACGATGGTCTGGTAATCGCTATAGCCGAACGGGGTGTACACTTCTTCGATATCTTTGTCCTGGATCCCTTTGGCATGCAGGAAGGCGCGAAGGATCTTGTTGGTGGTGCGCGGATAAACGTAGTCGGTTCCCAGCAGGAAGAAGCGTTTGGCGCCGCCGCCGTCCTCGCTCAGCAGGTATTCCACCGCCGGGATGGCCTGCTGGTTAGGCGCCGCGCCGGTATAGAAGACGTTGGGGGACATCTCTTCCCCTTCGTACTGTACCGGGTAGAACAGCAGGCCGTTCAGCTCCTCAAACACCGGCAGGACCGATTTACGCGAGACCGAGGTCCAGCAGCCAAACACCACCGCCACCTTGTCCTGGGCCAGCAGCTGGCGCGCCTTCTCGGCGAACAGCGGCCAGTTGGAGGCCGGGTCGACCACCACCGGCTCCAGCTTCTTGCCCAACACCCCGCCTTTGGCGTTGATGTCGTCGATGGCCATCAGGGCGACGTCCTTCAGCGGCGTTTCGGAAATCGCCATCGTCCCGGAGAGCGAATGCATAATCCCGACTTTGATGGTGTCGGCGGCATAGGCCTGGACGGAGAGACCCATAGCCATAACAGAGGCGGAGAGTGCAAAAGCTTTTAATAACGTTCTTCGTTGCATGATTCACTCCTGAGTAGCGCAAAAATAAAGAATTAACAGCTAACCAGAGGTGATAAGGCAAAAACGGTGCCAGGTTGTGAGAACAGTGGGATGCGGCGCAGGCGGACGGCGGAGGCGAAGGAGATGGCAGCGTTGCCTCATCACGGTGCAACGCTGCGCTAAGAAAGCAATTACCAGACGTCGGCGGCGATGGCGGTCACCAGACGGACTTTTTGCCACTGCTGGTCTTCGCTGAGGGCGTTACCCTCTTCCGTCGAGGCGAAACCGCACTGCGGACTCAGGCAGATCTGCTCGAGCGGAACATATTGCGCCGCCTCGGCGAGGCGCGCTTTTACCCCCTGCGGGTTCTCCAGCTCGCCGTTTTTGGTGGTGATAAGCCCGAGGACCACCTGCTGATGGCCGGGACGAATAAAGCGCAGCGGCGCGAAATCCCCGGAGCGGTCGTTGTCATACTCGAGGAAGAAGGCATCGACATTGACGCCGCCAAACAGCACCTCGGCCACCGGCTCGTAACCGCCCTCCGAGATCCAGGTTGAGCGGAAGTTGCCCCGGCAGACGTGCAGGCCCACCGTCAGATCGGCCGGCTTGCCCTCCAGCGCCTGGTTCAGCACCCGGGCATAAATGCGCGCCAGCGCATCCGGATCGTCGCCGCGCTCGCGCACCTGCTGACGCTGGGCATCGGAACAGAGATAGGCCCAGACGGTATCGTCCAGCTGCAGATAGCGGCAGCCGGCGTCATAAAACGCACGGATCGCGTCGCGCCAGGTGGTGGCCAGGTCGTCAAAGTAGTCGCTGAGATCCGGGTAAACGGTGGCATCAATATCTTTCCGACCGCCGCGGAAGTGGAGCACGCTCGGGCTGGGAATGGTCATCTTCGGCTGCGCGTCGCCGCTGATGCTTTTCAGATAGCGGAAATCCTCCAGCATTGGGTGGTCGCCAAACGCCAGCTTGCCGGTAACGCGCACGCCGTGCGCTTTGGTCTGCACGCCGTTGAACTGGATCCCCTGCTCGGCATCGTAACGCTCAACGCCTTGCAGGCCGTCGAAGAAATCAAAATGCCACCATGCGCGACGAAACTCGCCGTCGGTAACCACGTGCAGGCCGCAGTCGCACTGCTGCTGAACCAGGTGACGGATAGCGTTATTCTCAATGTCGCGCAGCTGACCGGCGTCGATGAGCCCCTCAGCCAGCTGCTGACGCGCCTGTTTGATGCTGTCCGGGCGCAAAAAACTGCCGACGATGTCTGCGCGGAACGGGGCCTGTTGACGTTGCATGCTGTCTCCTTAGCGGTGGGCGCGTTAGTTGCCCACCGTGATAGTTCATTATTTGAATTTTTAGACTTCTGGATGGCTATATGTCCAGATACTGGCATGCAGGCCGACGTGCCGCAAACGAGAATATTTCATGGTGCATGAAAAATATTCATTTACCGGCGACAAACGCATAGCCCTCATCTTCCCAGCCGGTGATCCCGCCGAGCATCATTTTCACCGGCCGCCCCAGTTCGGCCAGCTTTAGCGCGGCAACGTCGGCACCGTTGCAGTGCGGCCCGGCGCAATAGACCACAAACAGGGTCTCCGCCGGCCAGGCCGCCATTCTCTCGGCGCTGATCTGGCTGTGCGGGAGATGCAGCGCGCCGGGCAGGTGGCGCCTGGCGAAGGCCTCCTCGCTGCCGACCACGTGCAGCAGGACAAAGTCGACCTCGCCGGCACGCTGGGCGCTGTGCACATCGGCGCAGTCGGTCTCGAGATGCAGCTTATGGCGGAACCAGCGGATAGCCTCGGCGGAGGTGGCGGGGGTAAATTGGGTTACTACACTCATGGCGTCTTCTCCTTGTCTGTGATAACACTACTTTACTGACGCCCATCACCCTTATCTGCCGGCAACCATGACAGAAAACGCTAACATCCTGACAACTCCTTCGGTGACACTGTCACCTCACCGCGTGGTGGCCCTCGCCTACGATGGCCTGTGCACCTTTGAGTTTGGCGTGGCCGTGGAGATCTTCGGCCTGCCGCGCCCGGAAATGGGCGAGCGCTGGTACCAGTTCGCCGTCGCCGCCGTCGATGAAGGGCCTCTGAGAGCCACCGGCGGAGTCCGGTTGATGACCGACGGCGGCCCTGAGCTTCTCGCCCAGGCGCAGACCATCGTGGTCCCCGGCTGGCGCGGCATCGACGCTCCGGTCCCCGAGGCGCTGTGCGCCGCCCTGGCCGCCGCTCACGCCCGCGGGTGCCGGATTATTTCCATCTGTTCCGGGGTGTTCGTTCTCGCCGCCGCCGGGTTGCTCAATGGCCGCCAGGCGACAACCCACTGGCGCTACACCGCCGCGCTGCAGTCCCGTTTTCCGCAGATCCAGGTGGTGGAGGATGTCCTGTACGTGGGCGATGATTTGCTGATGACCTCCGCCGGCAGCGCGGCGGGGATCGACCTCTGTCTGCATCTGGTGCGCGAGGATTTCGGCAGCGAGGCAGCGAATGTGGTCGCCCGCCGCCTGGTGGTCTCTCCCCATCGCGACGGCGGTCAGGCGCAGCAGGTCCTGCGTCCGGTGGCCCGCAGCCGGGAGAGTCTGCGCCTTGGCCAGCTGTTTGATTATCTGCACCAGCATCTCGCCGCCAGCCACACCGTCGCCTCCCTCGCACAGCGCGCCGGCATGGGGACGCGCACCTTTTTGCGCCGCTTTGAAGAGGCCACTGGTAAAACCCCCGCCCGCTGGCTGCTGGAGGAGCGTCTGCTGCGCGCCCGTCAGCACCTGACGGAGAGCACGATGGGCATCGACCAGATCGCTGAGCGCTGCGGCTTTTTCAGCGCTGGCACCCTGCGCCACCATTTTCGCCAGCGCTTCGCGCTAAGCCCACTGCAGTACCGTAAACAGTTTGCAACTTCTCCGATTGCAAAATCGTCCCAGCCACGGACAATAGACGGCCACAGTAAACCGGTCGCCAGGATGGTCGATGATGAAGAAAGAGTGTCGGGTAGTGATCTATAAAGAGGGCCTGCTGGGCAGCCTGTTTTTTGGCGAAGCCAAAGCCGACCCTGACAAAATGAGCCAGTTTCTCAGTAGCTATACCCGCGAAGGCTGGGAGGTAAAAACCATGTCGGTGGAGCGACGCCGTACCGCCCTGTTCTGGTCGCGGGAAGCGTATCTGTTTGTGCTTGAACGGCCCCTCTGACGGTGCCTGCGCCTGGTTTAACCGCTTAAGCCAGGCATTGCCCGGTATCCGCGCTCAGGGCTGGCGGATATAGCCCTGCTCCTGCATGTTGCGCATGGCCTCCTCGCTGGCGCAGACCATCCCGGTGGTCAGCATGGCAAAACCAAAGCGCTGATAGAATGGGATTTTATCGGCCACCGCATAGATAAAGATTTTGCCGAAGGGCAGCAGCTGCTCCCGGATGGCCAGCATTAGCTGTTGTCCGTAACCCTGCCCCTGGCGGTCGGGGACGATCGCCACATCCGACAAATAGCTGCTCCAGGTGCAGTCGCTGATGGCCCGCGCCACGGCAATCAGCTGACCGTGCTCATAGCCAAACCAGCAGAAGGTGCTATGGAGAAACGCCTGCTCCAGCTGCTGAACATCACGTTCATTCAGCCCGGCCTCGGCGACGATGGTCCTCACCCGCCGCCAGTCTACCCGCCCAATCGCCTCTTTCCCCTCAATCACCATCATGACCTTGACTCCCGTTGTGTTCGGCATCTATCCCGAAAGAAAGATGTAGCATGCCGCCGCATGGGGATGCCAGGCGAAAAAACGAACGGAACAAAGCGGGAAACGGAGGAAGGCAAAAAAAAACCGCCATGTGACTGGCGGTAAATCAATGCTTGCATGGATAGATTGTATTTTGCATTTTTCGCAGGCAGAGGATCCTGACCTCTCTACGTTTGATCCCGAGGTTAGCATGGTCAACCTCAATAAATCCTCAACGGCCTGCGGCTAGAGCTTCTCCACCAACGCTTTCAGCTGCGCCAGGGTCTGCTGCCGGTCCTCCGCGGCGGCGAGCGGCCACGCCGACTGGCGCACGATGAGCCGGGTCGGCAGCAGCTCGCGGATCCGCAGCTGCGGGGCCGCCATCAGAGCAATCAGCCGCTCCACGGCCCGCTTGCCCAGCAGATCGAAGTCCTGCGCCACCGTGGTGAGCGGCGGCTGAAAGTAGAGACTGTCGGCGGTGTCGTCATAGCCGGTCACCGATACCGCCTGGCTGCCGCTGCGATTGAGCTGGGCCAGCGCGCTGAGTACCCCGAGCGCCATCTGATCGTTCGCCACCACAATGGCGCTGATCCGCGGCTGCAGGTGCAGCAGTTCAAAGGTTTTCTGCCAGCCGCTGGCGGCGCTCCAGTCTCCGAACACCGTGGTTGAACGGGCGATATTCAGACTGTGCAGCGCCTCGCGCCAGCTGGCGAGACGCAGACGAGCGGAAACCGAACTTTCCGGCCCTGCCAGCAGGCCAAATTCGCGATGCCCCAGCTCCCACAGATGGCGCACGCACGCCCCACAGCCGTCGCGATGATCGAAGCGCACGCAGCAGACATCGGCCTCCGGGGAGACGTCCAGAAACAGGCAGGCCATATCCGGGTTCTCTTTAACCAGTCGCTCGGCGGTAGCGCTCTCCAGCGGCAGACTAACGATCACTCCGCGAATATGCTGGGCGCGCAGTTCGTCCAGCCGGGCTTGCAGCGCGGCGAAGTCGGCCTGCGCCGGCATCGCTATCGCCACCTCCAGCTGGTGCAGGCTGGCATGGCTCTTTACCGCGGCGGCGATCTGCGAGGGGGCATGCAGGGTCAGCGAGGCAGTGATAAGCCCAATGGAGGGCGCTGCTTTGCCGGCGAGCAGCTGCGCCGAGCGGTTAGGTACGTAGTGCAGCGCCTGCATCGCGCGGATTACCTGCTCGCGGGTGCGGGCTGACACCACTTCAGGACGGTTCAGGACCCGGGAGACGGTCTGTTGGGAAACCCCGGCCGCGCGAGCGACATCCTCCAGGGTAGCGGTACGACGCGGCATTTTTTCTCCTCAGCAATAACAATGTCGTGCGCTAACATTTTATGTTTAACGCGCGACAAAAAACAGCGCTTTAGCCTCGCTTTCGTGATCGTCTGTTAATTTCATTTCCGCCGTCGTTGCTGGACAAAACAAATTATCGGATAACGTTCTTTATCCTGTTTAGCGATCGACATTTTCTGACTTACCGGGGATTACTATGCCAATAAGCGATACCAGTCGCCGCCACGCGCCTGACTTCCACGCCGTCCTCGCCCGCGAAGACTGGCAGAACCAGACCATTACGCATCTCAACCGCCTGCCAGCGCATCCTGCGTTCGCCAGCTGGCGCGATGAGCTTGCCGCCCGCGATAATCGCCCTTCGCCTCGACGTCGTCAGCTGGACGGCGAGTGGCAATTTGCTTACGCCCGCAGCCCGTTTGCCGTCGATGCGCAGTGGCTGACGCAGGACCTGCCAGGCAGCCGCGGGACGCCCGTGCCCTCCAACTGGCAGATGGAGGGCTATGACGCGCCGATCTACACCAACGTCCGCTACCCCATCGACACCATCCCGCCGCGGGTGCCGGAGGATAACCCAACCGGCTGTTACTCCCTGCACGTTGCGATCGATGACGCCTGGCACACGGACGGACAGACGCAGATTATTTTCGACGGCGTCAACTCAGCGTTTCATCTGTGGTGCAACGGCGCCTGGGTCGGTTACTCCCAGGACAGCCGCCTGCCGGCGGCGTTCGATCTCAGCCCCTTCCTGCGCCCGGGCGACAACCGCCTGTGCGTGATGGTCATGCGCTGGAGCGCCGGCAGCTGGCTGGAAGACCAGGATATGTGGCGAATGAGCGGTATTTTTCGCTCGGTGTGGCTGCTGAATAAGCCGCACCAGCGGCTATGCGACGTGCAGCTGACGCCGACCCTTGACGCCCTCTGCCGCGACGGCGCTCTGCAGGTTCAGGCGACCGTCGAAGCGACAGAGGCGGCGCTTGCCGGGCTCTGCGTCGGGGTTAGCCTGTGGCGCGGCGAGCAGCCTGTCGCCGCCCATCGTCAGCCGTTAGGCACCCCGGCGGTGGATGAGCGCGGCCACTATGCCGAACGGGTCGATTTCTCCCTGGCGGTAGCGGCGCCGGCGCACTGGAGCGCGGAAACCCCGAACTGTTATCGCGCCGTGGTCACCCTGTGGCGTGGCGACGAACTGCTGGAGGCCGAGGCGTGGGATATCGGTTTTCGCCGCATCGAGATCGCCGACGGTCTGCTGCGCCTTAACGGCAAACCGCTGCTGATCCGCGGCGTTAACCGCCATGAACACCACCATTTGCGCGGTCAGGTGGTCAGCGAGGCGGATATGGTGCAGGACATTCTGTTGATGAAGCAGAACAACTTTAACGCCGTCCGCTGCTCACACTACCCCAACGCGCCGCGCTGGTATGAGCTGTGCAACCGCTACGGTCTGTACGTGGTCGATGAAGCCAATATTGAAACCCACGGCATGGTGCCGATGAACCGGCTGTCCGACGATCCGGCGTGGCTGCCAGCCTTCAGCGCCCGCGTCACCCGGATGGTACAGAGCAACCGCAACCATCCATGCATTATCATCTGGTCGCTGGGTAACGAATCTGGCGGCGGCGGCAACCATGAAGCGCTGTACCACTGGCTGAAGCGCAACGACCCGAGCCGTCCGGTGCAGTACGAGGGCGGCGGCGCGGATACCACCGCTACCGATATTATCTGTCCGATGTACGCCCGCGTCGAACGCGACCAGCCGATCCCGGCGGTACCGAAGTGGGGGATCAAAAAATGGATCAGCCTGCCCGGCGAGCAGCGGCCGCTGATCCTCTGCGAGTACGCCCATGCGATGGGCAACAGTCTCGGCAACTTCGCCGATTACTGGCTGGCCTTCCGCGAGTATCCGCGGCTGCAGGGCGGGTTTATCTGGGACTGGGCCGACCAGGCGATCTGCAAAACCTTTGACGACGGCAGCGTCGGCTGGGCCTACGGCGGCGACTTTGGCGATAAGCCGAACGATCGCCAGTTCTGTATGAACGGCCTGGTGTTCCCCGATCGCACGCCGCATCCGTCGCTGATCGAGGCGAAGCACGCCCAGCAGTATTTCCAGTTCGCCCTGCTGTCGACCTCGCCGCTGCGCGTGCGCATCGCCAGCGAATACCTGTTCCGCCAGAGCGATAACGAAGCGCTGCGCTGGCAGGTGCAGGCGGCCGGTGAAACCCTGTATCACGGCAACCTGACGCTGGCGCTTCCCCCGGAGGGCAGTGACGAGATAACGCTGCTTGATGACCTGATTATACCGCCAGGCGCCCGCGCGGTGTGGCTGACGCTGGAGGTGGTCCAGCCCCGGGCGACCGACTGGTCCCCGGCGGACCATCGCGTCGCCTGGCAGCAGTTTCCCCTGCCCGCCCCGCTGGCGCTGCCGGCGCCCACGGTGCCTGCCGGCGCCCCGGATCTGGTCGTCAGCGATGAGGCCTGGCAGATCCGCGCCGGCACGCAGTGCTGGACCGTCGATCGGCGGACCGGTTTGCTGAGTGGCTGGTCGCTTGCCGGTCAGGAGCAACTCCTGACCCCCCTGCAGGATCAGTTTATCCGCGCGCCGCTCGACAATGACATCGGGGTCAGCGAAGTGGAGCGCATCGATCCCAACGCCTGGGTGGAGCGCTGGAAAAGCGCCGGCCTGTTCGACCTTGAGGCGCGCTGCGTGCAGTGCGATGCCCAGCGCCTGGCGAATGAGACCCTTGTCGACAGCCGCTGGCACTACCTGCGCGGCGACGAGGTGGTGATTGTCAGCCACTGGCGCATGCGCTTTACTGCGGACGGAACGGTACGGCTGACGGTGGACGGCGAGCGCGCGGAAACGCTGCCGCCGCTGCCGCGGGTCGGACTGCATTTCCAGGTGGCGGATCAGCAGGCGCCGGTGAGCTGGCTGGGGCTGGGACCGCATGAGAACTACCCCGACCGGCGGAGCAGCGCCTGCTTCGCCCGCTGGGAGCAGCCGCTGGCGGCGATGAGCACGCCCTACATCTTCCCGACGGAAAACGGCCTGCGCTGTGATACCCAGGCGCTGGACTGGGGACGCTGGCACGTCAGCGGTCATTTCCACTTCTCCGTTCAGCCATGGAGCACCCGTCAGCTAATGGAGACCGACCACTGGCACAAGATCCAGGCTGAAGACGGGGTGTGGATCACCCTCGACGGCCTGCATATGGGAGTGGGCGGCGATGACTCCTGGACCCCAAGCGTGCTGCCGCAGTGGCTCCTGACCCAAACGCGCTGGCAGTACGAGGTCTCATTGCGTTGCCTTTAATCCGTGGGGGCGGCAGCCCCCACCCTACAAACAGAATAACAAGGGATCATGGTGATGAAATTCTCTGAACTGGCGCCGCGAGAACGGCATAATTTTGTCTATTTCCTGCTGTTCTTTTTCTTTTACTATTTCATTATGTCGGCCTATTTTCCTTTTTTTCCGGTGTGGCTGGCGGACGTTAACCATTTAACCAAAACGGAAACCGGGATCGTCTTCTCCTCCATCTCGCTGTTCGCAATTATTTTTCAGCCGGTATTTGGTCTGATGTCGGATAAGCTTGGCCTGCGCAAACATCTGCTGTGGACCATCACGGTACTGTTAATTCTGTTCGCGCCGTTCTTTATTTTCGTTTTCTCCCCGCTGTTGCAGATGAATATTATCGCCGGTTCGCTGGTGGGCGGGATCTACCTGGGGATTGTTTTCTCCAGCGGCTCCGGGGCGGTGGAAGCCTATATCGAGCGCGTCAGCCGGGCAAACCGCTTTGAATATGGCAAAGTGCGGGTCGCTGGCTGCGTCGGCTGGGCGCTGTGCGCCTCGATAACCGGCGTGCTGTTCGGCATCGACCCCAATATTACCTTCTGGATCGCCTCCGGCTTTGCGCTGGTGCTAGGTCTTCTGCTCTGGCTGTCGCGCCCGGAAAGCAGCAACAGCGCCCAGGTTATTGAGGCGCTGGGAGCCAATCGCCAGGCCTTTTCGCTGCGCACCGCGGCCGAGCTGTTGCGTATGCCGCGTTTCTGGGGCTTTATCGTCTATGTGGTGGGAGTCGCCAGCGTCTACGACGTGTTTGATCAGCAGTTCGCCAACTTTTTCAAAAGCTTTTTCGCCAGTCCGCAGCGCGGTACCGAAGTGTTTGGCTTCGTCACCACCGGCGGCGAGCTGCTCAACGCGCTAATTATGTTCTGCGCCCCGGCCATCGTTAACCGCATCGGCGCCAAAAACGCCCTGCTGACCGCCGGGATGATCATGTCGGTGCGCATTCTCGGATCGTCGTTCGCCTCATCGGCGGTAGAGGTGGTGATCCTCAAGATGCTGCATATGTTTGAGATCCCCTTCCTGCTGGTCGGGACCTTTAAATATATCTCCTCCGCCTTTAACCCGCGGCTCTCGGCCACCCTGTTCCTGATCGGTTTTAACCTGTCGAAACAGCTGTCCGGGGTGGTCCTTTCCGCCTAGGTGGGCCGGATGTATGACACCGTCGGCTTCCATCAGGCCTATCTGATCCTCGGCTGCATCACCCTGAGCTTCACCCTGCTCTCGTTCATCACCTTACGCGGCGGCAAAAGCCTGCTGCCAGCAGCGGAGACGCAGACCCCCGCCTGATCCCGGCGCTCCCGTCAGGGATGACGGGGTTTACGCCACAATGCGCGTTTCTCCGCCGCTATTCTCCAGCGCATAGCGCTGACAGGGCGCCCCGGCGGCGATAAGCTCCGCCAGTTCAGCCGAGTGGCTGGTCAGCCAGATCTGGCTGTAGCGGGAGGCCTCGATTATCAGCCGGGCCAGCGCCGGGAGCATGTCGCGATGCAGGCTGTTCTCCGGCTCATTGATCGCCAGAAACGCCGGCGGGCGCGGGCTGAGCAGCGCGACGGCGAGACAGAGAAAGCGCAGCGTGCCATCGGACATCTCCGCCGCCAGCAGCGGCCTGCGGATCCCCTCCCGGCGCATTTTCAGGGCGAAACGCGAGTGCTCGTTTTCACAGTAAAACTGGCAGCCGGGAAAGGCGTCGGCGAGGATCTCGTGCAACATCTCCTCCGCGCCAATCTCGACAATGGTCTGAAAGGCGGCGGCCAGATTATGGCCATCGCTGTCGAGCACCGGCGAACGATACCCCACGGCCGGCTGGCGCAGCGGCGAGTGGCGACCAATGGCGAACTCATGGTAAAACCGCCAGCGGCGCAGGGTCTCCCGCACCCGCGACACTTCGGGAAAACGGTGCGGCTCGCCAAGCTGACCGAACACCGACTCGTTTTCATAAATACTCTCGGTGAAGGTGCTTTTCTCCCCGGTGACATCGACGAGGAACGCCGCCTGATTCTTGCGCTGCAGTACGCGGGAGGAAGGCCGACGGGAGTAGCCTGCCAGCCAGATGTGCTCTTCTTTGACGATGGGATCGAGCATGAACTGCGTCGGATAGGGTAATTTTTCCGGGAAACCTACCTGCAGTTCATAATCAAAGCTCTCCGTCCGACAGGCGATTTGCAGCCGGCGGGGATGGTGATCGAGGGGGGAACGATCTCCGGACCACATCATATTTTCCAGGCCGCCCTCTGCGCTGATAAACCCCGACAGCCTGCCGTCGGCAGCCGCGGTCAACAGATGGATGGCGTTGTAAATATTGGATTTGCCGCAGCCGTTAGGACCGAAGACAATGTTCAATGGCCCCAGCTCCAGTTCGATATCCCTGACTGAGCGAAAGTTTTGTATATGGATGTACTGAATCATGATGCGTCCTGGCCCGGAGAGAGAAGGCTGCCACAGTAGCAAAGCCGCGGCATGGATACTATCGCATCCCCTCACTCCGCCCGGGTTCAACAGAACATTTTTTTCATTCCGCGGGTCAGCGCCACCCGCGTCAGCTTATCGCTATCCTGATGGGCGTCACTAAAGACGCCAAAGAAATAGCGTTCATCGTCAATGGTTTGACTTACGATACGATAGCTGAGCGGTTGCCCGGACGGCGCACCGTATTGCGCAGGCGTCACCGAGACCTCGGTCGCATCGTCGGCGACGCTGACCAGCAGTCCATCCGCCTTACCGCCCACCAGCATGACCTTAATTATCGGGTGCACCAGTTCCTCCCGGGATGGCATAGATCATTGGCAAACCGCGCAGCGCGGCGGGCGTATCGTCAGCAATCAGCGGCGCCAGCCAGCGTGCGGTCTTAAGTACTTTCTTATAGTTCATTGCGGCCTTGAGTCAAAAAATAGCGTGCTTAGGCTGAGCTAAATATTGATTATTCGAAATAAAAGATGACAAATGATGAAGGAAAAAAGAGGAATTGTGAATCAGCAAAATACCGGGTTATTCTTATTCGTCACACCTTTTCTCGCCTTTATCGGCCCTTACACAAGGAAGTATTACGGTTATGCGTTATGTTCGCCTGTGCCTTATCTCCCTGATTGCCGCCCTGCCACTGGCGGTATTCGCCAGCCCTCAGCCGCTTGAGCAGATTAAAATCAGCGAAAGTCAGCTGGCGGGCCGGGTGGGCTATGTTGAAATGGATCTGGCCAGCGGCCGCACGCTGGCCGCCTGGCGCGCCAGTGAGCGCTTTCCGCTGATGAGCACCTTTAAAGTGCTGCTCTGCGGCGCGGTGCTGGCCCGGGTGGATGCCGGCGACGAACAGCTGGATCGGCGGATCCACTACCGCCAGCAGGATCTGGTGGACTACTCCCCGGTCAGCGAAAAACACCTTGCCGACGGGATGACCGTTGGCGAACTCTGCGCCGCCGCCATCACCATGAGCGACAACACCGCCGGCAATCTGCTGTTGAAGATCGTCGGCGGCCCCGCGGGATTGACCGCTTTTCTGCGCCAGATCGGTGACAACGTCACCCGTCTTGACCGCTGGGAAACGGAACTCAATGAGGCGCTTCCCGGCGACGTGCGCGACACCACCACCCCGGCCAGCATGGCCACCACCCTGCGCAAGCTGCTAACCACCCCCTCTCTGAGCGCCCGTTCGCAGCAGCAGCTGCTGCAGTGGATGGTTGACGACCGGGTGGCCGGCCCGTTGATCCGCGCCGTGCTGCCGGCGGGCTGGTTTATCGCCGATAAAACCGGGGCCGGTGAGCGGGGCTCACGCGGCATTGTCGCCCTGCTCGGCCCGGACGGCAAAGCGGAGCGTATCGTGGTGATCTATCTGCGGGATACCGCAGCGACCATGGCCGAACGTAACCAGCAGATCGCCGTGATAGGCGCGGCGCTGATCGAGCACTGGCAGCGCTAGCCCGGCGAAGGCCGCGCGCCTTACCCGGCGCGCAGCACCTCGCAGGCGTGCCGGGTGATATGGGCGGCGGCGGCATCGGAGAGATGCCGGTCGGTAATGATGGTGGTAAAGCGAGTCAAGGGCAACGCCATAAACGTGGCCACCTGATTGTATTTCGAACTGTCGCACAGCAGGATGCTTCTGGCGCTAACCTGGCTGACGGTCTCCTTGACGGTGACTTTGTTCTCATCAGGGGTGAAAATTCCGCGGCTGTCCCAGCCGCTGGCGGAGATAAAGGCCGTATCGATAGCCAGGTGGCGCAAGGTGCGCGCCGCCGACTCGCCGACGCAGGAGCGGTTCTCCCGGCACAGGGTGCCGCCGGTGTGGATCACCCCGCACTGGCTGGCATCTATCAGCAGCTGGGTTATCTCAAAATCATTGGTGACCACCTGCAGGTCGTCCCGGTCGAGGATGGCCCGCGCCAGCGCCAGAGTGGTGGTGCCGGCATCGAGATAGATGCAGCTGTTTTTGGCAATGAGACTGGCCGCCAGCGCGCCGATGGCCTGCTTCTCTTCACTCTGCAGGGTGCTTTTCACCAGATGACTGGGCTCTGCGGCCAGCCGGCTGACGGCGCGCACGCCGCCCGAGACGCTGACCAGCAGCCCCTGTTCTTCCAGCTTACTGACGTCCCGACGGATAGTCATATGGGACACGCCGAGGATCTCCGTCAGCTCATTAATGCTTACCGCCCCACGCTGCTCCACCAGGGCTAAAATACGCTGATGACGTTCAATTGGAATCACCGCTCTCCCCTTACCATTTTTTCACACCAGACCACACCACTCACGCCGGGAGCCTGACGATACCCTGTACTGTTATCGCGCTTGACCGCTGTTTTTACGCTATTTTAGGGCAAGAATCGCCATTGCGCAGCCACTTTCCGCCTGTGAATTTTTTATATTCATGTGGGTTATTCGTGATAACTCTCACATAAATTCACATGATAACGCTTTACTCTATCATTAAATAACATTAATTAACGAATATTCACAAGGAGACCGTCATGACTGCACACACTAACGTCTGCGTGATTGGACTGGGTTCGATGGGCATGGGCGCCGCTCGCGCCTGCCTGCAGGCGGGCCTGAACACCTGGGGGGTGGACATCAACCCCGACAACTGCCGCGCGCTGCTGGAGGCGGGCGCCAAAGGCGCAGGCTCCAGCGCGGTGCCTTTCGCCGCTGAGCTGGATGCGGTCGTACTGCTGGTGGTCAATGCCGCCCAGGTGCGGGGGATCCTGTTCGGCGAGAGCGGCCTCGCCGCCCATCTGAAGCCGGGCACCGCGGTGATGGTGTCGTCAACCATCGCCGCCGCCGATGCCCAGGCGATAGCCGTAGCGCTGGCAGAATATCAGCTCTTGATGCTCGACGCGCCGGTATCGGGCGGCGCAGTGAAAGCGGCCGCCGGCGACATGACGGTAATGGCCTCCGGGAGCGATGCCGCCTTTGCCCGCCTCGCGCCAGTGCTGGATGCGGTGGCCGGCAAAGTCTACCGCATCGGGAGCGACATTGGCCTCGGTTCGACGGTGAAAATCATCCATCAGTTGCTGGCCGGGGTGCATATCGCCGTCGCCGCCGAAGCGATGGCCCTCGCCGCCCGCGCCGGCATCCCGCTGGAGACGATGTACGACGTGGTGACCCACGCGGCGGGTAATTCGTGGATGTTTGAGAATCGTATGCAGCACGTCCTGGATGGCGATTACTCGCCAAAATCCGCCGTCGATATTTTTGTCAAAGATCTCGGTCTGGTGAATGACACCGCCCGGGCGCTGACCTTCCCGCTGCCGCTCGCGACCACCGCGCTGAATATGTTCACCTCCGCCAGCAACGCCGGATTCGGCCGGGAAGATGACAGCGCGGTGATCAAGATTTTCAACGGCATTACCCTGCCGGGCCATAAACAGTGAGGAGAGACAAGATGCAGCTTGGTGTCATTGCCGATGACTTTACCGGCGCCACGGATATCGCCAGCTTCCTCGTGCGCAACGGCATGCCGACCGTGCAGCTAAACGGCGTACCGCCCCACGAACTGCCGTTGACCAGTGAAGCGGTGGTGATCAGTCTGAAAACGCGATCCTGCCCGGTGGAAACCGCCGTCAGCCAGTCCCTGGCGGCCCTGCGCTGGCTGCAAGCCCGGGGCTGTCAGCAATTTTATTTTAAGTATTGTTCCACTTTCGACAGCACCGCGCAGGGTAACATTGGCCCGGTACTGGATGCGCTGCTGGCAGAGCTGGGCGAGACGCGGACGGTGATATCACCGGCGCTGCCGGTGAACGGCCGCACGGTCTATCAGGGGTATCTGTTTGTCGGCCAGCAGTTGCTCAATGAGTCCGGCATGCGCCACCATCCGGTGACGCCAATGGAGGATGCCCACCTCGGCCGCTTAATCGAACGCCAGGGCGGCGGTAAAGCGGCGCTGATAGCCTGGCCAATTATCGATCAGGGGCCGGAAGCGGTCGTTGCCGCGCTGGCGGCCATCAGCGATCCGGCGGTGCGCTATGTGGTGCTCGATGCCCTTAGTGAACAGCATTTGCTGACCCAGGGGGCGGCGCTGCGGGAGATGAAGCTGGTCTCCGGCGGCTCTGGTCTCGCCATCGGCCTCGCCCGCGACTGGGCGCAGCGCCACGGAACCCAAGGTGAAGGATCCCTGGCGGGCATGCCGCTACCCGGCCCGGCTGTGGTGCTCTCGGGCTCCTGTTCGCTGATGACCAACAGCCAGGTGGCGGCCTATCGTGAACAGGCTCCCGCCCGCGCCGTTGACTTAAGCGCCTGCTTTACCGATCTCGAAGGCTATGTCGGGACGCTGGCAGCCTGGGTGGACGCAAACCGCGATGCGCCGCTGGCGCCGATGGTCTATGCCACCACCGAGCCGCAAACGCTGCAGCGGATCCAGGCGCAGTATGGCGACAAGGCCAGCAGCGAAAGGGTGGAACAGTTGTTCGCCGCCCTCGCCGCCGCGCTGAAAGCGAAAGGATTCACCCGCTTTATTGTGGCCGGAGGGGAAACGTCGAGCATCGTGGCGCAGACGCTGGGGGTCGAGGCGTTCCATATCGGGCCGACGATCTCCCCTGGAGTTCCCTGGGTGCGTGACACCCGCCAGCCGCTCTCCCTGGCGCTGAAGTCAGGGAATTTCGGCGATATCTCGTTCTTTGCCCGTGCCCAGCAGGAGTTTTGTCATGACTGAGCAACAGCTGCGAGATGAGATGGTGCAAATTGGCGCCTCGTTGTTTAACCGCGGTTATGCCACCGGCTCCGCCGGCAATCTGTCGCTGCTGCTGCCGGACGGCAACCTGCTGGCGACGCCGACCGGCTCCTGCCTGGGCGAGCTGCAGGCGCAGCGGTTGTCGGTGGTTACCCTGCAAGGCGAATGGCTCGCCGGCGACAAACCGTCGAAAGAGGTCGCTTTTCACCGGGCGGTCTATTTGCATAACCCGGCCTGCAAGGCGATCGTCCACTTGCATAGCCACTATTTGACCGCGCTCTCCTGCCTGCAGGGGCTCGATCCGCACAATTGTATTCGCCCATTTACTCCCTACGTGGTGATGCGGGTCGGCGACGTCCCGGTGGTTCCCTACTACCGACCGGGCGACGACCGCATTGCCGAGGCGCTGGCCGGGCTGGCGCCGCGCTATAACGCCTTTTTACTGGCCAACCATGGTCCGGTGGTCACCGGCTCATCGCTGCGCGAAGCCACCAACAATACCGAAGAGCTGGAAGAGACCGCGCGGCTGATGTTTACCCTCGGCAATCGCGAGATCCGTTACCTGACCGCTGACGAAGTGGATGAACTGAGATAAAACCATGCCAAAATTCGCTGCAAATTTATCCATGCTGTTTACCGAACTGCCGTTCCTGGACCGCTTTGCCGCCGCCGCCCGCGCCGGTTTCGAAGCCGTGGAGTTTCTGTTCCCCTATGAGTATGCCGCCGGGGAAATTAAACAGCGCCTGCAGGAAAACCAGCTGCAGCTGGTGCTGTTTAATACCCCGCCCGGCGACGTTAACGCCGGGGAATGGGGTCTCGCCGCCCTGCCGGGCAGGAGCGCCGAGGCCCGGCGTGATATTGAGCTGGCGCTGGAGTATGCCTGCCAGCTGGATTGTCCGCAGGTGCATATCATGGCCGGCGTGGTGCCGCCGGGGATGGATCGCGCGGCCTGCGAGGCCGAGCTTTTCGATAACCTGCGCTACGCCGCCGAGTGCTTTGCCCGCCACGACAAGCGAGTGCTCATTGAAGCCCTGAATCCGCAGACCAAACCGGGCTATCTCTACCACAGCCAATATCAGACGCTGGAGATAGCGAAGCGGGTCGACCGGCCAAACATCGCGGTGCAGTTAGATCTGTTTCATGCGCAGAAAGTGGACGGTAATTTAAGCCATCTTATTACTGAGTATGCCGGTCAGTACCGCCATATTCAGATAGCCTCCCTGCCCGACCGCCATGAACCGGACGAGGGCGAGATTAATTATTCATGGATCTATGCGTTACTGGATAAAGCGGGCTATGACGGTTGGATCGGCTGCGAATATATCCCCAGGGCGGATACCCTTTCCGGACTGGAATGGTTTTCGCCCTACCGGAAAAAATAAAGCGCGGTTCTAAAAATATAACTCTCTGTATACCTGTTAATACCCGAGGCAAAACTATGTCGACATCGGCGCTGTTACTTATTGCGTTAGCCAGCGTAGTGCTGTTGCTCCTGCTGGTGATCAAAGCGAAAGCGCATCCTTTTGTGGCGCTCCTGATCGTCAGCCTGCTGGTGGCGTTCGCCACCTGCATTCCGGCGGATAAAATCATTACCACCATTGAAAAAGGGATGGGCGGCCTGCTCGGCCATATCGCCAGCATTATTATTTTGGGATCAATGCTGGGGGTGCTCATTGAAATATCCGGCGGCGCCGAATCGCTGGCGAAAACGCTGACCGGCGTGCTGGGTTCTAAACGGACGATTGCCGCCTTAACCATCGTCGCTTTTATTCTCGGCACGCCAGTCTTCTTTGAAGTCGGCTTTATTATCATCATTCCGTTAATTTACGGCTTCAGTAAAGTCGCTCATATGTCGCCGTTGAAGTTTGGCCTGCCAATGGCCGGAGTGATGTTAACCGTCCACGTGGCATTGCCAACCCACCCTGGCGCGGCGGTCGCGGCAGGTATTCTGCATAGCGATGTCGGCTGGCTGATGCTGGCGGGGATTGGGGTGTCGGTCGTGGTGGGTATCGTGGGTTATTTTGTCGCCCGGTCGATCAATCAGCGCCATTATCATCTGTCGATTAACGTGCTGGAACAGCAGCAAACGGCCGAGGTGCCCGACCTCTCCGTCAACGCGCAGCAGACCCGACTGGCGCCGCCGAATGCGCTGGTTATCGGCGGGCTGATCGTGGTGCCCATCGTGCTGATTGTTTCCGGAACGCTCTGTCAGGCCTTGCTGCTGCCGGAAAACGCGATTCGCCAGCTGATGACCGTCATTGGCACCCCGCCCGTCGCCCTGCTGATCTCCCTGGGGCTGGCCAGCTGGACGCTGGGCATCCGGCGGGGTATGAACCTGAAAAAGCTGGGAGAAGTGACCGGCAGCGCGATCCCCTCCTCGGCGGACGTTATCCTTGTCGCCGGCGCCGGCGGCGCCTTTGGCGGGGTGCTGGTCGCCTCCGGCATCGGCAATGCCTTAGCCGAGGCGCTGGAGACGATTCATCTGCCGCTGATGCCCGCCGCTTTCCTGCTGTCGCTGGTGCTTCGGGCCTCGCAGGGCTCGGCCACCGTGGCGATCCTCACCACCTCCGGCCTGCTGTCACAGGCAGTTGCCGGGCTGGAGCCGCTGCAGCTGGTGCTGGTGACGCTGGCGACCTGCTTCGGCTCACTCGGATTGTCACACGTCAACGATGCCGGATTTTGGGTGGTCACGCGCTATCTGGGGCTCTCGGTGCCGGACGGACTCAAAACATGGACCGTACTGACAACCATCATGGGGGTGACGGGCTTCCTCATTACCTGGCTGCTGTGGTTTTTACTGTGAAGTTTATTTGGGTGGCTCCGGCCACCTTATTGGGTCCCCCTCGCGGGGACTGACTCATTATCGCTGCCCGGCTGCTGAGCCGCCGCTTTCAGCGTCATCGGTATAAAATAGCGTACGTGATAGCACCTCTCTTCTGTATCTCCGCCTTCCGTATGGCGTGCCATGAAACATTCTATGTCATACCCGTCGCGACGGCTTACCCCCAGCGTTGGCAGCAGATCCAGATAGAGATCGCTGGACAAACGGGCATAGCGTGACCAGCTGCCGTAGAAATCAACTCCGACATAGAGTCCCGACCGGGCGGTCAACGTGGACGATGGCTTTCGCGTCTCATGACAACCAACAAAGGCGTTAATCTCGACGTTAAGCTCATTTTGACGCGCCGCGGCGTAATCAGAGAGTATGGAAAGCGAGCCTTCTCCGGTGGTAAAAAAACGGTCAACCTTTTGTCTGATAGCCGTCTTGGCGGTGCGTTGCAGCACCATATCCGACAGGCGCAGTTCATACTTCATCGGGTAGCCATAATAGACCCGCTCCGGCAGGGAACAGATCCGCGCCAATGGCAGACGTTCATCATCAGGGGAGAATTTTTTTAACAGTTTTGCCGTATCCCAGTGCGCTGCGCATCGGTATTCCCGTGGCGAAAGCGAGAACCGTTTCTTAAACTCGCGGGAAAAGGTCTGCGGCGAATCGTAACTTAACTGCCAGGCTATAGCGGCGATCGGTTGCCGCGTTAAGCGCAGACTGACCGCTGCGATGGTCAAGCGCCGCAGGCGAATATACTGCCCGATGGGTAACCGGCCGTATTGATAAAACACCTCGTACACAAACCGACGCGAATAGCCCATATACTGTGCCAGGTCATCGATCGCCGGGTTACAGTAGATATTATCCTCCAGCCACGCCAACATTTTTAAATAGAGCTTCTGCTTCATAAGCACTACATACTTCCTGTAATCTTGTCCTCCGCTAATTCTAACAACAGATACTGGCTATCACTAAGCTTTTTATGCATCGCAAAAATAAAAAATCATCAAAACGCTTAAAACGCTGATCGATATATCCTTAACATTTTGTTTATTAGGAACTTTCGCATACCAATACACCGATATCTCACTTTTCCAGGCAGATATTGCATTAATGAAAAACATCCCTTAGATTACCCCGGCTAAAAAACGTCTGCACCTCACCATTATATTCTTTAATTTATTCTGACACCTTTTTTAATACCCAACAGGGAAGTTATATGACGAATTTTTTGATCAATATAAAAAATCACTATTTGCGGGTTGCTATTGCGGAACTGGTGGATGAAGCGATGAAGACCTACGGGGGATCAGAGTATCAGTTTTCTCAACAATGGAACGCGGATGGGATGGCGCAAGCTAATGTGATCTTCACGGAAATGGTGGCGGGAGAATGGTACCTGTGTCATGACCTGTTTCAGCATGCCCCAGAGCAATACACGCTTTTTATTTTTCAGGATAATGAACAAGCTACCGCCGAAGAGGGTTTACCCAACTGTCTGCGGCAGGCGGTGTTTATGCCTCCCCACGTTCCCGTTCAGCTTCTTAAAGATGAGATAGCCAGCGCGATTCAGCGCTCCCTGCCACCTCATCATGACCCATCCTTCAATCGCCTGCGGCGTTGCATCAATTGCGCCTGCAAGACGGTCAGCGATGCGCAAACCAAAGTCATTTACGCATTCAGTATTGGATTAAGTCCGCATGAAGTCGCCGCGGCGCTTAAAATTAGCCATAAAACAATTCATTCGCATAAAAAGAATATTATGTGCAAGTTCAATTTAAACAGCCGCCAGCAATTTAACAACCTCGTAAAACTACTCGCAAGACGTTAATACAATCGCCATTGTATTACCTCTGCAGATTATCTTCTGGAACGGAAGACGTAGCGTCTTTTGCGTCTTTCCCGAATGTAAGAAACACCACTCCACAAAGAAATAACGGGACAGAGAATCAGGCATAAAATAATAAACAAGTCACTCATAGCAGACCTAAAAAAAGAAATTTAACCTGGACTGATATTATGCATTCTATTTTATCGAGGCAAGACCAGCATCGCTTTTTGAGAGCGTGAAATAGAATGGTAGGATAATTCCTGGTGACGAGTATTAACCGGCTAGTTAATACGCTGAGCCAATATTTCAAAAAGGGCGATCGGTCTGTTTGCCCTTTTTTGCATTGAGCATGCGAAAAAGATAGCTAAACTTTAGATTCCCTGTAGAGTGAAGGTAGTCACCAAGTGAAACTCACGTTCTGCGTGCGGACATCACGGTTAGTTAAAGGGCACCAAACACAGACTCCCTATTTGGGGGGCAGGCCATACTTTTCTCAACATGCGCTGTACAGGCCATCGCAGCTTTGCTGCAGCGACCGGAATGACTAATGCTAACCACCCTGATTTATCGCAGCCAGGTTGATCCTGACCGCCCGCTCACCGATCTCGACGCTTTAATTCATCGCGCCTGCGGGAAAAATACGCCCCTTGGCATCACCGGCATTCTGTTGTTTAACGGCCTGCAGTTCTTCCAGGTGCTGGAAGGGAGCGAAGAGAGTCTGGAGTCGTTATTCCACGAAATACAAAGCGATCCGCGCCATCGCGATGTGGTTGAGCTGATGCGCGACTATTCGGCCTACCGTCGCTTTCGCGGCACCGGGATGCGCATGTTGGATCTCCGTCTTTACGATGACGATGGCGCGCTGGAGGAGATCCTGCGCATTAGCTCGTTCGGGGTCACCGAGCCAATCAACGACCGGATGTTCCGACTGATTAACGCCTTTATCGCTAACGGTGGGCGCTATTGTCTTCCCGAGCCGTTGCAGCCTTCTCGCTGGACGATGAAGGCCGCCGCGGGCACAGCCACGCCGCGTCATCTGCCCGATCAACCCTGCCAGTTTGCCTTGCAGGCTATCGTCGAACCAGCGAAAAAGCGAATCTCCTCCTTTGAAGCGCTGATCCGCAGCCCTACCGGCGGATCCCCTGTGGAGATGTTTGCCGCCATCCCGGCGGAGGATCGTTACCGTTTCGACCTCGAGAGCAAAGCATATGCCTTCTCTCTCGCAGGTCAGCTACCGCTTGGCAAACACCAACTGGCCATTAACCTGCTGCCCGGTTCGCTGTATAACCATCCTGACGCCGTCGGCTGGCTGATGAACAGCCTGCTGGCGGCCGGCCTCAGGCCGGACCAGGTGCTGATAGAGGTCACCGAAACGGAGGTGATCACCTGCTTCGACCAGTTCCGCAAGGTGCTCAAAGCGCTGCGCGTCGCAGGCATGAAGCTGGCCATCGATGACTTTGGCGCGGGTTACTCCGGCCTGTCGTTACTGACCCGCTTTCAGCCTGACAAAATTAAAGTGGACGCAGAGCTGGTGCGCAACATTCATATCAGCGGCACCAAGCAGGCGATTGTCGCCTCGGTCGTCCGCTGCTGCGAGGATTTAGGCATCACGGTCGTGGCGGAAGGCGTTGAAACCCTGGAGGAGTGGTGCTGGCTACAGTCGGTTGGCATTCGCCTGTTTCAGGGCTTCCTGTTTTCCCGGCCTTGTCTGAATGGCATCGGGGAGATTTTCTGGCCGGTAGAGCGCCAGGCTGCGGATCTGTAAAGGCGCAGCGTCCGGTAGCGTCACTGCCAGTGGGCGAGTTTTTCGCCCAGCGCTGCCATGGCGAAGCGCACCGCTTGTGCCACCACTGCCTCGCAGTCACCGGTAAAGCGCATCCGTTGGGTTTCGATCTGGCCGCGAAAGTTCCATGCAAACCATACCGTCCCGGCGGGAGTTCCATCCTCCCCTCCTTCCGGCCCCGCATAGCCGCTGATGGCGATGGCGATATCGGCCCCGGCTAACGTCAAAATACCGGTCGACATTTCCTGAACGCACGCTTCGCTGACAGCGCTATGTACCGCCAGGGTTTCCGCGCGGACCTGGAGCACGTTGCGCTTGGCTTCATCGCTGAAGGTAACCACGCCGGTATCATAAAAGGCCGCGGTATCAGCCTGAGCACAGAGCGCCGCCGCCAGATTGCCACCGGTGCAGGATTCCGCCGTGGTCAGTCGCCAGCCTCTCGCAATAAGCGCCCGGGCCACCCGAGCGGTCAATTCATGGGTATTTTGTGCGTCTTTATCGATTTGGTCCGTCATTCTGACACCTCGCCGACTTTTAGAAGGAACACAGCCTCACAGGCCCTGTTTACAGGATAGCATATCGATTTCTCTGATCGCCGGGAGGCCGTTTACGCCTCCTTTAGCGGATAATATAAAGGCCCGCAGCGCGGGCCTTGAAATGAACAACTTTAGGACAGAGACGCAATCAAACTTTATGCTCGATCACCCTGCCTTGATTCTCAATCGCAATTTTGCGCGGTTTTTCGCTCTCGGGTATTTCCTGATGGATAGCAATTTTTAAGATCCCGCTATCCAGCTGCGCCTGATTAATCTGGGCGTGTTCAGGAAGCGAGAAACTGAGCTGGAAATCAGCCCGACGAATGCCTTTATAAATCCAGCCCTGGCTGCCTCCGGAATGATTTTCGGTTTGCGCGCGTTTGCCGGTAATATGTAAATTACCGCCTACGGTCTCAATTTCCAGTTCATCATCTTTCCAGCCTGGTACGCTAACGCTGAGCAGAAAATTACTGTCATCCACTTTCTGTAAATCGTAGGCAGGTAAGGTACCCACCGGCGTATCGCCAGTTAACTGGCTGAAAAGACGGTCAATACGATTAAAGCGATCGGCAAAAAGAGAATCAGCAAATACCGGGAGTGCTGACAAGGTTTTGAGTGCCATCATTAACCTCCTGAATATCCATTCAAAAGCTCAACATAAAGGCAAGCATTGCTTGTCCGCTATATAAAATAATAGCTAAAGCGCGTTTTTCAAGACCTGAAATAAAAATTTTCTTCGTCAGTCACCGTGAGAAATAACCAGGTCAGGTGGCAAAGTAACCCCCGCCCGACGGCGGGGGTGTGGTGCTTCTGAGTCCCATAACTGATGCTGTTTAACATTCAATAAACAGAAGCGACATGTATATATAACTTGTACAATGGGATGTCAACGCCCGAAACGCGACGCATCCCCCTGCCAGTGGCTTCCTGCAACAGCGCAGGGAGAAACACGGCTCCCCGCATTATCCCTCCGTCAAGAGCGGTGCCTCGATATGACATCCGCCTCGCTGGCGCCAGACGGAAAGACGCTGGTGAAAAGATAATCCGCCAGGGAAGGAACCTTTCTCGTCCCCCCGTGCCTAATAATCTGCATACGCACTTTCTGAGGCATCATAATGACCAGCATTTTTATCTCTACCACCCTGTTCGCCCTCTTCGCGTCGATGTTGATCGGTCTGGGGATGGTATGGAGAGGCATCTCCAACAACCCGGATAACTAATCTTTTTCTACGCCGTTGCCTTTCGTCTGTTGCAGCGGCGGGTAAACACCCCACCTTCAACCCCATCTACACGCCTTGTTCAGGCGACATATACTCAGTACTTGCGCCTGCGTACATTTATCGCAACAACAATTCACATGGTGAATAAGTAACTTCTATTAATATATTTCAGGCCAGAATCATGGCCTGCAATATCGGCAACTTAAACAGTATGTGCCCAGACGTCAGCCATACGCCTGGGGGAAGGAATCACAATCGCATGATTTCAAAATCATTTCTCACAACGGCCCCTCCCTGATGAACTATACTTTCCTTTATACATTATGCTGGAGGTGGCGATGTGCGGACGTTTTGCGCAAGCACAGACGCGGGAAGAATATCTGGCTTATCTTGCCGAAGAGGCTGAACATGATATCCCCTGGGACCCGGCGCCGATTGGGCGGTATAACGTGGCACCCGGGACAAAAGTGTTACTCCTGAGTGAAAGGAATGCGCAACTCCACCTCGATCCCGTTTACTGGGGTTATGCGCCAGGATGGTGGGATAAACCCCCGCTGATCAACGCCCGCGTTGAGACCGCAGCCACCAGCAGGATGTTCAAACCGCTGTGGCAGCACGGGCGGGCGATCTGCTTCGCCGACGGCTGGTTTGAGTGGAAAAAGGCCGGAGAGAAAAAGCAGCCCTACTTCATCCAGCGCAAGGATGGTCAGCCGATATTTATGGCCGCTATTGGCAGCACGCCCTTCGAACGCGGGGATAGCGCCGAAGGATTTTTGCTGGTGACCGCTGCCGCCGATCGCGGTCTTGTCGATATTCATGACCGCCGGCCGCTGGTCCTGGCGCCGGAAGCCGCCCGGGAATGGATGAGGCAAGAAGTCACCGGCGCGGAAGCGGTGGAGATTGCCAGGGACGGAGCCGTCACCGCCGACGATTTCATCTGGCATGCGGTATCGCGGGCGGTCGGCAATGTGAACAATCAAGGGCCAGAGTTAATTGAGCCAGTAGAATGAACGCATGATTCTGTGAGCAATCCCCACCTGATGCGCCGGCTGCGGTGCGATCCAGCCTTGCGAATAAGCGCCCGCGGGTTACCCCGACTGGCTTAACCACTCGCTTAAGGTCAAAGAATAGAGCAGACTCGGCGGCGCATCTTTTACATCAGCAATATCGTTAATGTACCTCATCCCGGCTTTCTCGAGAACTTTCTGCGAAGCCAGATGGTTAGCCCGGACAACCGCTGACATCTCCGCAAGTTTAAGCGCCTCGAAGCCATATCTTATCGCGCCAATCGCAAACTCGGTGGCCAGTCCTTTTCCCCATGCCTCAGTGGAAAACCGATATCCGAGATTGTTAATGGTGACATCGTTATAACTGCGTAGACTTACGCCGCCAAAGCCAATGATTTTTTCCGGGGTATCACGCGCCGATATGGCCCAGTTGCCAAATCCGCGATCGTGCCAGTGGGCAAGCCAGCGCTGGAGAACCATACTGGCATAGTCAATATCCGGATAGGGCCCTGCGGGGTTAAAGGTATTTGTCGCCGGATCGCCATAAATTCGGTATAGATCGACAACATCTTCAGCCATGACAGGGCGAAGACGCAGGCGATGAGTCTCAATATGCAAACGTATCTCCTTGACGAATGAGGTGGGCAGTGCTCCTCCCTGCCGATCAAAACCCCACGATGAGCTCAACCAGTGATGAGGAGCGGTCGAGGAACAGACCCTCGACAATTCTACAATAGTATCTGCCCGGCGATACGCCCAATCCCCATCGAAAAAAGCATGGCCAGCGAGCTCCAGAACGTAATTCTGATGATCGCCCTGACAGGCGGTGCGTTACTCACAACGGAAGAGAGATAGCCCAGCGCAGCCAGTGAAAAAAGTGTAGAAAAGAAGATAGAGATGGATATCAATTTTGCTGGCGATAACAAGGCAACGATCAAAGGCAACCCCGCCCCGACGGAAAAACTCACTGCCGAAAAGAGAGCCGCCTGCAAAGGTCGCGCAGAAAGGACATCCGTTAACCCCAGTTCTTCGCGGGCATGAGCCTCCAGAGCGTCTTTAGCCATAAGCTGCTCTGCTACCTGCCGGGCAAGCACTGGCTCCACACCACGTTGGATATAAAGTGATGTCAACTCCCGCACCTCTCCCTGATAATCTGCGTCAAGCTCACTTTTTTCCTGGGCAAGCGCCGCGGCTTCGGTATCCGCCTGGGATGATACCGAAACATATTCTCCTGCGGCCATAGACATGGCGCCAGCAACCAGCCCGGCGACCCCCGCCAGTAGTACACCCGAAGAGCCGCTGTTTGCAGAGGCGACGCCGAGCACCAGGCTTGCGGTTGAGACAATCCCGTCATTTGCTCCCAGAACCGCAGCCCTTAGCCAGCCGACGGTTTCGATGCTGTGTCGTTCAAGATGCATGTCGTTTCCCTTTAAATACGCATCCTCATCGGAATTAGAAAGTGCAGAACATTAATCAATAATCGCTTGTTTTCTTTGACGGCGAAAGGAGAGAAAGATATGCAGCACTCCCATCGCACCATGTGCCCAGAAATAGGTTTCAATGAACACCGTCAGAAACTTATGCCAATGAAGGACTGTTTCCGCCAGCGACGGTGACGCCCATGACGCGGTGTCCAGTACAAACCAGAGTCCACCACAGAGTGCGACCGCTAACAGTGCCAGTACGCCAAGCCCCTGAATCATTGCCGCTATGCCCCCGGCATGGGCTTCAGGAAGACGAAATGTCATCAGCTGTTTACTGTCTTCAACCACACCACGAAAATCAAACGTCGACCAGGCAAAATAGTATCGAAACCCGCGCGTATTAAGCATCCAAACCAGCAACACCGCACCAAGCGCAATCAGCGCTAATCCCGAGACAATATGAAACCATGTGACGACCCCGGTAATATTCAGGTCGCGAAGCGCCTCACTTTCAGTGAAATTAGAGCTAATAATCTGCAGCAGAATCAGGGTGGCGACAATAATATGCAGCATGCGGAAAAAAGGGGTGTCTTTATGCGGTAGTGCATTACGTAACTGTTCGTTCATGATTTGGCCATTTTATGAGAGGATTGGCGAGGTCAGTATCCTGCCTGTTTGTTAATTAAACCTTAACACCCGTGTTTGCAGGGAAATAAGTGGCGCCTGATGTCCTCTTTTTCTGTGTTTGGAAAACGGACAAAGTCGCTGTCACCTGCGCCGCCCCGTTACTGCGACGGAAATATCGCCGGTATAGTTCTTTCTCAGAATTTGAGGGGGGACTGGGGAGAACAGTGTGGAGACATTTGAGGAACAAAAAGGGGTCAATAAACCGGGCATCGCGCCCGGTTATCGTGTCAGCCCGAAATGACCCTACGCACTCAGCCCACGGTTTTCCAGCATCGGCTCAATCTGTGGATCGTGTCCGCGCCACTGGCGATAAAGTTCAGCTAAATCAGTGCTATTGCCGCGCGACAGAATCGCTTCCCGGAAGCGCTGACCGTTCTCACGGGTCAAACCGCCCTGCTCCACGAACCACTGATAGCCGTCATCGGCCAGCATCTGGGTCCACAGATAGGCGTAATAGCCTGCCGCATAGCCCCCGCCGAAGATATGGGAGAAGTAGCTGCTGCGATAGCGCGGGGGAACGGCCGCCAGATCCAGTTGCTCATCCCGAAGTATTTTCTGTTCAAACGCATCCACCTCTTCCGGTAACGAAGTGGTCGACAGCGTGTGCCAGCGCATATCGAGCAGCGCGGCGGCTAGCAGCTCGCTCATGTCATATCCTTTATTGAAAGTTGCCGCACGCAACATATTGTCGCGCAGCGCCTCCGGCATCGGCTCTCCGGAGCGATAATGCTTCGCATAATGGGCAAATACCTGCGGATGGCTGGCCCAATGTTCGAAGATTTGCGACGGGAACTCGACAAAATCCCGCGGGGTATTGGTGCCGGAGAGGCTGGCATAACGCTGGTTGGCGAACAGCCCGTGCAGGGCGTGGCCAAACTCATGGAACAGGGTGATCACCTCATCCCATGACAACAGCGCGCTCTGCTCGCTCTGCGGCCGGGTGTAGTTGCAGACGTTATAGATAACCGGGCGCTGCTCCCGCAGGGTCGACTGTTCGACAAACACGTCCATCCAGGCGCCGCCGCTCTTTGAATCGCGCGCGAAATAATCACCATAAAACAGCGCTATCCCTTCGCCATTGTGGTCGAAGATCTCCCAGACCCGCACATCCGGGTGGTACACCGGGATGTCAAAGCGCTCCACGAAGCGGAGCCCAAAGAGCTGCGATGCCGTCCAGAAGACGCCGTCCTGCAGCACGCGCTCGAGGGCAAAATAGGGTTTAAGCTGCGCGTCATCAATGGCATAGGCAGCCCGCCGCACCTGCTCGCTGTAGTAAAGCCAGTCCCATGCCTGCGCGTGAAACGCCCCGCCTTCGTTGTCGATCACCTGCTGGATGTCCGCCAGCTCACGTTCCGCCCTCGCCCGCGCCGCCGGCGCGATCTGACGCATAAAGCCCAATGCCTCCGCCGGGGAAGCCGCCATTTGATCGGTCAGCGCCCAGCTGGCGTAATCTGCCGCCCCCAGCAGTTCCGCCTGCTGCGCGCGGATCGCCGCCAGCCGCAGCACCAGACGACGGGTATCATGCTCATCGCCCTGCTGATTGCGCGTCCAGCCGGCGGCGAAAAGATTTTCCCGCGTTTGCCGGTCGCGCAGCGCAAGCAGCTGCGGCTGCTGGGTGGTGTTGGTCAGCGTCAGCAGCCAGCGATCGCTGAGCCCTTTTTCGCGCGCCGCCTCGGCAGCCGCCGCTATCTCCTCATCGTTCAGGCCATCCAGTTGATGCCGGTCATCGACCACCAGGCCGCCGCTTTTCGCCGCCCCCAGCAGCCGCTGCTGGAACTGACTTTGCAAAGTGGCCGCTTCAGTGTTCAGCGCGCGCAGCACCGCCTTCTGCGCCGGGTCCAGCGTTGCCCCGGCGTGAACAAAACGTTGCCATGTCAGGGTCAGGAGACGCAGGGATTCGCCGTCAAGCGCGAGCGTCTCGCGCTGTTCGTAGACGCTGTTCACCCGCTGGAATAAGGCCTCGTTGAGCCAGATGTCATTCCCCAGCCCGGCGAGCTCGGCGGAAAATTGTTCATCCAGTGATTGAAGATAAGGGTTGGTATGGGCGCAGGCCATGGCGAAAAAGACCCGCGTCACCCGCGCCAGCAGCTGTCCGCTCTGCTCCAGCGCCTCGAGCGTGTTGGCGAAACTGGCCGGCTGCGGATTGTCGATAATGGCGCGGATCTCCTCGCGCTGCTGCCGAACGCCCTCATCAAACGCCGGACGATAGTGACTGTCTTCGATCAGGTCAAACCGCGGCGCCTGGTAAGGCAACAGACTGACGCTAAAAAAGGGGTTTTGTTCGGACATCTTTCTCTCCTGCACAGGCTAATCCTGTAAGATTAGGCTTCTCCTTAAGGGGTCGCAATGATTTCCGTTACCGGTCGCCGCCTGTGCGTGCTATGGTATGAAAACACAAAAAGCGTTGAGGAACAGTAAGATGATTATCATGGTCACCGGCGCCACTGCCGGTTTTGGTGAAAGTATTACTCGCCGTTTTGTCGCTAACGGTCATAAAGTGATTGCCACCGGACGTCGCGAAGAGCGCCTGAAGACGCTGAAAGACGAGCTGGGCGATAATCTTTATATCGCGCAACTGGACGTCCGCAACCGCGCCGCTATTGAGACGCTGATTGCCGACCTGCCCGCCGAGTGGCAGGCTATCGATGTGCTGGTGAACAACGCGGGTCTGGCGCTCGGTCTGGAGCCGGCGCACCGCGCCAGCGTGGAAGACTGGGAAGATATGATCGACACCAATAATAAAGGGCTGGTGTACATGACCCGCGCCGTCCTGCCGGGCATGGTGGCGCGCAATCGCGGCCATATCATCAACATCGGCTCCACGGCGGGCAGCTGGCCTTATGCCGGCGGTAACGTCTATGGGGCGACCAAAGCCTTTGTGCGCCAGTTCAGCCTCAATCTTCGCACTGACCTGCACGGCACCGCGGTGCGCGTCACCGACATCGAGCCGGGCCTGGTGGGCGGCACCGAGTTCTCTAACGTCCGCTTTAAAGGCGATGACGCCAAAGCCGGTAAAACCTACGAGAACACCGAAGCCCTGACGCCGGAAGATGTGACCGAGGCGGTCTGGTGGGTGGCCACCCTACCGAAACACGTCAACATCAACACCCTGGAGATGATGCCGGTGAGCCAGAGCTTTGCCGGGCTCAGCGTTCACCGCCAGGGCTAACCGTCAGCCACCCGGCCTGCTGGCCGGGTATGGGCGGAACCGCAAAAAACGCGTAAAATAGTGCGCATAACCCCATAAAAAGTAACCATCAATGGCCGCAGAATCGCAACTGAATCCGACGCAACCCGTTAATCAGCAAATTTATCGCATCCTCCGCCGGGATATCGTTCACTGCCTCATCCCGCCTGGCACGCCGCTGTCGGAGAAAGAAGTCTCCGTGCGTTTTGCGGTATCTCGTCAGCCGGTGCGCGAGGCCTTTATTAAGCTGGCGGAGAATGGACTTATCCAGATCCGTCCCCAGCGCGGCAGCTACGTCAACAAAATCTCCCTGTCTCAGGTGCGCAATGGTTGCTTTGTCCGCCAGGCGATTGAGTGCGCGGTGGTCCGCCGTGCCGCTGGCATGATTAACGATGAGCAAGTCTATCAGCTGGAGCAGAATCTCCATCAGCAGCGTATTGCCGTCGACCGCCAGCAGTTAAACGATTTTTTCCTGCTTGATGATGAATTTCACCAGAAGCTATCGGTTATTGCCGATTGTCAGCTGGCCTGGGATACGGTGGAAAACATCAAAGCCGCCATTGACCGCGTGCGCTACATGAGCCTTGACCATGTCTCCTCCCCGGAGATGCTTCTGCGCCAGCATTACGAAATTTTTACCGCGCTGGAAAAACGCGACGCTGAGGCAGTCGAGAAAGCCATGAGTATTCATTTGCATGAAATCAGCGAATCTGTGCTGCTGATCCGCCAGGAGAATCGCGACTGGTTTAGCGAAGAGTAAGGACCAGACGGCTGCGAAATAAGGCTGACGCAGCCGTCGTGACGGAGGGGATTATCTGACCACCAGCACCGGCGTTTTGGCGTAGCGCAAAATGGACTCGGCGTTGGAGCCCAGCAGATGGGTGGAGATCCCCGGTTTGCGGGAGCCAATCACTATCACATCGAACGCTTCGTTGTTACTGATAGCCAGAATTTCATCGCGCACGTTACCAAACACGACCCGGGTATGGATCCGTGACATTGGCAGGTCGAACAGTCGCGCCACCTCGCGCATCTTTTTCTCTGACTCTTCCTGCATATAGGCTTCGAATTTACGAATATCCGCCGTAAATCCGCGTAATAACGAACGGCTGCTGTTCGGCAGGACGTTGAGCAAGGTGATCTCGCCATTTTCCGCCGATGCGAGAAATTCCGCGTGACGCACTGCCTTATCGCTTAAATCCATTTCAAAAACATCAACAGGCAATAAAATCTTTTTATACATGGCCCGCACTCCTTTTCCAGAGAAAATGATTTTTCAATAACTTAACTATGCCATTTTTGCGGTGAATGACCAGCCATTATTCGGAAAAATAACAGCTAATTATCTTTAGTAAATCAGGGAAATATAGAGTTATGTAAGGACATTGCGTTCGATCATATTTTTAGCCTGCTAAAAGCGATCGACAGCAAAAAAGATTTATCAGCGGAACCGTGCAGAAACAGCAGAAGAGCCGGTGTCGACCCCATGACCGACACCGGGAACAAATGATTATTGCGCCTCAGCCCATGCGGCAACGGTGGCTTTCGCCCCCTGACGCTGTAGCGCTACATAGGCGCGGGTCACCGCCGAGACGAACCGCGCTTCCTGCGGCAGCTCCCGGCCAAAGATGGCCTCAATGCCCAACAGCGCTTTGACGCGCGCTTCGCCATCGGCGCTGGCGGCTACCGCCTGCTGGATCACCGGCAGCAGCGGATCGCAAATTTCGATTGCCTGGCCGGCGTCGTCAACACCGCCGACATAGCGCATCCACCCCGCCACGCCCAGCGCCAGCATCGTGAAGTCATGCTGGTGCGCCAGATGCCAGCGTACCGAGTCCAGCATGCGCTGCGGCAGCTTCTGGCTACCGTCCATTGCAATCTGCCAGGTACGGTGTTTGAGCGCCGGATTGCAGTAGCGGTCAATCAGCAGACTGGCATAGTGTGACAGATCCACCCCCTGCACTTTTAAGGTCGGGGCCTGCTCGTCCAGCATCAGCGCCAGCGCCGCGCGGCGGTAGTTGTCATCCTGCATACAGTCGTTGATATGCTGATAACCGGCCAGATAGCCGAGATAGGCGAGGAACGAATGGCTGCCGTTGAGCATCCTCAGCTTCATCTCTTCGAAAGGCACCACATCGGCGACCAGCTCCGCCCCCGCTTTCTCCCACTGTGGACGTCCGGCGACAAAATTATCCTCAATCACCCACTGGCGGAACGGCTCACAGGCCACCCCAGCCGGGTCGCGCACGCCGGTCAGCTGTTCAATTTTATCGAGGGTTTCCGCGGTCACCGCCGGGACAATGCGGTCCACCATGGTCGACGGAAAGGTAACGTTCTGTTCTATCCATGCTGCGAGGTCCGCGTCCAGCGCCCGGGCGTAGGCGCAAACAACGTTGCGCATCACATGACCGTTTTCCGGCATGTTATCGCAGGACATCACGGTAAAGGCAGGCAGCCCTGCCGCCCGGCGGCGCGCCAAAGCCTCCACCACCACGCCCGCTGCCGATTTCGGCTGGCGCGGGTTAGCGAGATCGGCGGCGATCAGCGGGTGATCGAGCTGCAGCTCGCCGCTGGCGGGCGAATGGCAATAGCCTTTCTCGGTAATGGTGAGGGAGACAATGGCCACCTGTGGCTCACACATCGCCGAAAGCACGGCCTCGAGACCATCAACCTGGGCATGCAGCGCCTGCTTCACCACCCCGACCACGCGCGCGGTCCACGCGTCGGCGGACATTTCGGCCACGGTATACAGCAGATCCTGCTGCCGGAGATCGGCGATCTGCTGCTCGCCGCCAATCAGGTTGACTTCAGTGTAGCCCCAGTCACTGCCGTACTCGCTGGCCAGTATATCGGCGTATACCGCCTGATGGGCGCGGTGAAACGCGCCAAAACCCAGATGGACGATACGGGGGACCAGCGCGTGGCGATCGTAGCCGGGCAGGATGGCGTTAGCGGTTAAGAGGGTGTTTTCCATGGTAACTCTCGTTGTTATGTGGCTCATCAACCATTCTCTGGGAGAACTCTCGAGGAGAATGCCTTTGTGCCTCAACCATCTCACGCAATTGGTATAACATCTTTGATTTCTGTCAACTACCATACAAGAAGCTTTTGCCGGGTTGTGCTCGCTGGCGAGCGGTCACAAAATCTCTGAGATGACAGAAGAAAATCCGCCACGAAGCGGTAAGAGAAGACGGAGCATGGCGCAGGCCACACCTCCCTGCGGGCCTGTTGCACAACGACCGGTTAATCGATGCGGGTTTTGACGATAAAGAAGTAGCACAGCGCCCCGGCGAAGGTCACGCCGGCGGCGATCACCAGCGCCAGATTGAAAGAGTGGGTGGTATCCACAACCCAGCCGGTGACGATCGGCGCGAAGGAGGCAAACACAAAGCTGCCAAAGTTCTGGATCGCCGCCACCGACGCCACTTTATGTTCCGCCACCAGCACCTGTACCAATCCCCAGGCCGAGGTGCCAGCGAAATGGACGCAGAACAGCGCCATGGAGATAAACGCCACCGCCTGGGTCGGCGAGTTTGATTGCACCACCAACAGCGTGCCGAGAGCGGAAAGCACCAGTCCGGCGACAATCGCCGTTTTGCGGGTTTTCGCCAGATCGTAGCCTCTGCGCGCCAGCGCATCGACCACCAGCCCATTGACCCACATGCCCACCGCCGCAGCGAGAAACGGGATCGCCGCCACCCAGCCGGTTTTAGCAAGGCTCAATCCCTGCTGCGCCTGCAGATAACCCGGCAGCCACGCGATATACAGCCAGCCGGTATAGTTCACCCCGGAGAAGCCGAGGATCATCCCCCAGGTGGTACGTCGTTTAAACAGCGCCAGCCATTCGCTCAGTTTCAGCGCCGGTCGTGCCGCCTCCTCGCTGGCCAGATAGCGTTGCTCCTCCTCCTGCAGGGTGAATTGCCGCCGGTTACGGTATCCCACATACCAGCACAGGCCGACCAGGATACCGGCTAAACCAATCACCACAAACATTGTCCGCCAGCCCCAGGCCAGCTGCATGATGACCAGCGCCGGCGGGGCGATGGCCTGACCCAGCACCGTCGAGGAGTTAAATATCCCCACCGCCGTGCCGCGCTCTCGTTGCGCATACCAGTCGTTGATCGATTTCACGCCGGCGGGCATAAACGGCGCTTCGCCGATCCCGAGGCCAATGCGCAGCAGAATAAAATGCGAGAACGAATTGACTATCCCGGTCAGGGCCTGCATCGCAGACCAGAATATTAGCCCGGCGCCCAGCACAACCCGCGGCCCGAGGCGATCCAGCAAAATGCCCGAGGGCAGTTGCGCGAAGCCGTAGGAGAGCGAAAAAGCGGAGAGCAGCACCCCGAACTCGGTGGCGCTCAGACCCAAATCGGCGCGTATCGCCTCCCCGGCGACGCTCAGGGAAGAGCGGTCCAGAAAGTTAACGATACCGGCGATAAACAGCAGCGTCAGGGTGATCTTCTGCACCCGACGGATGCGCAGCGGCGTTGCCCCCGCCTGTGGGGCAAATGTCTCAATAGCCATCGTTGTTCCTTACAGAGTCATAACCCAATATGATGTCTGATAAGTAAGGCAACAGGTCGACTACCATACAAGAATTAGGGTTTAAAAAAGTGGCAGGGATCACATTAGACGGGCTTATGCCCGTCCCCAGCCCGCCGCGATGATCAGCATCCCGCACAGCGCGATGGCCGCCCCCGCCCAGTCATAATGGGTTAATTTGACTCCGTCAACGACCCGCAGCCAGAGCAATGCGGTACAAACATACACGCCACCGTAGGCGGCATATACCCGCCCGCTGGCGGTTGGATGGAGCGTCAGGAGCCAGACGAACAGCCCCAGCGCCAGGCCGGCGGGGATCAGCAGCAGCGGCGTGGCCCCGCGTTTTAACCATAGCCACGGCAGATAGCAGCCGACGATTTCACACAGAGCGGTGGCAAAGAACAGCAGCGTGGTTTTGAGCATTAAAAGATTCGTAAAAGAGACAAAGCGTTGAACTATTCTACGCGATAATAGCCCTTTCCCTATGCTGTTTTGTCGGCTATGCCCGGCAAAACAGCTGTAGTAAACTTAACCTGAGGGTTAACCCATCACCTAAAGGAAATCGTGATGAACATGACACTGAACAAACGCTGGTGCCTGACCGCCATTCTGGCGTTAAGCGCCGTGGTCTATACCTCCAGCTCATTCGCAGCCACCGACCGGCTGGTGATTGAGTCAGGCGACAGCGCGCAAAGCCGTCAGCAGGCGTCGATGGAAAAAGAGCAATGGAACGACACCCGCAGCCTGCGCCAGAAGGTGAACAAACGGGCGGAAAAAGAGTGGGACAAAACCGATGTCGCCTTTGACGCGCAGGATAACTGCCAGAAGAGCGCCAACGTCAATGCCTACTGGGAACCAAACACCCTGCGCTGCCTTGACCGCCGTACCGGCCGGGCGATCAATCCCTGAGCACGCTGGCGCCTGCGGGCGCCGCCTTTCCGTCCCCTCTTTTTCGCTTTGACCACAGGAATTCCCATGACCGACGCGCTACACGTCAGACTCCGCCCCCTTGAGCGCGAAGATTTGCGCTTTGTTCACCAGCTCGACAACAACGCCAGCGTGATGCGCTACTGGTTTGAAGAGCCCTATGAAGCCTTCGTTGAGCTTTCCGATCTGTACGACAAGCATATTCACGACCAAAGCGAGCGTCGCTTTGTGATCGAATGCAATGGCGATAAAGCCGGACTGGTGGAGCTGGTTGAAATCAACCATGTTCACCGCCGGGCCGAGTTCCAGATCATCATCTCGCCCGACTTCCAGGGAAAAGGTCTCGCCACCCGCGCCGCGCGGCTGGCGATGGACTATGGCTTTACCGTGCTCAATCTGTATAAGCTGTATCTGATTGTCGATAAAGAGAATGAAAAAGCGATCCATATTTACCGCAAGCTCGGCTTTATGGTCGAGGGTGAACTGATCCATGAGTTTTTCATTAACGGCGAGTATCGCAACACCATCCGCATGTGTCTGTTCCAGCATCAGTATCTGGCGGAACACAAAACGCCGGGGCCGTCCCTGCTGAAGCCGACGGCTCAGTAATAATCAATGCGGTTTTTAATCGTGTAGTGGCGGGTCAGCGGCGGCTGGACGCTTTCATCGATCACCTGCAGCTCACAGCTCAGCGGATTGTCATGACGATCGTAGTCGCAGGTCTGGCGCACTGTGCCCAGCGTGCGGTCGTTGAAGGTGCTGATGGCGGTATAGTCCATTTTCTTGCGCGGATCCTTCGACGGCGTGGAGGCAACGGTAAATCGCTCCTCTTTGGCGGTGGTGGTTTTCCCCAGCGGATAGCCATCGCTGTCGTAGCGGTAGGTGGCGGTGGTCTCTTTGCCGCGGGCGCTGATAATAAAGCCGTTATCATCCGTTTCCCAGCTCACGCCGGTGGCGGGCATCTCCGCCAGCTGACATTTCCCCTGCAGACGCAGCCGCTTCTCATGGGTGCGGCCATCGACGTAATAGTTGGCGTCCAGCAGCAGCGTAGCGCCGGTGTTATTCTCCACATCCTCCAGCGTCAACAGATCGAAACATCCCTCTTTTGACAGCTGCGCGCTCACCTTTTTGACCACCACATCGTGTTCGTCCAGTAGGGTCTGGCTAAAATCTTTCACCGGTCCGCGCAGCGGATCGAACTCAAACTCATTGGAAAAACTCGCCATCTCCGGGGTGAAGGCTTCCGGGACGCTTTCGCGGTCGCACGCCGTCAGCAACAGCGCGGTCGGGATCAGCCAATACAGTCTTTTCACAGGTGATTCCTTTTGTGTACATCCAATCATATTAGCAAATACAATTGTTTACACCAGTTCTGCTATGCTTAAATCTGGATAACATCGATAAGGAGCGTAAGATGAAACTATCCCTCTGGACAGGCGCCGCGCTGCTGCTGTGCTCCACGACCGTACTGGCGGCCCCCGACTCCTGTGAACGGGTCAAAAATGATATTCAACAGAAGATCATGAACAATGGCGTACCAGAAACGGCCTTCAGTCTGGCCATTGTGCCCAACGATCAGGCGGACCAGCCCGGCGCTCAGGTGGTCGGTCATTGCGCCAATGACACCTTCAAAATCACCTACACCCGTAACAGCGACAGTCCCGCCGAAAACGACGCACAGTAAGGCCGCTTTGCTTTCAAACGAAAGATCTTATCCCTGCATTGACCAGGGATAAGATCTGCCGGCTACCCATAACGTATTATCGCTCACCCCGGCGTCTGTTAATGACGCGGCGGCCCTTCTCCGCCCAGCATAACCATCATGGAGTGAGCAATGTCGAATCAGGAATCTTCCGGTGGCGTCACCCGACGCGCGTTACTTAAATCCACAGCCCTCGGTTCTCTGGCGCTGGCCGCCGACGGGCTTCCCCTGCCCTTTACGCTGCGCAGCGCCGCGGCGGCGGTACCGCAGGCTGGCGGCGGCGACACCCGCATTGTCTGGGGCGCCTGTTCGGTCAACTGCGGCAGCCGCTGCGCCCTGCGGTTGCACGTGCGTGATGATGAAGTGGTGTATGTCGAAACGGATAACACCGGCGACGACCGCTATGGCGATCACCAGGTCCGCGCCTGCCTGCGCGGGCGTTCGATTCGCCGGCGCATCAACCACCCGGATCGCCTTAACTATCCGATGAAGCGCGTGGGAAAACGCGGAGAAGGTAAATTTGAGCGTATCAGCTGGCAGGAAGCGCTGGATACCCTTGCTGACCGCCTGAAGCGCGTCGTCGCGGAATATGGCAACGAAGCCGTGTACATTAACTACTCATCAGGAATTGTCGGCGGGAACATCACTCGCTCCTCGCCTTCCGCTTCGCCGGTGACGCGGCTGATGAACTGCTACGGCGGCTCGCTTAACCAGTACGGTACCTACAGCACCGCGCAGATCGCCTGCGCCATGCCCTACACCTACGGCAGTAACGACGGCAACAGCACCTCGGATATTGAAAACAGCAAGCTGGTGGTGATGTTCGGCAACAACCCGGCGGAAACCCGCATGAGCGGCGGCGGCATTACCTGGTATCTGGAACAGGCCCGCGAGCGTTCCAACGCGCGGATGATCGTTATCGATCCGCGCTACACCGATACCGCCGCCGGTCGCGAAGATGAGTGGATCCCCATTCGCCCCGGCACGGACGCCGCGCTGGTCGCCGGTATCGCCTGGGTGTTGATTAACGAGAATCTGGTGGATCAGCCGTTCCTTGATAAATACTGCGTCGGCTACGATGAGAAGACGCTGCCGGCCGGGGCGCCTGAGAATGGCCACTATAAAGCCTATATCCTCGGCGAGGGCGACGACGGCGTCGCCAAAACGCCGCAGTGGGCCTCGCGTATCACCGGCATCCCAGCCGATCGCATCATTAAGCTGGCGCGCGACATCGGCATGATCAAACCGGCCTATATCTGCCAGGGCTGGGGGCCGCAGCGCCAGGCCAACGGCGAGCTCTCGGCCCGGGCAATCGCCATGCTGCCGATCTTAACCGGCAACGTCGGCATCAACGGCGGCAACAGCGGCGCCCGCGAATCGACCTACACCATCACCATCGAGCGTCTGCCGGTGCTGGAAAACCCGGTGAAAACCGCCATCTCCTGCTTCACCTGGACCGACGCCATCGCCCGTGGTCCGGAAATGACCGCCACCCGCGACGGCGTGCGCGGCAAAGAGAAGCTGGATGTGCCGATCAAATTCCTGTGGAACTACGCGGGCAACACCCTCATCAACCAGCACTCCGACATCAATAAGACCCACGATATTCTGCAGGACGAGAGCAAGTGAGAAACCATCGTGGTCATCGACAACTTTATGACCTCGTCGGCGAAATACGCCGACCTGCTGCTGCCCGACCTGATGACCGTTGAGCAAGAGGATATCATTCCCAACGATTACGCCGGCAATATGGGCTATCTGATTTTCATCCAGCCCGCCACCTCGGCGAAGTTTGAACGCAAACCGATTTACTGGATCTTAAGCGAAGTGGCGAAACGGCTCGGCGACGATGTCTACCAGCGTTTTACCGAGGGGCGCACGCTGGCGCAGTGGCTGCAGCATCTGTACGCCAAAATGGTGGCGAAAGATCCGGCGCTGCCGGCCTACGAGGAGCTGAAGCGAATGGGCATCTACAAACGCAAGGATCCGAACGGCCACTTCGTCGCCTATCGCGACTTCCGCCGCGATCCCGAAGCGCATCCGCTCAACACCCCGTCCGGCAAAATTGAGATCTACTCCAGCCGGCTCGCCGAGATTGCCGCCCGCTGGCAGCTGGAGAAAGACGACGTCATCAGCCCGCTGCCGGTCTACGCCTCCACATTTGAAGGCTGGGACGATCCGCTGCGCAGCCAGTATCCGCTGCAGCTGTTTGGATTCCACTATAAGGCGCGCACCCATTCCAGCTACGGCAACGTGGATGTGCTGCAGGCCGCCTGCCGTCAGGAAGTGTGGATCAACCCGCTTGACGCGAAAAAACGCGGGATTAATAACGGCGATCTGGTGCGGGTGTTCAACCAGCGCGGCGAAGTCCGGCTGCCGGCGAAAGTGACGCCGCGCATCATGCCGGGCGTGTCGGCGATGGGCCAGGGCGCGTGGCACGACGCCAATATGGCCGGCGACCGGGTTGACCATGGCGCCTGCATGAATACCCTGACCACCCACCGCCCGTCGCCGCTGGCGAAAGGGAATCCGCAGCATACTAACCTGGTCGATATCGAGAAGGTTTAAGGAGTAAACCATGAGCACGCAATATGGATTCTTTATCGACTCCGCTCGCTGTACCGGGTGCAAAACCTGCGAGCTGGCCTGTAAGGACTATAAAAACCTGACCCCGGAAGTCAGTTTCCGTCGCATCTACGAGTACGCCGGCGGCGACTGGCAGGAGGACAACAGCGTCTGGCAGCAGAACGTTTTTGCCTATTACCTCTCCATCGCCTGTAACCACTGCGCCGATCCGGCCTGCACCAAAGTCTGCCCGAGCGGGGCGATGCACAAGCGCGAAGACGGTTTTGTGGTGGTGGATGAAGAGGTGTGCATCGGCTGCCGCTACTGTCATATGGCCTGCCCGTACGGCGCGCCGCAGTACAACGCCGACAAAGGCCATATGACCAAGTGCGACGGCTGTCATGAGCGCGTCGCCGAGGGGAAGAAGCCGGTCTGCGTCGAGTCCTGCCCGCTGCGGGCGCTCGATTTCGGGCCGATTGCTGAACTGCGTGCTAAGCACGGCCAACTGGCGGCGGTAGCCCCGCTGCCCTCGGCGCACTTCACTCAGCCGAGCATCGCGATCAACCCTAACCGCAACGCCCGGCCGTGTGGCGATACCACCGGTTATCTGGCAAACCCGAAGGAGGTGTGAGATGGGAAGCGGATGGCATGAATGGCCGCTGGTGCTGTTTACGGTACTGGGGCAATGCGTGGTGGGCGCGACATTCATCAGCGGTCTGGTCTGGCTCGAGCTGGCGGACCAGCGCGAAGCGCGGCAGCGTCTGGTGCGCAGCATGTTTTTTATCTGGCTGCTGATGGGGATCGGCTTTCTCGCTTCAGTTATGCATCTCGGTTCGCCACTGCGCGCGTTTAACTCGCTGAACCGCGTCGGCGCCTCGGCGCTGAGCAACGAAATCGCCAGCGGCGCCTTGTTTTTCGCTGTGGGCGGATTCTGGTGGCTGCTGGCAGTGCTGGAAAAAATGCCGGCAGCGCTGGGCAAAATCTGGCTGGTGATCACCCTGCTGTTGGGGCTGCTGTTTGTCCTCGCGATGACCCGGGTTTATCAAATCGATACTGTACCGACATGGTACACTGGCTACACCACCAGCGCCTTCTTCCTGACGGTACTCCTTAGCGGGCCGCTGTTCGCCGCCCTGCTGTTGCAAATGGCGAAAGTCGACGTTAACGGCTGGTTTATTGCTGGGTTGAGCGTGGCCGCGCTGGTCATCAGCGCCGCGGTGATCGTCATGCAAAGCGCCGGGCTCAGTACTATTCACAGCTCCGTTCAGCAGGCGGCCAGCCTGTTGCCGAATTACGGCAGACTGCAGGCCTTACGCCTTATCCTGCTGGCGCTGGGACTCGGCTGCTGGCTGTGCCCGCTGATCCGTCGCCAGCCGCCGCGCGCGGCGGGGCTACTGGCTGGTCTGCTGCTGGTCTTGATTGCTGAATGTATTGGCCGCGGCCTGTTTTATGGGCTACATATGACCGTCGGTATGGCGGTTGCCGGTTAATGAGACGGCGCGCCGGCGCGCGCCGCAGAAAGGAATAAGTGATGATGCCGTTCCCACACCGCGACGCCGTCGCGTTAAGCGCCCGTACCCTGGGCGCGTTGTTCTCTTATGCGCCGAATAACGCGCAAATCGCGCCGCTGGTCGCCGCCTTCCAGGACGGCAGCTGGCAGCAACAGTGGCCCTACCCGGTTGCCGCCCCGCTGGCATCGGGGTTTGCCGCGTCGGTTGAAGAGTCGTTGCCGGAAGCCTGGCAGCGCCTGTTTATCGGACCATGGGCCCTGCCGGCGCCGCCATGGGGATCCGTCTGGCTGGATAAAGAATCGGTGCTGTTCGGCGAATCCACGCTGGCCCTGCGCGAATGGATGCGCGCGAACGGCATCGCACTGGACGCCGATCGCAACGAGCCGGAAGACCATTTCGGCACCCTGCTGCTGCTGGCGGCGTGGCTGTGCGAAACGGAGCAGGAGGCGTTGTTTGGCCAGCTGCTGGCCTGGCATCTGCTGCCGTGGTCCGGACGCTTCCTGAGCGTCTTTGTCGAACGCGCTGCCCACCCCTTCTACCAGGCGCTGGGTCAGCTGGCGCAGGCGACCCTGGCGCAGTGGCAGGAGAATCTGCCGATCGCCGTGGCGGAAAAGCCGCTCTATCACTAATCCCTTTACCGCGCCGGTAGTCGGCGCGGTTTCCTTATTTGCACGCCTGACCGTGACCCGCACTTATCGCTTTTGCATATAAGGTTATTCCCTATCACAATAAGGCCATGTTTTCCGACTTTCGCCATGACCGATGCACCGTCTTCATCCCTATCCTGACGTGCAGGTGATGTTTCGTCGCCTGCTGATCGCCACGCTGATTGGCCTGCTCGCCGCCCTGGCGGTGGCCCTGTTTCGCCATGCCATGGTGGTGCTGGAAACGCTGTTTCTCGGTAACGACAGCGGGAGCCTGGTCAATGCCGCGCAGTCGCTGCCGGCGTGGCGGCGGCTGATTACCCCGGCGCTGGGGGGACTGGCGGCAGGGACACTTCTCTGGCTCTGGCAGCGGCGCAGCATTGCCCGCCCGCACGCCGCCACCGATTATATGGAAGCCCTGGAAACCGGGGACGGTTGCTTCGATACGCCGGCAAGCCTGGTGAAGTCGCTGGCCTCGCTGCTGGTGGTGGTCACCGGCAGCGCGATTGGCCGGGAAGGCGCCATGATCCTGCTGGCCGCGCTGGCGGCCTCGCTGTTCGCCCGCCGCTTCACGCCGCAGGCAGAATGGAAGCTGTGGGTCGCCTGCGGCGCCGCCGCCGGGATGGCCAGCGCCTATCATGCCCCGCTGGCCGGCAGCCTGTTTATCGCTGAAATTCTCTTTGGCACGCTGATGCTGGCCTCGCTTGGGCCGGTTGTCATCTCGGCTGTGATCGCCCTGCTGCTCACCCAGTTTCTCAACGGCGGCGCCGCGCCGCTGTACCATGTCGTCCTGCAGCAGGACCTTAGCGCGCTGCACTATGGCCTGATGCTCGCCACCGGACTGCTGGCCGGGCTGTGCGGGCCGCTGTTTATCTGGCTGATGGCCTACAGCCACCGCGGGTTCGTCAGGCTGAAGCTGGCGCCGCCGTGGCAGCTGGCGCTGGGCGGGCTGATAGTCGGCGGCTTATCGCTCATCACTCCGGCGGTGTGGGGCAACGGCTACAGCGTGGTGCAAAGCTATCTCCTGCTGCCGCCGCCCGGCGCGCTGCTGGTGGCGGTATTCCTGTGCAAACTGCTGGCGGTGCTGGCCAGCAGTGGCTCCGGCGCGCCGGGCGGGGTGTTTACCCCCACGCTGTTTGTTGGTCTGGCGATGGGCATGCTGTTTGCCCGCTTCAGCGGGCTGTGGCTACCGGGGGATCAGGAGATGGCTTTGATGATGGGACTGACCGGCATGGCGGCGTTTCTTGCCGCCACCACCCATGCGCCCATTATGTCGACCCTGATGATTTGTGAGATGACCGGGCAGTATACGCTGCTTCCCGGCCTGTTGATCACCTGCGTGGTGGCGTCGGTGCTGTCGCGGACGTTACGCCGGGATTCGATCTATCGCCATCACGTTGCCGAGCATGTCTAAGTCGACGTAGCGGCTTAGCTCACGCTGCTCGGCGCGCGGCAGATACGGCAGCTCGCCAATGAGCGGCGCCGGCAGCTTTTTGCTGAGCACATCGATGATTTCGGCGTAGTGCGCCAGACCGGGGTTAATGCGGTTGGCCACCCAGCCGATCAGCGGTAGCCCGTCATTGGCGATCGCCTGGGCCGTCAGCAGCGCATGGTTGATGCACCCTTCCTGGATCCCCACCACCATCAGCACCGGGAGCTGCTCCTGTACCACCCATTCGGAGAGCGGTCGCAGGTCGTTCATCAGGCTGCGCCAGCCGCCGGTGCCTTCAACCACCACATGTTCAACCTGCCCGGTCAGCCGCTGCAAACCATCCGACAGCAGACCGTAGTTGATCGGGCAGCTGTGCGCCACGCTGCTTTCGTCTTCGCTTAAGGCGATGGGATTGACAGCCTCATAGGGTAACGCCAGCGTGGAGACGCTCTGCAGCACCAGCGCGTCTTTGTTACGCAAACCGTCCGGCGTCTCTTTGCTGCCCTTCGCCACAGGCTTGTACCCGGCCACGCTTTTGCCTCTGGCAGCAAGTGCCTGCAACAGCGCACGGGAAACCACTGTCTTCCCGACAGAGGTGTCTGTACCTGTAATAAAGAAACGCTTAAACATCACTAACCCCACAGTTTTGTCGATGAAATATACGGGAGAGAAATAATCAACAGTGGGCAAAGTCTACGTGAAGCCGCTGGGGGTCAGCTTGAGATAGCGCAATTTTTGGTGTGACTATGAAAAAATGTTAACCCTGTAACAGTCGTATGAGTAAGGATCCGTTATAGAGCGCATCCTTGACCAACGCCGCGCCAGCCATCGTTCCGCGGTTGGAGAACTGGGTGCTTTCAACCGCGATATGCTGGCTGTAGGCCGGGAGTGATTGTTGCCGAATGCAGCTGGAAATTGCCGGAAAAAGAATGTCTGCCGCCAGGTTAAACGGCGAGCCAATCAGGATTTTCTGCGGGTTAAACAGATTGACCATGATCGCCAGAATGCGGCCGACGTGATTACCGACGCCGCTGATAATGTCCCGGGCCAGCAGATCGCCCTGCAGCGCCGCCTGACATAGCCACTCCACGCTCAGCGGACGCTGATGCAGTAGCGAGCTCATCGACTGCGCCATCCGCATCTGCGCCAGCTCCAGCACGCTCTCCACGCTGGCGATCGTTTCCAAACAGCCATGGTTGCCGCAGTAGCAGCGTTTGCCGTAGGGGTCGACCTGGGTATGACCGATCTCCACGAGACTGCTGCTGCCGGCGTGCAGCAGACGTCCATCGGTGATAACCCCGGCGCCGACGTTGTGATCGATCACTACCTGAATGACGTCCCGGGCGCCGCGCGAGGCGCCAAACAGCGATTCCGCCATGGTCCAGGCGCTGATGTCATGCTGAATATAGACCGGCACCCCGGTATGGTTGGCCAGCGTTTCGCCTAACGGGACGTCTTTGACTTCTTCATAAAACGGCATGCGATGAATAATGCCGTTTTCAGTATCAATGATACCCGGCATCGTGATGGCGATGGAGGTGAGACGTTCCAGCTTCTTCTGGTGGCGAATAAAGAAGCGATCGATATGGTCGATAATCCGCGTCAGAAACGGCGTGCTGTCGGCAAGCGCCAGCTCCAGCTGCTCCTCCACCACCAGCTGGCTGCTTAAATCACGCAGCGAAAGGTGGATCTCGCCGCGGCTGATGCGCACCGCCAGATAGTGCCATGCCTCGGTTTCCACCATCAGCCCCACCGCCGGCCGCCCGCGGCTGCCGGGCTCCTGAATTTCGGTCTCCTGCACCAGGTGCGCTTCCAGCATTTCGCGGACAATTTTGGTGATGCTGGCGGGCGCCAGTTGCGCAAATCGGGAGAGGTCGATACGCGATACCGGGCCGAGCTGATCAATCAGGCGATAGACGGCGCCCGCATTGGTCTGCTTGATTTGATCGATATGGCCTGGTTGACTATCCGCTACCACCATTGACTCCCTTTATTTTCGCGCTTCGAAATAAACTTTCGGCTATGGTGAAGCACTTCGATGGTGAACGTCAAATTTTTGCTTAGCCTTGTGATTTACCGCACATTTCCAGCCCATTTTTGCTTCAATTGCGCTCGCTTTTCCAGGCCAGCAGCGTGTCACGAAAGCGTTTTGCCAGCGCTCCCTGCTCATGGTGTTTCGACCACACCAGCCACATCTCTGACACCGCATCCTGTTCGTCGATCGGCAGCCAGCGCATTTCGCTGAGCTGCACGCGCTGAAAGGAGGCCGGCAGGATCGACACCCCCAGCCCGGCGGCCACCAGGCCAATAATGGTCATCGCCTCCCCCACCTCCTGGGCAATCACCGGCGTATGGCCGTAGCGGCGCAGCAGGCCAAGGATATCGTCATACAGGCCGGTACCGACATGCGGGTCGAAAAAGACGAACGGCTCCCGCGCCAGCGCCGCCAGGCTGACCGAGGGCAGGCGGGCCAGCGGATGGTCCGCCGGGACCATCGCCAGCAGCGGCTCACGCAGGACCCGCTGCCACGCCAGGGTGTCCGGCAGTTGAGTATTACGCAACAGGCCAAGGTCGAGGGCCCCCTCGCTCAGCGGGACAATCTGTTCGCGGGTATTGGTCTCGCGGGTGAGAATATGCACATCCGGGTAGCGCTGACGAAACAGCGACAGCGTATCGGATACCGCCTTGATGAAAGGGGCCGAGGAGGTAAAGCCGATACGCAGTTCGCCCGTTTCCCCATGGTGCAGGCGGGCGGCGCGGGCGGCGGCGTCCTCCACCTGGGCGAGAATTTGTCGGCTGTCGGCGAGAAACTGTTTGCCCGCCGCCGTCAGGCTGACGCTGCGGTTGGTGCGGGCGAACAGGCGGGCGCCGGTCTGCTGCTCGAGGATCTGAATTTGCTGGCTTAACGGCGGTTGAGAGATGTTCAGTCGCGCCGCGGCGCGGCCAAAATGCAGCTCCTCGGCGACGGCGACAAAGTAGCGCAGATGACGCAACTCGATATTCATATTTAAAACGTCTTATTTGAGATTATTAATATATTAGACAGAATATTTACATTTTCATACCCTAAAAATGTGAGCTGAATGGTCACAACACTCTGTTGGTAAGCAGCAACTTCTATCCAAGGAATTCTCTGTGAGTCGTACAACAACCGTTGACACCGTGCCGGCGGACGAGGTCAGCGTCGCTGGTGCATCCCGCCCGGATCAATTTATTAAGCGCGGCACCCCGCAGTTTATGCGCGTCACTCTCGCGCTGTTCTCCGCCGGTCTGGCCACCTTTGCCCTGCTCTATTGCGTGCAGCCGATCCTGCCGGTGCTGTCGAACGAGTTCGGCGTATCGCCGGCCAGCAGCAGTATCTCTCTCTCCATTTCCACGGCGATGCTGGCGGTGGGCCTGCTGTTTACCGGCCCGCTATCGGACGCCATTGGCCGCAAGCCGGTGATGGTCACCGCCTTGCTGCTGGCCGCCTGCTGCTCGCTGTTGTCGACCATGATGACCAGCTGGCACGGCATCCTGATTATGCGCGCCCTGATCGGCCTGTCGTTGAGCGGCGTGGCGGCGGTCGGCATGACCTACCTGAGCGAGGAGATCCACCCCAGCTTCGTGGCCTTCTCCATGGGACTCTATATCAGCGGCAACTCCATCGGCGGCATGAGCGGCCGCTTGCTCACCGGGGTCTTTACCGATTTCTTCGGCTGGCGCGTGGCGCTGGCGGTGATCAGCGGGTTCGCTCTGGCAGCGGCGATTATGTTCTGGCGTATCCTGCCCGAGTCGCGCCATTTCCGCCCGACCTCGCTGCGGCCAAAAACGCTGCTGATTAATTTCCGCCTGCACTGGCGCGATCGCGGCCTGCCGCTGCTGTTCATCGAAGGTTTCCTGCTGATGGGGGCCTTTGTCACTCTGTTTAACTACATTGGCTACCGTCTGATGATGTCGCCGTGGTCGTTAAGCCAGGCGGTGGTGGGTCTGCTGTCGGTGGCGTATCTCACCGGAACCTGGAGCTCGCCGAAAGCGGGCGCCATGACCGTACGCTATGGCCGCGGTCCGGTGATGCTCGGCTTTACCGGCGTGATGCTTTGCGGCCTGCTGATGACGCTCTTTTCTTCCCTGTGGCTGATTTTCATCGGCATGCTGCTGTTCTCCGCCGGCTTCTTCGCCGCGCATTCCGTCGCCAGCAGCTGGATTGGCCCACGCGCGCGCCGCGCCCGCGGTCAGGCGTCATCGCTATATCTGTTCAGCTATTATCTTGGCTCAAGCCTGGCGGGGACGTTAGGCGGGGTGTTCTGGCACCGCTACGGCTGGAACGGCGTCGGCGGATTTATCGCGCTGCTGCTCCTTGCCGCGCTGTTGACCGGCACTTGCCTGTATCGCCGACTAAAATAATCGCCCGTGACGTGGCCTGCGGGCCACGTTTCACCACATGCCCATGATAGATGACAAGCCCATCAGCTCTCTGACGGCATCAACGGACAGTAAGGCAATAAACAGCCAGGTGAACGGATTCATAAACCACCCCCGAACCTCCAGACCTGTGTAATCGATCACAGTTTAGTCACGATACGTTGCCGATTTCTGCAATACCGCTCACAGAGCCACGCTTTTTTTCCTGCTATCTCCCGGCTGATGCTATACCACGCCTCCTGCGCGCAACGCTCGACCCGCCAGGCGTATCAGGATAGTGTAGAGGCATACCGATAATCTGTTCATTCACCTGTCACGGACCGAACGCTACTATGACTGAAAATACGCCTTATCAGCAGCTTACCCGCACGTTTCAGCGCCTGTCGCGCTTTTCGCATCTCTCCGCCATCGCCGGCTGGGATATGTTCGCCATGATGCCTCCGGGCGGTAGCGCCGCCCGCGGCGAAGCGCTGGCGGAACTCGGCGTGCTACAGCATCAGATCCTGACCGATAAAAAAGTGGGCCAATGGCTGCAGGCGGCCCGCCAGCAGGATCTCAACGACCTCGAACAGGCCAACCTGCGGGAAATGCAGCGTCAGTACGATCAGGCGGCGCTGCTGCCGGAAAGCCTGGTGGAGGCCAAATCACTGGCCGGTAGCCGTTGCGAACATGCCTGGCGCAGCCAGCGGCCGGCTAACGACTGGGCTGGCTTTGCCGAAAATTTGCGCGAGGTGGTCAGACTGAGCCGCGAGGAAGCGCAGATCCGCGCCGACGCCCGGGGAGGCTCACCCTATGACGCGCTGCTTGATATTTTCGAGCCGGATATGACCAGCGCCCGGCTGGACAGCCTGTTTGCCGACCTCAAGTCCTGGCTACCTTCCCTGCTGCGGCAAGCGGTCGACAAGCAGGCGACGCGAACCTTGATCGCCCCGCAGGGGCCGTTCCCGATCCCTGAGCAGCGCGAGCTGGGTCTGCAGGCGATGCGCATCCTCGGCTTTGACTTTGACGGCGGGCGTCTGGACATCAGCGCCCACCCGTTCTGCGGCGGCGTCCCTCAGGATGTGCGCATCACCACCCGCTACAACGAAAACGACCTGCTCAGCGCCCTGTTCGGCGTGATCCACGAGACCGGCCACGCCCGCTATGAGCAGAACCTGCCCCGCCCGTGGATCGACCAGCCGGTAGGACTGGCCCGCTCTACCGCCATTCACGAGTCGCAAAGCCTGTTCTTTGAAATGCAGCTGGGACGCAGCGAGCGCTTCCTCCACCGCCTGTTGCCGGCGGTGCGCGAACGCTTTGGCGATCGGCCGGCCTTTAGCGAGGAGAATTTTGTCGCCTGGAACCAGCGGGTGAAACCAGGCTTTATTCGCGTTGATGCCGATGAGGTCAGCTACCCGGCGCATGTGATCCTGCGTTATGAAATTGAACGCGCGCTGATCGACGGCGAGATCGAGGTGGAAGATATTCCGTCGCTGTGGGATGAGAAAATGCAGCACTGGCTGGGACTGTCGACCACCGGCAACTACCGGGACGGCTGTATGCAGGATATTCACTGGACCGACGGCGGGTTCGGCTACTTCCCTTCCTATACGCTGGGGGCGATGTACGCCGCGCAGCTGATGGCCGCCGCCCGCCGCGCGCTGCCGACGTTAGACCGCGATATCGCGGAAGGGGATTTCAGCGCCCTGTTTGACTGGCTGCGGCAGAATATCTGGCAGCATGGCAGCCGCTTCACCACCTCGCAGCTGATCCAGCAGGCCACCGGAGAGGATCTTAACAGCCGCTACTTCCGCGACCACCTTACCGCCCGCTATCTGTAATCGTCCGCGCCGGGCTGCCCGGCGCGTCCTTCGCTCCTCGCCTTGTACATTCGGTTACACGCCGATACCAAACACTCACGGAAAGCCCGAAAAGACAAGCATATAGTAATTTCACCGGCCCCGCAGTGGGGTTGAAATTAAGAAAACTTTTCGAGGATATCAGAATGAAAAAAGTATTAGCTCTGGTCGTTGCCGCTGCTATGGGTCTCTCTTCCGCCGCTTTCGCTGCTGACGCAGTAAGCACCACTCAGGCGCCTGCTGCTACCCACAGCACTGCTGCCAAGACCACCCATCACAAAAAACACCATAAAGCCGCAGCAAAACCAGCTGCAGAGCAGAAAGCTCAGGCTGCCAAAAAACACAAGAAAGCAGAAGCGAAACCAGCCGCTGCCCAGAAAGCCCAGGCCGCTAAAAAACACAAAAAAGCAGAAGCTAAACCAGCCGCTCCGCAGAAAGCCCAGGCCGCTAAAAAGCACCACAAAGCTGCCGCTAAACCGGTAGCCCAGAAAGCCCAGGCAGCGAAAAAACACCACAAAACCACCAAACACCAGGCCGCTAAACCTGCTGCACAGCCGGCAGCATAATTCCTCCCGGTGAACCAACCTTCTTAAATAATCGGCGCTGTTTCAGCGCCGTTTTTTCTGGAGAGCACTATGCTGCGGCGCTATCGTTTTGAGCTCATCCTGATCCTGTTAATCATTTGCGCAGTGGTTGCGACCCGCTTTTTCCTCTATTAATTGTTTCGCCCCCTCTCCCGTTTTGCCGCCTGGCGCAGACTTCCCGGAAGGTGAATGTCGCGCAAATATTATTGCCTGCCTCTTACCACTCTTTGTACCCTGCCGCTGCCAGCGGCGCAAATAATGCCCGGCGCCCGAAGACGCCAGACACGTTAGCAAGAAACCATCGCGCGCCTGGCCCCCATGCGGCGGCCAGACTCATCACAAAGCACGTACCGCTTCCATCACAAGATAGCCGGTTGCGCCCCAGATGGCCACGGAGACCAGGGAAACATAGACCAGTGCGCGAATACCTTTTTTAGACATATACCCTCCGAACGCCGGGGAAATAGAATTCAGGCTATCATCGCCGGTATTACCTCTCTATTTACTCAACGGCGGGGTGACGGTAACAATGTTTTCGGTGAGAAAATGTTTCGCATTGAAAATTATTACGTGAGGCGTAAAGAAGTGCGAATTCTGGTGAAGTTCTGGCGGGTAAACGTATTATTTTTGCGCATTCCGCTGACAAACCAGGAATAACCTTAAAGAAGTGTTGCTGCATTATTCGCCAATTTCAGTACGTTCTGATACACGAATGTTCTTGCGCCAGACCGCGCTTTCTGCGGAAATAGCAGCAGAAGGTTACTGGTATTAACCGATTGAAATCAGACGGTTTTACCCGCGCCAGGGCCCACCGCGCGCAGATGAGATATGCCGTTTGGCCTGATAAGAATTATTGTTTACTTTCATAAACTTAAATCTCCTGCTACTGTCAATAGACATCATAGTCTCCCCAGAGAGTGATATGCGTAGAAACGTTCTGTTATTACTGTGTTCATTTTATCTGTTACCTCTGGGCGCACATGCCGATGATAACGGACTGAGCGCCAAAGATATTAAGACGTTGTTTTTCGGTCACGATGACCGTAAAGCGGTGAGCCGTCCGGAGGAGAGCCCGTGGGACGCGATTGGCCAGCTGGAGACCGCCAGCGGCAATCTGTGCACGGCGACGCTCATCTCCCCCAACCTGGCGCTGACCGCGGGCCACTGCCTGTTAACACCCCCGCGCGGCAAGCCGGATAAAGCGGTCGCTCTGAGCTTTATTTCCCGCAAGGGGAACTGGGTGTATGAGATCCACGGCATTGACGGACGAGTGGATCCCGGCTTAGGCAAGCGCCTGAAAGCCGACGGCGACGGCTGGATCGTTCCCTCCGCCGCGGCGCCCTCGGATTTTGGCCTGATCGTGCTGCGCTATGCTCCCTCAGGCATCACGCCGATCCCGCTCTTCCCCGGCAGTAAGGCCGATTTAACCGCGGCGCTGAAGGCGGCGGACCGGAAAGTGACCCAGTCAGGTTATCCTGAAGATCATCTGGATAATCTTTATAGCCACCAGGACTGCATCGTCACCGGCTGGGCGCAAAACAGCGTTCTGTCGCACCAGTGTGACACCCTGCCCGGCGACAGCGGCTCGCCGCTGCTGCTGAAAACCGCGGACGGCTGGCAAGTGATCGCCGTGCAAAGTTCGGCTCCCGGCCCGCAGGATCGCTGGCGAGCGGACAACCGCGCCATCGCGGTGACCGGCTTTCGCGATAAGCTGGAGGCGCTGGCCGGAGAGTAATTACCCCTGCTGCTGGCGCCGCTGCAGCAGGTCGGCGATCGGCATCGGTTTACTGAAGTAAAAGCCCTGTAGCCGGTCGCAACCGGCCCGCCGCAGCAGCGCCAGCTGTTGCGGATCTTCAACCCCCTCAGCCACGACCGTCATCCCCAGCGCGCGGGCGATGCGCACCGTGCCGCGCACCATCTCCGCCGCCTGCGCATCACAGTCCACCCGCCCGGCGAGGGATTTGTCAATCTTCAGGCTGTCAAAACGAAAGCGGCGTAAATAGCCGATGCTCGAATAACCGGTGCCAAAATCGTCCAGCGCCACGGCGATGCCCTGGGCCTTCAGATTCTCCACCACCGCCTGCGAACGTTCCGGATTTTCCAGCACATAACTCTCCGTCACCTCCACTTGCAGGCGTGACGGCGGAAAGCGGCAGGCAGCGACCGTCTCCATCACCCGGCTTTCAAAAGCCGGATCGCGAAATTGCGCCGGGGAGATATTCACCGACAGCAGCAGATCGCTCACCGGCTGCAGATCGCTGCAGGCACGTTGCAGAACGAACTGGCCGAGGGTGTCAATCAGGCCGCTGCTCTCGGCAATGGCGATAAATGCATCCGGCGCCAGCGCACCCTGCGGGCGACGCGGCCAGCGCAGCAGCGCTTCAACACCGGTCATCGTCAGGGTATCGGCATCGACTACCGGCTGATACCAGACCTCAAATTCATCCTGCTCCAGCCCCTGACGGATGCCATTCTCGATCATCAGCTGATGACGTCGCACGGCATCCAGCGCATCGTCATACCAGGCCGTCTGCCCCTTGCCGCTCTTCTTGGCGTGGTACATGGCGATATCCGCCCGGCGAAACAGTTCGGTACTGGAGCATTCCGCCGGGGTTCCGCTGGCGATGCCGATGCTGGCGCCGATATAAATTTTGCGTTTGCTCAGTGCCACCGGCGCTTTCAGCAGCTCCAGCGCCGCCCAGGCGAACGCCGCCGCCCGGTCGATCGCTTGTTCGCCGCTCACCGCCATGGCGAATTCATCCCCGCCCATTCTTGCCAGCATGGCCTCCGCCGGCACCCGTTTTTGCAGCGCGCTGGCGATATGGCGGATCAGGGCGTCGCCCACATCGTGGCCATAGTTATCATTCACATCCTTAAATCCGTCCAGATCGATAAACACCACGCACTGCATGTCGTGCTTACTCGTGTCGCACACCTGGCTTAACCGCAGCAGCAGCGCTCGTCGGTTGGGCAGCCGGCTGAGCCAGTCAATCAGGGCGATCTCCCGCGCCTGACGTTCGCCGCGGGCCAGCTTATACATGCCGAGGCTGCTGAACAGAATAAACAGCAGGATCAGGCTGGCGGCCACCCCGGCGATCAGCCGCATACTGCCTGATGAGGCCAGGGCCGCTTCGGCGCCGGGCAGACGCGGCTGCCACGCCAGATAGCCCAGCACCTCGCCTCCCTGCGTGCGCAACGGAATATGGTGTTCGCCGGGGCCGTCGCTGAGATGGAGATGACTTATCTGGAAGGTGTCGCCTAAACGCTGCAGCAGCTGAGGACTGATGTGCCGGGTAATGACCAGATAGCGCCGGGTATCGTCAGCCACTTGCAGCCGGCCGGTCGTTGGCCGGATCAGACCGATGCCGACGAAAGCGATCCCTGCCTCGGTGCGCGTGATGCCGGCGAAGGCGTTTTTCCCCTCGCGCAGAGCTTTTGCATGATAACGGATCAGGCTGGTCAGCCCGGCGCCGAGAAATGAAAGGTCTGTCCGGGGCATCACCTGACTCTGAAAGGCGCCCCACAGAATGTGATAATGTTCATCAAGGACAAAGGTGCCGTCGTACAGGTTATTGATTTTGAAGCCCGATCCCCAGGTGTCGTACAGCCATTTTTGATCCAGTCTGGGGGCGTAAGTCTGGGTCACCGCATCGTCCCAGATAGCATTGTCCAGCACCAGGGACAGCACCCGGTTGACCGATGTCTGCACCGCCCCTTCCACCGACAGGACAGAACGCTGCTGGTCAATTTCATTGGATTTGCTGGCAATGAGGTGTTGCGACAGGTAAAGCAGGGAGATCACCGACGCGGTGAGGCCGAGCCCGGCGAGAAAAATCATTATTGACAACGTCCTGGCGGAAGGAATTTTCCGCCAGCCGAAAGCTGTGAACATGCGCAGTCCTCATCGTCACCGGGCACAATAACTGCGGGGCCGGTCTTGAGGTAAGCATACTACAGCGGACCCGTTTTGCCGCCTGGCTTTGCAGGCGGCGCGACGTCAGGCGAGTTTAATTAACACCATGCCGGCAACCAACAGGATGACTCCCGCCCAGCCTTTGTTATTCAGGCGCTGGCCAAACAGCACCCAGCCGGCGGCGATGGTCGCCGCGATACCGAAGCCGCCCCACAGCGCATAGGCAACCGACAGATCGATGCCTTTTACCGCCTGCGACAGGGCGCTGAATGCGCCCAGCACCGCCGCCAGCGACAGGATGCCATAGACCTTGCGGCGGAAACCGTCGGAAAACTTCAAAAAGACGTTGGCAATAATCTCCAGAACAATGGCGATAGCCAACCAGGCGGCGTGGATCCACTCAAACTGCTGCATGAGCCACCTCCTGCTTCGACGACGCTTTTTTCTGGGTGCCGGACTTAATCAGGACGATCCCCACCACCAGTGTGGTCAGACCGGCTATTTTCAGCAGCGACAAGCTTTCATCAAATAACAGAACGCTGAACAGGGTGATCAGCAAAATGCCAATCCCTTCCCATAACGCGTAAGCCACACCGAGGGCAATTTTTTTAACTGCAAAGGCGAGAAAAATATATGACAGAGCTATCATGGCCAGCATTAAAATATAGCCGGTATGCCCACCGCTGATGCTTGCCCATTTCATCGACAACGTGCCGGTAATTTCAGCAACAATAGCTAAAGCTAATAAAATCCAATAAAACATGATCCCTTCTCCTGCTTGAGAATATAATCCATTACCGTTTACGAGACGCGTAAACCGGAAAATTTCTGACGTAGATTTCGCTGTGCGCTTGGCGCCAGCTCAGGCAGAAAGAAGGTGACTATAGCGCCGAATGCCAGTGCTGTTCGCCGGCAAAACGGGAAAAAGTGAGGGATACTGCGGGGTGATTTAAAATATACATCCTGAACTGATTGTCCATAAAATTACAATTATCCGCGGTGTTGCTTCTCGTCCGGTGCGGATGGAAATTGTCCTCAGTAGTTAAACACAGGTAGATTTGTAGCATAGTGCTACATTTAATTCAAAGACTTTGCAATTCTTTACGCCGCGGTTTTGCAGCAATGCGTTTTTTCTGAAAAAAAACGTCATTATGCTAATGTAACGCAACCTGTTAACAGGCAAGGAAGATTGAGGACGGGATCCTATGGCTAAACCTATTATTACACTTAACGGACTAAAGATGGTCATCATGCTGGGCATGCTGGTGATCATCCTGACCGGCATTCGCTTTGCGGCAGACATTATTGTCCCGTTTATTCTCGCGCTTTTTCTGGCGGTGATCCTTAATCCGCTGGTGCAGCTGCTGGTCCGCTGCCGGGTGCCGCGCGTGCTGGCGATCTCACTGCTGATCGGCCTTATCGTGATGTTAGCCGTTGTGCTGCTGGCCTCGCTGGGGACCTCGCTTAACGAGCTGGCGCGCACCCTGCCGCAGTACCGCAACTATCTCTACGAACCGATGCAAACCATCGCCCCCTGGCTGCAGCGCCTGGGTTTTACCGTCTCGGTGGTGGAGCTTAACAAATACATCGACCCCAACGCCGTGATGACCCTGGTCACCAGTCTGCTCACTCAGCTGTCGAACGCCATGTCCTCGATTTTTCTGCTGCTGCTGACGGTGGTGTTTATGCTGCTGGAGGTGCCGCAGCTCCCCGCTAAACTCCAGCAGCTGATGTCCCGCCCGGTAGAAGGCATGGGGGCTATCCAGCGCGCTATCGACAGCGTGTCGCATTATCTGGTGCTGAAGACCGCGATTAGCCTGGTCACCGGGCTGGTGGTCTGGGGCATGCTGGTTCTGCTGGACGTGCGCTTCGCCTTTATGTGGGGGCTACTGGCCTTCGCGCTGAACTATATTCCCAATATCGGTTCCGTACTGGCGGCCATCCCGCCGATCCTGCAGGTGCTGGTGTTCGGCGGCCTGTACGAGGCGCTGGTGGTGCTGGCCGGCTATCTGATCGTTAACCTGGTGTTCGGCAATATTCTCGAACCGCGGATCATGGGGCGCGGCCTGGGGCTCTCCACCCTGGTGGTGTTCCTGTCATTGATCTTCTGGGGCTGGCTGCTGGGGCCGGTCGGTATGCTCCTGTCGGTGCCGTTAACGATTATCGTCAAAATTGCCCTTGAGCAGACCAGCGGCGGGCAGAGCATCGCCTTCTTACTAAGTGATGTGAGCAAACAGTAAACCTTTCCCGGGCCGGTGGCTGACCGGCCCTCCTCTCCTTGTCAGCTGCAGTAGACCACTACGCCTTTTGTATTATTGATCCTCATCACAAAGGGCCACTCACCATTGTTACTCTCAGGCTAACGATTGGCCGCCGTGCTTAATTGATGCTCCGCGCCCCGCGTCGCACACTACCCTCCACCAGGACAAACAAAACGATTTGTCGAATCAGGAGGTTAATAATGAATGCCGAACAAACGACGGGGCGGGTCTGGAACCGTCGCCGGACGGAAAAGCAACGGCGGCTGGCCGAGGCCAACATCCCGGGCAAAGTCATCCCCACTGACCAGCTGGTCAGCGTACTGGAAAACCTGCTCGCCCCCGGCGACCGGGTGGTGCTGGAAGGCAACAACCAGAAGCAGGCCGATTTTCTCTCCCGCATGCTGGCGGAAGTCAATCCGCAGAAAATCCACGATCTGCATATGATCATGCCCAGCGTCGGGCGCAGCGAACACCTTGACTTGTTTGAAAAAGGCATCGCCCGTAAGCTCGATTTCTCCTTCTCCGGTACCCAAAGCCTGCGCATTTCGCAGCTGCTGGAAGATGGGCTGCTGGAAATCGGCGCCATTCATACCTATATCGAACTCTACTCCCGCCTGTACGTCGATCTGTCGCCTAACGTCGCGCTGATCGCCGGCTACAAAGCCGACCGCAAAGGTAACCTCTATACCGGGCCGAGTACCGAAGATACCCCGGCGCTGGTGGAGGCCGCCGCCTTCCACGACGGCATTGTTATCGCTCAGGTCAACGAACTGGTGGACGACGAGCGCGATCTGCCCCGCGTCGATATTCCCGGCTCGTGGATTGATTACGTGGTGGTCGCCGACAAGCCGTTCTTTATTGAACCACTGTTCACCCGCGACCCGCGCCTGATTAAGCAAGAACACATTCTGATGGCGATGATGGCGATCAAGGGCATCTACGCAGAGCATCAGGTGCAGTCCCTCAACCACGGGATCGGCTTCAATACCGCCGCCATCGAACTGCTGCTACCGACCTACGGCGAACAGCTCGGCCTGAAAGGCAAAATCTGTAAACACTGGACCCTGAACCCGCATCCGACCCTGATCCCGGCGATCGAGAGCGGCTGGGTGGAGAGCGTGCACTGCTTCGGCGGCGAGCTGGGGATGGAAGAGTACATCCGCGCCCGCCCGGATATCTTCTTTACCGGCCCGGACGGCTCCATGCGTTCCAACCGCGCCTTCTGCCAGCTGGCGGGTCAGTACGCGGTGGATATGTTTATCGGTTCGACCCTGCAGGTGGATGGACTGGCTAACTCCTCGACCGTCACACGCGGCCGCCTTTCCGGCTTCGGCGGCGCGCCGAACATGGGCCACGATCCGCACGGCCGCCGCCACGCTACCCCTGCCTGGCTCAATATGATCACCGAGCCGGACCCAATGCAGCGCGGTAAAAAACTGGTGGTGCAGATGGTCGAAACCTTCCAGGCCGGCGTGAAACCGACCTTCGTTGAGACCCTGGACGCGGTCGACGTGGCCAAAACCTCCGGCATGCCGCTGGCGCCGGTGATGATTTACGGCGATGACGTCACCCACGTGCTGACCGAAGAGGGTATCGCCTATCTGTATCGTGCGGAAAGCCTGGAAGAGCGCCGGGCGATGGTCGCCGCAGTGGCCGGGATCACCGATATTGGCCTCGGGGTGGACGCAAAACGCGTGGCTGCCCTGCGTCAGAGCGGCAAAGTGGTCTACCCGGAAGATCTGGGTATTCGCCGCAGCGAGGCAACCCGTTCACTGCTGGCCGCCGGCAGCGTCGCCGACCTGGTGGAATGGTCCGACGGACTGTACAACCCACCGGCAAAATTCCGGAGCTGGTAATGAAAATTCTCTCTCCCCTGCACGCCGAAAGTCTTGTCAGCTGGCTGGCGGACACCGCCAGCGCCTGCCTGATTGACGAAGCCCGTCTGAGCCCGAAACCGGGTCTGGTCGACAGCCGCGGCAGTGGCGCGCATCAGGACCTCACGCTGGCGCTGATGGAACGCTCCGCCCGCAGCCTGCAGCCGACCTTCCACGCGCTGGCCCAGCAAAGCTGGCGCCGCCCGGCGGATATCGCGCTGCGCGAAACCGTCGGCCGCCTCGGTCGCGAAGGCGAAGCGCAGATGATGCAGGCCACCGGCGGGGTCAATACCCACCGCGGCGCCATCTGGGCGCTGGGGCTGCTGGTCAGCGCGGTGGCGATGTTGGGTGGAGAGGGTCAATCACAGACGATCGCCGACACCGCCGCCGCCCTCGCCCGCCTGCCCGACAGCCTGGCGCCGAAAAGCTTCAGTAAAGGGCTGCGCGCCAGCCGCCGCTGGCAGGTGCCTGGCGCGCGCGAAGAGGCGCAGCGCGGTTTCCCGCATATCACCGCCCTGGCGCTGCCGCAGTTACAGCAAAGCCGCGCCCGGGGCGCCAGCGAGCCGCAGGCGCGACTTGACGCGCTGATGGCCATCATGACCTCGCTGAGCGATACCTGCGTGCTGTCGCGCGCCGGCATGAGCGGCCTGCAGACCATGCAGCAGGGCGCCCGCGAGGTGCTGGCGGCCGGCGGTTGCGCCAGCGTCGCCGGACGCGCCGCCCTGGCGCGACTTGACGCGCAGATGCTGGCGCACAACGCCTCGCCGGGCGGCGCCGCCGATCTCCTTGCCGCCACCCTGTTTCTCGACCGGGTTGCCGGCTAACGCATTCAGAGGATGTTATGGAACAGATTACATTGTCATTTCCTGCCAGCCGCGCCCTCAGCGGCAGAGCGTTGGCAGGGGTTGTAGGTTCAGGCGATATGGAGGTGCTCTATACCGCCGCCGGGAGCGATACGCTCCGCGTGCAAATTACCACCTCGGTGGATAACAGCCAGGCGCGCTGGCAGGCGCTGTTCGACCGGCTGAACCTGATCAACGGCCTGCCCGCCGGGCAGTTGGTTATTCACGACTTCGGCGCCACGCCGGGCGTCGCTCGTATTCGTATTGAACAAGTCTTTGAGGAGGCCGCTCATGCGTAACGATCGCAGCTTTATCGAACTGCGCGCTCGCGAACGCGCCCACGCCCTGCTGGACGACGGCAGTTACCGCGAACTGCTGGATCCGTTTGAAGGCATTATGTCGCCGTGGCTCGGCGCGCAGGGCATCGTCCCACAGTCCGACGACGGTATGGTGGTCGCCAAAGGCACGATCAACGGCCAGCCGGCGGTGGCGATTGCCATCGAAGGCACCTTCCAGGGCGGCAGTATGGGCGAAGTCTCCGGCGCCAAAATGGCCGCCGCGCTGGAGCTGGCGGCGGAAGATAACCGCAACGGTATCCCGACACAGGCGGTGCTGTGCCTGGAAACCGGCGGCGTACGTCTGCAGGAGGCCAACCTCGGTCTGGCCGCCATCGCCGATATTCACGCGGCGATTGTCGACCTGCGCCGCTACACCCCGGTGGTCGGCATTATTACCGGTACCGTCGGCTGCTTCGGCGGTATGTCCATCGCCGCGGCGCTGTGCAGCTACCTTATCGTCACCCGTGAAGCCCGTCTCGGCCTCAACGGCCCACAGGTTATCGAGCAGGAAGCCGGCATTGAAGAGTACGACTCCCGCAACCGGCCGTTTATCTGGAGCATGACCGGCGGCGAAATTCGCGCCGCCAGCGGGCTGGTCGACGCGCTGGTTAACGATGGCGTTAACGCCGTTAAAACCGCGATGAACGAGGCGATCGCCAAAGGCGTACCGGCGCAGCACCGCAGCGACAATTATGACGATTACCTGCGCCGTTTAAGCCAGTTCGACACCCGCCAGCAGGCGGATACCGCGCAGATTAAACAGCTTTTTGCCCGGGAGGAGAAATAATGAGCCAGTTCCCAAACCGCGCCGCGCTGTGGCTGAACAAACTGGCGCCCGACGCGCCGCTGATGAGTGGTCTGTGCCCTTCGGTGCAGGTCGCAGATGGCCAGATTGATGGCGAAAGCGTCCGCTTTATCGCCGTGGTACCTGACGCTAACAACCACTACCCGCGCGCCGCCGGCGGCGAAGTCGGCCTGCTGGAAGGCTGGACGCTGGCGAAAGTGGTCAACGAAACCATCGCCGCTGACGCCGACCAGCCTGGTAAACGGCCGATCGTCGCCGTGATCGATGTGCCGAGCCAGGCCTATGGCCGTCGCGAGGAAGCTTTTGGTATTCACCAGGCGCTGGCCGGAGCGGCAGGCGCCTACGCCAAAGCCCGTCTGGCCGGCCACCCGGTGATTGGCCTGATTGTCGGCAAAGCGATGTCCGGGGCGTTTCTGGCCCACGGCTATCAGGCCAATCGCCTGATCGCCTTTAACGATAGCGGCGTGCTGGTTCACGCGATGGGGAAAGCATCGGCCGCGCGCATTACCCTGCGCAGCGTAGAGGCGCTGGAGAAACTGGCGGCAACCATCCCGCCGATGGCCTATGACGTCAACAACTACGCCACGCTCGGCCTGCTCTCTGCTCTGCTTGACATCAGCAATCCGGACGCGCCTGACGACCACGATCTGGCGCTGGTCAGCCACACCCTGCGCGACGCCATCGCTGACGCGCGCCAGGATCCCTCGCTGAAGTGCCGCCTGGGTGCGGAAAACCGCCGCAGTTCGCAGCAGGTCCGCGACCTTATGCGCGCCAGCTGGTAAGACGTTCGTACGTAAGTAGTAGAAGAAAACCTGCCGGAAGCCGTCCCCCGGAGCGCGTAATAACCGCGCCGGGCAGGGACGGCTTTTAGAAAAAATAACAATCGCGCCAGTACTCTATTTTATTTACAGGTGATTTATGACTTATGTGATTATTCATGCTCTTGCCCCGATTTTCGTCATTATGCTGCTGGGCTTCTGGGCCGGTAAAGCCGGGATGGTAGATAACAAAAATGTCTCCCTGCTCAATATCTTTGTAATGGATTTCGCCTTACCCGCCACGCTGTTTAGCGCGACGGTACAAACGCCGTGGGCCGGTATCGTCGCCCAGTCGCCGCTGGTGCTGGTGCTGACCGGCGCGATGTGGATCACCTACGCCGGGATCTACTTCCTTGCCACCAGCGTGTTCAAACGCACCCCGCAGGATGCCGCGGTGCTGACCCTCACCGTCGCGCTGCCGAACTACGCCGCGCTGGGCCTGCCGATCCTTGGCAGCGTGCTCGGCGAAGGCGCATCGACCTCGCTGTCGGTGGCGGTCTCTATCGCCTGCGGTTCGGTCCTGATGACCCCCTTCTGCCTGCTGATTCTGGAACGTGAAAAAGCCCGCGCCGCGGGGGAAAACACCGGTTCTACGCTGGCGATGCTGCCGGTGCTGATGTGGCGTTCGGTGAAAAAGCCGATCGTCTGGGGCCCGCTGCTCGGGGTGGTGCTTTCCGCTATCGGCATTAACATGCCGGACCTGCTGCTGGCCTCCATCAAACCGCTGGGCCTGGCCGCTACCGCAGCAGCGCTGTTCCTCACCGGGGTGATCCTCTCGGCGCGTAAACTGCAGATCAATGCGCTGATCGCCACCTCCACCCTCGTAAAACTGCTGGTACAGCCGTTTATCGCCTGGGGTCTGGTGATGCTGCTAGGTCTGCATGGCTCCATCGCGATTACCGCGATCCTGATGATTGCCCTGGCCGCCGGCTTCTTCGGCGTGGTGTTCGGCAACCGCTTCGGCGTGCAGTCCCCGGATGCTGAAGCCGTGCTGTTGTTGAGCTCGGTTCTGTGTATCCTGTCGTTACCGCTGTTTATCTCTTTGACTTCAGGACTGTAAACCATGTCATCAACGCCGCGTCCCCACGATTTAGTTTGGTTAAACCATGCCAGCGCCCTGGAAGATGTTGCCGAGCCGTGGGTGGTTCAGCAGTGGCGAGCCGCGCTGCCGGTGGTGGTGAGGCGCGACGTTGACGGCCAGGCCCGCATCCCGGTTGGGGTGCGGGGCATGAAGCGCGAGCAGCGCGCCGCCGGCTGGGTAGAGGCGCAGAATATCGTGCGCAGCGTCACCCCGGAGATGCTGGTGGAGCGCGAGCGCCTGCTGGGCTCTCCTTTTGTTTCGCAGCCGCCGGTGCAGGCGGCTATCGCCCTGACGCTGGACGACTGGCCCTGGCGCTGGGGCGTCACCGGCAGCACTGGCTACGCGCTGGCGACCGAAATCCCGGTACTCCATGCAGCAAGCGATTTGGATCTGCTGATCCGCGCGCCGCAGCCGCTGGCCCGCGAGGCGCTGCTGGAATGGCAGTCCCGGGTGGCCAAGCTCCCGTGCCGCGCCGATACCCAGGTCGAAACGCCGTACGGCGCCTTCGCCCTCAATGAGTGGCTACGCGATGGGCGGGCGCTGCTGAAAACGTCACATGGTGCGCGCTTAACTACTGCGCCGTGGCGCAGGGAGGAATGATGAAGATTTTGTTTACTTTTCCCGGACAGGGCGCCCAGCGTCCCAACATGCTGGCGGCTATCCCCGACCGCGAAGCGATCCTCAGCCAGGCGCGCGCCGTGCTGGGGGATGAAGTCGAGACTCTCGATAGCGCTGATGCGCTAAAACACACCCGTGCGGTCCAGCTCTGTCTGCTGATCGTCGGGGTAGCCTGGGCGCGCGAGCTACAGCGCCAGGGCGTTAATCCGCAGATGGTCAGCGGCCTCTCCATCGGCGCCTTTCCCGCAGCGGTCATTGCCGGCGCGCTCGATTTCGCCAGCGCGCTGCGGCTGGTAGCCCTGCGCGGCGATCTCATGGAACAGGCCTATCCTGAAGGTTACGGGCTGACGGCGATTATGGGCCTGACCCGCCCGCGGGTTGAGGCGCTGATGCAGGGCCACGAGGTCTATCTCGCCAACCTCAACGCCGAAACGCAGATTGTAATCGCCGGACGCGATGAAGCCATGGCCGAAGTGGCACAGCTGGCGCTGCAGGCGGGCGCCAGCAAGGCGCAGCGGCTGGCGGTCAGCGTGCCATCGCACTGTGCGCTGCTGGATAAACCCGCCGCAGCGCTGGCAAAAGCCTTTGCCAACCTGACCTTAACGCGCCCGCAGTGCGCCTATTTAAGCGGCTCGACAGCGCGCGTGCTGTGGGATCCGCAGCGGATCGCCGACGATCTGGCGATGAACATGGCGCGCACCGTCCACTGGCAGGAGGCGATGATCGCCGCCGATGAACGCGACGCGAGACTGGCAATCGAGATGCCGCCCGGCGGCGTGCTCACCTGCCTGACCCGCCAGGCGGGCTGGCGCGGGGAGACCCTTTCGCTGGAACGCAGCGGCGTGGACGTTGCCCGCCATCTGGCGCAGCGGCTTAACGAATAAGGCTCCGGGCGTACATCCTTCCTTCCGCCGCCAGCGCCAGCAGGTCGGCATCGCGCTCGCGATGGTGTGAATAGACAATCGAGATCAGCTGGCGCATCTGGTACGGTTCCGCCAGCTTTAACAGCTGTACATCTTTTTCATAGACTTTCTTCATTCGCCCCGGCAGCAGCGCAAACCCGACGCCCGCCTGCACCAGGCTAATCATCGAAAAGATGTCATTCACCCGGGTGACGATCTCCGGCTCGAAACCAGCGATATGGAATGCTTCCCGAAATCCGGCATAGGTGGCGAACCCCTCCGCCAGCGACACAAACTTGCGATCGGCGTAATCGCGCAGGTCGGCGAGTTGTGAGGCATCCAGCTGCTCCGTCGCCGGGGCGGCGAGAAAAATATCGTCCTCAAACAGCGGCACCACGTCGAAAGCGGTATTGTTGAACTCCCCTTCATTGGTGGCGATCAGGATAGCGTCGAGAGCGTCGTCTTCCAGCATATCCAGCAGCATCTGGTTAGAGCCCATGGTCAGATCCAGCTCCAGCTCAGGGCGCCGCAGCTTCATGCCCATGATAATGCGCGGGACGGTTTCCAGGGTCAGGGAATAAAGAGTGCCGATGCGCAGCCGCCCCTGGCCGACGCCGGCGACTTTGCGCGTCGCCTCAAGCCCCCGGCTCATCAGACTCATCACATCCTGACAATATTCCAGCAGTGTCCATGCTGCCTGCAGCGGCAGCAAATTGCGCCCTTTGTGAACAAACAGCGGGCAGCCCACCCCCTCTTCCAGCGTATGCAGCGCGCGGTGGACGCTGACGCTGCTAAGCTTCATCGCTTCGGCGGTTCTGGCGATATTGCCTTTCGCCATAAACATCATAAAGACCGACAACTTGCGGAAGGTGATCTCCTGGTTGATATCGTCTTGCATAGCCCTTCCACACTCCTGATTTGCTTTTCTTTTTCAATTCAAATCAGTATATCGTTTATGACGGCAAAGTTGCAGGCAGAGCGCGGCGCAGGCGGGGAATTGACGCAAAAAAGGGAAGACCGTGGTCTTCCCTTTTGTTCACTTTCAAGTTTGCTTTTACAGCGCCATATCATGCTGCGGCGAGGCGTCGCGCTGAGGCTCAACCGGCTTCGCGGTCGCGGTGGGCGCAGCCGCTGGCATCTGGATCACCGGCGGTTTCGTCAGTTGCAGGGTCGCGGCGGTATCATCCCAAACCTGCTGGGTCAGCGCCACGTTGCCGTTCAGCTTCTGGCCGTAGCTCGGCACGATCTGGTGGATACGGGTCTGCCACTCCGGCGAGTTAAACTGCGTCGGGAACATCTGCTTGAGCACATTGAGGGTGATCGGCGCAGCGGTGGAAGCCCCCGGCGACGCGCCAAGCAGCGCGGAAATGGTTTTCTGCTGATCGACCACCACTTCGGTGCCCAGTTTCAACACGCCGCCCTTCTCTGCGTCTTTCTTAATGATCTGCACGCGCTGGCCGGCCTGGATCAGCTTCCAGTCCTCTTTACGCGCGTCAGGGTAGTACTCTTTCAGCGCGGCGAAGCGGTCATCATCGCTGAGCATCACCTGGCTGACGAGATATTTCACCAGATCGAAGTTGTCGAGACCGACGTGGGTCATCGGCAGCACGTTGTCAGTGGTAGTGGTGCTCAACAGGTCGAAGAAGGAACCGTTTTTCAGGAACTTGGTCGAGAAGGTGGCGAAAGGCCCAAACAGCACCACGCGCTTGCCATCGAGGTAGCGGGCGTCAAGGTGCGGTACCGACATCGGTGGTGCGCCGACCGAAGCCTGGCCATACACTTTCTCGAGGTGCTGCGCGGTGACCGCCGGGTTCTCGGTCATCAGGAACGAACCACCCACCGGGAAGCCAGCATAGTTGTCCGCTTCCGGAATACCGGTTTTTTGCAGCAGCTTCAGCGCACCGCCGCCGGCGCCAATAAAGACGTATTTCGCATCGATGGTCTGCGCCTCGCCGCTCTGCACGTTCTTAATGGTCACGTGCCAGGAGTTATCGGCATTGCGTTTGAAATCGGTGACCTCAGAGGAGGTTTGCAGGGTGAAATGGCTGTTTTTCTTCAGGCTGCCGATCAGCTGCCGGGTGATTTCGCCATAGTTAACGTCGGTACCCACCGGCGTCCAGGTGGCAGCCACTTTCTGCTGCGGATCGCGGCCTTCCATCACCAGCGGCGCCCACTGTTTAATTTGCGCGTGGTCGGTGGAGAATTTCATCCCCTGGAATAAGGTGGTCTGCTGCAGCGCGGTATAACGCTTCTGCAGATAGTCGACATTATCGCCCCAGACGAAACTCATATGCGGCGTGGAATTAATAAAGGAGTGCGGGTCGTGCAAAATACCGCGCTTCACCTGTGCCGACCAGAACTGACGGGAAATCATGAACTGTTCGTTAATATCCAGCGCTTTGCTGACGTCAATCGATCCGTCCGCCCGCTCCGGCGTATAGTTCAGCTCCATATTCGCCGAGTGACCGGTACCGGCATTATTCCAGCCGTTGGAGGATTCCAGGGCCACGCCGTCCAGTTTCTCCACCATCGTCAGGTTCCAGTCCGGCTGCAGCGCCTGCAGCCAGGTGCCAAGCGAGGCGCTCATGATCCCGCCGCCAATCAGCAGGAAGTCGGTTTTTTTAGAGGTATCCGCTTCAGCATGCGTCGCCGCGCTGACGAACATCGCTAATGCGGTAAAGGAAATAATCGTTTTTTTCATTGCAGGCATAATAGAATTATCACGTAGCACACGGTAATAAGAGGCAGCATATTAATGCACTTTTACTTTATTTTAAAATATCATTTACACTCTCGCATTTTTAATCAAATAATTATTTAACTTAAAAAATCAGAGCGGCACTAAAAAATAAGCGTCGGCGTAAAATCTCACTGAAAATTCAGCGCAATTACCGGAATAAATAGAAGAGAGGAATTTCTTTAGTTAATAAAGTGCAGGCGCGCATACCGTTTGTGCGCGCCTGGCTAAAAGCTTAATGGGCGGGAGTGACAGCGCTGCGCTGGGCTTCGCGCAGGGCGAGACGCAGATGATCGTGATGTTTGGTCAGCAGCTCCCGCGCGTGCCAGGCGTCCAGCCCGCTGAGCAGCATCAGGATGGCGGTGCGGCAATGGTGGTGGCAGCTGGTCAGCGCGGCTTTCGCTTCGCTGCGCGTGCAGTCGGTGGCCGCCATGACAATCGCCACCTGCCGCTCCGCCCAGTGTGGACTGTCAGCCTGCAGATCCACTCGCAGGTTGCTGTACACCCGGCCGTCACGGATAGCGAGGCCCGTCGACACCATGTTAAGGATCTGCCGCTGGGCCAGCCGGGCCTTCGGATTGGTCAAGCCCGCCACCGCTTCCGGCCCGGTTTGCGGAGCAATAATTATATCCGCCAGCTGCGCCGCCTCGCTGGCCGCCTGCTGAGTCACCACCGCGATCGGAGCCCCCAGCGACCAGGCGTGGCGCATCGCCCCCCAGACCCATGGGGTCTTGCCGCTAACGGTAAGCGCCAGCAGCATATCGTGGCTGGAAAAGTCCAGCGACTGCAGCTCGAAGGCGCCTAGATCGTAATTATTCGCCGCGGTCTCCCGCTCGGCCATCGCCGGCGTCTGCCCACCTGCAATCAGCCCCACCAGCGCGTGTTTGCCTTCCGGAGAGTAGTCGCTGACCGCCTGGACAGCCGTGCGGCCTGATTCCCCGGCGCCGATAATAACCAGACGCCCTCCCCGGCTCATTGTCGCGGTGGCAATATCAATCAACCGGGCGATATCCGGCAAACAGGCGCCAACCGCCTCCGATATCTGCTTATCATCCTGATGCAGCATCGCCAGCATGTCGGCGGTGGCGAGGCGATCGATGTGGGTGGTATCCGGGTGACGACGTGCCTGCATTGACGCGGTTAGCGAACTGCTCATAACAACCTCCATTTACGACAGAAAAAGCGCATCTCGGCGAAATCAGCGGCCTGATGCATATCCTTATATTCATCAGGACTATTTAACCTCTGTCGCCACTATAAGGGGAATCTTCCGCGCTTTACCGCCGTCGGGGTCACAGTTTACCGTCCCGATCGCCCATTCACGGGCAATTGCCGATTATCTGAACAATCCTGTCTCAGCTCTCATCTTCGCCGTCCGCCTGCATGGCCAGCCAGAAAGATTGTTGACAAAGGTTATAAAATTGTTTGCGCATTGGCTGCACCACCAGGCCGGCGCTATCGATAACCTGCCACTCGATCCAGCACTCCGGGCAGGAGGCGGCATCCTGTTGCGGAAGTTCGAGTTCGTAGCGGTGCTGGATCATCATGCAATACATTGAAATCATCCTACTGATAAATAAGATTAAAAATCACAATACAGATACGTTTGAGCTTCATTGCAATACGCATTGCAATACACGGTTGCGGGGAGATTTCAAAAGATGAATGCTGCGAAGGATGGAAATTTGGGAACTAGGTGGTGAATAGCACAACAAAAAATCAGAATTCTACTAGCTTAAAATGATGCAAAAAGCATTCGTGGCATCGCAAGCGCTGTACAATTCGTTCTATAATGAAGAAAATTTCTAACAGACTTTATCATTCAAAGGTGGAGGAGATGACAGCAATGCAACATGCATCACGCTCATACTTGAATTGTAAAGCTATCGTTAGAATCACAGCCTTTTTGTTCCGCTGATCTAACGATAAAACTAGTGGTAAAAGGTGTATTTTTTAATTTTTCAGACGCTGGCGCGGGGTAATTAAAATGAAATTTGTAAATATACGGTCATCCGAGTTGCCTGAAATAGATACCTTTGTAAAAGAATGTATCAACCAAGGACAATGGACTCTTTTCAAGGCCGAGAAGGGTGCAGTTAATGACAATAAAGTTGCTTTTTTTCTAAAGGCTGGCAAAGATTTCTTTGCATTAAATAACAGAGGAAGTGTTATCTCTGTATTTCAATCATTAGATTATAATCTTGAAATGAATGAGGTAATTCATTTTTCAGATATTCCTAAACCTGAATCGTTGAGCAATATTGCTAGCTTAGGATTTGCTAGAGTTTAATATATAAGGATATGTACGATGGGATTAATATCTGGAAATACACATTGGGTATTATTTTTACCTTGTGAGCACCAACCAGAAGATCGCCATGTTCAAGATTTAGTTCATGGCGTCTTTTGCTTAGAATCCTCAGGTATACAGCCATCTAATATTAGCATATATATTGATGGCCAAAATAGAGCCAACTTTAATAAGTTAATTTCGATTGCAACCCAACATAATTATACTATCAAGCCTACATCAGAATTTTTCACCGACTGCGATACAAATAGTTATGAAAATCTAGTTATGTTTGTGACCGGACACGGAAGTATGAATGGTTTGGACTCTGCGCCGATCATAACCCCATACCGTTTATTGGACAGGTTAAAAAACACTCCTGTTCTCAAGCAAGCAATCGTTTATCTTGGTCAATGTTTCGCTGGTGTTTTCAACTACTTACCTGCTGGGCAGCGTAAGAGAGGTGAAGATGCCGACCCCGATGTCATTCTTATCGGGGCTACGAGTCTTCATGAAAGTTTGAGTAATCCGACAACGGAAAATATTAATGGTATAGATTTTCCTTGGGTTGCAAATCAATTTTTATATCATGTATTTAAGTGGATATCATCCCCGAATGATATCGATGGGGATGGAAAACATACAGTAATTGACTCTTATAAGTATGCTGGAATCTCATCAAACATGACCAATCGTAGAATGAAGATAGGTTCTTTTGTAGCTTCGGTAGACTTGCATGAGCAATGGAATACTGCAAAAAAAGATCATGAAGCTAACTTGGCTGATCCACAAAAACTACTCCGTTATAGAGCATTAGATCAGCAATACTATGAAAAACTGAACATTAACTATATTCATCAAGAGTGCTGGATATTAAATTCTGTACCTGCACAATCTGTTGAATTCTAATCGTTTACTTTTTTGAATAGATTGCTGCAAGTGCCGTTTTGAGGCCGTAATTTCGGCACTTGCAACTGCTACCAGAAATAGGGCGAACGTTTGACAAACGTTTAGCTATAGTCTGCCGATGAAATCCAGTCACTTCCGCCAACTCACTTAAATTTAGAACTATCTTTTTCATCATAATTACCCTTCAGATGTCGAACAAATAACATACAATCCATCATCTTTTCCACTTTTATAAAGTTTTACCTAATAAAATTCAGTTAGTTAGCGAATGATGATGATGTCTATAAAATTCAAAAACCAGCCGTTTCCCGCGAGCGCGCCGCCCCGTGGAATGTCGCCCCGCCCGGAGGACCCACAAGAAATGGGCAGCCGTGGCCGCCCCTCTGCTCTTATGCCCCACTCGATTTGACCAGCCCGCGGTAGTCCAGCGCAGCCACACCTGCATCGATGCGCACCTTCCAGGCGATACCATCAACGGTGAAGCCCTCCTGCTGCTCAAGATATGGCGTATCCATCCCGTCGAGATAAGCCACCTCGATAGTGTCTGTGCCCTGTGCCGCCGCAACATACCACTGCTTGTTGTCTGACTTATCCAGTCGAGGCTCAACCACAACCTGAGCCATATCTTTTACCACGTTAATGATGCCAGAGTTCTGGTTCAGTGTGCCGTCCTGATCCACCGGGAACAGCGAGGAAGATGAAAGCACCGCGCGATTGGCTGCCCCTTCCAGCGCCGCAGGAACGAGAATATAGGCAGGAATGACATTGATCGGATCGCCGTTCGCGTCTTCCTGCAGGCGCATAGCCTTACGGGCTTCATTAAGTCCGTCAGTATCCATCCCTTTAGCGATGAGGTTTTTATGGTCGGCATGGAATAGCGGCTTACCGTCTGTAAACTTGCTGTTCGCAGTCAGGTTCAGATAGACCAGATTCCCTACAGTACGCGCAGCAGCACGGCCCATAGCCTGAGGAACGGTCGTCAGTTGGCTCAAATCGTCATTGATGATGGCCTGGCGGGTAATGGAGAAGATATTGCCATACGTCGCAAGCGCGATAGGTACGCCGCTGTCACTGGTAGTGACATATTTGTATTCAGCCCCCTCTGGCACCTTTTCCAGCTCAGAAAAGCCGTTCAGCCCAACGCGCTTGGCTTCATGGAAGTTGGATAGCGAGCCGGTTTTCGTCCACTGCTGGAAAGTTTCACCGCTGTTCTGCCAGCCTGTGAGTACGGACTTTTCAGCCCCACCAGCAAGGATTTGGGAAAAGTCGCTGGTACTGTGCGTAAAGGCCAGATTCACAATCTGTGAGCGGTTGCCAAATCAGCTGATGCTGATGCCACGCTCCACCAGCGATGCCTGAGCCATTTCAAACAGGCTCATCATTGCATATGGGTTTCCACGCTCCGCGCGTTCATGGCCCAGACGGGCATTTAACCCCTGTCGAATACCGTCACCCACGATGTTACCGTTGCCCACATAAACATGGGAAAAAGAGTTTTTGTTGGATGGTGTGGCATTTCGCCCTATTTCAGCCAGCAGCAGGTCTTTTGCTTTATCCGGTGTACAGTCGGCATCTTCTAGGCATTGCATTTTCAGCGCATCATGCTTGCCGCCAAACATGGCAAACAAATCTTTAATACCGTTGATACGGTTCTGTTCCGGCACAACTGAACCAGTAGAGCCTTTAGGCTGGGTGATCATCCCTTTGATGTTTTCGGGCATATGTTCAAAATCCTCAATTCGTTTTGATTCGATGCGAGCCATCGCACTGACGGCCGGCAGTAACTCATCCGCAAATCCCTGCGCCACACATTCTCTACCATCCATCCAGGTCTCCTCCTCCAGCAGAGACGCCAGTACCTCAGCAGACTTACCTGTTTTACGTGCGTAGGCGGGGATCAGGACGTTTTCCACCTTGTCCAGCAACTCGGCATAGTCACGCATGTCATTGGCATTTCCACCGGAAATGCCCCACGGCTTGTGAATCATCATGAGGGCATTTTCCGGCATGACGATACGATCACCCGCCATTGCAATAACGGATGCCATAGAAGCTGCCAGCCCATCGATATACACCGTGATTTTTGCCGGGTGTTTATTCAGGAGGTTGTAGATAGCGATGCCGTCAAATACGTCACCGCCGGGTGAGTGGACGTGAAGGCTGATATGGGAAATATCGCCCAGGGCTTTCAGATCCTCAGAGAACTGCTGAGCAGTGATGCCCCAGCCGCCGATCTCCTCGTAAATACTGATATTGGCGCTGGTGGCATCGCTGGCTGCTTTGATGGTGTACCAGCATTTCATACCCAACCTCCCAGCGTCTGGTAATGCCAGTAGTTGACGCTGCTGCGCACAATCTGACCTTTAGTGGGTACAGGCATTTCAGGGTGATTTTTGCGAATGAACGCCTGGTAGCCCTCGATTTTCTTCATGGTTTCCGCATCGATATGAACCGTACCGCCTTTATCGTGCTGCTTATTGTTTCGTTCTGCCATCTTCTTACCCTTATCGTGTTTGATGGTACACGCACAATCATTGATCACTAAAAGTGGTTAGTAAACTGATTTCTATGAGAAAAATAGATTTATGGTTTTTATCAGGTTTTGTATCTTCTAAGTAATCGTTACCATAGACGAAGGGGAAGAAATGGAACTCACTTATGATCAAAAGGTTTTGCTGAACAATGCCGCAAAAAGGTCTTTCAGAGACATGGCCGATCAAGATTATCTAACCGCACGTGTCTGCTTTAAAAATAATCTTCCATTCCAATTTTTATGGATGTCTCAACAAGCAATTGAGAAATATATAAAATGCATTCTTCTTTTCAACAAAGTTCCAGTCTTAAAAATCGGACATAATCTTGTTAAAGGGATAGAAGCTATTAATGCCATTCCGTATCTGAAACTAGATTTAAGTGATAAAAGTATCGATTTCATAAAATACCTAAATGACCAAGGCCCAAATAGATATTTCCAAAAAGTCATGTACACAAGGGGATTAGAAATCATCACCTTAGACAGAGCCGTATGGGAATTGCGGCGATACTGTCGCTTGTTGGACTACCAATTAAAAACACCTAAAGGTGAAGTGATAGATATGCTTGAAGTAGAATTACGGACAATTCGGCACACAAGGAACGTTCCGCCACATAAACACAAAATTGTCGGTGGATATTTAGAGAAACTGACCTGCCCCCACGATTAGATACAACACTCAGTTAGTAACGTCGGAATCTTCATTCTCAGAATGACCCTTTCTCCAGCCCGCTGCAAATTCAGACGGTGTCTGATAATTCAGCGTGGAGTGCGGGC
>NZ_JAKUZW010000029.1:0-10316 GCF_030128605.1 Klebsiella sp. K5-45 | reverse complement strand
GAATGAGACAAACGCGGCCATAACAGCGGAATGACACCGGTAAACCGAAAGGCAGGAACAGGAGAGCGCACGAGGGAGCTACCAGGGGGAAACGCCTGGGATCTTTATAGTCCTGTCGGGTTTCGCCGCCACTGATTTGAGCGTCAGATTTTTTGATACTCGTCAGGGGGGCGGAGCCTATGGAAAAACGGCAACGCCGCATCCTTTCTGACACCTCTTTATTCCTGTGACATAGCTTTATGCTCTTATCCGTGAGCTTCGTCCGCTCGCCGCAGCCGAACGTCCGAGCGCAGCGAGTCAGTGAGCGAGGAAGCGGAATATCACCTGAACCAGCATCTTCTCCTGACGCCGGAAAGCCTCATTTCACTCCTGCCACATGAAGCACTTTGGCAAATCACTACTCCGGTTTAAAGTATTTAGCCAGTATACACTCCGCTAGCGCTACGTGACTGGTTCAGGGCTGCGCCCCGAAACCCGCTAAAAGCGACTGACGCGCCTGCGGCTTGTCCAACACCGTGCCGCCCGGGAAAAATTTCCCGCCCGTCCCGGTGTTATCAGGAGGCTACTGTGGCAGATAAACGCAACAAGATGCTCACGATGTGGGTGACGGAAGACGAACACCGGCGGCTGCTCGAGCGGTGCGACGGCAGGCAGCTGGCGGCGTGGATGCGTCAGACCTGCCTCGATGAGAAGCCGGCACGTGCCGGCAGACTGCCTTCGATATCGCCTGCGCTGCTGCGCCAGCTTGCCGGTATGGGTAACAACCTGAACCAGATCGCCCGGAAAGTGAATGCCGGTGGTGCCGGTCATGATCGGGTGCAGATCGTGGCCGCCCTGATGGCAATCGACGCGGGACTGGAGCGGCTGCGGCATGCGGTGCTGGAAACAGGGGGGGATGATGATCGTTAAATTCCATCCCCGGGGGCGTGGTGGTGGTGCCGGTCCGGTGGATTACCTGCTGGGAAAAGACCGGCAGCGCGAGGGGGCGACCGTGCTGCAGGGAAAGCCGGAGGAAGTCCGGGAGCTTATCGATGCCTCGCCGTATGCGAAAAAGTACACCTCCGGTGTGCTGTCGTTCGCGGAGGCTGAACTGCCGCCCGGGCAGCGGGAGCAGATCATGGCCAGCTTTGAGCGGGTTCTGATGCCCGGGCTCGATAAAGACCAGTACAGCATTCTGTGGGTGGAGCACACCGACAAGGGGCGGCTGGAGCTGAATTTCCTGATCCCCAACACTGAACTGCTGACCGGGAAACGCCTGCAGCCGTACTACGATCGCGCCGACCGGCCGCGCATCGATGCCTGGCAGACCGTGGTGAACGGCAGACTGGGGCTGCATGATCCAAACGCCCCGGAGAACCGGCGGTTACTGGTCACGCCGTCCGCACTGCCGGAAACGAAGATGGAAGCCGCTCAGGCGATTACACGGGGGTTGCTGGCCTTAGCCTCATCCGGGGAGCTAAAAACGCGCGAGGACGTCACAGGAGCGCTCACAGCGGCAGGTTTTGAGGTGGTCCGCACCACAAAAAACAGTATCAGCATTGCCGACCCGGACGGGGGGCGAAACATCCGACTGAAGGGAGCCATTTATGAGCAGTCTTTTAGCGCTGGCGAAGGACTTGGAGCAGCAATCGAAAGCGCAGCAGCAGAGTACCGGCGAGATGCTGAAAGCCGCATTCAGCGAGCACGAGAAGTCTGTAAAAGCGGAACTGAGCGCAAGCGCGAAGAGAATCAGCGACGCCATCAGCGCCCACGAGCAGGGTATGACCGCGGCGATGCAGTCGAACCGCCTGAGCGTGCTGCGTATGGTCGGCCGGACGTGGCTGACCATCACCCTGGTCTCGGTACTGCTGATCGCCACGAGCGGGAGCATTCTGTGGTGGCAGGGGCAGCAGATCACCGGGAATTACCAGACTATCCGGGCGCAGGAGCGGACGCAGGCCATGCTGTCGGAGAAGAACCACGGCGTGCAGCTGTCGCTCTGCGGGGAGAAGAAACTGTCCTGCGTCAAAGTGAACCCGAAAGCGGGAGCTTACGGGGAGGACGGGAACTGGATGGTACTGGAGAGGAAATAGCCCATGACGGAACTGGAAAAACAGTTGCTGACCGCATTAGAGCAGCTACATCAGGACTACTCGCAAAGGCTGGACGAGTGGGAGAGCGCCTTCGCGGAATGGCAGAAGATGTCTGGGCTTATGCAACGGGAGAACGCGGCACTGAACGAGCGCGTGACGCGCTTGAGTCAGCAGGTGGCGAACTTGAGCAGGCAGTTACAGCGTTTGAGCCAGTAGTGCAGCGGCATGAAATGGCGGTGGCCGCCGAACGGGCATGCGAGCAGCGACAGCACGAAAAAGCGCTGGCGGAAGCCCGTTCCCGTCAGCGGAGCTATAACGGTCCGACGCTGGGCTGACAGAGCTTCACCAGTGACAACCCCCACGAAGAAGGCTCATAAATTTCCCGCTAAATACGGTCGTGATGAAAACATCACGGCGTATACAACGGAGGGATTATGAGACTGTTTAACGTGATTGAGACGATGCTGAACTGCCTGTACATGGCGCTGGAGATCTGGGACTGGCTGGAGAAGCATTTTCCTGTTTTTAAGGCGTTCATCCGGATTCTGGCCTGAAATCAGACCGTATGCATCTGGCTGCATGACCATGCAACAGTGTAATATCCAGCGGCTGCGTTTCCGGTGTTTTTTCGTCATGTCTGTCGCCACTTTCTCGCGTCTGGCACCGGAAACGCAGCCAACCCCGTTTCAGCGGTGCAGACAAGAGATGTTATGGTAAATCTCTGCGGGATCGACAGAAGTCGTCAGACGGTGTAACGTTAAGGCCAGAAAAAACAAAGCCCCGGCATCATGTCTAATCTTGGCGGATCCGCATGATAACCAGGGCCAGGTCGAAACCTGAGAAGGATATTAGCACATGAACCGTGCCAGACAACAGCCCGCCATAAGCGCAGGGCACATTGCGTAACGCTGCACTCGAACTTTTTAACGACAGACTGTCCCTTAAACCGTACTTCACGGACGAGCTGCAATACGGCTTGCGTATCGCAGGGAAAGAGCGGGCGCTCCTTGCCAGATACATCCAGTTCAACCAGCCTCATGCCCAGTACTGGCTTTGCTTTGACGTTGACCGTCCCGGTGCTGCGATTGACTGGAGTGACCGGAACGCACCCGCACCGACTCTTACCATTATGAACAAGGCTAATGGTCACGCTCATCTGCTGTATGCGCTGAAAACCGCGGTACGTACCGCGCTAAATAGCTGCGCGGAATAGTAGATCACTGAAAGGGAACTCAGCCCGGATTGTGCGATCTGATCAATCGCCAAACCAACCAAAACCACCAACCGGACTGAGCGATGCCGATCATAGCACCAATACCCCGTGGCGAACGACGCCTGATGCAGAAAGCTATTCATAAAACGCGCGATAAAAATCATGCCCGCAGACTCACGGCCATGCTGATGCTTCATCGGGGTGAACGGGTCAGCGATGTTGCCAGAACTCTCTGTTGTGCCCGTTCATCCGTTGGTCGCTGGATTAACTGGTTTACGCACTCAGGTATTGAAGGCCTGAAATCCTTACCCGCAGGGCGCTCCCGACGCTGGCCTTTTGAACATATCTGCACCCTGTTACGTGAGCTGATAAAGCATTCTCCCGGCGATTTTGGTTATCAACGTTCACGCTGGAGCACCGAATTACTGGCAATAAAAATCAATGAGATAACCGGTTGCCAGTTACATGCAGGAACCGTTCGCCGCTGGTTGCCATCTGCGGGGCTTGTATGGCGTAGGGCCGCGCCAACTCTGCGTATCCGTGACCCACATAAAGATGAAAAGATGGCGGTAATCCACAAAGCGCTGGATGAATGCAGTGCAGAGCATCCGGTATTTTATGAAGATGAAGTGGATATCCACCTTAATCCTAAAATCGGTGCGGACTGGCAGTTGCGCGGACAGCAGAAACGGGTAGTGACTCCGGGGCAGAACGAAAAATACTATCTGGCCGGCGCACTGCACAGTGGCACGGGTAAAGTCAGCTACGTGGGCGGCAACAGCAAAAGTTCAGCGCTGTTTATCGCTCTGCTGAAGCACCTGAAAGCCACTTACCGGCGGGTGGGTAATGACTCCAACTTACTGATAGTGTTTTATGTTCAGATAATGCCCGATGACCTTGTCATGCAGCTCCACCGATTTTGAGAACGACAGTGACTTCCGTCCCAGCCTTGCCAGATGTTGTCTCAGATTCAGGTTATGTCGCTCAATGCGCTGAGTGTAACGCTTGCTGATAACGTGCAGCTTTCCCTTCAGGCGTGATTCGTACAGCGGCCAGCCATCCGTCATCCATACCACGACCTCAAAGGCCGACAGCAGGCTCAGAAGACGCTCCAGTGTGGCCAGAGTGCGTTCACCGAAGACGTGCGCCACAACCGTCCTCCGTATCCTGTCATACGCGTAAAACAGCCAGCGCTGGCGCGATTTAGCCCCGACATAGCCCCACTGTTCGTCCATTTCCGCGCAGAGGATGACGTCACTGCCCGGCGGTATGCGCGAGGTTACCGACTGCGGCCTGAGTTTTTTAAGTGACGTAAAATCGTGTTGAGGCCAATGCCCATAATGCGTGCACTGGCGCGACATCCGACGCCATTCATGGCCATATCAATGATTTTCTGGTGCGTACCGGGCTGAGAGGCGGTGTAAGTGAACTGTAGTTGCCATGTTTTACGGCAATGAGAGCAGAGATAGCGCTGATGTCCGGCAGTGCTTTTGCCGTTACGCACCACGCCTTCAGTAGCGGAGCAGGAAGGACATCTGATGGAAATGGAAGCCACGCAAGCACCTTAAAATCACCATCATACACTAAATCAGTAAGTTGGCAGCATTACCCGGCGGGTGAAAACAATCACGCTGATCGTTGATAACTACATTATCCATAAAAGCCGCGAAACACAGCGCTGGTTGAAAGCAAATCCCAAGTTCAGGGTAATTTACCAGCCGGTTTACTCGCCGTGGGTGAATCATGTGGAACGGCTATGGCAGGCACGGTAATGATATCAATTTGTTGATTTCGTATTTTCGCTGACACCAGGATTATCCTGATGTTACAAGGATTGAATGACTACAGATTAAAATAGTCATCAACAGGTTGACAGCATTACCGGAATCATTTAATGATTACGTAAGAGCTACTCACTCGAAAGAAAAACAACGAGAAAGAGGTGTTTTATCTGGAAAATCTAGGCGCTCAGGAAGCTATGAAGAGCAGCGCCCATGGTCTGATTTTGGTATAAGTAGATCTACATGGAACAGGAAAAGAAATAAATGAGAAAAATATTTTGCATTGCATGTCATAAGGTCACGGCGCCGTTAAAAATGACGATTAATTACCTATCATCTTTTAAAAATAATGAAATATTAATTCACGTGGATGGTAAATTTAATTTAGACGATTTTTTGTTCTTGGAATCAAATAATGTAACTTTATTAAATGAGCGAGTTGATGTTTCTTGGGGAGGAGTCAGTCAAATAAAGGCAACCCTCCTGCTGCTAGAGAGAGCTATTGCTGTTGGCTTTGATTACCTTTTTTTTCTATCAGGAGACGACTTGCCATGCATGAGTGACAATAAAGTGAATTTATTGTTGTCAGAGATTGGATATAAAAACCTGATTCACTTTCAAGACGAAAGATCTAATTATGTTGATCCTGTGGAACGAGTTAAATATAATTACCCTAGTTATTTTTTTTCTAAGGAAAAAACATTACTAACCAAGGTAAAGAAAAAATTATTCCTAATGTTCAAGTTTTTATTTATTAATAAGGAGTATGCCACATCTGTAAGTAAGGGGGTTGTTTTTTATAAAGGGACAAACTGGTTTTCTTTTAATCATAAAACCGTCTGCGAAGTGATGTCATTTGTTAATGGTAATGATTGGTTTTTATCTTTATTTGAAAGATCACTCTGTGGGGATGAGGTTTTTTTTCATACTATTTTGAAGTTTATTGGTATAAGTGATATTTACCACGATCCATCAAAACCCAACGATGCATTAAGATATATGGATTGGAACACAGGACCCGATCACCCGAGAATATTAGATAATACCGATATTGATAAAATCAATAAATCCGAATGCATCTTTGCGAGGAAGTTTTCAGATTCCGCAGATGCAGCGTTATTGAATAGCATTCTCACCGATGCGTGAGACTCGAACCTAGGTAATGACTCCAACTTATTGATGGTGTTTTATGTTCAGATAATGCCCGATGACTTTGTCATGCAGCTCCACCGATTTTGAGAACGACAGCGACTTCCGTCCCAGCCGTGCCAGGTGCTGCCTCAGATTCAGGTTGTGCCGCTCAATTCGCTGCGTATATCGCTTGCTGATTACGTGCAGCTTTCCCTTCAGGCGGGATTCATACAGCGGCCAGCCATCCGTCATCCATATCACCACGTCAAAGGGTGACAGCAGGCTCATAAGACGCCCCAGCGTCGCCAGAGTGCGTTCACCGAATACGTGCGCAACAACCGTCTTCCGGAGCCTGTCATACGCGTAAAACAGCCAGCGCTGGCGCGATTTAGCCCCGACATAGCTCCACTGTTCGTCCATTTCCGCGCAGACGATGGCGTCACTGCCCGGCTGTATGCGCGAGGTTACCGACTGCGGCCTGAGTTTTTTAAGTGACGTAAAATCGTGTTGAGGCCAACGCCCATAATGCGGGCGGTTGCCCGGCATCCAACACCATTCATGGCCATATCAATGATTTTCTGATGCGTACCGGGCTGATAAGCGGTGTAAGTGAACTGCAGTTGCCATGTTTTACGGCAGTGAGGGCAGAGATAGCGCTGATGTCCGGCAGTGCTTTTGCCGTTACGCACCACCCCGTCAGTAGCTGAACAGGAGGGACAGCTGATAGAAACAGAAGCCACTGGAGCACCTCAAAAACACCATCATACACTAAATCAGTAAGTTGGCAGCATTACCAACACAACCTATAAATAAACCTGAAATCCCCCCCCCACCATCAACGCCTCATCAACCCAATAACATTTAAATGAATCCTTAGAATCATTCCACTCCTAAAGAAATAATTTAATAATGTGCATGACAGAACCTCGACCACAAGAAAACAATACGCAGCACCGAAAACATCATAACGGTTAATCATAACATATGAGAATGGGATACTGAGCAAGCCAGTTAACGTCATTTTATATGAAAGGTACTTGTAGCCAGAGTATTTTATTATAAATCTATAACAAATAGTTCCCAAGGATGAAAACATTGTCGCGAGAATAATGATTGGCACCAACTCAACAGCCATTTTATAGGCTGAACCATAGAGCATACTGATAATGTATGGCCCAATAAAATAAAAACCAAATAAGATAAAAATTGTTATCACGATCACAATTCTATTTATTAAAGTTAGAAGTCTAGACATTTTTTCAAAATCTTTCTCTTGATAGATTTTAGAAAAGAAACTAGTAATTAAGGCGACTGAAATAAATGAATACGCACTGCCAAGCGTCAGCGCCACATTATAAATACCCAAATTAGAATATGAGGTCATTTTAGCCAAAAAAACATTTGATACCTGTGTGTAAATCACAATGGACAGGCTTGATAGTAACAACGATCCTCCCGCTGAAATCAAATACTTATTATATTTCTTAGTTTTCGATTTTAATACCGCAGTGTCTTCAATGGTATTGTGAAAGTATATATATCTAATAACATAAGGTATTGCTGGAATTAATATGATAGGAATGCTAAATGTATATACTGGCAACTCCAAGTATGAAATTAAAAAGCGGACTATAAAAGCAATACACAACCCTGCGCCATTTGTTAATGCATTAATTCTAGATATTAACTGCGTATTATTATATACAGCGAAAACATCCATCACTATATAATAAGTGGCAATGCAGTTAGCCACCCCAAAAACAAATGTCAGGGTATCTGTAAAAAAAAACAAATAGAACAAGGCAATCAATGAAGAGAGTGCAAAAATAACCCTGCGCTGCTTTTGAGTATGTAATGCAAGAGCAATACCTGATTTTCTTTTCTCACTCATCCTTTTAAAAAGGATGTTTTGCCCACCAAACCAAGCCATGGCCTGTACAAACATAAATATTGTCGTAGCAAAAGTAATCTTACCAAAATCAGTAGGTCCTATATATTTTGCCATATAGGAGTTTACAAACACAAGACCGATGATGTTGACTAATTTTTCAGCCATCATCCACAAGGCATTAGAATACATTAATCACTCGCAAAAAATTAATTCCATAGAAATTTTGGTAATACTGTCAACCTGTTGATGACTATTTTAATCTGTAGTCATTCAATCCTTGTAACATCAGGATAATCCTGGTGTCAGTGAAAATACGAAATCAACAAGTTGGTATCATTACCAGCGTCGGCATGGTTCCAGCGATCAGATGTCACCGACAGAATATGAAAACCAGTATTATCAACGTCTCGGAAGTGTCTAGATTATCCGTGGCGATTCAAAAGCTGATTTTTGTCGTGGTCTAACTACTGCAAAGAATCCACCTAAAAGCTCTCTTTTGACATATCTTCTGCATCTTATAAATTGAATAAAAACCTATAAAAACAAAAATTTAGTCACGCTACCGCCCTGGGCTCTTCAGCTACCTATCCACTGCACTAACGCTAACGACTATCTTTAACATTTGGGTTGAGGTCAAATCATTAAGTAACTTAACAATAAACACGATAACTTCAGGAAGGACTGATTTCACTCTTGCTTATGATGGCGTAACGTTTTCTTATCATGGAACTTTCACGAGACTTGCCATTTCCTGCAAATTCCGATTCCTTTACACTTATCAGTATACTGACTCAGTGGACTAACATTGCCGTTGATGCAATTACAGAATTAACAAAAAAGTGGTGGCCACCGCTGCGAATGGACATGACCTGAATCAGGTTGAAAACCTGATCACAGAGCCGGTAATGCTGCCAACTTACTGATTTAGTGTATGATGGTGTTTTTGAGGTGCTCCAGTAGCTTCTGTTTCTATCAGCTGTCCCTCCTGTTCAGCTACTGACGGGGTGGTGCGTAACGGCAAAAGCACTGCCGGACATCAGCGCTATCTCTGCTCTCACTGCCGTAAAACATGGCAAATTAGCTTCACTTACACCGCCTCTCAACCCGGTACACATCAGAAAATCATTGATATGGCCATGAATGGGGTTGGGTGCCGTGCCAGTGCCCGCATTATGGGCGTTGGCCTCAACACGATTTTACGGCACTTAAAAAACTCAGGCCGGAGCCGGTAACATCGCGCATACAACCGGGCAGTGACGTCATTGTCTGCGCGGAAATGGACGAACAGTGGGGCTACGTCGGGGCTAAATCACGTCAGCGCTGGTTATTTTACGCCTATGACAGGATGCGCAGGACGGTGGTGGCACACGTCTTTGGTGAGCGTACTCTGGCCACACTGGAGCGTCTTCCGGGCCTGCTGTCGGTCTTTGATGTGGTGGTATGGATGACGGATGGCTGGCCGCTTTATGAATCACGCCTGAAGGGAAAGCTGCACGTTATCAGCAAGCGTTACACTCAGCGCATTGAGCGACATAACCTGAAGCTGAGACAACATCTGGCAAGACTGGAACGGAAGTCACTGTCGTTCTCAAAATCGGTGGAGCTGCATGACAAAGTCATCGGGCATTATCTGAACATAAAACACTATCAGTAAGTTGGCACCATTACCGTGGGCGTTTATGTAACATATGTCGCTGGGCCAACTCTTCTGGTTTCTGGGTTTTTATCGTGGATTACAAGGCCGTAATCTGATAATGCCCCTAATGGGTCAGATCTCTAGGATAGTAGCAATACAGCAAGGAACTTCTTGAGTTCCTTTCTGTTGCGTCGTAATCTCTTGCTCTGTAAACGAAAAAACCACCCTGGCAGGTGGTTTTTCGAAGGTTAGTTAATCCTGGCAGATTTTCTAACCGTGGTAACAGTCTTGTGCGAGACATGTCACCAAATCTGTCCTTTCAGTGTAGCCGCACTCAGGCCATCACTTCAAGAACTCTTACTACATCTCTCGCACATCCTGTTTACCAATGGCCGCTGCCAGTGGCGTTTTTGCGTGTCTTTCCGGATTGGACTCAAGACGATAGTTACCGGACAAGACGCAGCGGTCGGACTGAACGGGGGGTTCGTGCATACAGTCCAGCTTGGAGCGAACTGCCTACCCGGAACTGAGTGTCAGGCGTGGAATGAGACAAACGCGGCCATAACAGCGGAATGACACCGGTAAACCGAAA
>NZ_JAKUZW010000028.1:0-10983 GCF_030128605.1 Klebsiella sp. K5-45 | reverse complement strand
ATGGCCCTGGTACGAGCGCTGAACAAAATGACGAAAGCAGGTATGCCTGAAAGCGTGCGTATTGCCTGAAAACACAACCCGCTACGGGGGAGACTTACCCGAAATCTGATTTATTCAACAAAGCCCCTCCGATATTAAAATTGGCGACCTGCCTATTCTTAAAAACTCCGAAATCCAGAACTTCTGCCTCCACGGTACCGTGGGTTCCGGTAAATCAGAAGTGATCCGCCGGCTACTGAACTACGTGCGTGCCCGGGGCGATATGGCCATCATTTACGATCGCTCCTGTGAGTTCGTCAAAAGCTATTACGACCCGTCACTGGATAAAATCCTCAACCCGCTGGACTCGCGCTGCGCGGCCTGGGATTTGTGGAAAGAGTGCCTGACGCTGCCGGACTTCGACAACATCTCCAACACCCTTATCCCGATGGGTACCAAAGAAGACCCGTTCTGGCAGGGTTCCGGTCGCACTATCTTTGCCGAAGGCGCGTACCTGATGCGTGAAGACAAGGATCGCAGCTACGAGAAACTGGTCGATACCATGCTGTCCATTAAAATCGACAAGCTGCGCGCCTATCTGCAGAACACGCCGGCAGCGAACCTGGTTGAAGAGAAAATTGAGAAAACGGCCATCTCCATTCGTGCCGTGCTGACCAACTACGTCAAGGCTATTCGCTACCTGCAGGGCATTGAGAAGAACGGCGAGCCATTCACTATCCGGGACTGGATGCGGGGTGTCCGTGAGGACCGACCCAATGGCTGGTTGTTTATCTCCTCCAACGCTGACACCCATGCCTCCCTGAAGCCGGTTATCTCAATGTGGCTGTCGATTGCTATCCGCGGCCTGCTGGCGATGGGGGAGAACCGTAACCGGCGTGTTTGGATTTTCGCTGACGAGCTCCCCACGCTGCACAAGCTGCCGGACCTTGTCGAAATCCTCCCGGAGGCGCGTAAATTTGGTGGTTGTTATGTGTTCGGTATTCAGTCCTATGCCCAGCTGGAAGACATCTATGGCGTTAAGCCTGCCGCCACGCTCTTTGACGTAATGAACACCCGGGCCTTCTTCCGTTCACCCAGCAGGGAGATCGCGGAGTTTGCTGCCGGTGAAATTGGCGAAAAGGAAATCCTCAAGGCCAGCGAGCAGTACTCCTACGGTGCTGACCCGGTGCGTGATGGTGTATCGACCGGGAAAGAAAAAGAGCGGGAAACCCTGGTCAGTTACTCCGATATTCAGACGCTGCCGGACCTGTCCTGTTACGTCACGCTGCCCGGACCGTATCCGGCCGTGAAGCTGGCCCTCAAATACAAGCCGCGTCCGAAAATTACCGAGGGATTTATTCCGCGCCGACTCGATACGCGTGTAGACGCCCGGCTCAGTGCGCTGCTTGAAGAGCGGGAAGCTGAAGGGAGTCTTGCCAGGGCACTTTTCACGCCGGATGCGCCGGCATCGGGGCCGGCTGATACAGACAGTCACGCCGGAGAACAGCCTGAGCCGGTCAGTCAGCCTGCGCCAGCAGACATGACAGTATCTCCGGCACCGGTAAAAGCGCCGCCGACAACGAAGATGCCGGCAGCGGAACCTTCCGTCAGAGCAACGGAGCCGCCCGTCCTGCGGGTCACGACCGTACCGTTGATCAAACCAAAAGCAGCCGCAGCGGCCGCTGCTGCCTCAACAGCGTCCTCTGCCGGTATCCCTGCAGCAGCTGCAGGCGGGACAGAACAGGAGCTGGCGCAGCAGTCCGCAGAGCAGGGGCTGGACATGCTGCCGGCCGGCATGAACGAGGACGGTGTGATTGAAGACATGCAGGCGTATGACGCTTGGGCTGATGAGCAGACGCAGCGGGATATGCAGCGGCGTGAAGAGGTCAATATCAACCACAGCCACCGCCACGATGAGCAGGATGATGTCGAGATTGGGGGGAACTTCTGATGATGTCGATTGGCTCCGTTAAATCAGCGGGCAGTGCCGGTAATTACTATACGGATAAGGATAATTACTACGTTATCGGGAGTATGGACGAACGCTGGCAGGGTAAGGGGGCTGAGGCGCTGGGGATCGACGGGAAAGCCGTGGATAAGGCGCTGTTTACGGAACTGCTGAAAGGGAAGCTGCCGGATGGCAGCGACCTGACCCGGATACAGGACGGCGCCAACAGGCACCGGCCCGGTTATGACCTGACCTTCTCGGCCCCCAAAAGCGTGTCGGTCATGGCGATGCTGGGCGGCGATAAACGCCTTATCGATGCCCACAACCAGGCGGTAACCGAAGCGGTGCGGCAACTGGAGACGCTGGCCGCGACCCGTGTCATGACGGACGGTAAAAGCGAAACGGTGCTGACCGGAAATCTGATTGTGGCGAAATTCAACCACGACACGAACCGTAACCAGGAACCTCAGATACACACCCATGCCGTCGTCATTAACGCCACGCAGAACGGGGACAAATGGCAGTCTCTCGGCACAGATAAGATCGGTAAAACAGGTTTTATCGAGAACGTGTACGCGAACCAGATAGCGTTCGGGAAGCTTTACCGGGAGGCGTTCAAACCCCTGGTTGAGAAGCTTGGCTATGAGACGGAAGTCGTGGGCAAACACGGGATGTGGGAGATGAAAGGGGTCCCTGTGGAACCCTTCTCCACCCGGTCTCAGGAGGTCAGGGAGGCTGCAGGACCCGATGCCTCCCTGAAGTCACGGGATGTGGCCGCGCTCGATACCCGCAAGTCGAAAGAAGCCATCGATCCGGCAGAGAAGATGGTGGAGTGGATGAACACGCTGAAGGAGACCGGGTTTGACATCCGGGGGTACCGTGAGGCCGCCGATGCGCGAGCCGCAGAGCTGGCCCGTGCACCTGCCGCGCCGGTGAACACTGACGGTCCGGATATCACGGATGTGGTGACGAAAGCGATTGCCGGTCTCAGCGACCGCAAGGTGCAATTCACGTATGCCGACCTGCTGGCACGCACGGTCGGCCAGCTGGAGGCGAAGGACGGTGTGTTTGATCTGGCGAGAAAGGGCATCGATGCCGCCATTGAACGGGAGCAGCTTATCCCTCTCGATCGCGAGAAAGGCCTGTTCACCTCAAACATCCACGTTCTCGATGAACTCGCCGTCAAAGCCCTGAGTCAGGAGGTACAGCGCCAGAATCATGTCTCCGTCACGCCCGATGCGTCTGTGGTGCGCCAGGTCCCTTTCAGCGATGCCGTCAGCGTGCTGGCGCAGGATCGCCTGGTAATGGGTATTGTTTCCGGTCAGGGCGGTGCAACCGGCCAGCGGGAGCGGGTGGCCGAGTTAACCCTGATGGCCCGGGAGCAGGGGCGTGACGTCCATATCCTGGCGGCCGATAACCGCTCACGTGATTTTCTCGCCGGTGATGTGCGTCTGGCCGGGGAAACGGTGACCGGTAAATCCGCCCTGCAGGACGGGACGGCGTTTATTCCGGGCGGAACACTCATCGTGGATCAGGCGGAGAAGCTGAGCCTGAAGGAAACGATTTCCCTGCTCGATGGCGCGATGCGCCATAACGTGCAGGTCCTGCTCTCAGACAGCGGGAAGCGCAGCGGGACCGGCAGTGCGCTGACGGTGCTGAAGGACAGCGGCGTGAATACGTATCGCTGGCAGGGGGGCCAAAAGACCACAGCCGACATCATCAGTGAACCGGATAAAGGAGCACGCTACAGCCGGCTGGCACAGGAGTTTGCCGTCAGCGTACGTGAAGGGCAGGAAAGCGTGGCCCAAATCAGCGGGACGCGTGAACAGAGCGTACTCAACGGCCTTATCCGTGACTCCCTCAGACAGGAGGGGGTGCTGGGTGAGAAAGACACGACCATTACAGCCCTGACGCCGGTGTGGCTGGACAGTAAAAGCCGGGGCGTGCGGGATTATTACCGGGAGGGGATGGTGATGGAACGCTGGGATCCGGAGAACCGGACGCACGATCGCTTTGTCATTGACCGGGTGACCGCGAGCAGCAATATGCTGACCCTGAAAGACCGGGATGGGGTCCGTCTGGATCTGAAGGTTTCCGCGGTCGACAGCCAGTGGACGCTGTTCCGGGCAGATACACTGCCGGTGGCAGAGGGGGAACGTCTGGCGGTGCTCGGGAAGATACCGGACACACGCCTGAAGGGCGGGGAAAGCATCACGGTGATGAAAGTGGAGGAAGGGCAGCTGACGGTACAGCGGCCGGGGCAGAAAACCACGCAGACCCTGGCCGTGGGCGCGGGCGTGTTTGACGGTATTAAAATCGGCCACGGCTGGGTGGAAAGTCCCGGCAGGTCGGTTAGCGAGACGGCAACGGTCTTTGCGTCGGTGACGCAGCGTGAGCTGGATAACGCCACCCTCAACCAGCTGGCGCAGAGCGGAAGTCATCTCCGGCTGTACTCGGCGCAGGATGCGGCGCGTACGACGGAGAAGCTGTCGCGGCATACCGCGTTCAGCGTGGTCTCAGAGCAGCTGAAGTCCCGATCCGGCGAGACGGACCTGGATGCGGCCATTGCGCAGCAGAAGGCCGGGCTGCATACCCCGGCAGAACAGGCCATTCACCTGGCCATCCCGCTGCTTGAGAGCCAGGACCTGACCTTCTCCCGGCCCCAGCTGCTGGCGACGGCAATGGAAACCGGGGGCGGGAAGGTTTCGATGGCGGACATCGACACGACCATCCAGGCACAAATCAGGTCGGGGCAGTTGCTGAATGTACCGGTGGCGCACGGCTACGGCAATGACCTGCTGATTTCCCGTCAGACCTGGGACGCCGAAAAAAGCATCCTGACCCACGTGCTGGAAGGTAAAGACGCGGTGGCCCCCCTGATGGACCGCGTGCCGGCCAGTCTGATGACGGACCTGACCGCCGGACAGCGGGCGGCGACCCGGATGATTCTGGAAAGCACGGACCGCTTCACGGTGGTTCAGGGGTATGCCGGGGTGGGGAAAACCACCCAGTTCCGGGCAGTCATGAGTGCCATCAGTCTGCTGCCGGAAGAGACCCGTCCGCGCGTCATCGGTCTGGCGCCGACGCATCGCGCGGTCGGGGAAATGCAGAGTGCTGGCGTGGATGCGCGCACGACGGCATCGTTCCTCCACGACACGCAGCTGCTGCAGCGCAATGGCCAGACACCCGATTTCAGCAACACCCTGTTCCTGCTCGACGAGAGCTCAATGGTGGGGCTGGCCGATATGGCAAAAGCCCACTCCCTCATCGTCGCCGGCGGTGGACGGGCGGTGTCCAGTGGGGATAACGACCAGCTGCAGCCCATCGCGCCGGGCCAGCCGTTCAGGTTGATGCAGCAGCGCAGCGCCGCCGACGTTGCCATCATGAAAGAGATTGTACGCCAGATGCCTGAGCTGCGACCGGCGGTCTACAGCCTGATTGAGCGGGATGTGCACCGCGCCCTGACCACCATCGAGCAGGTCACGCCGGAGCAGGTGCCGAGAAAAGAAGGCTCATGGGCGCCGGGCAGTTCTGTGGTGGAATTCACGCCAAAGCAGGAAAAGGCGATAGAAAAGGCGCTGAGCGAGGGGAAAACCCTGCCGGAAGGTCAGCCCGCGACGCTCTACGAGGCGCTGGTGAAGGACTATACCGGACGGACCCCGGAGGCACAGTCGCAGACGCTGGTGATCACCCATCTGAATAAGGACCGGCGGGCGCTGAACAGTCTGATCCATGACGCACGGCGGGAGAACGGGGAAACCGGCAAAGAGGAAATCACCCTGCCGGTGCTGGTCACGAGTAACATCCGTGACGGTGAACTGCGCAAACTGTCGACCTGGACGGCTCACAAGGAGGCGGTGGCGCTGGTTGATAACGTATACCACCGTATCAGCAAGGTGGATAAGGATAATCAGCTGATCACCCTGACAGACAGTGAAGGAAAGGAGCGATTTATCTCACCCCGGGAGGCATCGGCAGAAGGCGTCACGCTCTATCGTCAGGAAAAGATCACCGTGTCTCAGGGGGACCGAATGCGCTTCAGCAAAAGTGACCCGGAGCGCGGCTATGTGGCCAACAGTATCTGGGAAGTGCAGTTTGTTTCGGGTGACAGTGTCACGCTGTCTGATGGCAAAATCACCCGTACGCTGACCCCGAAGGCGGAGCAGGCACAGCAGCATATCGACCTCGCCTACGCCATCACCGCCCACGGTGCCCAGGGGGCCAGCGAACCGTATGCCATCGCGCTGGAAGGGGTGGCCGGTGGTCGGGAACAGATGGCCAGCTTTGAGTCTGCCTATGTGGCTTTATCCCGCATGAAACAGCATGTTCAGGTCTACACCGACAACCGTGAGGGCTGGATAAAGGCCATCAAGAATTCACCTGAGAAAGCGACGGCGCACGATATTCTTGAACCCCGTAACGACCGGGCGGTGAAAACAGCCGATCTGCTGTTCGGGCGGGCAAGGCCACTGGATGAAACCGCCGCGGGCCGGGCAGCCCTGCAGCAGTCCGGTCTGGCACAGGGAAGTTCACCAGGAAAATTCATTTCTCCGGGGAAAAAGTACCCTCAGCCGCATGTGGCGCTGCCGGCATTTGATAAAAACGGGAAAGCCGCCGGTATCTGGCTCAGCCCGCTGACCGATCGGGACGGACGGCTGGAGGCTATCGGCGGAGAGGGACGAATTATGGGCAATGAAGACGCCCGGTTCGTGGCGCTGCAGAACAGCCGCAACGGAGAAAGCCTGCTGGCCGGGAATATGGGGGAGGGCGTCAGAATGGCCCGCGACAATCCCGATACGGGGGTGGTGGTGCGGCTGGCCGGTGATGACCGCCCCTGGAACCCCGGGGCCATGACCGGTGGGCGGGTATGGGCTGAACCGGCGCCGGTGGCTCCGGTACCGCAGGCCGGGGCTGACATTATCCTCCCGCCAGAGGTACTGGCACAGCGGGCGGCAGAAGAACAGCAGCGCCGGGAAATGGAAAAAAAGGCGGAACAGACTGCCCGGGAAATGGCCGGGGAGGCGCGTAAAGCCGGCGAGCCGGCGGACCGGGTGAAAGAGGTTATCGGGGACGTCATTCGCGGACTGGAGCGTGACCGGCCGGGTACGGAGAAAACGACGCTACCGGATGATCCTCAGTTCCGGCGCCAGGAGGAGGCGATTCAACAGGTGGCCTCAGAACGTCTGCAGCGTGAGCGTCTGCAGGCTGTGGAGCGGGACATGGTTCGTGACCTTAACCGCGAGAAAACCCTCGGGGGCGACTGACGCGCCTGCGGCTTGTCTGCTCCGGCAGCCTCCCCGATTAAAATCGGGCAGTCTGCCGGAGCGCTAAAAGGAAAAAAACATGAGAGCACAACACACATTTCCAGGTGCGACAGACCGCTGGCTTCATCGCCTGCTGACCTGGGCACCGGGACAAACGGATATGATTAAAACGGTCGCACTGGTACTGATGGTGACTGACCACACCGGCTTACTGCTGGCCGGAAACAATGAAGTGATGCGCCTGCTGGGACGGGGCTGTTTTCCGCTGTTCGGTCTGGCATGGGGAATGAATCTGGCCCGGCACGCGGAAATACGCCAGTCGCAGCTGAACAGCCTGTGGGGCTGGGCGCTGGTCGCCCAGGTGTCGTTTATGCTCATCGGGTACCCGTGGTATTCCGGGAATATTCTGTTTGCCTTTGCCGTCACGGGCCAGGTCCTGCGGTGGGTCAGCCAGCCGTCCTGGTATTACACCCTCCCGGCGGCTGGACTGCTGGTCGCCTGGATACCCCTGTCAACCGCCAGCTACGGCATGGCCGGAGTGGGCATGCTCACCGCCAGCTGGCTGCTTTGTCGCGCACAGCATGCACAGGAACGGCTGGGATACGGGGTGCTGTGGGCCCTCATGGTGTTGCTGATGAATATGCATGACGTGAGTGAATCAGTGGCCGGGCTGGCGATTGCGCTGCTGACGCTGATGGTGTGCTCATCTGCCGGAGAACGTGTGAAACGCTTCTGGCCGCGGCAGTTCTTCGTGATGTTCTATGCGGTGCACCTGGCGGTACTCGGTATTGTCGTCACGATGTAAAAAAAAACCGGACACAGGTCCGGGGGGCGGGCACATTGCCCGTAAACGTGACAAAGGGGACATCATCGTTGTGTCCACTGCATTGCGAGGTGAAACGATGATACCGTTAGCGTATCGTATAGCACAGACCTGTAGCTTTTATTGATATGGCCCCTTATGAGTGAAGAAAAACGCCCTGTACTGAGCCTGAAACGAAAACCGGCGGAGAACAGTACGGCCCCCGCAGAGGCAACCCCTGCTCCTGGTGTGGTGCGCCGAAAGAAGGTCGTGGTGGTCTCGTCCCCGCCGGCCTGGAAGGCAAAAAAAGAGAAACTTGAGAAGGTTAAACAAGCGGCCGAAGCCGCCGCGCGCAACGCTGCGCCGGTGCCGGTTAAAGCGGTAAAGACGCCACCTCCGGTGCGTTATCTTCGCCTGCTGCCGCCGGAACAGGCCATTATGACGCTGAAGGCATTCTGGCCACAGCTGTTCGACGGAAACTCACCCCGTCTGCTGGCAACGGGCATGCGCGAACAGCTGTTTGCCGACATTGTGAACCGTGACCTGCCGCTGTCGCATAAACAGGTGATTAAGTGCCTGAAGAGTCTGACCCGGTCTGCGGGCTATCTGTCCCGGATGAAGGAGGGAGCCGCCCGCTATGATCTGCAGGGGAACGCCGTCGCGACCGTCACTGCAGGGGAAGCGCAGTACGCCAGCGAGCGCATGATGAAAGAACTCCTGCGAACTGAGCGTATGCGGAGCCAGTCAGCTGGCTGAATACAATCGAGGAGAGGAAATGGATTTTGAAGCGCGGAAACAAAAGGCGCTGGCGATAATGGCCAGCTGTAAGATGTGGAAAAGCAATTATGCACCGCTTCTGATACGACTGTTGTGGCGGCTGGGGATAAACATTCCCCCGCTGCCGTTTGCTCCGTTCTGGCAGGTTTTTGGCGTGATGGCAGGCTCTTTCTCCGTCGGATACGGACTGTGGATGTACTGGATGGTGTGGCGGGCCCAGGGGATGCCACCCCTGTTCGCTTGCAAAATCAGTCTTATTGCGGGCGTGTTATTTGGCCTGACGATGGCACTGTTTCATCTGTGGCGCCGAAAGGTGAATAAATTACCTGACTGGAAAGATTTATAACGGAATCAGAAGAACGCCGGAAACAGGACTTACCCTGGCTGAATGGCATGAATTTCCGCGCTATGCACTTGCGTGCATACTCATGCATGCCGTAAAAACAGCCCCTGCGCGTTTCTGGCGGGTTTTCGGTGTTTTGCCAGTTTCCCGTCAGAAACGCCCTGAGGCCGTTCTGGCGGTGCTTACAATTAAGGGATTATGGTAAATGGTGACTTGGTTAATCATAAACATCCTGGGGGATGGCATACACCAGCTGGATATCCGGTGCATCGTTGAGCCATCGACCTGATTTTTTCATCAGGTAGCCACCAATTTCTTCGGTAGTCAGCCGAGCATGAAACAATGCTTCATCATTGAACCAGCAGTCAGGGTGATAGATGAGATCCAGTGGGTTTGCCCTGAAATTAATCTCCAGTAACTGGAGTGCATAGCTGTGGTCAGATGCACTACCTTCTGCTTTGCGTATGAAGTTGATAACGTCGTTCAGTTCTGTCCATGTAAAGTCATCAAGGTATTTTTCCTGATTAAGCGCCATCCTGGTGAAATCTAGTGCACTTGTCCAGGATGAAAAATCACGAAAATCAGAGAACCCGCAGGGTATGACGACCTGTGCATTCCAGTCTGCCATCATCTGTTTTAGTTCTTCATTGTTTTCGTCCATCCCGTTATCGATGTGATCGAGAATGCCATTCAGCTGACTGACCAGTTCTTTCATCTGTTTACGGGTGACCCGTGCGGGTTTCATTCGCTCAGGTAATGGCATCAGAAATACTCTCTTTTTTATCGTGCACTCGGGGGAACTAAGTAATCTATCGGGCTATGAATCAGAGCTCAAATCGTTTTTTTCTTTCTGATGATCCGCATTCTGCCTCGGGTCCGTAAGCGTACAGCGAGAACCGTATTGACGGGGATGTGTTATTCAGTTGGCAGTGTGATGCGCCAGGGTAGCAGCTCGCTGACCCGGTTGACTGGCCAGTCAGCTATGACGTCAAGGACATGGCGAAGGTAGCTTTCTGGATCCACGCCGTTCAGTTTGCACGTCCCGATCAGACTGTACAGCAACGCTCCCCGCTCACCACCGTGGTCTGAGCCGAAGAACAACCAGTTTTTACGACCCAGACTGACCATCCGCAGCGCATTTTCAGCGATGTTATTATCGGCTTCGGCCCAGCCGTTTTCTGCATAGTACGTCAGGGCCGGCCACTGGTTCAGGGTGTACGTGAACGCCTTTGCCAGCTCCGAGTGTCGCGACAGCGTTTTCATTTTTTCACGCAACCAGCTTTCCAGGGTACTAAGCAGCGGTTTCGTTTTCCGCTGACGTTCAGCAAGCCGTTGTTCCGCCAGCATTCCTCTTATTTCCGCCTCCACGGCATACAGTTCGCCGATACGCTTCAGGGCTTCTTCCGTCAGGGCTGACGGCGTGCGAACGTGCACATCGTGGATTTTACGGCGGGTGTGAGCCCAGCAGGCGGCTTCCGTTATCCGGCCATCGCGGTACAGCTCGTTGAACCCGGCGTACGCATCCGCCTGTAGCACACCGCTGAACCCCGCAAGATGGGTCTGCGGATGGATGCCTTTTCTGTCGGGGCTGTAGGCGAACCACACCGCCGGTGCCAGCGCTGACCCGGCGTTGCGGTCATCACGAACATACGTCCACAACCGCCCGGTCTTCGTCTTCTTATTGCCCGGCAACAGCACCTGGACCGGGGTATCATCGGCATGGAGTTTACCGTCAGTCAGGATATAGTCCTGAAGCGCCTCCTCCAGCGGGGACAGCAGCCGGCAGCATGCATCCACCCAGCCCGACAGCAGTGAACGGCTCAGTTCCACGCCCTGGCGACCGTATATTTCAGACTGACGATACAGCGGT
>NZ_JAKUZW010000027.1:0-12723 GCF_030128605.1 Klebsiella sp. K5-45 | reverse complement strand
AAGGTATTGAGGTGATGCGTGCACTACGCAAAGGCCAGGCCTCAGCATTTTATTATGGTGATCCCCTGGGCGAAATGCGCCTGGTAAGCAGAGTTTTTGAAATGTAAGGCCTTTGAATAAGACAAAAGGCTGCCTCATCGCTAACTTTGCAACAGTGCCATAGCTGCCCGGATCGTTCTTGAAGCAAAACGAATGCTGGCGCATACCGGTTTACCCGTAGGGACCATTGCACAGACGCTCGGATTTGAAGAAACCACACATTTCTCAAAGTTCTTTAAACGCGTTGCAGACCTTACCCTTGGCGAGTTCCGCCTGAAGCAGACAGAGAGCTGAACGGGGCCGGTGAGAGTGATTGCCCTGTACAGGAGAGACTGCACCCTGGTCCGGTATCTGACCGGATTTTTCACCTGCACCGCATTGTTTTACAACGTTATCTTACCCAGTCTTCCAGCACCAGATCCGGCACCCGCTCAAACTCCCGCACATTATTTGTCACCAGTACGGCGCCGGCCGCAATGGCATGCCCGGCGATCGCCGTGTCGTTCGGGCCTATCGGCGTTCCGGCGAGGCGCAGCGCCACCTTAATCTCCGTGGTGGCGTCCACCGCAGCGCGGTCCCAGGGCAGGATGGCATCGAGGCGGGCGCAGAACGCGTCGACCAGCTGGACGTGGCGCGGCGAGGCCTTCGGGCCGGTGGCACCGAAGCGCATTTCAGAATAAGTGATGGCCGAGACCACGATACGGTGGCCACGCAGCACCGCCTGCTCCAGGCGCTTCAGCACCGCTTCAGGCTGCTCGCGCATGATGAACGAGCAGATGTTGGTGTCGAGCATATAGATCTTGTTCACAGGTTAAATCTTCCTTCGTCGCTGACAACGTCCTCGCGCTCCGCCATAAAGTCCGGATCGGCTTTTTCGAGCTGCGCGAACGACCCCCAGGTCGGCCGGACGGGACGCAGGATGATGCTGTCCCCTTCCCGGACGATCTCCAGCTCGCTCACCCCCTCAAAATCCAGATCGCGGGGAAGGCGGATGGCGCGGTTGTTGCCGTTTTTAAAAATAGATACGGTTCTCATGATTCTCTCCCGGGTAAGTGTGGATATGTGATGCATATCCGGAATGAGGTTGATTGCACCGGGTGTGTGCATATGTTCAGTATAGGCAGATGCTCAGCATATGTATAGATGCGGCATATGCAGATGGTGAGGATATGCGTATGTCAGGCCTATGCAGATGTGGGGCATATGGATATGTTAAACCTATACATAGTTCTCTCTTTTTCTGCTGAGATCCGAAAAAAGCTAGTTCCGGATCTCTGCGAACCCCACCGGCGCGCAGTGGCCCCATAACACAATATGTAGCGGTATACTCAGCTACTGATGACGCTATATGTTGTGTCCCTCCCCTGCCCCGTGACCGCCCGCTCACCACCGGAAAAGGGCGCTTTGCTTATTCTCTCACCGTGGTACACTTCCGGAAACTTCGTAAAGCGCGAAAAGTCGGATCCGAACGGAACGGCCGTCCTGTAATTTAACGGCGTGGCTGTATGGCTGCTTGTTATCTCTAAGGTGATTATTTTGTATGTGAATTTCACGAAGTGAAATTAATGGCGACATAACAGTATGTTTCAGGCGGGCGTGAGTCAGCTGCATCCTTACGCTATACTGATATGCATATCATAAGTATGTATTCCGGAGTGCATTATGAAGCAGCGCATCACTGTCACCATAGACAGTGACAGTTATCAGTTACTGAAATCCGCAGACGTCAATATCTCCGCCCTGGTGAACAGGGCCATGCAGAATGAGGCCCGTCGTCTGCGTTCCGAACGCTGGCAGGCTGAAAATCAGGAAGGGATGGCCGAGGTTGCCCGCTTTATTGAGATGAACGGTTCATTCGCCGACGAAAACAGGGACTGGTGAGATGCAGTTTAAGGTTTATGCCTATAAAAGAGAGAGCCGCTATCGTCTGTTCGTGGATGTGCAGAGTGACATCATCGATACCCCCGGGCGACGGATGGTGATCCCGCTGGCCAGCGCCTGGCTGCTGTCGGATAAGGTTTCCCGTGAACTCTATCCGGTGGTGCACATCGGGGACGAAAGCTACCGCCTGATGACCACGGACATGGCCAGCGTCACGTCCTCCGTCACCGGGGAGGAAGTGGCCGATCTCAGCCACCGGGAAAATGACATCAAAAATGCGATAAACCTGATGTTCTGGGGAATTTGACAGCCTCCCCGCCCTGAAAGACATCGAGGATGTCAAAACGAAGCATTGCCGCAGAGCTTAACCCTCAGCATGAACTGCCCTCCGGAGCGGATGCCCTGCAGGCTTTCGCGGGGTCAGCTTAAACGAACGGTTCACACAAACACCCTTAAGTCAGTAAAAGGAAACCAGATGAACAGAACTGATGGCGAACCAGAGACAGACGTGATGGCCACCGCTTTCAGCACCATGCGCAAGTACGGCATGAATATCATCACCGCCACGCAGCATATGGATATTAATGCTTACGTGAAATCCGATCCGCGGATGCCGAGAACGCGGCTGCGTCGTTACCTGGGACAGTACGGCCTGCGCGGTGAGGCCCTGAGCGCGGAGGTAAGACGTATCGTCGCTGGCCCTGAACGACCAGATAACACGCTGAAAGCCGGAATCTTCTATACGTGGCCCTATGGCTGGGAGCCTGCGGATTTCACGCCAGTGATGAGGCGCATTTTCAAGGGAAAGCGCACCCGCCATGTGATGTTGTTTGATGAACTGCCTCAGCTGTTTGGCAAGAATGACTATTGAACCGGATACTATTTTTGAGGCGAGGTATGGGTACACCAACATTTAGCTCATTTAACGATGTGGTCCGGGAGCTTGAGGATGTATATGGCCACCAGGAGCTGTGGCTTTATTCTGGCCTTAATGAGGACAGCCCCATCGAGACAGCCCGCAGGCGTCAGAAATGGCGATCTCCAAAAATTCTCAAACGAAACGGCAGAATGGTGGCAGAACAATCAGGCCAGCCTGATTTCTGGGTGCTCACGGGTGACTACCATCTGCCGCAGTCTGAACACAGCGCTCCGCCGTGGAAAGCCTGCCTCATCAATAAGGTCTTTAAAGTGTATTGTTCACTGTTAGGGAAAAATACATGACCGACTGTGTTACCCGGACTGGTGACGACAAAACAATGTGGCTCGTGACATTGCCGGAGATCATTACAAATAACAGTACCCGCCAGGAGGAAAATCTGGTCGTTATTCTGAGCAGGGAGGAATCGTGGGGGCCAACTTCTGACCATTTTCCCGACGGATTGTACCGGGTCTCCTGCATAATGACACTGTACCTGGCCGATACCGAACTGACGAAGACTCAGACTTTCACTGCAATCTACTGGCCTCAACAGAAGGCCCTGCATCTGTTTACAGATGAGTTCAGACTGGAACGCCGCCTGCAGGGACTCGGCCTGGGTAGCTGGATCACGCAGCAGTTTGTTCTCTGGGCCAGAGGCCTTCCGCCAGCAACCCTGGTTTTGCCGATTGAAATTTCCCGGGTTGATGAAGAAAACGAAGAAAACAAGATCCGGAGGGACAGGCTGTGGCACGCAATGGGTTTCCGGTTCCCGGCGGGGGATACCAGCTCAATGCCGCTGCGGGCAGACGAACTGCAGTTGCCACGGGGCAGGTGCTCAACGCTCCGGGTGGAGCCCCTGGTATCCGCGGTACGCCGGCTGGAAGACTGTTATCGCGGGCTGCAGGAAAAAATCGCGCAGCTCGAAGGCAAAAAACGGTCGCAAAAACAGTTAATTACTTCACTTAAGAATCGTCCATTTTATCATCTGTTGCACAGGAAAGAGGGCCAGCTCCCGGACGATAAATGTGACGCCCTGCCGCTGCGGGCAGAAAAACTGTCTCTGCCGCAGAGCGGGGATTCAGACCTGGAGGTGGCGCAACGGGCAACCGGGGTCATCCGGCTGGCTACCCTGTGTGCTCAGTCGCAGAAAAGAATCCTGGAGCTGGAAAGGGAGCTTGCCTCGCAAAGTGAGGAGCTCGTTGACCTGCAGGCACATCCATTTTTTAACCTGCGGGATAAATACCGCGGCCAGATCCTGTTCTGGGGATGGGGGATGGGTTTTCTGTGCTTTATCTACTGGATGTTGGTGTCATGAATGTTCACGTTCCATAGCCACCCACTGAAGAGGAGTGAAACCTGTGCCCGAAAATATCGTGTCTACCGTCATTGACGGGGTAGTTTTGTTTGTGACTTCGTCTGTTTTCTGGCTGGCCGTCGCTGGCTGGTTAGTCATCCTGACTCCGGTAATATTACGAAGAAAATTCTCGGCAAAGAAAAAAGTTAACAGAAATTATGAATAACCTGGTTCCAGTTGGATCTCCGGCATCTCCCGGAACATTGCTCCCGGTGGCCATCGATTACCCTGCCGCCCTCGCCCTGCGCCAGATGGCGCTCGTGCAGGATGAACTGCCGAAATACCTGCTGGCGCCGGAAGTCAGCGCCCTGCTCCATTACGTGCCGGATCTTCACCGCAAGATGCTGCTGGCGACGCTGTGGAACACCGGCGCGCGCATTAATGAAGCGCTCGCGCTGACCCGGGGGGATTTTTCGCTGGTGCCGCCGTATCCGTTCGTGCAGCTGGCCACGCTCAAGCAGCGCACCGAGAAAGCGGCCAGGACGGCAGGTCGTGCCCCCGCAGGCAGTCAGGTCCATCGTCTGGTTCCCCTTTCCGATCACCACTATGTCAGCCAGCTGCAGATGATGGTGGCCACCCTGAAAATTCCGCTGGAAAGACGAAACAAGCGCACCGGCAGAATGGAGAAGGCACGTATCTGGGAGATCACAGACCGTACCGTGCGCACCTGGCTTAGCGAAGCGGTGGAGGCCGCAGCGGCCGACGGGGTGACGTTCTCAGTACCGGTTACCCCCCATACGTTCCGTCACTCCTACGCGATGCATATGCTGTACGCCGGCATACCTCTGAAGGTTTTGCAGAGCCTGATGGGCCACAAATCGATCAGTTCCACGGAGGCCTATACGAAGGTGTTTGCGCTCGATGTCGCGGCACGGCACCGGGTGCAGTTTGCTATGCCGGAAGCTGAAGCTGTTGCGTTGATAAAAAAGTTAACCCCAAACCAATCTACATAGGTCAACTATGGGTAATACCCCAGGTTTCGACCAAAAGTAGTTCTTGTGTGGGAAACAGTCCAAGCTTAATGGGGGCTTATCCAGCCTCACTTTTTACAGCTTTCAATCACATTAATTATGTTCAGAAAGGCCCTCATTGCCCTAAAGAAAAAAAATGCAGCCATGAAAATAAGGAATAATTGAGATACAACTCCTGCTAAATCATGGTTGCTACCAGCCACTGATAGCAACGTAAATAGTAATGCAAGCGAAAAATGTAAGGCGATTGTAGTATTTGAATTCATGTATATCCCCTTATGTATAGGACTGAGGCCATCCGCAAATTTTCACTATCGCGAAGTTGTTGCCTCGATATAAAAGGTGTTACCACCCTGAACAAGATAACAAGATAACAAGATAACAAGATAACAAGATAACAAGATAACAAGATAACAAGATAACAAGATAACAAGATATTATCGTTGTTTCGCTTCTGCGATTAATCTGGATATCTCTGTTTTTGATAAACTTTTTAGTGCCTCTACCGCTGCCCTGACTACGTCAGAACGATTCACTCTGCTTTTACCTGAAATCATTTCACCCGTTATAAGATCATCAATGTCTTTTAAGTTTTCTTCAAAAAAGGAAATGCTCACTGGTTTTGCTTTACTTACAGCCAATGGTCTCTCTGAAGTCACTTTGGTATTATCAATACCAGCAGTACCACCGTTAATAAACGCTGCCTCATCACGAGATGGAGTATTTGCTCTATTTCTCACAGAATAACCTCTTTAACTAACGATTCGATTTCTTGTTGTGCTTTGTCATTTTGCGTTTCAAAAATTGTCATTGATTCTGCCCAGGCATCTCGATGCGCTTTTCGATCACAAACTCGGGAACTAGCCAGACGCATTTCAGGATAATCCTTGAGTACGTCAGCTGCCTGATTTGCTTCATTGACAAACATGTTCGTGGGCGTCATGTTTAAAACGAGATATCCCCGGACGTCCTCATTAAAATCTTTTGCTGCTGTAAAAACAGAGCATGTATGAGGCACTACATCCAGGTCCATCTGAGAAGGCCGCAACGGAGAAATGAATACGTCAGCGGCCATCAACCCACTACGCATTTCTGCACTGTCGCGGCCAGCACAGTCTGCGATGACAAAGTCATAAGATTTCTCGTGTTCCTTTAGCATGGCTTTGATGTTGCCTGTTGCGCCAGTAACCGGAATATGGGGAAGATCTTCAGGACGATTGTTGTACCAGGTCAATACAGATTTCTGGTCATCTGCGTCGACAATGATCACTCGATTGCCCAGTGACATCAGATACGCAGCTATAGATACCGCCAGTGTACTTTTACCAACCCCACCCTTTTGACTACCCAATACTATTATCATCATAGCCTCATATTAAGTTGTTAAGTTAACAACTTAATATTGCCAAACAGGCGACAATATTGCAATTTCTTTATTAAGTTAATATCTTGTTAAGTTGTTAACTGTGTGATTTATAACTGAATTGTTTTTGTATCTTAACAAATTAGTAAGATGTTAGGGTAACAAGATAACAAGATAACAAGATAACAAGATGGCAAAGTGGTGCCTTTATCCGAAATCCCCATAGAACCACATAATGCGGCTTTCAACTCCAGGCTACCTTTAGGGAGGGTAGTATCAACCAGTTATGACCGCGTGAAGCAAAAAGTGGGGCGTAGTGGGAAGCCTTTGAATCTTCGGTGTGTCGAAGTGGGGAGTCGGTGAGACAAATTTGGTAAAAGGTGGTGAGAAGCGGGATAGCTTCTCACTTCTATCCAAAAAGGTGTGTTGAAGTGGGAAGGTGCGTAAGTATATACAGATAAAAACACACATTTAACAGGTTCTCATCCCGCTACAACACACCTATTAAGACGTTTAAGGCGAGGCTTCCCCCTACAACACACCTATCAAGATGTTTAAGAAGAGACCTCCCGTTTCAACACACCTTAATCGCGTTGCTTTCCCGTTTTGACACACCTTATACAGCTGTTCCTGGTTTCAGATTTGCTGAGCGACGGTGGATCAGAATGAAAGTCTCTTTACCTTTTTTGGTGATGCTGTGGTCAAGGTACCCAATATCCTGCAACTGCTTGAGGGCCAGTTTAATGATACGGTTCTGTTCCTTTACCGGAGAGAGCAATGAGAGCCTGTCTCGTATCCGTTTGAAAGATATGGGGACTGGGTTCGTAGGCAGGCTTTCGATGAAAGTATACAGGGCCTGAGCTGCTTCCTTTCGGGTTAAAGCGTTTATCGGCTTATGTCGTAGCAGAACAGTGTAATCAGTTTGGTAGAGCTCCCATAGTCGCTGATCAGCTTCAAGTTCCACCAGGTCGTTTGCAAAATCCAGTTCACCTGTCTTAAGCAAACCTGTTACGGAAACTTTTTGAAGGCCCTCTGAATCGCTACGGGTAAAGGTAATGGTCTTGCCACGTATCCTGGTCAAAGCTTCTGAAATACTTTTTCTAAGACGGGAATCGAATCTCTTAGACTCAAAGCGGCACATTCCAGCAAACTCATGAAAAGTAAGCTTAATGCTGTTGGTTTTTAAACCGTACTTACTGAAAGCTTCTATGATACCGACCCATACCTTGAAGTCGATGGCCATACTCAACCGTTCACCGGTTATACGAATATCGTCGTACCCCTCCCGCCTTGAGAATTCCAGATCCTTGAGAACAGAGGTCGCATCGATTGATGTTCTGGTGCCCTTTGCAGGCCTGCTTGAGGGAACAAAAACATTTAATCTCATCAGGGCTACAGGCTGAACTGTGGCCTTACTTGTGACGGTGAGTTTATTGTTAACACTTTCACAATCTGGACCTATAACCTCGCCAATATAAACATTCTCATTCATATAGTTATATCCATTCATAGCATATGATCGATATGTGCCTAAATATTAACTATTTCCCGTTTCGACACACCTTTCTTCCCGATTCTACCCACCCTTACCCCGTTTTGACACACCTTTTTCCCGCTTCAGAACACCTTTTTCCCACTACGACACACCTGAAATCGCTACGAAGCCCGTAAACAAAGGTTTTGCCGCTAAAGGGATCAGTTTGGATCTATTTGGATAACTAAGGGTAAGTTATTGGATCTACTCAAAGGATATGTGGATAACTCATTATGGAATCTATAGAACTTAAGTGCGTAAGGTGCTTTAAAAGGCTTCAGCTCCCCTGGTGCTTCCTCGCTCACTCGCGGGCTTCGCCCTGTCGTTCGGCTGCGGCGAGCACTGCTGGCTCTCTCTGAAAGGCAAAATTTAACCGATCCTCGCAACGGGGATATCTCTCCAGCGAGTGGTGTACGCAGGGGAGAGCATATCGCGTTTCATTTGCCAGGATGGCGCAATTCCTCTACCGGCAAACCATACTTTACCCAGCCCTGAGTTGTTGATCCCGTCCAGAACCCTCATCAGCTCAGCACTGTGAGGGCGTGGCGGGCGTTCGTCAAACAGCTGCAGCTGCGAAACGCCGGAGCCGGTGAAGTCATTCAGCATAACTCCGGCTTTGGCATACCGGTGCCCATCCCTCCAGATACGCTCCAGAGCCATTGTGGCGGCTGCAATGATGTCCCTGGTGTCCTGAGTGGGTGTAAGCAGTTTTTCCGTAGCCACGTTGCCGTAGTAAGGCTCTTTAATGGCGAACGGGGACGTTTTGATGAAAACGGAAATATGCCGGCAATACTGGTGCTCTTTACGCAGTTTTTCAGAGGCCCGCTCTGCGTGCTGACAGATAGCCTGACGGAGTGACTCGTACTCCGTGATCTTCACGCCAAAACTGCGGCTGCAGACAATTTGCTGTTTCGTCGGAGGGGCTTCCTCAAGCGAAAGGCAGCTTTCCCCGTTCAGTTCCCGTACCGTTCGCTCAAGGACCACAGAAAAATTTTTGCGGATGAAGGCCGGGTTCGTCAGAGCCAGATCGAGCGCGGTTTTTATGCCCAGCACATTTAGCTTGCGTGCAATACGGTTACCCACCCCCCAGATTTCTTCAACCGGCTGCAGTGAAAGCAGTTTCCGCGTCCTTTGCGGATTTCCCCTGGTCAGCGCGAGTACGCCACGAAACTGTTTCCACTCTTTTGAGGCCCACTGGGCTGATTTTGCGAGGGTTTTCGTTGGTCCGGCGCCCACGCCAATGGTCAGGCGGGTACAGTCATACACGTGCTGACGCAGCTGCCGGCCGAAGTCCTCAAGCCCCATACAGTGCTCCACGCCGGTCAGGTCGAGGAACATCTCATCAATGGAATACTGTTCCACCCTGGGGGCCAGTTCCTCCAGGCAGTTCATCACGCGCGCCGACATCGAGGCGTAAAGTTCATAATTACTTGAAAAAACATATATTTTTTCCGGGTACCTTTCGTTTTTTATCTGAAACCACGGAGTTCCCATTTTGATCCAGGGCTTCGCCTCGGCACTGCGAGCGATTACGTTCCCGTCGTTGTTGCTCAGGACGACTATCGGCTTTCCTTTCAAATCCGGGCGGAAAACACGTTCACAGCTGGCATAGAAGCTGTTCACATCGGCCAGGGCAAACATCAGTACATCTCCCTCGGGCGGTGGATGATATGCGTGACAACGCCAAAGATATCCAGCTCGTCGGGATCAGGATAAATCGGCGACCAGGAGGCATTCATGGGCTGCAGCGTCAGTCGCGGCGTCAGCAGAAGCCGTTTCACCGTAAACTCCCCCTGTACGCTGGCGACAACGATATCGCCGTGCCGCGGCTTTTCAGCACTGTCCACAACCAGCAGATCGCCATTGTACAGACTGCCGTCGGCCATGCTGTCTCCGCTGGCACGCAGGTAGTACGTCGCGCTCGGATGCCGTATGCAGTAATCATGGAGATCCAGATCGGACTCGACATAGTCAGCAGCAGGGCTGGGAAAACCGCAGCTGGCCAGATCGGCAAACAATGGATGGGCCTGTGGCGGGAGTTCTTTCCCGGTGCTGAAAAGTTGTAGTTTCATCTTTCCTCCTGACACTCTAATTTTTACTGGTTATACATACAGTGTGCGCCGGGAGACCGGTAAAGATCAAGGGGTGAAAGTCCCCGACCATTGAAGGACCAGCAATCCACAGGGTCCCCGAGTCATGCGTTGTATACCGTGAGGTATGGGGCGAAGCGTTGACAGGGGTGTTGACAGGCCAGCCATTGAGCCACGAAATGTATATTAAATTACCGGGTGCCGACGTTGTACTGTTAACGGAAGGCAACATCATAGGGTGCGATACTGCGAGTGCCACATGGACCCGGCGGGGTCTGAGACCCTGGCATGTCAATACGTTCTCTACGCGGGAACCGGGAGATCTCCCCTCTGACCATCTGCCAGTGTCGGAGATGGCCCGCACCGGGAAGACGAGGAGTCATAGCCGGTGATGTACGGAGAGGAGAAGTCGGACTCGCTCATAGTAGCGGCGAAGCAGGCGAACAACCCGAAAGGAGCGGAGTCAGTGGAGCGAAGGAGCGGGGCCAAGGGGAACGTGGAACAGCCACACATGCGCCGGACACAGAGCCGGGAAAGCATGTCACAGAGGCTGTCACGCGTGCGGGAAGCTGCGAAGCAGCGGAAGAAAGAACGGTTTACAGCATTGTTCCACCTGCTGACAGTCGAAGCACTGGAAGCCGCATTCCTCTCCCTGAGCAGGAAAGCGGCCGCCGGAGTGGATGGCATCAGGTGGATGGACTACGCCGGAAACATGAAGAACAACATAACAGATCTGCACCGGAGGCTACATCAGGGCAGCTACAGGGCGCAGCCCGGCAGGCGTCACTACATCCCAAAAGCGGATGGAAAACAACGCCCGCTCGGCATCGCCTCGCTGGAGGACAAGATCGTCCAGTATGCGCTGGTGAAAATCCTGAACGCAGTCTATGAAAACGACTTTATGGGGTTCTCATACGGGTTCAGACCCGGGCGAAGCCAGCACGATGCACTGGACGCACTGGCCACAGGGCTGGTACGCACTAACGTAAACTGGGTACTGGATGCCGACATCAGACAGTTCTTTGACAGGGTGAGCCACGAATGGCTGATCAGGTTCACAGAGCATCGGATCGGCGACCGGAGGGTAATCAGGCTCATACGTAAGTGGCTCACAGCCGGGACGTCGGAGGAGGGTCAATGGCGAGCAACGGAGGAAGGCACCCCACAGGGTGCGGTCATCTCACCGCTGCTGGCAAACATATACCTCCACTACGTCTTCGATCTGTGGGCGCATCAGTGGCGACGTCGCTATGCCACAGGCAATGTGGTAATGGTCAGATACGCCGATGACATCGTCATCGGGTTCGACAAACGATACGATGCCCGGCGCTTCCGTATAGCCATGCAGCGCAGACTGAGGGAGTTCGGACTCACGGTTCACCCGGAGAAAACCCGTCTGATGGAGTTCGGCCGCTTCGCTGCCGAAAACCGTGCCATCAGGGGAAAAGGCAAACCAGAAACGTTCAACTTCCTCGGGTTCACGCACATCAGCGGGAAAGATCGCAACGGCAGGTTCATGCTGATACGAAAGACCCGCCGGGATCGGATGACGGCAACTCTGAAAGCCATCAAAGACGGTCTGCGAAGGCGCTGGCATTACTCAATCCCCGAACAGGGAAAATGGCTCAGGAGAGTGGTTCAGGGATACCTGAACTATCACTCGGTACCGGGCAACTTCCCCACCATGCAGAAGTTCAGGACACACGTAACAAACCTCTGGCGCCGGGCGCTCAGGCGCAGGAGCCAGAAGGATGATACGACCTGGACGAAAGCAAACAAACTGGCAGCCGCATGGCTACCAGGGGTTCGGGTTCTTCATCCATGGCCTGTGGAGCGGTTCACCGCCAGACACCCGAGGCAGGAGCCCGGTGCGTAAATCGCGCACGCCGGGATCTGTGCGGGGGGTATCCGGTAACGGGTATCCCTACCGCGACATATTTAACAGCGTGACGATAATCCAGATCGCATGCCTTAAGAACATTTTGAGTAAATAAAGGTGTTCAAAATGCTTATATTAATCATTTTGATATTTTTATATTGCTCATATTGAGAAATATTACTTTGTTTTTTTCATTTTTCTCTTATAATTGGTATCAAATTGAGTGTAACTAACGGAGCATATTGATGAATATTTACTGCGATGATGGTTCAACTAATGTTAAGCTGGCATGGTTTGAAGGCGATGAGCTTCAGACCCGGGTTTCTGCGAACTCCTTCCGGCATGGCTGGAAAGTGGCGGAATTCAGTGCGGCAACGTTCAACTATCAGGTGGGGACGCTGAAATACACCTGGGACAGCGTCAGTCGGGATGCCATCCCGACAACAAACGTGGAATATCAGTACGGTGATCTCAACCTGCTGGCCGTGCATCATGCGCTGCTGAACAGCGGACTGGAGCCGCAGCCGGTGAGCCTGACCGTGACGCTGCCCCTGAGTGAGTATTACGACGGGGACTGCCAGCGGAACGAGGAGAACATACGACGCAAACGGGAAAACCTGATGCGTGAGCTGGTTCTGAATAAGGGCAGGGCATTTACCGTAACGGACGTGAAGGTGATGCCGGAATCACTAC
>NZ_JAKUZW010000026.1:0-19342 GCF_030128605.1 Klebsiella sp. K5-45 | reverse complement strand
TGCTGCGCTTCTACGTGACCGGCGGCCAGGTGGACAATGAGCATACCGCGAAGGTCAACGGCACCCAGGACCAGCAGCTGGATTCGCTGAACGTCGGCGGGATGTTTGAGGCGTGGTTCTGATGCGATAGCGTTGCCGAAGGAGCGTTCCCGGCTGGCGCTACGCTTAGCCGGGCTACGACTGGTGCGCTCCATTTATGCCGGATGGCGGCATACATGCCTTATCCGGCCAACGTTCCTGAGGAAGCCTGCGGGACCCCCCCCCCAGGCCCGCGCAAGCGCAGCACCGCCGGGCAGCTGGCCCATCCCCCCTCAGTTCACCGTCAGGCGCAGGGCCAGATCCTGCGGATAGGGGTCAAAATAGTTCTGCGCCTGCAGGTAGCGATCCGGATACTCGGCCAGATAGTGCTTAAGCAGCGTCAGCGGCGCGAGGATCGGCAGCAGTCCGGCGCGATAGTTGAGGATAACCTCCCGCAGCTCGCCGCGCTGGCGGCTGTTCAGCTGGTCGCGGAAATAACCCTGAATATGCATCAGCACGTTGGTGTGGTTTTTCCGCGAGGCGGGCCGCTTGAGGATCGCCATCAGCTTTTCGCGGTAGACCTCGAAGAAAGCCTCCAGATCCTCCCATTCATGCAGCGAGGCGACGAACGGGCCGATCTCGCGGTAGCCCGCCTGGTGGTGAGCCAGCAGCTGCAGCTTGTAGCGGCTGTGAAAGGCCAGCAGGCCGTGGCGGGTCAGGCCGCGGGCGCGCAGGGCGTTGAGTTCATGCAGGGCGAAAACGCGCTCGACAAAATTCTCCCGCAGCAGCGGATCGTGCAGCCGGCCATCCTCTTCCACCGGCAGCCACGGGTAGCGCGCCATCAGGGCGCCGGTAAACAGCCCCACGCCTTCCTTACGCCCGCGATTGCCTTTTTCGTCATACAGCCGCACGCGCTCCATCCCGCAGCTCGGCGATTTGGCGCAGACGATAAAGCCCGACAGCTCGCCCAGAGTTGCCAGATGGGCGTTGGCAAAATCGGCCATCTTCTCCGTCACATCCTCGTGCGGGGCGTGGCTGAAGCGCATGCGGATCTCCCCGACCGGAGTCTGCACCAGGCGGAGCGCCGGGCGGGGTACGGGCAGGCCGATCGCCATCTCCGGGCAGACTGGCTTAAACGCCACCCACTGCGCGAGCTCATCCATCACAAAGCCCATACGCTTATGCCCGCCGTCGAATCGCACGGCTGAGCCGGTTAAACATCCGCTGATCCCAATGACAGGTTGCGTGTTCATGGCGCTGTCCTCTCTTCTGCTGTGGTTCGGGTAAAGAAAAGGGTCACGGTGGCGACCGTAATGCCGAATTTCTTCATCTCGGTTTTGTTAAACAAATGGCTGCCGTCCTGCAGGTACATCCAGTCGTCAAAGTGCAGTAGCCACCGGCTGCCGCTGGCCTCGACGTTCATGCTGTAGCGCCAGTGAAAGGCATTGCCTGCCGCCTGGCCGCTGGCCACGCCTTCGATATCCCCGGCGGTGCCCTGATAACGGTTATCGCCGGTGCGGCGAATGCGCCATACCCGCTGCTGCTTCTCGCCATCGTCATAGACAAAGCGCTCATGGAGCGTCAGGGTATCGCCGACGACGTCGCCATCGATCTCAACATGGAAGCGTCGCAGCTGCTTGCCGTTGCGATCCTGCACCATCCCCCACGCTTCGGTTCGACCCTGAAAATAGTGAAAGATGTCGAGGGCGGGCTGCTGCTGCCGGTATTCGGTGACCTCGGTACTGCAGCCGGCGAGCATCAGCATCAGCAGCGCCAGGCCAAGGGTCAGAATGCGTTTCATGGTGTACCTCCGATCAACTGCTGACGCAGTTCGGGATAAGTGGTGCGTGGATCGAGCCAGATGGCGAGAAAGCGGGTGCTGAACGCCGCCGACTGGCGCGGGCCGAGCGGGGTAAAGGCGGTCTGTGCGGCGCTGGCGCGGTACCAGAACTGCCCCTCGCCGCCGCGGACCACGAACGCCAGCTGGCTGCCCGGCGCGACGTTGGGCCAGAGCCCCTGCAGCATGCGCAGCCAGGCTTCGCTGCGTGGCTCCTGCTGCAGAATACCCTGCGCCTGCCACTGGTCGCGGGTGGCGTCCACCAGCGCCTCGCGATCGATGTCGCGCTGGTAGGTGATGATCAGCGCCCGATCCTGCTGCGGGCCGTCATACCGACCATTGGGCGTGCGCAGCTGTGAGTGATAGACGGTGAACGGCCCCCAGGTGAGGGTCGCCTCGCCGACGCGGCGCCACGCCAGCCAGTCGGCGGCGTGGGCCGCCGGGGCGAGGACGGTCAGCCATAGCAGTAACAGGGCGAATCTCATTTTTGCCTCCCCATCCCCAGATGGAACAGCAGCATGATCACCAGCCAGCCGCAGGCCATGGCGGCCACAGCAAGCGCCGTCGGCACCAGCAGGGTCATGGCTCCGAGGCGAGCGCCGATCAGGTAGGCCACCGGGCCGCCGAGGGTCGCCGCCGTAGCCAGCACCCAGCCGGGAAGCGTCGCGGTGCGGGTCAGTCGGGTCCAGACGACGGCGAACATCAGCCACAGGGCCACCATCCACAGGGGCAGCAGGCTGTCGCCGGGAAAATCAATCAGCCCCGCCAGCGCCCAGCAGGCGTCCAGCCCGCAGCCCGCCGCGGCCAGCAGCAGGGCGGGCGGACGACTGGCCGCCGGCAACCGCAGCCAGGCGAACAGCGCCAGCGTCAGCCAGATCAGCAGGCCGCGCTCGCGCAACATCACCACCAGCGTCCAGTAAACATCGAACGCGAGGGCCATCAGCAAGTGCTGCGCCGGGCGTGTCATACCCGCTCCGCGGTGAGCTGCACCACGCTGATGGTGCGGGCGTTAAATCCGGCTTCGCAATAGCCAAAGTAGTAGAGCCACATCCGGCGGAAGCGCTCATCAAAGCCGAGCTTTTCAATATCCTGCCAGGCGTGGGTAAATCGCTGCCGCCAGTGCGCCAGGGTGCGGGCATAGTCCGGGCCCATGTCGAACAGGTTGCGCACCACAAAATCGGTATGGCGGGTCATCAGCTCGCTCATTGCCGTGATGCTGGGCAAAAAGCCGCCCGGGAAGATGTAGCGCTGGATAAAATCGACGCTTTTGCTGTAGTCGCGATAGCGCTGATCCTGAATGGTGATCGCCTGCAGGGCCATTTTACCGCCCGGGCGCAGGCGCGCCTGGCAGGTGCGGAAGAAGGCCGGGAGGTAGCGCTGGCCCACCGCCTCAATCATCTCCACCGACACCAGTTTGTCGTACTCGCCGCGCAGATCGCGGTAGTCGCAGAGCAGCACCTCGACGCGATCCTGCAGCCCGGCGCGGGCCATGCGCTCGGTAGCCCAGCGGTGCTGCTCCCGGGAAAGGGTGGTAGTCGTGACCCGGCAACCGTAATGGCGGGCGGCGTATTCGGCCAGCGCCCCCCAGCCGGTGCCAATCTCCAGCAGATGATCGCCGGGGTTGAGCGCCAGCTGGTCGCACAGACGCGCCATCTTGGCCCGCTGGGCCTGGGTCAGATCCTGCTCGTCGTCGGTAAACAGCGCGCTGGAGTAGAGCAGGTCGTCATCCAGAAAGTGGGCATAAAATTCGTTGCCGAGGTCGTAATGGGCGGCAATGTTCTCCCGCGCCTGGGCGCGGGTGTTGCGTCGAGTCCAGTGGCGCAGGCGGGCGACAGGCTTACCCAGCAGACGAAAGCCGCGCTCCAGACGCCCCAGCACCTCGCCGTTGCGCGCGAGGATCTGCAACAGCGCCGTCAGCTGGTGGCTCTCCCAGTCGCCGTCCATCCAGGCCTCGGCCGCCGCGAGACTGCCGCCGGTTAGCAGACGCCAGTACACCTCCGGCGTGCAGACCCGCGCCTCTGCGCGCAGCGCGGCGGCGGGGTCGCCAAAATGAAAAGTCTGCGCCCCTTCGCGCACGGTGAGCGAGCCTTCGCGGAGGCCGCTCAACAGACGAAAGAGCAGCCAGCGCGCGAGCCGCACGTTGCGCGGCACATCGGGTTCAAGCGCAAAGACGGGATCGGTCATGAGCGTTCACTCCTGCTGACAGGATGGTTGTACAGCGGCAGGCGCTTCAGCCACAGCCGCAGCGCCTGCCAGTAGATGGCGAGGACGGTTTTCAGGGTCATCATCGGCAGACGCAGCAGCAGCCCGCGCAGGTTGGCGCGGGTTAACGGCACGCGGCTCAGGGCCAGCGTGGCGTCGAACACCTTGCTGGCCTGATGGTTTTCAATGTGCATGTGCAGCGTTTTGCCCGGCGCGTTGAAGCGCCAGTGATAGACCATGTCCATCGGGTTAAACGGCGAAACGTGAAAGGCTTTCTCCAGCGGGTGCGCCTGCTGGCCGTCCACCGCGTAGTAATGACGCTCATTCCATGGCGTGTTGCGCACTTCGGCCAGCACCCAGCGCAGGGTGTCGGCTTCGTCATAGCAGTAGTAAAAGTTGACCGGATTAAAATGGAAGCCGAAGTAGCGCAGCTGGGTCAGGAGCATCACGCGGCCTGCCGGGCGGCAGCCGGTCAGGCTCTCCAGCCGGTTCAGCACCTGGGCCTTCAGCGGCGCGCCCAGCGGATAATCGGCGTCGTACCAGGCGGCGGCGGCCAGGCGGTTGCGACGGATGCCCGCCTCAGGCAGCCTGTCCAGTTCGTCGAGGTCAAGCCAGGCCATAAACAGGCGGTAGACGAAGTGGTGCGCCTTCGGCTGCAGGCGACGGTGGCGCAGGACGCCCTGATAGAGGCAGCTGTTCATTTCAGTTGTCCTCCGCCGCGGCGATGCCCTGCACCACGTCGAGCGCACTGCGCACCCCGTCCTCATGAAAGCCGTTGTACCAGTAGGCCCCGCAGTACCAGCTCCGCTGCTGGCCGTTAATCTCTTCGCGCCGCAGCTGGGCCGACCAGCTTTGCGGGTTAAACAGCGGATGCTCATAGACGAAGCGCTGCCAGACATAGCGATCGTCCACTGGCGCGTCCGGGTTCAGAGTGACGCAGAACAGGGGGGCGCCCGCAGGCAGCCCCTGGAGAATATTCATGTTGTAGGTGACGCAGGCCCGGGCCAAATCCCCGTCGCTCAGGCGATAGTTCCAGCTGGCCCAGGCGCGCTGGCGCTCCGGTAGCCAGCGCGGATCGCTGTGCAGCACCACCTCGTTGCGCTGCCAGGCGATATCCCCCAGCACCTCACGCTCGGCGTCGGTGGGCGCCGCCAGCATCGCCAGCGCCTGCGCGGAGTGGCAGGCGAAGATCACCTGGTCAAAATGCGCCTCCCCGGACGCCAGTCGCAGGATAACTCCCGCCGGGTGGCGGTCCACCTGCTGCACCGGCGCGTTGAGCCGCAGGTCCAGGCGATCGCCGAGCCTGGCGAGCAGGGCGCGGACGTATTCCCGGGAACCGCCGGGCACCACGTACCATTGCGGACGATCGCGAATATCCAGCAGACCGTGGTTTTCAAAGAAGCGCAAAAACAGCGGTAGCGGGAAGCGGCGCATCTCCTGCAGCGACGACGACCAGATGGCCGCCCCCATCGGCAGGATATAGTGGCGGGCGAAGAAGGGGCTAAAACGGTGGCGGGAGAGGAAGTTCTCCAGCGTCGCGCCCGGATCCAGCGCCTCGGTCAGCGCCAGTTTTGCCAGCCGGTTGAAGCGGACGATCTCGCTCAGCAGCCCCCAGAAGGCCGGCTTCAGCAGATTGCGTCGCTGGGCGAAGAGCGAGGTCAGGCTGTGGCCGTTGTACTCCAGGCCGCTGGCCGGGTTGTGGACCGAGAAGCTCATCTGCGTTTTTTGCCCGTCGATCCCCAGCTCGCTGAGCAGGCCCATAAAGCGCGGATAGGTGCGATCGTTGTAGACGATAAATCCGGTATCGATGGCCCAGGTGCCCTGCGGCGTTGCGACATCCACGGTGGCGGTGTGGCCGCCCGGCGTGGCGCCCGCTTCGAACAGCGTCACCTGATGGTGTCCGGCCAGCCGCCAGGCGCAGGTCAGCCCGGCGATGCCGCTGCCGATGATGGCGATGTTCATGAGCGCACCATCCTGCGCAACAGCAGGCGCTGCATACCTGACGGCAGGCTGGCCAGCAGCCGCAGGGCCAGGCTGAAACCGGTGGGGAAGGCGATGTGGTTTTTTCCCTTCGCCAGGCCGTGGCGGATCGCCGCCACTGCCCGATCCACGCTCACCCGGCCGGGCATGGCAAAGTCGTTTTTGCGCGTCAGCGGGGTGTCGACGAAGCCTGGAGAGACCACCGTGACGGCGACCCCTTTCGGCTCCCAGTCAAGACGCAGGCTGTTGGCAAACCAGGTCAGCGCCGCCTTGGAGGCGCCATAGGCTTCCGCGCGCGGGAAGGGCAGCCAGTGCGCCATGGAGCTGACCAGCACCACCCGATCGCCAGCCTCCAGCTGCGTCTGCAGCGCCGCCAGGCAGTTCACCGGCCCAAGGAAGTTGGTGGCCATCACCCGCTCCACGAGGGCGGCATCCACCTGTCCGTGATCGAGGTATTCGCAGGTGCCCGCGCAGAGAATGATCAGGTCGGCAAAACAGCCCGTCAGCGCCTGGCGACAGGCGTCCCTGTCTGTCATATCGAACAGGCGCGCGCTGATATTGGGGCTGAACTGCTGCAGCGCCGTCAGGCGCGACGCATCGCGCCCGCAGGCGATGACCAGGTGGCCATCCGCCGCGAAGGATTTCGCCAGGCCGGCGCCAATCCCGGAGCTGGCGCCGGTGATAAGCACCGTCATCATGAGCGCACCCTCCGTTTCACGCCGCGTACCGCCCAGCCCAGCAGGGGAAGATGCTCGTAGATCATCTCCCCGGCGTCGTAGAAGTCGCGTTGATGGAGAATCTGCTCCCCGGCGATGTCCACCACCGAGCAGCCCGGCAGGGCTAGCGTTTCTCCGCCGGCAATGCGCGGATGCGACCAGTGCATGGTCCAGGTCACGGCGAACCGCTGACCGTCGCAGAGCGGCGTGTCGATGGTGAACCGGCACTGCTCCACGTTGGCCAGCAGATGGGTAAAGTAGCGCTGGATGGCGAACAGCCCCTGGTGCTGACCAAAAGGATCGCTCAGCGTCGCGTCCGGATGGTACAGCGCGGCCAGCGCCGAGGGCGGCTGCGCATCCAGCCCGGCGTAGTACTCAACGAAACGACGAATCACGGACGGCGAGGTGCTCATGGATCACATCCTGGCTAAACACGGTGGCGTAATGGCATACTTAAAACTTACACAAATAAAATTATTTGTCCAAGTTTGTGGAAAAATATATTTTATTTGTGTTAAAAATCATATGTTTATTATTGGTGTTTTAAAGGGTGGAAATCACGCGTGGCGCAAAGGGCAAGCGTGCGCCCGCCGCGCCACCGGGCGCTGGCGGAACAGAGTGTGGAGGTAAGTGAAAACAGGGGGTTAGAGCGGGATCACCTCGAGGGAGACGACCTGCTGCTGCCAGAGTTCGATCTGCCTCTGACGAGCGGCGGAGAGTTTGCCGCTGGTGACCAGCAGCCAGTTGCGCTGGGGAAAAATCTCCGGCGCCAGGGCGGCAGGAGGCACCGGCAGGACGTCGATGCGATGACCCTGGCCGGTACGCTTGAGCGCCTCAAGCCAGATTTCGCAGGCGTCGGTCAGGTGCCAGCCGGTGATCAGAAAGTTATCCCCGGGCGCCTTCTTATCGCCTTCGAGGCAAAACGAGGTGTAGGCGATGATGATGCCGTCGAGGATTTCGCGCAGGGTCATGATGGCCGGTACGTTGGCGGAGACCTGGCTGCGCAGCGGACGCAGCACCTCGGTCACCAGCTCCTGACGCGGATATTCGCGCCCGGCATCGTAGATAAGCTGGCGCAGGGACTCGATTTTTCCCTCTTTCAGCCGCTGCAGCATGGTCTCCTGCAGCGTCAGCCAGTTGTTGGTGCGCCGCGCGCCGGGGCGCGACAGCAGGGGCTTCACCTGGCTAACCGGCACCCCTTTTTTCACCCAGTCGAGGATCTTCAGCGCCTGCTGGACGTCGTCATCGCTGTACAGACGGTGTCCACCATCGGTGCGCAGCGGCTTAAGCAGGCCGTAGCGGCGCTGCCAGGCGCGAAGCGTGGTCGCATTTATCCCGCAAAGTCGGGCAAATTCGCCGATGGAGTAAGGCATGGAGGCCACCTGTTAACAAAGAATATTCTCAATATACTACGAATCACGTCGGCTGGCGTGAAGTGTAGCGGCTTTGCACTACACTTTCCCCCAACCGCGTAAATGAAAGGAGTTCTCATGAAGCTATGGCCTGTTGTCACTGGCGTCGCTATCGCGTTGACCCTCGTGGCCTGCAAATCGCCCACCCCGCCGAAGGGCGTACAGCCGATTAGCGGGTTTGACGCCAGTCGTTATCTCGGAAAATGGTATGAGGTCGCTCGCCTGGAGAATCGCTTCGAGCGAGGCCTGGAGCAGGTGACCGCTACCTACGGCGCCCGCAGCGACGGGGGGATCAGCGTCGTCAATCGCGGTTATGACCCGGTTAAAAAACGCTGGAATGAGAGCGACGGGAAAGCCTATTTCACCGGCGCCCCCACCACCGCGGCGCTGAAGGTGTCGTTCTTCGGGCCATTCTACGGCGGCTATAACGTTATCCGTCTGGACGACGACTACCAGTACGCGCTGGTCAGCGGCCCCAACCGCGACTATCTGTGGATCCTGTCGCGCACCCCCACCATTCCGGCGGCGGTGAAGCAGGATTACCTGAATACCGCGCGCGAGCTGGGCTTTGACGTCGATCGCCTGGTGTGGATCCGCCAGACGCCGCGCTAGCCTCGCCCCTTAGCGGCTGAGCAGGTGGGTATAAACCACGTACAGCCCGGCCAGCGCCGCCACGTTCAGCGCCACGCTGATGAAAAACCACGTCCGGAAGGGCTGCTTTTGCGTTTTATGACTAAAGCACTGCTGGCCGAGGATGGCCCCCGGCCAGCCTCCCACCAGGCCCAGCACCAGCAGCGTGGTTTCTGGCACCCGGCGCCAGGCTTTGCGTGCCGCCAGCTTGTCGGCGCCATAGATAAGCCATGTCAGAAGGCTGCTCAGTAAAAACCACATCGCCAGCGGGTAGGGCAGCAGGGCGCTGCCCACGGCGGTGAGCAGCAGCAGGGAATAACATACCAGGTTCAGATTCATAGGGACGTTCATGCCGGCCAGAAGAATGGCGCCACTATAGCCAATTTCCCGGACCGGCGTAAACGCGGCGGGCTATCGGCCGCGCTTGCCCCGATGCCGGAACAGCCACATCAGCTTATACGCCGCCGGAATAATAAACAGTGACAGCAGCGGGGCGGTGATCATTCCGCCAATCATCGGCGCGGCGATGCGGCTCATCACCTCCGACCCGGCGCCGGTGCCCCACAAAATCGGCAACAGGCCGGCGATAATCACCGCCACGGTCATCGCCTTCGGCCGCACGCGCAGCACCGCCCCCTGATACAGCGCCTCGTCGAGCTTCTCGGCGCTGAAGGTCTGCGGGTTCTCCAGCGCCGGCTCCGCCTCGATGGCGTGGCGCAGGTACATCAGCATCACCACGCCAAACTCCGCGGCCACCCCGGCCAGGGCGATAAAGCCGGTGCCGGTGGCTACCGACAGATGGAACCCCATCCAGTAGAGGAACCAGATCCCGCCCACAAGGGCGAACGGCACGCTGGCGATGATCAGCAGCGCCTCGCCGACGCGGCGGAACGCCAGGTACAGCAGCACAAAGATAATCATCAGCGTCATCGGCACCATCAGCTTCAGCTTCTGATTGGCGCGCTCCAGCAGCTCGAACTGCCCGGAATACGACACGCTGATGCCCGGCTTCAGCTTCACCGCTTTGCCGATGGCCTGCTGCAGATCGTGCACCACTGACACCATGTCACGGTCGCGGGCGTCGATGTAGATCCAGCTGGTGGGGCGGGCGTTCTCGGTCTTCAGCATCGATGGCCCGCTGACCACCTTCACCTCGGCGACGTCGCTGAGGACGATCTGCTGCTCCAGCGGGGTGAGGATCGGCAGCTGGCGCAGGGTCTGCGGGCTGTCGCGATAGCTCTGCGGGTAGCGGATGTTGATCGGATAGCGCTCGACGCCCTCCACCGTTTCGCCGACCATCGCCCCGCCGATAGCGGACGAGACGAACAGCTGCACGTCGCCGACGGTCATCCCGTAGCGGGCCGCCTTCTCACGCTGGATATCAATGTCGAGGTAGCGCCCGCCCACCAGCCGCTCGGCTAACGCTGACGTAACCCCCGGCACGCTGCGCGCCACCACCTCAATTTGCCCGGCGATGGCGTCGATATCGGCCAGGTTAGTGCCGGAAACCTTAATGCCAATCGGGCTCTTGATGCCGGTGGAGAGCATGTCGATGCGGTTGCGGATCGGCGGCACCCACAGGTTCGCCAGCCCCGGCAGGCGCACGGTCTTGTCCAGTTCGTCGACGATCTTCTCCATGGTCATCCCCGGCCGCCACTGATCCTGCGGCTTGAGCTGAATGGTGGTCTCCACCATCTCCAGCGGCGCGGAGTCGGTAGCGGTGTCTGCCTTACCCGTTTTGCCGAACACCCGCGCCACCTCCGGCACCGTCATGATCAGCTTGTCGGTCTTCTGCAGCATATCCGCCGCCTGCGAGGCGGAGATCCCCGGCAGCGTTGACGGCATATACAGCAGATCGCCCTCGTTGATCTGCGGCAGAAACTCCCCGCCGACCCGGTTAAGCGGCCAGACAACCGTCAGGATCGACAGGAGCGCGATCAGCAGGGTGGTCTTCGGCCAGTGCAGCACCTTCAGCAGCAGCGGGTGATAAATGCGGATCAAAAAGCGGTTCAGCGGGTTGCTGCTCTCCGCCGGGATCCTGCCGCGGATCCAGAAGCCCATCAGGATCGGGATCACCATGATCGCCAGCAGCGCCGCCCCGGCCATCGACCAGGTTTTGGTGAAGGCCAGCGGGCCGAACAGTTTGCCCTCCTGGCCTTCGAGGGTGAAAATGGGGATAAACGACAGGGTGATGATCAGCAGGCTGATAAACAGCGCCGGGCCAACCTCCACCGAGGCGTCGGTAATGATTTTCCAGCGCCTGTCGTTGCCGAGCTTCTCTCCCGGATGCTGATGCGCCCACTCCTCCAGCCGCTTGTGGGCGTTCTCAATCATCACGATGGCGGCATCGACCATCGCTCCCACCGCAATGGCGATCCCGCCCAGCGACATGATGTTGGCGTTGAGTCCCTGGAAATGCATCATGATAAAGGCGAAGCACAGGCCGAGCGGCAGGGAGATAATCGCCACCAGCGCCGAGCGCACGTGCCACAGGAACAGGGCGCAGACCAGGGCGACGACGATAAACTCTTCCAGCAGTTTGTGGCTGAGGTTGTCGATGGCGCGGTCGATAAGCTGGCTGCGGTCGTAGGTGGTGACGACTTCAACCCCTTCCGGCAGGCTGCTTTGCAGCGACGCCAGTTTTTCTTTGACCGCCGAGATCGCTTCCCGGGCGTTCTTGCCGGAGCGCAGGATCACCACCCCGCCGGCCACTTCGCCTTCGCCGTTCAGTTCGGCGATACCGCGGCGCATCTCCGGGCCGACCTGTACCCGCGCGACGTCGCCGAGATACACCGGCACGCCGTTGTCACCGGTTTTCAGCACAATGTTTTTGAAGTCGTCGAGGGTCTGCAGATAGCCGCTGGCGCGCACCATATATTCGGCTTCCGCCAGTTCGACCGAAGAGCCGCCCGCCTCCTGATTAGAGGCGTCCAGCGCCGATTTCACCTCGCCGAGGCTGATGCCGTACTGGGTCAGCTTCATCGGGTCGACGACAATCTGGTACTCCTTGACCACGCCGCCCACCGACGCCACTTCTGAGACGTTAGGAATGGTTTTCAGCTCGTATTTTAAGAACCAGTCCTGCAGGGAGCGCAGTTCGGCGAGATCGTGCTTGCCGCTGCGGTCGACCAGCGCGTACTCGAAGACCCAGCCGACGCCGGTGGCATCCGGGCCCATTTCGGCGCTCACCCCGGCGGGCAGTTTGCCCTGTACCTGGTTGAGATACTCCAGCACCCGCGAGCGCGCCCAGTAAGGATCGGTGCCGTCTTCAAAAATCACATACACATAAGAGTCGCCAAACTGCGAGAAGCCGCGCACCGTTCTGGCGCCGGGCACCGACAGCATGGTGGTGGTTAGCGGCCAGGTGACCTGGTTTTCGACGATCTGCGGCGCCTGTCCCGGGTAGCTGGTTTTGACGATCACCTGTACGTCGGAGAGATCCGGCAGGGCGTCCACCGGCGTATGGACGATGGTCCAGGTCCCCCAGAGGCTGAGAAACAGCGCGCCCATCATCACCAGGAAGCGGTTGGCCACCGAGCGGCGGATAATCCATTCAATCATGGTTCCTTTCCTCAGTGCGCGTGGGCGGCAGGGGCAACGGCATCCGGGGCCTGCGCGCGCATGCGCTCCAGCGCGCCGGCGATATTGGCCTCCGAGTCGATCAGGAACAGGCCGCTGGCGACCACTTTCTCGCCCTCCTGCAGCCCGCTGCGAATGGCCGTGACGCCATTGGATTCATGGAAGACCTGGACCCGCTTCGGCACGAAGCGGCCCTCGTTATCCACGGTGATTACCCGCTGCTCGCTGCCGCTGTCGATCAGCGCTTTGGAGGGGATCAGCAGCATCGGCGCGCTTTCACTGGTCAGCTGCAGATAGGCGTTCATCCCCGGCTTCAGCGCTTCATCTGGGTTGTTGACCTGCAGGCGCAGCTGCAGGGTGCGGGTGGCGCTATCGACGCTGGGGAGGATCGTCCATTTGCTGATGCGGAAGGTTTTGTCCGGCCAGGCGGGAACCTGAATATTGAACTGCGAGGCGTCTTTGATCAGCCAGGCGATGGACTCGGGGACCGCCACGCTGACCCACACCGGATCCATGCCCTGAATTTTCGCCACCACGTTATCTTTGGCGATGTTCATTCCGGCGCGCAGATCGAAGGCGGTGATCACCCCGTCGATGGGCGCCTTGAGGGTGAAACGGGTCTGGATCTTGCGCGTGGCTTTCAGGCGGCGGATATCGTCGTCCGGCATTCCGGCGAGACGCAGCCGCTCGAGGATCCCCTCGACCTGGGTGGCGGTGCCGCCGGTCTCCTGCAATAGCAGGTATTCGCTCTGCGCTTCCACCCAGTCCGGGATGGTCAGTTCCAGCAGCGGCGTACCTTGTTGCACTTTGTCGCCGACGGTCAGGGGATAGACTTTATTAATAAAGCCCGCCGCCCGCGCCTGCATAATCACGTACTGGTACTCGTTGTAGCTGATGTTGGCCGGGAAGGCCTGGGCGTAGCGCAGCGGCCCGCGGGTGACGGCGGCGGTTTTCACGCCAAGATTCTGGGTCTGCGTCGGGTCGATACGCACCCCCGGCGCCCCGGCGGCGGCACTCTCCTCATCGGCGTATTTCGGCACCAGGTCCATATCCATAAACGGCGATTTACCCGGTTTATCAAAGCGGGTGTTCGGGTACATCGGATCGTACCAGAACAGCACTTTACGCTGCTGCTCGGCCGCCGGGGCGGCTGCGGCAGCGTCGTGGGGCGCCGCAGTCCGGGTATACAGCGCTGCGGTGAGCGCGCCGCCGATCGCCATGCTGCCGAGGATCAGCACCGTGTTTTTCAGTGTCAGGGATGCCATGTGTTGTCCATTCCGTCGTTGAGAGGCTTGCCGTCGCCGGGCCATTAGTGGGCGCGAATATCCTGCAGCAGCGACAGGTTGCCCTGCTGAACGAAGGTGAAGTCCACGCTGTCGCCGTCCTTCACATTGTTGAGCTGGGTCTGCGGGGTGATGGTGAAGCGCATGGTCATCGGCGGCCAGTTCACCGCCGGGATGGCTTCGTGGGCGATGGTGATTTTTTTGCTATCCATATCAATGGCTTTAATGACCCCTTTGCCGCTGATGCTTTGCGTCTGCGCGGCGGCGGGCTGTTCGTGCATCGCCATGCCGGCGTGCGGGTCGGCGGCCTGGACGGCGAACACCGCGCCAGAAATCAGAGTGAACAGGGCGACTTTAGACAGTGAATTCATGATCGGGACTCCTTGGGTTATTCCATCCAGCCGCCGCCGAGGGCGGTGAACAGGGTGATTTCATTTGCCTGACGGGAATAGTTGAGTTCCAGCAGGGTTTGTCGGGTGGTGAAAATATCGCGCTGGGCGCTCAGCACTTCGATGTAGCTGACCGCGCCGTGGCGATAGAGCGCGGTGGCGCGCTGCAGGGTGATATTCAGCGACGCGAGATAGCGCTCCTGTGCGGCAATTTGATCGGCCAGGCTCTGGCGCAGGGCCAGCGCGTCGGCTACCTCTTTAAAGGCGGACTGGATTTTTTGCTCGTAGTTGACCACCTGCTGCTGCTGGCGGATCTCCGCCAGATCGAGGTTGGCCTGATTGCGCCCGGCGTTGAAAATCGGTATGTCGATTTTGGGGATGAAGTTCCACATCGCGCTGCCGGCGTTAAACAGGCTGGCGAGCTCGCTGCTGCTACCGGAGAGCGAGCTGGTCAGGGTGATCGACGGAAAGAAGGCCGCCCGCGCGGCGCCGATGTTGGCGTTGGCCGCCCGCAGGCTGTGTTCGGCCTCTAAAATATCCGGCCGCTGCAGCAGGATCGCTGAGGAGAGCGATGGCGGCAGGGTAACGCCTTGCAGATCGACGGCGCTGCTGGCGCTATCGTCCGGCAGAGGTTGATAGCTGCCGAGCAACAGCTGCAGAGCGTTATTAGCCTGCGCCAACTGGCCCTGCCGTCTGGCGATATCGGCGCGGGTGCTCTCGATCATCCCCCGCGCCTGCTCCAGCGCCAGCACGGTAGTGCTCCCGGTCAGCAGCTGTTTTTCAACGAACGCGTAAGACTGCTGATAGTTTTGCAGGGTATCGTTGGCCACCTGCAGCTGCGCTGCCGCCAGCCGCTGGTTGAAGTAGCTTTGTGAAACGTTAGCAATCAACAGGATATGCACTGCGCGCCGGGCCTCTTCGCTGGCGAAGAAGTTCTCCCGGTCGACCTCGCTAAGGTTTTTCAGCCGGCCAAAGAAGTCGAGGTCATAGCTGAGATTCAGGCCGGCAGCGTAATCGTTGCTGGTGGTGGTGTCGCCTTTAAGCTTGCCGCCGTAGGTGGTGCTGCCGTCACCGTTCAATTGCGGGTAGCGGTCAGCATCGGTCACCCGATACTGGGCGCGGGCTTCCTGCACTTTCAGCGTCGCCATCCGCAGATCGCGGTTGTTGGTCAGCGCGGTGCCAATCAGGCTTTTCACCTGCGGGTCGACGAAAAAGGTGCGCCAGCCGGTCTCCTGATAGCCCGCGGTTGCGGTCACCAGCTTGTTCTGGCTGAGAGAGAACTGCTGCGGTACCGGCGCGGCGGGGCGCTGGTAGTCCGGAGCGAGCGAGACACAGCCGGTTAAGGCGAGTATCACGCTGAGGGTAAGACGCGTTATTGGGCGCATGGCGGCAGACGTTTTCGACGATTTATCCATGGCGGCTACTTTACGTAGCGGCCTCTGTTCAGGACGTGACAGGAAAATGACAAAGCTGTCATTTTCCTGATATTTCATTGCTATCCGGAGGCGCTCCTCTAAAATTGAATACCCGCACAGAACGCGCGTGAAGGAGCCTGCGGTGAAGATTTTGATTGTCGAAGATGAGAAGAAAACCGGGGAGTACCTGACCAAAGGGCTCACCGAGGCTGGCTTCGTCGTCGACCTGGCCGATAACGGCCTTAACGGCTATCACCTGGCGATGACCGGTGACTATGATCTGCTGATCCTCGACATCATGCTGCCGGACGTGAACGGCTGGGATATCGTGCGCATGCTGCGCGCCGCCGGGAAAGGCATGCCGATCCTGCTGCTTACCGCGTTGGGCACCATTGAGCATCGGGTGAAGGGGCTGGAGCTGGGTGCCGACGACTATCTGGTGAAGCCGTTCGCCTTTGCGGAACTGCTGGCGCGGGTGCGGACGCTGCTGCGCCGCGGAGCGGCGGTTATTGTCGAAAGCCAGTTTCAGGCGGCGGATCTCAGCGTCGATCTGGTCAGCCGTAAGGTGACGCGCGGCGCCACCCGCATCACCCTGACCAGCAAGGAGTTCACTCTGCTGGAGTTCTTCCTGCGCCATCAGGGCGAGGTGCTGCCGCGTTCGCTGATTGCCTCGCAGGTGTGGGATATGAATTTCGACAGCGATACCAACGCGATAGACGTGGCGGTGAAGCGGCTGCGCGCCAAAATCGATAACGACTTCGAGCCGAAGCTGATCCAGACCGTGCGCGGCGTCGGCTATATGCTTGAGGTGCCGGATGGCTGCTAAGCGCCCCTTTTCCCTGGCCACCCGGCTGAGCTTCTTTATTAGCCTCGCCACCATCATCGCCTTTTTTGCCTTCACCTGGATCATGATCCATTCGGTGAAGGCCCACTTTGAAGAGCGCGACGTTCACGATCTCAGGCAGCTCAGCACCACCCTGGAGACGGTCCTCGACCACGCTGACTACCCGCAGGCGCGGCGACTGGAGATCGTGAAGAATATCATTGCGGGTTACGCCAACGTCTTTATCTGCCTGGACGATGGGCAGGGCAATATTCTGTTCCAGTCGCCCAACGGGCCAGATCTCAGCCATATGCTGAGTACGCCAGGCCTGGCGATGCAGCTGCGCGACGGGAATGTGATTTCATGGACCGACCCGCAGCCGCGGGCAATGGCGCACGATAATCATCAAATGGAGACCCGTGCCTGGCGGCTGATCATGCTGCCGCTGGGCAAGCAGGCGGACGGCAAACCGGCGTACCATCTGCTGATGGCCTTATCCATCGATTTTCACCTGCACTATATTAATGAGCTGAAAGCGAAGCTGATTTCCGCCGCGTCGATAATCAGCCTGCTGATCGTCGCCATCGTGCTGTTTGTGGTCTATCAGGGACATAAACCGATCCGCCAGATCAGCCGGCAGATCCAGAATATTACCTCGCGGGATCTCGATGTGCGCCTCGACCCGCAGGCGGTGCCTATCGAACTTGAGCGGCTCGCGCTCTCCTTTAACCACATGCTGGAGCGGATGGAGGATGTCTTTACCCGTCAGTCGAACTTCTCCGCCGATATCGCCCATGAGATCCGCACGCCGATCACCAACCTGGTGACGCAAACCGAAATCGCCTTAAGCCAGAGCCGCAGCCAGCAGGAGCTGGAAGAGGTGCTCTACTCCAATCTCGAAGAGTTCTCGCGTATGTCGCGGATGGTCAGCGATATGCTGTTCCTCGCCCAGGCCGATAACAACCAGCTGATCCCCGAACAGCGGGAACTGGATCTGGCTGAGGAAGTGCATAAGGTGTTTGAGTTTTTCGAGGCGTGGGCGGAAGAGAAGGCGGTGGCGCTGCGCTTTGTCGGCAGCCCCTGCCGGGTGACGGGCGATCCGCTGATGCTGCGGCGGGCGATCAGCAATCTGCTGTCGAACGCGATCCGCTACACCCCGGCTGGCCAGGCGGTGACGATCGCGCTGAGCGAAAGCGCGGAGACGGTCCGCCTGGTGGTGGAGAATCCCGGTACGCCGATTGCCGCCGAACATCTGCCGCGGCTGTTTGACCGTTTCTATCGCGTCGACCCCTCGCGCCAGCGCAAAGGGGAGGGCAGCGGCATCGGCCTGGCGATAGTGAAATCCATCGTCAGCGCCCACCACGGCAGCGTGGCGGCGCAGTCCGATCTGCGCTCGACGCGGTTTATTGTGGTGTTGCCGAAACAGGCGTAATAACGGCTGAAAGCCAGCGGGCAGCGCCAGGCGGCTGCCCGCAGTATCGCGACTCTCTTACTCTTCGAAGTACCAGTAGCCCTGATTAATCAGCCGCGTCAGTTCGCTCACGAACGCCGGATTCTGCAGGCCGCTGCCGAGCTCTTCCTGACCTAATGAGGTATAGCGGCACAGCGCATCCAGCGCTTCGGCATCGGTGGTGTCCAGCTGTTCGCTATGCACGAAGAAGCTGTCGCCGATATGCAGAACGCGCAGGCCGCTCAGGCGGGAGAGCTTTTCGCCGCCCAGCAGCGCATCGACCACTTCCTCTTCTTCATATGCCGGTTCCGCCGGCGCAATATCCAGCTCGTGACGCGGGGTGGTGACGAAACTGCCGAACCACTGTTTGAAGTCTTCCGGCTGGCGAATCATGTCGATCATCATGCCGCGTAGACGTTCGAGTTCATACTCTTCAACCCGGCCAGGATGCTCGCGGCAGGTGAGGTCCGGATCGCTGTAGTGCTCGCCGCCAAGATCGTTCTCCAGCACATAGTCGGCGAAGCTGCTGATCAGGTCGCGGCCGTTGGGCCCGCGGAAGCCGACGGAGTAGTTCAGCGCGGTTTCGTGGGTGATCCCATCGTGCGGGAATCCCGGTGGAATATAGAGGATATCGCCCGGCTGCAGATCTTCATCAATGATCGGCGGGAACGGGTCGACGTGCAGCAGTGCCGGATGCGGGCAGAACTGACGCATCGGCAGCTTATCCCCCACGCGCCAGCGGCGGCTGCCCATGCCCTGAATAATAAAGACGTCATATTGATCGATATGCGGCCCGACGCCGCCGCCGGGGACGGAGAAGGAGATCATCAGGTCGTCCAGACGCCAGTCCGGCAGTACGCGGAACGGTCGCACCAGCTCGGCGGCCGGCATATGCCAGTGGTTTACCGCCTGGGCCAGCAGCGACCAGCCGGTCTCGCCCAGGCCATCGAAATGTTCAAAAGGTCCATTGCTGGCCTGCCATTTACCGTTGGCCAGACTGACCAGCCGGCTGTCGACTTCCGGCTCCATGGCTAACCCGGCCAGCTCGTCCGGGGTAATCGGGTCGACGAAGTCCGGAAACGCGTTTTTTAAAACCACCGGCTGCTTTTGCCAGTATTTCTCTAAAAACTCGGGCCAGTTAATGTTGAGTTGATAAGCCATCGATTATTACCAGTAAGAAGAAACGGGCCTGATTATAGGAAGGGGGGCCGCGCGGGCGCTTTGTCGTGGGTCAAGAGTGGCGCTTAATTCACCATCGGCGCGATAATGGCGTTGGGTAAGAGAGAAAAATCACTTTTTTGCCAAAAAGCGTTCTTCGCGTTAACTACGCTGCAGGCCGCATGAACACTGGGATGGCGGCTTCAATGATAAAAAGAGGAATAAGCGAAAAGTTCAAATAGTGAGCGGTCGATAAGATTTTTCTATTTTAACCCTTGCTACTTCCGGCGAACTCCCTATAATGCGCTCCCACTGACACGGCAGATGTGAATCACTTCACACAAACAGCCGGTTCGGTTGAAGAGAAAAATCCTGAAAAACGGGTTGACTCTGAAAGAGGAAAGCGTAATATACGCCACCTCGCGACAGAGCGCTAAAGCGCGTCGCAAC
>NZ_JAKUZW010000025.1:0-20739 GCF_030128605.1 Klebsiella sp. K5-45 | reverse complement strand
CTTTATTGTAGGTGGGCCAGTTGGAGATTTTGAACTTTTGCTTTGCCACGGAACGGTCTGCGTTGTCGGGAAGATGCGTGATCTGATCCTTCAACTCAGCAAAAGTTCGATTTATTCAACAAAGCCATTGCTATATTTAAAACCTCTGAAATCTGATTGTGGGAGGCACCAAAAGAATATAGAGCCAGAGTCTCAATCTGAACATCAGTTAAAAAACCGACTGCATTTTTAAATTCGTTGAGTTTTTTTATAAAACCTGAGCGAACAGGAGACAGTAAAAAACCGCCTCGTTGAAGATGACAGAACTTCCACAGAGTGAACTCTGTTCCATCAAATGACATCCGTTCTATTATAAAATCCCATCGGTTCCCATTAATGGGCAAATTTTCCTCAACGAGCATTTTTCGATCGCCTGAGTAAACTTCTGCGTCAAGAGCTGACAGACGTAAAGAAGAGGAGATTTCCAAACGGTTAAACCATATGTTAACGTTAATATTGTGCAGAAAAGTTGTAGCGAAAGAATGATTGAAATGGGAAAAGGATCCATCACGGAGCCTTATACAAGCAGGATGGCTAGAAAGGTTGACAGTTAATTGCATTTCACGAAAGAAATCCAATTGACTACAGTTGGTGTTTTCAATACGATCCATCGAACACATAGGAGCCTCCTCAACAGGATTCTATGGGCAGCTGATGTGAAGGGGGCCAACCCTTCACATCAGCGATTCTCAAATTTTGTGAGACCTGAGCCTCTCAAACTATGATAAATGTAACCCACTTCCCTGTCACTAAAAATACGCAGATCATTCCGCTTTTATTTTTTATATTTTAGTTTAATAATCTAGATAACTTAATGTTGTGTAGTTTACTCTTCGTCACCATCTTCTGATTCTGGAAAGAATGTATCGACCACTTCTTTAGTGTCTTCCAGAATGTTATCAATCATAAATCGCCACTCAAATTTTTGGTTACCTGAGATATGTGGACTCAAACAAGAAATTCCCAAAATTTTGTTGGTTGCAAATTGTGTCTTCAAAACTGTTTCAAGCAAAACCTTATTGAAAGCCATCTGATTAAAGCCGCTTTCTTTCCTTTCCATTTGCGCTTCATAAACCCTCAAGCCTAACTCGACAAGCATCGTAGACACACTGGAAAAACTAACATCTTTCTCCCTGGCGCCCTCAGCTTTCCGTTTCTCCACAATGGCATTAATTTTTTCAGCAACTTCATCGCTAACATATGCCTGTATCTTTGCCATATCCATCCCTTAATATAAAAAGAAATCTTGATACTATTTACAGCCAACCGATTCAGACGATTCACCAACGATTCAATTCGCGATTCGAATCTAGATTCACCGCCTTGAAACTCGATTCATAAGGCGAATCACACCACGAATTGAATCTAGAGTCAATTCGCCAATAAAGCTAGATTTCATAAGGTTGATTCGTTACTGATTCACCCACGATTTATAAGTGAATCGTTAGCGATTTATCTGCGATTCATATTTATATTACATAATGAAAGATAGTGTAATTTAGTTGACCATAACTCTATGGTTTAAATAATAAATCTGCAAAATTTTAATTTTGCGTGGGGTGTGGTGATTTTGTGGTGAGGAGTGCATATCTGTTGAGTCTGGTTCTGGTCTGGGTTAACGTATTTGCAGGAACCGACCCGGAGGGAGTCTTTTGAGAAAACAACTGGTATTAGCTACCCTGCTTTTAATTTCCACACCTGCCTGGTCTGCGGATTGTTTTGATATGGCAGGACGGGACTATCGAATAGATCCCGATCTACTGCGGGCTATTTCATGGCAGGAGTCTAAATGGAAGGTGAATGCCATCGGGAAAAATCCAGGATCTGGCTACGGTGCCGGACTGATGCAGATCGACTCGCAACACCAGGGTGAACTGTCGCAGTACGGTATTAAACTGGGACACCTTCTGACTGATGCCTGTCTGAATATTTACACCGGTGCTTATTATCTGGCACTGGCTTTTAAAAAATGGGGAGTAAGCTGGGAGGCAGTCGGCGCCTACAACGCCGGGTTCCGGAGAACGGACAGTCAGGCCATACGACGACTGGAGTACGCCAGGAAGATTGAGGCCATCTACCTGGCTATCAAGAGAAATAAAAATGCCGGCCAGTCATCTTTAACAAAAAACTGAAGACCTCATTCATGAGGTCTTCAGAACAGGGAAGTGATTAATCAATTGCCCGCCATATTAAATGCCGTTCGGGATGCTGAATAATGCTGATATAATCCTTCAGTGCATCCTGCCGTGAAACCAGACGCCTGCAGATCTGGTCATATTGCGGCCCCATTTCAGCCACGTGCCAGGACAGCCTGTTCATAATCATCAGCGTGGCAATAATGCCTGCTGCATCGGCGCTGACCTCACCTTCGAAATAATTTCTCGGGATGCACATCCTGTAACGCTGCTCACCTTCTGGTGCGATATATCCGGTCTGCGTGGTAATGAACTGGATGCTGTTGGGTGCAATATTCCCGCCAACACCCTGTGGAATAACCCAGTAAGACCAGGAACCGCCGTCGTATTCAGAATGCTGGCGTAACCATCTCGCGGCCATATTATCGGCTAACGGCGTAAAAAAGAGGTCCGGGATAAAATCCAGGCGAGCTTTACCATTGGTGACGGCACAGCGCAGATATTTGTCTGTTTTAAACTGTTCGTCTGATTCACGAGTGGCGGTGTTGACTTTCATTGTGCGCATACTGATTTTCTCCTTCGCGGTTTATTAAAACGTTCGACTTCATCACTGAGCGGCGAAGGGCAATTTGCAGCCGACGGGGAGAAAATAAAGGGGCGCCTGGCGTTCATATACCCCTTTATTTTCGCCACGGCTGATGCTAAAAGCAGCCCTCCGCGAAAGATGAAGTCGGGCGATATCGAGCAGGAGTGAGAATGCGCACAACCCTGAACGTCAATCCGGTGTTTATCGGATTCACGTTCAGGCCCTGGAGTGGCGGGTATTTATCGCCACGGTGAGAGCGGCGCATCCTGATAAGGATGCAGCAAGCGAGATTTTGAATTTGCGTCAGGATGGAAGCCCGAAAGGGCAGAGACAGCTTACTGGCTCTGTTCACGACAGCCGTGTCCCGACAGGGACGACGCCCGGGTCAGTATTTATTTAATCTTTCATCAGAAATAAATAGCGGAAGAGATACACAGCAGAATATCGGAAGCGATGTAACAGGGATGAATAAAGAATATTGATGAGATACTACCGCGCCGGAGTAATACGGGCGGCGCGTAGCGCAGCCGGTATTATTCAGCGCCACAGGCGCTGCGGCCCTTCAGCGCTGTAGGGCAGGTTATCCCCTGCCCTACAGCGCTGAAGGGCAGGTTATCCCCTGCCCTTCCGGTTATTTACGCGGCCTCCTGTATTCCGCGCATAAAGTCCCGCATAGCCCTGAACCGGCGCAGATCTGTCAGTCGTTTTTCAAAGTCATTGAGGTAGAAAACCGGGGTATACCTTACCCGCCGGAGCTGCATCGTGAGCGTGTTGCCCGTCACCACTTCCGCGGCTATCCCCAGCAGTGACAGCTGGATGAAGGCCATATCTGCTGCCACCGGATCGATGTCAATGCAGCTGCCGAACATGTGCATGGAGGGGTTAATATCCGCTTCAAGCAGGCACTCTGCACAGGCGATCAGCATCCCTGCGGCCCCACACTCCGGATCGCTGACGGTGGCAATGCCTTCCCGGCGGATAGTGTCTCTGACGCCTGGCATCAGCATTCGCGCCATCAGACACTGCACCGAATACGGCGTAAAATACTGCCCGCGAAAGTTATCGCCCAGATCAAGCTCCATAAAAATCGCGCCGAGGAAATCATGAAATTTCGCCTCCAGCGCACACACCATCAGGCAGAACATTTCCTGCATGTTCGCGATGTCGGCGGCCTCGTACCGGGCGCAGATTTTCCGGCAGTGCTCCATGCTCTCCGGCGTTCTTATCCGGGCCATATCCAGCTCACTGGCGGCGAGTGACAGAAAATCACTGAACACTTCCCAGCGCCCCAGATGGCGGCCCGTATCCTTAAATACGCTGATGAAACGGCCCAGGCTGTACTGCGCGCTCATCATACGATCAACCGCAGGCACCTGTTCCGCGATCTGCTGCCCTGCCTGAATAACAGGGCTGTTATCCGCGGTTTCTCTGGCCAGATTGAACACATCGGCAAAATTCATCTGTGACATAGCATTATCTCCGCTGTTGCCGCTCCCGAAGGAGCGGCTCACCTTGTCAGTTACATGCGCGTTTGAGTTCAAGCGTGCGGAGCACCTGCCCGAAGGCGGTGTTGTTCATCGCGGGGATATGGACACCACGCCCCTTGCGAACGCTCCGGGCAATATGCCGTCCGAAAGCCTTCAGCACCGGGTCAATCTCCTGTGCGGCGATATCATCACGCAGGTTGCGCTGATGACGGCGGGGCTTTACAGCCTCAGTAGAAGGTGAAAGAATAGATAGGTTCATATGTACCTCTTAGTTAATTTGAACAGCCGTAAAAATCGTTACAGCGACTTTTACGGCATGGGCAAAGCAGGGTTTTCCCTGCTTTTTTCATTTCCGGAACAGGTTAAATTCCTCCTTAATGCGCGTTGTGATCTGCGCATGGCTCAGGTTGCACACATCCCACAGCCGGAAATATCTGGCTCCGTAGCGGGCATATATCTCTGTCACGTCACCGCAGACCATCTCCTGCAGCATGAACGTTTCCCACTCGCCGTTCTCACTTGTTGACCAGTTGAGCGGATACATCAGGCCCAGCGCGTCATGGAACGTGTGAACGTCGATTTCTGAGGGGGCTTTAACCGCTGCTTTCTGCCGGCTCAGCCAGTATTCGCGCTCTGATTCCGCTGTAGCCAGCATTCCCGGATGGGCTGAGGATTCGGTCAGGTGTAAGTTCAAACGTCTCTCCTTATGTGGATCACCGGCGGCCCCCGGACCGCCAGATGTTGGGTAAAAAAAGCAGACTCATGGCATATGGGGTTCAGCACGCATTGAGTCAGCAATGTATTTGCGTGCGTCATTCCACGCTTCCTTACCGGTATCACCATAAAGAAGCTCAACGAGTTTCCGGAACTGCAGCCACGGTTGAGCAACGCCGAAATGCACCTGCAGAACGTCCGCGTGCCAGTCAACCACTCCCGCCCCCAGGACGTTATCAGCCATACGCATCAACGTTCCCCATACCAGTTCACTTCTTTCGCTTTCTCTCAGGCGCTTGTTTTTAAGCTCCGCCAGATACATAAGGAGGCTTTTTTGCTCGCTAATCGCGTTGGCCAGAAGGTTTTCAACCCATCTTTCGGTAGATTCTTTGGTGGCGGTTTTGACGTTGACGTTCTGTGTGTTCATTCTGCTTTTCCTCTGGTCTGGTGGTTAATCCATCTCTCGGTGAGTTCCCTGGCGGCAAAGGGCAAAGGAGCAACGTCGTAAGGAGGAGAACAAGGGGCGGAGACAAAAAGTTTTTGCGGTCCCTGGCAAAAAGTTTTTGGCGGAGTTTATTTACCCCTTGGATGACGACACGGCGGTGCTACGACCAGCCCTCCGCCGGGGAACGGACGAGAGATGACTCACCAGGGGAAGGGATGAGAATGAACACACCCGACACGACGGAACGGCGTGGCGCCATCAGAGTGCCGGCATCGCCGGCACGGTGAAAGCGGCGCGACCGTTCCGGTCGCAGCAAGCGCTGCCGTTGACCTCAGACATCAGACACTAGCCGACAGGCCCGAAACCGCCTGGCGGTTCGGCGGAGCTTACCGCGTCTTTTCGCGGTTAGCGGAGTGTGGCCCGACGACTGAACCGCGCCAGCGGGTCAGGAGCCGAAGGTGTCCAGTGTTGTTATGCCTTTGACGTTAAGGCCTTAAAGGGTTTAACAGCAAAGACACAGCAGGGAGAAGAAGCAGGAAGACAGCGGGCAGCAAACAGGGAAGACGCGGAGAGGAAATGCGGGCGGCGCGTCAGCGCGGCCCGGTTTTCCCGCCGTGCAGCACGGAACAGGGAAAAATAGCCTTTCCCGGTAATAGCTAATGGATGCGTACATTAGCATTAACATGACCAGAGGGATGGAAAAGGGGCTACCGTCCTGCTCTGTTCCCCGCAGGGGAACTGCCCTTACCGGAAGTTGAGGCGTGCGGTCGCATCGGAAAGGAAAAAGGGGCTACCGGTGAACCGGCAACCCCTTCATAAAGGCGCTTCAGGCATGACAGACATCATCTCCCCTTAATGGCGGGGGTTTCCCCCCGCCGGGGTTAGCTACTTAGCGGATTCGTAAGCCATAAAAGCCGCCACCTCCCTGTTCGTGTCCCTGTACCGGATTTCACAGAGTGATTTCCGGGTGAGGTAAGTGAATATCAACAGTGTGAGGCACACTATTAATACGCACCCGAGCAGAGTGTTTCGCGGCAGTTTCATGGCCTTCTTCTCCTTGCCTCGCGGCATCTAAGAGGCTATCCTGATGTTGTCTAGGCATACAGGTGGCCTCGTGGGTTAATGAAAATTAACTACGGGGCTTTCTGCTTTCTGCCACACAACACGGTAACAAACCACCTTCACGTCATGAGGCAAAAAGCCTCAAGCGCCACCGCCAGTATACCTTACCCGCTGCCAGACTGACCAGGCATCGCGCCATCATCGTTCTGATTTGCCGCGAAAATACCCGGGTCTGCTCTCAAGCTCCCGCTCGATCAGCTCGTCGGCAAACAAGGGCGCAATCCTGTTGATGCGGCGCACCAGATTCCGGTGGCGGGCGGCGGCTTTCCGCTCGTCGCTCCAGCGCTTAATCTGCCTCTCGTCCAGAAAATCCACGCATACCGCATATCCCGCGCCCGCTACCCAGCAAGACATCACTTCTTCAGGTGCCGCCTGCCCTGCCTCCACGACAACGGAAACCAGCTCCTGTGGACCCGGGCAGGGCCTGTGCGGCAGTTTCCAGCGCAGGGAATAGCGCCACTTCATCCGTGGCTCCGGTGTGTCAGCTTGTTCGGGACCTGCCAGCGTTCTGCCTGACGCACAGACTCCGGCGTCTCTCTCACAATGAAGCTGATTTCATGCATGACACCATACAGCGGCTCCCCGGCATCCCGCAGCCAGTCCAGAGAGGCCAGCGAGGCATATCGCGATCGCCAGTGCCAGAAGGCAGGGGCAAGCTCACGCGCGTCAAACTCACCGGCCCACCGGCGGTACCAGCTGATGACCGTTTCCGGTGACTGGAAATTCAGCTCCGTGACGGCCTGTCCCAGCAGGTTCTGCCGTAATCGCCAGTGATGCACCATTGCGCGTTCTTCCCGACGCATCTTACGGGTAAAGGCGAGGCTGCTGCGCTGTTTCCGGCGCTCAGTCCGGCTGTGCTGCACCTCGGGGAACAGTTCGGCCTGAACATCAACCGGCAGCGGCAGCGGGCAGCACTCCCCGTGACTGGCAATCAGTGCATCGAGCGCCTCTTCCACCTGTTTAAGACTGCTCAGACGATGTTTCGGGTCCCAGTTCAGACCGGGAATGCGCTGCGCCACGGTCGTGTTCATACGGCTGTTCCCGGTCAGCAAGCGCAGGAAAGTACGCACGTGTGGCGCTGCAGACAGACGAGCACCGCGCTGGCGGGCATTCTCCACGGTCATGATGGCCTGCAGCGCAGCCTGCCGGGCAGGCTGCAGGGTGACAAGGGAACGGGACGAAGGGATCATTGTGCGCCCTCCTGTTCCAGCGTACTGATGATACTGGCGCAGGAATATCCGTCAGTATCGAGACACGCTATCAATGCTAGCGTGTGGGAGATCAACTCCGGGTTAAATGCTTCCATGCTGCGAACAACAGAGAACGGCTGGCCACCACGTGTCACAAAGACGATCATCCAGCGCTCACTCAACTCTCCGGGGCTGCAGACAGCGACATCAAAATGGCAATGGGCCGGAGAAAAGCGGATCTGAACCGGGAAAAAACCGCCAAACTCACTGCGATATTCACCGTTCACGGACCAGCCTGACGGCAGATGCAGAACACGCATCACTGCATGGGTCAGCTCACGGCGAAAATCTTCACCCGCAGCGCGGTAATCTTCCAGCTCGTCGATGGACATGGTTTTGAGGACGTCCAGAGTCAGTAACGTTTTCATCTTCAGTCTCCTTATCGCCGCCCCGCAGGGCGGCGTCTCCGTTATCAGGCTGCGTGTGAAGTCGGTTCGTCAGTGTCAGGGGCAGCATGTGCATCGTCCGGCTTTGCGGCATCCGGGGACTGCATCCAGCCCGGTACCCAGCGGGAGCCGGAGAGCCACTGTTCCGCATGGCTGGCAGCATCACCCTTCTTCATTTTTTCGGCATCCGAGGCGGCTCCGGTCAGCCCGGCCTCCTTCAGCGCCGCCACAATCTGGGCCTTGCTGAGCAACCCGAGGAAGTTATCCGCTGTCGGCTGCCACCAGTCGCGCAGATGAAATCCCAGCGCCGCCTCCACGCCATCGAGGTCACTGCGGCCGGTATGTCCACATTCACGGGTCTGAACACCGTCGACGGAACAGGCAGCACAGAAGGCCATCAGCGACATCAGGGTCTGCCCGTCGAGGGTAAAGAAGGTGGTGAAATCCTTCTGCCACCCCTCCGGCAGCAGGGCTTCCAGACGGGCTTTCTCCTGCATCAGATACCGCCATGCCTGACCTTCCTCTCCGGTCGGGGCTTCACTGGTCAGGCCGCTGTGATGCACCTCAAGGCGCAGGACGAACGGATGCCGGGTGGTGGTGCAGTAGTCAAACACGCAACTGCACAGCCGCCAGGCCATCAGGGCCACGGCTTTCTGTGGCTGCTTAACCAGTTCGGCCTGAACCGCCAGTGTCCTTTCTGAAGACATTTTTTTCAGCAACGGCATGCTGATGCCTTCTGCCGCATCAGGGATACTGCGGGTGACCACATGTACGGCAGCCTGATCGCCACCGTGTTCCCCGACGTCAGAGACCGCCGTCTGGATCTTCTTCTGGACACCACGCTGGACGCAAAGCTCACCGTCATACAGACTGACCACCACGCCACAGGCCGCTTTCTGCTCCGGTGTCCACGCCCGAACTGACGCCGCATTTTCAATCTCATCAATCAGCACCTGAATCGCGGCTTCATCCTCAAAGGTTTCCGTTGCCTCCAGCGTGGCGTACAGTTCATCAAGACGCTGTAGCTCCTCAGCGCTGAATTCCCCCTCCGGCGCCGGCAGCACCAGATAATGCTCGCGGTCATCGCCGTAGTTTCTGACGGAGCCCTCACGAGCCAGTGACCATGACCAGCCTTCCTGTTGTTCGATGGCCAGCGCAGCCGCCGCCAGCTTCTCCTGAACCAGACGCTCAACCAGTACCCCATCAGCCGTTCCGTCTCCCTCCTGGGCGCTGAACAGATCCTCACGCACCACGCCCCCGGCGGCCTCATACGCTTCACGACCGATAAACACGAAGCGGGAGTGGGTTACGGCGATTTCCGTATCCGTGATGGCCCGCTTCAGCAGGTGAGCGGGTGTGCTGCCGTATGAGGTTTTCACCTGGTCATACACCTGCACCTGACGTGCCGGGTCGCTCTCCAGACTCAGGGCCTGACACTGCTCCACGTCGAGTTTGTCCTCTGCCAGCAGGGTGATCAGTTCCGGGGCGAGGTTTGCCAGCTTCAGCATCCGCTGAACGTGACGGGCACTGTAGCCCAGCAGGTCCCCGATTTGAGCCGGGGTTTTCCCCTCTTCTGACAGGGTGCGGAACCCGCTGATTTGCTCTGCCGGATGCATGGCCACCCGCTGGTTGTTCTCGACCATCGAGGCAACCATCGCCAGGTCGTCACTGACACGCTTGGCGACAACGAGATACCCGGCATCGATGCGCTGCTCGCTGAGCAACTGTTGCAGGGCGGCAAGACGGCGGCCACCTGCAGCCACCCCTGACATACCGTCCGGCAGCGAGTGAACCACCAGATTCTGGATCAGGCCGATCGCCATGATGGAGTCAGCCATCTCCCGGACACTGTCAGCCGGATAGGGGATCGTGCGAACGTTCAGCGGGGATTTGACCAGCGCCGACAGCGGCACCATCTCAACCTGAGCAGCCTCAAGCGCGGCTTTCAGGGCGGCGGATTCGGCAGGGTTCACCGATTTTTTGCTGGTTTTAACCGGCGCTTTTGCTTTAGACTCGGTCACTGACATAATTGATTTCTCTCCGATATTGGTTAATGTCTGCCGGGCAGACCCATCTGCCCGGCACCTATTACGGCTTATTGCGTTTTGCGTACTCCGTAGTCCCGGATGTAACGGTTCATCATGTCCTCGCCGCCCGGTTCAAAATTCCAGACGCGCCAGACCATGCTGCCGTCATCCTGATGACGGACGACAAGGCGAAAATGGGTCCCCTGGTCATCTTCAATCGCCACATTCTGATACTGCGCGGCGACAATCTGAGCCTGCTCGCGGGTAAACGTGCCATCCGGCAGAGATTCAAGCGGGGACAAAACGTTATGGTCCATATGTTTCTCCTTCTCTGCCCCGCCTGAACGGGGCGTCTTCATCATGGTTTAAAAGGGCGCGTCGTCATCCATTGGAGGGAAATCATCCGGGAGTGGCTGAGGCGGTTGCTGAGACGGAGCCGCATCCTGACGGCCTTTCTTACCGCCCTTCGCTTTCGGGGATTTAGCCGGTGCCTGAGCAGGTTGTGCCGGGGTGGCAGGACTCTGCGGCGCGGCGCTCTCAGGCACACCGGATTCACGGCGGCCGCCGAGCATCTGCAGGGTGCCGTTCTGGCCGACCAGCACCTCGGTGACGTAGCGCGTGACTCCGGCATCGTCCTGCCAGTTGCGGGTGCGCAGCTGGCCCTCGATGTAGACCTGCGCACCTTTACGCAGGTATTCGCCCGCCACTTCCGCGAGCTTGCCGAACATGACAACACGGTGCCACTCGGTGTTTTCGCGCATCTCTCCCGTCTGCTTGTCACGCCATGTTTCAGACGTGGCCAGCGTCAGATTGGCCACTGCGCCCCCGTTGGGCATGTAACGCACATCCGGTTCCTGTCCCAGATATCCGACCAGAATGACTTTGTTAACGCCACGTGCTGCCATGATGAATCTCCTTACTCTGTTGTTTTGTCTTTAAAAACCATCACCCGTTGAGTTGTCGGGGCCGCGGTTTTGACTTTGTGCGGGGACCTGCTGAACCTGCCCCCTGGTTGTTACCTTCACCCGTTTGAGAGCCGTTCGCCGCAAGGGCAAAGACGCCACGGCCTGACGCATCTGTCCGGGGCAGGACACAAAAGTTTTTGCGGTTCCATGCAAAAAGTTTTGTGGACTGTTCATTACACCCTGGACAGCCAATGCGACAGGTTGTGGCTATGTCAGCCCGGGCGAATGGACTCAAACGGGTGATTCGGGTACCAGGGGAAAGGAGCAGGCATCCGCCGCAACGACGGAACGCGCGGGCGCGAAACGGCGTTGCCCTGCAGAGTGCCGGCAGTCCTTCGCCGGCACGGTGAAAGCGGCGCGACCGTTTCGGTCGCAGCAAGCGCTGCCGTTGACCTCAGACATCAGACACTAGCCGGCAGGCCCGAAACCGCGTAGCGGATTCGGCGGAGCTTACCGCGTCTTTTCGCGGTTAGCGGAGTGTGGCTCGACGACTGGACAGCGCAGCTGGCCGGGAGCCGAAGGTGTCCAGTGTGGGTGTGCTTTTAAAGCCTTTAAGGGTTAAAAAGAGGCATCACAGCAGGAAGAGAAAGAGAAAGCAGACAGACAGCAGTGAGCAAACCGGAAACGTAAAGATGCAGGCTGGAGAGAATATGTTTTCATGCCGCCGGAAAGAAGCCATGATAAACCGGCGGCATACCAGACGGGGCGTCAGGAACGGAGCTTATTTTCCTTCCTGAACTGCGCAACGCTATACCAGACAGAAGCCAGGAAAGCGAAAACGGTGATCAGGACACGAAATTCGTCACCCGGCTCTTTCCCCTTCAGCATCAGCGTTATGATGATGCCGGCAACGATAATCCACGCCATGCCACTCCAGAGGCGCAGCTTATCCGCCACGACATTAATCAGGATAAAAGCAACGGCCAGGATCCCCCCCACAGAGCCGGTACCGGCTGAAACGGAATAAAAAACAGGTTAATACCGGTTAAAAGCGTCACGGCTGCAAACATCAGAGACATACGCATAAAATTTCCTCCCTGGACACACTGACGATAAGAATCACTTCTGCTGCTCATCTCCGGGTTTATTATATTCGGGCGCATTTGCGCGCGGAAGCTGCTGACTGTTCAGCCGATGTACGCGGAGCCGTTCACGGAAATACTGGCGAAGGTGTTCAGGCTGTTCCCGTTCAACAAGTTCCGGCATGACGGGCTTGTTCATGCGTTCCTGCCAGGCAACGGCAGCGGCCACCTTATCGACGGCAACGTTGTCCTGCTCCTCTTTTGGAAAAGAGGCGATATTCCACTTTGACATATGCATCACCGGTCTGCTTTACAGGAATATATCCCTGATAATACGCGTATTCCCGGGCAACGGCGACTGACAACGGAGAGGAGAGTGCGCGGCGCCGGAGGCGCGGCGATGTATCTCTCCGGCAGGCGCAGCCTGCCAGGGTTTTGCGCGCGGACTGACAGGCGCCCTCCGGCCCGGACGCCTGCCATCGAGCTTACTGGCCCTTGCCGCCCTGTAAGATGAAGTGTCCGCCAATGTAGACGGCACACTGACAGGTCATGTATTCGCAGATTTCATCCATCACCTGGGCGGTGGTCAGTTCCCGCTGACCGGCATCGCGGCGGCGGGCATTAATCAGGGCTTTGTACTGTCGCAGGATATCGCGGCTTTGTGGTGCAAGTTTCATGTGCTTTCTCCTTAACCGGCGGGCTTCCCCGCCGGATAGTAATCAGTTGCTGAATACATAGCCTTCATGGAAGACATAGCCGCTGCTGAACAGATCCCGCGCGTAAGCCTCATAATCGAAATAGACGCGCAGGGATTCAGGCACCTCGTTTAACAGGCCGTGATCCTCCACAAAGCCATAAGCAAAATCCTCCTCGCTTTCAGCCTCGCCACAATACGCATCATCAAAGGCGTCATAGTCGCACTCGCCGGTATATTCCGCCCAGGCCACAAACGCGGCGGCGCGTCCTTCGTCCTGCGCCTGCCGGAATGCCTCGATAAACGCCCACTTAACAGAGGATTCAGAGGCAAACTGAGACGGGATCCCTTCCCAGTCCTGAAACATAAACTCGGGGTCATCCTCGGCGGCATGCAACGCCCGGCAGGCGTCATAAAATTCGTCTTCGTCGTCGAAATCGGTTAAATCAAACCATTTGCCAAAAATACTGCCGCCGTTGTACTGGTGATATGTGCCCACGTAGACGGCCGGAACGGTTACTGATGAATTCATTTTTTCGTCTCCCTGCGGGGCGGCATGGCCGCCCCGGTCGTTAATCAGTCCAGCGCGGCGTAAATGGCACTGCATTCCGGGTGAAAGGTAATGTGATTCCAGAGCTGGGCATCACGCAGCATATAAAGGCGGGTCAGGGCCGGATTACTGCTGTCATGATTTGCCGCCAGACGACGGTTAACGGCCAGCGATGTCAGAATAATGCCCGCTGCGTCGGCGCTCACAATGCGGTCAAACCAGTTTTCACTGTTGACCAGATGAACCCGGCCACAATCCGGCATCATGTAACCGCCGCCCTCTGGCAGCCGGATAAAGTGCCAGAACTCACTGCTGTATTCAGGCATCCATTGTTTCGCCAGCGCATACACCTGCAATTCTGCGAGCATGAAATCCGTGCCGAACAGGTACGGCATAAAAGACAGGCGGTCACACTCTTCAACATTCAGGACGGGGCGTGTTGTCACATACTGCATGGTAAAACCTCCGTAATCACATGGACTGCGGCACCGGGTTGTGCCGTGCCGACACGTCAGCCCGGCGGAAAGCGGAAGATGCAGGGGCGACACCGGAGGCCGCAGCGCAGATAAAGCGCGAAGCGGGTCTGGACGGTTTTCGAGCGAAACCTGAGCGAGAAAACGACGGGAAGAACGGCGAGCATCATAAAAAAACTGCGACCGGGCGAGGATGGCGGCGTCAGCGAACCCTTGCATCTGCAGCAGCCGGGCTAAAGTGAAGGCACGGCACTACCCGTCGCGATGCAGGAGGTTGAATACAGGGTTTCTCTCCCCCGTTTTTCGACCACAGGGAGAAAAGCGGAAGCAGATGTCGCAACGCGACAGACGCAGCAATAAGGCAACTGTTCGGAGGGATGGGGCCGGGTGGACGCAGAGCCGGCACGGCGACATCCTTATCGCACCAGTCCTCCTGTGCCGGCAGGCTGAGGACATAATGGGGCGAGCTGATGCCAAAAGTCTATGAAGCCCTGCAGATGGAAGCGCGGAAAAAAACTGAACAGCCCGGCTTCGCCTCGCTGTTGAAAGGATTCCTGCGTACGGAACCGTATAAATGCATCTTCTGTGGCAACCGGCTTCGCTTTGTCAGTGCACAGGCCGGCAGGCATGCCACGGAGTTAGTGGCGGAAAGGGTCCACAGGATCGCCAGAAAACTATGGCTTCTGACACTGGCCGCAGGATAAGTGCGCCCGAAAAATGGTTTTCCGGTTAAAAACACACCGAAAACAGCATCTTATTTCCATAGTTTCCCCGACAACACATCATCACTGCGTTTCGGGATCCTGTGTTCAGGATCAGTGATTTTTTAAAACGTTTATCCAAATCCCTAACCATAGAGAAAAATATTAAATAACAATTGATTGAATCTTTTCCTTTAATGTATTGAAGGATTCGTCGTCATTTATAAGTAATATTTCTTGATTTTTTAGATAATTTTTTTTAACATAATCAGAGTAATCGTATAGTGATTTTACTAAAACACAGTCATTCATTTCGGTTATATATTTAAGTTCGTCGTTTTCTATAACTAATCGTGCGCTGCACAAATAGTAAGAAACAAAACCATGAAATAATAAATTGAAGTTCTCATACCAATTTTGTTCATTTAATAAAAACTTAAACTCATTAAATATATTTTTCCGTTCATCCTCAAGCTCCTTGTATTTTTTTCGTCCCGCGATATCACCCTTTGGCAAGGAAAGTTTCATTGCATTTAAGCGGGTATTTCCCGTAGTGACTTCTTCATTGACTAACTTAAATAGTTTTGATTTTATTTCTTCAAAATCCGACTCACAAAACCTCTTCAAAGCGTAAGATAACTCATCCGCAACAACCTGATTTCTATATACTTTAACACTACGTTCACCTTCAAATGGATGAGCAAAAGAACCATCCCTTAAATTTTTAAACCCCTTAATATTTTTGATTTTTTTTATATATTGGAAAATTTTCAGTTCACTCTCTTCACGTGAAATCCTTATTTTTTCGTCTTTTACTGCCCCTGTAAATCTCTGGTGTGTTTCTGATAATTTTTGAAATTGAATTATTAACAACCCAATAAAAGGTTCTAATCTCATCCTTGTTACCCCTTTGGGGTCGGCTGAAAAACTTATTATTTTTTTGTCATTACCCATTATCGAAAGGCTAACATAAACTGATGATATATTAAGTATCGTATGGTATATGGAAGTTATTGACAAATAATAATTCAACCTATCTTCATATTTTTTAAATTCAGCAAGGATATTTTTCCCTTTAACCGAACCATTTAACAATTCATGCACTTCACCAAATTTAGAATTTGAATAATTTATGAGGATTAACTTTATTATCTCTTGCTCTTTTTCTTTAAATCTCATGTTTTCTTCTTATTAAATATTCCTCTGAGGCTGCCCAGAGAATGACCCAACCTACTGTTACAATAATGATTGCCGTGTCGTTCGGACAAATCGGTGAACCGACTGCGGCAAGAGCCGCCTTGAACACCATGGTGGCATCCACTACCCGCCTTGATTAAGCTTCCATCCTCTTCGCAGAACATCGTCAAGAAACTCATCCCGTTTTAATCCCGGCGATTGACCTGCTTCGTTAATAATGGCGTTCAGTGTTTTTCTGGCCAGAATACGTGCTTGCAGAATGTGTTCACCTGAAATTTTCTCAAGCGTATTGCCGTGCACATAGTTACTACGTACTCTATACAAGTCGTTTAGCTTCTCTGTGACAGATGCATCATTAAGTAACCCCGCCAACCTGTATTTTAATCTACCAGTACCTCCAAGATTTTTCAGCTCTTTTTCCAGTGACCTATTCATCGATTTTTCGCCAACACAGGCGTCAATCACGACAATATGAGCCAGGAACTCGTCAACGCCATCGGACCGAAACGCTTTCACAAATTGATGTCGAGCCGCCACATTGATGAGGCCATTGGTTATGGCCGTTTCAAGGCGCTCGAAGACGGGAGTGTCAACAAAGGGCATCAGTTGGTCACTGGTCAGACTGTAATTGTATTCGTAGGGAGCCTCATACTCGTGCCAGCCCGTATTTTCATCCTGATATGTATAAGGTATCAAGGTGAGTGAGGCGGCTGACGGGATGGGAGGTTGTTGCCAAAAAATATCGTCTGAGAGCGTATGCACCCAAGGGATATCGAAGGGGCGCCAGTGGTACTCTTCGTTAAGTTGCCATTCTTCCCAAATGGCCAACAGCAATAAGAAAATGGCACCTTCCACGGCTTCCGGATAATGGTATTTGTAGGGATAGACCGTTCCTGGAATTTCCTTATTTGTATTCCAAAACCAGTAGCGTTCAGCAAATTCTGCACACAGCGCCTCATCATGACTGACCACCAACCACAAAAACTGCGATAACCCCGTAGTATCTGCAGGTACGTACCCCGGCTGTCTTTGCTGCGGCAAAGAATTCAGCAGCTCATCCAGCTCACTTCTACTGAATCGTCTGATACTCGCGTTGGCCGTTTTAATTTGCGGTATATCGCCAGCGCAATCGAGCGGGCAGAGATAGATATGATGCGCGTGGCGCTTCATCAATGCCTCGTAGCAGTGTGTGGCCGTCTCAGATCTATCCGTGGCGGCGAGCGAAGAGCCGGTAGGAAACAAGCAGGGAACCCCAAGTTTTTGGAGTCCACAAAGCAGAAATGGATCAAGGAGATTTCCTTTGATTTTGGCATAGCAAAGCTTATCTGCCGTGTTCCGAAGAAACAGAAATTCGGGTGATTTAAGTATGGTGTTGTTGTCCATGCCCGACGGCAGCTGCCATACGCAGTTAAATGCCGCGATAAATTCGTCCGGTATTGTCGCTGTCATTGCCGCCCTACCCGATGCTGATAATGTTCTGGAGTATACCGCGATAAACTTCATAAATACTTCCAGGATGAATCGTTCGTTGATCGTTCAGACTTTGACACCAACTGCATGGCAGAAATCACGGCAGAACGGTTATTGAAGGTGTTTAGCGACATTACCGCTCTTCTTACACCGATTTTCATGGTCAGGAAATTTTTAAAACACTTTCCCAGTTTCCTAATCATCAGGGGAGGGTCCCCCCTCCCCTGACGCTCCGGGCTGTCACTCCTGAGTTCTGATGACGCGGGCCTCTCTCTCCATTACCCTTAAAACCCGGCGATCAAACCAGCGCCGGAAAGGAGTGTCCGTAAAACACAGCTGATCAGTAATAACCCCTGCGCTCCTGATATTTTCCTCCCGCTCGTTAACCAGGGTGAGCAGATCCGGGCAGAATCGCGCATCGCGAATCAGGATGGCATCGTGGACCTTATCCAGCCTGTCGGTCTCGTCTTAGTCCAGCCAGTTATCATGATCATACTCATCGGCCAGCAAGCGCCAGTCACCGATCCGCCTGTCCATCAGACGAGGAGTGACGGACGGCGTCAGCGCGGCGGCGATGCGCTTCGTATCCCGGTGGACGATTTCCGTTATCTGCGTGAGGGAGGCTTTCAGGAAGGCCAGCAGATCGTCACATTCCGCCGCCGTCAGCCACTCCTGAGCGTAAGGCAGGCGGATAACCTGACAGTCAGCCAGTCGCTCCGGATGCGGATATGCCTGCACCGGAAAGAGATGCAGACGAGCCGGGGTTCCCGCCAGCCGCCGGGCACTGGCGAGCAACAACGCTGCCCGGCCATACGTCAGCGGCTGACAAAGCTGTTCTGTAAGCGTGAGGATTTCCATGCCACTGAGAGAGCCGCAGGCGGCGAGCCAGCCGGGTACGGTTCGGGTGCGACGGGCGCCATATCAACAGCATCGGGCCAGCCAGCCTGGTTCAGCATCCGGTCGCCGTGACGCAGAATAAGCGCGTTAAGGGTTTCATTTTTCATCATTATCGTCACTGTTCGGGGTATATCGCCCCGCAGCGTGGAGGGGCGATCTGCTGTCAGCTTTTCAGTAATGCGCGCACTTTCGCTGTATCCGCCAGGCGGCGCATTACGCTTTCCGGCACCGGTTGATTGCGATCCCGTGCGGCCCATTCCCTGTCCCACAATGCCTGTTCGGCGGTAATCAGCAGGGTTTCAAGCAGGTCAACCGGCACAGTCACCCTCTGCCCGCTCTCTTTCACCTGGTCTATCAGTGCCATCACCAGGCTGGCTGATACGCCCGACTCAAGCCGTTGTTCTTCCGGAATAGCGTCCATGCGTTCCAGTACTGCCCTTACGTCCTGCTCTGAAAAGGAATATTCCATCCCGTCAGCCAGCGCTTCAATATCCGCCGGGGTCCAGATAATCAGGTTCAGCGGGGTTTCTGCGGGATATTGCTCACTCAGCATCCTGCAAAGATCTTCACGGATTCCGTACATATTCTCTCCTCAGTCCAGAAAGCTTTCATCGAGCATCAGGGCAATATTGAACGCCTCATCCATCAGGACGCTGAGACGTCGCAGACTGATACCGGCAAGCCGTTCCGCCAGTCCGTCGTACCGGTAGTGGTACGTGTCTTCCAGCACTTTCAGGGAGGTTTTCAGGTCGCAAAGATTGTTCGCCAGCCCCGCCATGTCGCGGCGCAGGGCTTCGTGTCCGTCGTAATTCATTACGCGGCCTCCGGGAGCCATTCATCGTTCGCCGCGGGGGTATTGACGGCCCGGTGCATGGCGGCCAGTCGTTCGGTTCCGGCCCGGTGGTACTGCGCCAGCATTTCGATGCCGATATAGCGGCGTCCGGCGCGGTATGCAGCGACGCAGGTCGAACCGCTTCCGGCAAACGGGTCGAGAACAATCGCGCCCGGGGCGCTGAATGACTCAATCAGCGGCTGTAGCGCCTCCACCGGTTTCTGCGTCGGATGCAGGGCATTACCGGTATACGGGAAAGGCAGCAAATCCGGCAGCGGTTTAAGGGGCGGCACGGGACGGCCTTTGGCAAGGACATAAGCCCCTTCATGGCAGTAGTCCACGAATCCGCGACGGTCTTTCGCATTACGGCGGTTGGAAGCATAGGTTTTGGTGAACACAAGCTGGCCCACCGCATAGAACCCCGCCGCCTTCCATGCGGCCATAAAGCGGTCCACACGGTTCCAGCCGTAGAAACTGACCATCAGGGCGTCTTTTTTAAGGACGCGGTACATCTCCAGCGTTGCCGGTTGCAGCCATTCGTCCGTCACATCCCCGGCAATCTGTCTGCCCTGACGGTCCTTAAAACCGACGAGGTAAGGCGGATCGGTCACAATAAGGTCAACGGCACGGTCGGGGAATCCGCGCATCACATCAATACAGTTCCCGAGAATGAATCTGGACATGGCAGCACTCCTGTAGTCTGAGGGGGCAGGAGGCATCACCGCGATACCGTTCCCTGCCGCACGCTGCCTGTTCATCGCGTCCGGTCACGGGTCAGGCCGACCGTGGAATACCGCAGCCGTCCGTCTTTTCGACGGCAAGGATATGCCGCGAAAGCGGCTTGAAGGGCGCTCCTTAAAAGGGCGAGGGACTGGCGTACACTCTCAACGACGCCGGGCCGGAGCGGAAAAACCGCCCGTCCCGTACCAGACCGGATGCGAGACACTGGCAGCGGGCGGCAGGCTTGCGTTAACTCCAGGCGAACGGGGAATTACCGGCATACCTGTCCACAAATCCGGGGCTTAAAATTGTGGATAACCTGAAGGCAAACGACGGAGAAGCGCGGGAGAACAGACGCCACCACGTCTGTTCTTTTTTTGAACAACCGGAAAGTTTGTATCAGCGGTTCAGGGATTTATCCCCGGCCAGGGACAGGCCAATATAGACGCCAGCCCCCCAGATGACCTGCGACAAAATGAAAACCCACTGCGGAACGTCGAAAACCAGAAGCGGAAGCAGACATACCGTCACAATGCCAATCAGCCGGCTGCCAAATTTTCTTCGCACCGGTTCACTGCTGTCGACGGGAATGCGGGCGAGACGGAGAACATTTCTGAATCCTGGTGACATGAGAACCTCCCTGGGATGCCAGTCATTTGAAATCGGTGTAGTAGTGGATGTGATTCGTACTGTTAGTCGCCGAATGCACGCCGCATATTTTTCTTTATTTCCCGGGTATCCGACCCGGACACCGGCGCGGCAGATGCTGCCGGCGTATCCGGTACTGCAGCTGCAGCCCTGTTCACGTCAGCGGTGCCGGCCATCTGCTGAACCAGTGCCTGCAGCTCACTGACCGAGGTGGGCGGTACCGGCATACTGGCCAGCAGCCGCGGCAGTTCCGGCGCCGTCGTGTGGAGGGCAAGACCGGTGATAATCAGGTTTCTCAGCAGATCCCCACGCAGACGGGATGACGCTTCCGTCAGCACACTTTCCACCCGTTCCCCACTCCGGCCATTCTGAAGCGTCA
>NZ_JAKUZW010000024.1:0-22272 GCF_030128605.1 Klebsiella sp. K5-45 | reverse complement strand
ACATCGCCGTTTCCGCTATCGAGCGACGGTTGTAATCTGTTGTCCATTTCCACCGCGCATTACTCCCGGTCATTCGCTGATTAGCCACTGCACGGTTACGGTCTGCATATTCACCGGGCCAGTAACCTGCACCTTTTCGGGGCGGGATAAGCGCGCTGATTTTCTTACGCCGCAGTTCATCGTGACAGAGCCGGGTGTCGTAAGCCCCGTCTGCCGCGGCTGCCCTGATTTTTCTGTGAGTCTGCCGGATAAGGCCCGGGAAGGCTTCTGAGTCCGTGACGTTATTCAGCGACAGGTCTGCACAGACAACTTCATGTGTGTTGCTGTCAACAGCAAGATGCAACTTTCGCCAGATACGACGGCGCTCTTTGCCGTGCTTTCTGACTTTCCATTCGCCTTCACCAAAGACCTTCAGCCCGGTGGTATCACACATCAGCATCACGGCTTCCCGCTTCTGGTCTGTCGTCAGTACTTTCGCCCAAGAGCCACCTGAAGCGCCTCTTTATCCAGCATGGCTTCGGCAAGCAGCTTCTTGAGTCTGGCGTTCTCTTCCTCAAGCGACTTCAGGCGCTTAACTTCAGGCACCTCCATACCGCCATACTTCTTACGCCAGGTGTAAAACGTGGCATCGGAAATGGCATGCTTGCGGCAGAGTTCACGGGCGGGTACCCCAGCTTCGGCTTCGCGGAGAATACTGATGATCTGTTCGTCGGAAAAACGCTTCTTCATGGGGATGTCCTCATGTGGCTTATGAAGACATTACTAACATCGGGGTGTACTAATCAACGGGGAGCAGGTCACTCGCTGTACGCTTACGGAAGAACTTCTCCGGGATGTGCTGTTTCAGGCGCGCCACGATGTCCCTCTGCGTCAGCGTCTCTGTGGCCAGCTCGCCCGTGTTGTAGTCGTGGTAGCGAAAGCTCAGCGTGGCACTTCCGGCGTAGTGCGCCAGCCGGGAGCCCGCTATCGGCGGCTTTTTCAGGTAACGCCCCAGGTATTTCACGGTGTTTTTGCCACCGTCCGTCTTTTTTGACATGTAGACGTGCCAGTAGTCGCCTCCGGCCGTCAGTATCAGACTGCGCCATTGTGATTCGGTGGTGATATGTGACAGGGACGGCGGCAGGGCCACGCCTTCGAACCAGACGCTCAGCAGAAGCTGGCGGATATTCCACATCCAGCGGGCGCGCATGGCATCCTTACGGAAGCTGATTTTCTTCCACTTCCCGTGCTCATCGATACCGCCACAGGTGACGGAGACGTGGACATGAGGGTGCCAGTTCTGCCTGATAAAAATGTCAGGGCAGGTCTGCGCGAATACGCCTCATTGTCGCTACATTTTCTCCCTGGCATATAGCGAATTTATTGCCAACGCTGCCGCTGCGGTGCGATTGTCCACACTCAGCTTTGGAAATACAATTTCAAGGTGTTTATTCACGGTTCTGGGGCTAAGGTTTAAAATATCGCCAATTTCGCGGTTTGTTTTTCCCCTGGCAATCCACAGGAGGACTTCGGCTTCTCGTTGCGTCAGCCCTAGGTTGTTTTTCAGGCGTTTCACCGCTTCGACTTCTTCATGTCCTTTGATCTCTTCAATACGTAGCAAACTTTCTCCTTCAGCGGTCCGGCGTGAAAGATAGAATTTCAGAGCGATGCCTTGCGATGAAAGATCTAAGGGTATTTTTAAACCTTCGGTATTGTTCAGCCAACCGATGATCCGGTTTACTATTTTTTTATTGGGTTCATACCCGGTATCGCTGAAGTTTTTCATCAGTTGCCATGCATTGGGCGTGGCCCAGCGTAGTTGCCCCTCTTTGCTAAAAACACATAAGGTCTGGCCAACGGAATCCATCGCGCTATAGGCACTGACCGTTAATTTTGAGTTCCGCAAGTGGGTACGCATTCTGACAACCAGCTCTTCCGTGCGTATCGGCTTAATTACGTAATCGACCACCCCGGCATCAAATGCATCAACGATATTCTGCGTATCACTCAGGCCTGTCATGAAAATAATCGGGGTATGCCGCAGCCCCGGATTTTGCCGCAGGCGCTTACTGGTTGAAAACCCATCCAGATGCGGCATTACGGCATCAAGCAGAATGATATCCGGGGTTATCTGGCTGGTTATCGAAAGGGCTTGATTACCCTCCAGAGCGACCAGAACGGTAAAACCGGCTTCATCAAGCGTGTCATTCAACATACTTACCGTGTTGATATCATCATCGACGATAAGTACCGTCGGCTTTGCTATTGCCATTTTTCTCTCCCTCCGGGCGTTCAAGACTCTCGACTATCTCTTTGAATCGAAAGCGCCTCAGCAACTCGGCAAATTTTTCGCCCTCGGCTTTGCTGATCTGGTTAGCGGAAATATGTTTGTCCAGCAGTTCACGAAACCCTCTCACATAACCCAATCTGGCCATCTCTTTTAACGACTCAATCTGGACACGGGTAAGCTGCGAGCGTGGTTCATGTATTTCCGGCTGCTTTGGCGGCTGACATTCCGTGCGCCACTGGAGATGCAATATTTCACCGATGTTCTCCAGTAGTAAAGGGAAACGCAGCGGTTTAACCAGGTAGCGAACTTCCCCTTCGCCAGTGAAATGGCGGCATTTACCCTCATCCGCTTCCGCAGAAATCATAATTACCGGCGCTAATTGTCCCTTATTACGTAACTGACGTAGCAGTTCCCACCCCGACATTTCAGGCATTGCAACATCCAGAAGAAGAAGGTCGATATGATTTTGCCGGGCTAAATGTAGCGCGACATGACCATTTTCGGCTGTTAGCAGCGTGAAGCCTATGGGCGTGAGTAAATCCATCATCAGCTGCCGATGGGATTCATCATCGTCAACTACCAGCAGGGTGTGTCGCTTGCCTGGATATCCGGTGATTACCGCAGGCTCGGCGGGTTGGTAGGCATCCCCGCTATAGCTTGGCAGCATCAGGGTGAGTTTAAACGTTGTGCCTTCGCCACGGATGCTTTCCACCTGGAGATCGCCACCCATGATATAAGTCAGAAGCCGGGTAATCGTCAGCCCAAGGCCCGTCCCGATCCGACGACTATCGCCGGATACGCGTTCGAAAGGCTTAAAGATGCGTTCCAGGTTCTCAGGGGCGATGCCGATGCCGGTATCGTGAACCGAGAAAAACGCCACCTCGCTACGATACTGGAAATCGAGGGTTACACTGCCTCTGTCCGTGAATTTAACCGCATTAGAAAGCAGATTGATAAGAATTTGCCGGAGGCGTTTCTCATCCGTCATCACCGCCTCGGGCAGCCAGTGTGGGGCGTTGTAGTGAAATGTCAGTCCTTTATCGCTGGCCTGTTGTTCAAACATGGCGACCAGTTGCTGCACCAAATCGCCAATGCGCACTTCTTCACGATATATTTCTAATTTTCCCGCTTCAATTTTCGAAATATCCAGTAATCCCTCAATTAGATTAGCCAGATGCTCGCCGCTTCTGCGCATAATACCGATACCGCGCTGCCGGGCTGGGGGGATATCATCAGCACGTTCGAGTAATTGCGCATAACCCAGCATCGCATTGAGCGGCGTTCTGAGTTCATGAGTAATGCCGGTGAGATAGCGGCTTTTGGCCTGATTAGCATCGTCGGCATCTTCCTTTGCCTGCTGCAATTGCCGGTCCGTCGCTTCATGGGCAATAATTTCTTTCATCAGACGGTCGCTTTGCAGGCGCAATTCCTCTTGCGCAATCTGGCGACTTTTATTTGTCAGGACAAATAGCCAGGTGGTGACGCCGGTTACGATAAGCAGGATAAAAAAAACTTTCCATAACGCCGCGGCGAGAAGGTCCTGCTCGCTGCCGAATTCATCGCGCATCTGAGCGAAAACCAGCATCAAAAGCAGACCGATGACGGAACTGAATAACAGCAAAATGCTGATAAAACTCCACACTCTGGGATCAATTTTGCGTAATGATTTTTCTTTAATAAATATCCCGATAAGCTTTGAAGCCTGTTCCGTATAGCGCGCATGAGGTTTGCAAGTATCGTTGCACTGGACATCGAGAGAACAACATAGTGAGCAAATACTGCCCTGATAAAAAGGACAATAGCTCATCTCTGGTTTTTCAAAATAATTACCGCAGACACAGCATTCCGTTGCCGTGACCTGCACCGGCGTCCGGGAAAAATAGTAACGTCCGCGAGTCAGCCAGGCGATGAAGGGGGCGGTGATAAACGTCAGACACAACGATAACATTGAGGCAAAAACCTGTAGAGGATGACCAAGCCATCCCATCCAGGCTGAGAGACCGCAGAGCATGGCGAGCGTCATCGAACCGATGCCGACAGGATTGATATCGTAGAGATAGGCCCGGCGAAACTCTATTTCCGCTGGTCGTAATTTAAGCCACTTATTTAACGTGAGATCGGCAACCACGCTGCCAAGCCAGGATGTGGCCGCCACCGCATAAATGCCCAGGATATCCTCAAATACGCGATAAACGCCAAGTTCCATCAATAACAGAGCAATACCGACATTAAAAAACAGCCACACGACGCGCCCTGGATGACGATGGGTCAGGCGCAGGAAAAAATTAGACCATGCGATCGAGCCGGCATATGCATTGGTGACGTTAATTTTGAGCTGGGAGAGCACCACAAAAATACCGGTTAATGCCAGTAGCGTTGATGATGAATGGGTGACATAGCTAAATGCCACCAGATACATATGGGTGGGTTCGCTGGCCAGTTCCGCGCCGAGTCCGTAATTAAACGCCAGCACGGCGAGGAAGGAGCCGAGCAGGATCTTGATGGCGCCGATGACAACCCACCCCGGACCTGCGGCAATTACTGCGCCATACCATCTCCAGCGGGCCGGATGTTGTGGCTTTGGTAAAAAACGAACCTGATCGACCTGCTCTCCCACTTGACTTACCAGTGAGAGCAGTACGGAACAGACGGCGCCGAGCTGAAGGAAATCGAAAGAACCATCGCGGGCTGTAATAAAACCAGGGAAGTCGATCCAGTTTTGCAGCACATGATGTTCACGTATTAAAATGAAAATAAAGGGTAATAGCTGTAGCGCCAGCCAGCAAAACTGGGTGAACTGCTGAAAACGGGAAATAAAAGTGAACCCCCAGGTGACGAGGGGAATAACAACAACGGAACCAATCAGATAACCAAAGTGCAATGGCAGGCCAAACAGCATATTAAGCGCCATCGCCATAATAGCGGCTTCCAGGGCGAAAAATATAAAGGTGAAAGAAGCATAGATTAACGAGGTCACCGTGGAACCAAGGTAGCCAAATCCGGCGCCGCGGGTCAGCAAATCAATATCCAGGCCGTTTTTTGCGGCATTAATGGCAATCGGCATTGATAGCGCAAAGATAATAATGCTAACTAAGATAACCGCCACCACCACATAATTAAATCCATAGGTTAACGTCAGCGCGCCGCCAATGGCTTCAAGCGCCAAAAAGGTAATTGCGCTGAGCGCTGTCATAACAACTCGCTTTGCGCTCCAGCGTCGTGCCGAGACCGGCGTATAGCGGAGCGCAAAATCCTCGAGAGTCTGATTGGTCACCCACTGGTTGTAGCGTCTGCGCGATTTAAACGCCTTTTGCTGAACGGTCATTCACTGCTCCTGAAATGATAAAAATGCTGAACTTAACCACAGGCGCGTCTTAGTATTTTCTTGTTATCGCGCACGTGAGCATGTCTTGATTATGAGAATTAACCAATACGTTAAATGACGTAGCCGCTGCGTTACCTCGCGCATTGTTGGATTGCTGGACTCTCTCGCATGATAGCCCCAGTTGAGATGAACCATAACGATTATGAGGGCTACCATGAACATTCGTGATTTACCCCAGCCACATAGCAATATGAAAATCCCGAGCCCAGGCCGGTTTCACCAGGCGTGCCTCAAAGCGAAACTTTTGGCGATTGCCGGCCTGATGATGGCAGCTAATACGGCCATCGCCGCCCCGGCGACGTCAGTGGTTAATACCACGGGCCTGGCGGTCACCGACAATAGCGTCAAGGTCGGGATACTGCATTCATCCACAGGCACGATGGCCATCAGTGAAACCGGCTCGATTCAGGCTGAAAAGCTGGCTATTGAGCAGATTAACGCTGCCGGAGGGGTACTGGGGAGAAAAATTGAATATGTACAGGAAGACGGGGCCAGCGACTGGCCGACCTTTGCAGAAAAAGCGCGTAAGTTACTGGTCAGTGATAAGGTCGCCGCTATCTTCGGCGGCTGGACTTCGGCTTCCCGCAAAGCCATGCTGCCGGTACTTGAGCAATATAACGGCATGCTCTATTACCCAACCTTTTACGAAGGGCTTGAGCAATCGCCAAACGTTATTTATACCGGACAGGAAGCTACTCAACAGATAATCTCCGGCATTGATTGGGTAGTTAAAAATAAACATGCAAAAACCTTCTACCTGCTTGGCTCTGATTATATTTGGCCGCGTACTGCAAACAAAATCGCCCGTCACCATATTGAAAAGCTGGGGCTGAAAGTCGTTGGCGAAGATTATTATCCACTCGGTAATACGCAGTTCAATTCGGTTATTAACAAAATAAAACTCAAGAAGCCTGATGTTATCTATGCCATTGTTGTCGGCGGTTCGAATGTGGCCTTCTATAAGCAATTGAAGGCGGCGGGGATCGATATGACGCAGGAGAAACCGCTGCTGCTGACCATCTCCGTCACGGAAGATGAGATCCGCGGTATTGGCGGCGAAAATATCGTCGGCGCCTATGCCTCGATGAAGTATTTCCAGAGTATGGATAATCCGGAAAATAAAAGCTTTGTCGCCGCATTTAAAAAGCGCTGGGGTAATGACATGGTTATCGGCGATGTCACTCAGGCGGCCTATCTTGGCCCATGGTTATGGAAAGCGGCGGTTGAGAAAGCTGGCTCGTTCGACGTGGACAAAATTCGTAAGGCCTCGCCCGGTATTGAGTTCAAAGATGCGCCGGAAGGGTATGTACGCATCCATGATAACCATCATCTGTGGTCCAAAACTGTTATCGGTCGCGCTCGTGCGGATGGGCAGTACGACGTGATTTATCAGACGCCAGAACTTATCGAACCGAACCCATTCCCGAAAGACTAACCGACGCTTCCCCCCATATAGCGTGGGGGGTCTTTGACTTCACCGAGGATACTTCCATGTTCAGCGATTATAACTTCGCCGATTTGGCTTCCATTTTTGTCATGCAGGGGTTTTCGGGGCTCAGCCTGTTCGCCGTGTTTGTTCTGATGTCGCTTGGACTCGCTATTATTTTTGGCCAGATGGGCGTGATTAATATGGCTCATGGCGAGTTCATGATCCTGGGTGCTTATGTCACATGGTTGACCGGTAAGTTTTTCAGCGCTTATCTGCCTTCAATCTTCGGCATCTACTTCTTTGTTGCCATTGCCCTTGCTTTCCTGTGTACCGCCTTGCTGGGTACGCTCGTTGAGAAAATCCTGATACGGCATCTGTATAAACGCCCCCTCGACACGCTGCTGGCGACATGGGGTCTGAGCCTGATTCTACAGCAGTGCTATCGTTCGCTATTTGGTCCCCGCGAAGTCGGCGTTGACTTACCTTCATGGCTAATGGGGTCGTATCAGTTTGCCGACAATATTGATATTCCTGTTAATGGGGTATTTGTTCTGCTGCTGACCGTAGTTATTACCGCTTTTACGGCCTGGCTGATTTATTTCTCCGCCTGGGGAATAAAAGTCCGCGCGGTGGTACTTAACCGCCAGATGGCCAGCGCGGTGGGTATTAATACGGCTCAGGTCGATAGTCGAACCTTCGCACTTGGGTGCGGCATCGCCGGGATCGCCGGAAGCGCCTTTACCATGATCGGCTCAACAGGTCCAACGGCTGGCCAGCAGTATATCGTTGACACCTTCCTGGTGGTGGTGTTTGGCGGCGCGCAAAGTTTGCTCGGCACGCTCGCCTCCGCATTTGCCATTTCACAATCGCAATCCACGCTGGAGTTTTTCCTGAGCGGTTCAATGGCGAAGGTGATTACGCTACTGATCGTGGTCGGCATTCTGCTATTGCGTCCGCAAGGTCTTTTCGCCAACCGGGTCCGCCGCTAGGAGTTTATGATGAAACGCATGCAAAATTATCCGCTACTGGGTATTGCCCTGGTGATAGGCCTTATTTTTATCGTCATGCCGCTAACCCTGGATCTTTTCCGTTTAAACCTGATCGGTAAATACCTGACTTATGCATTTGTTGCCGTCGGGCTGGTACTTTGTTGGGGCTACAGCGGTATTCTGAGCCTGGGGCAGGGCATCTTTTTTGGCCTCGGCGGTTATTGTATGGCCATGTTTCTCAAGCTGGAAGCTTCCTCGCCAGCGGAAACAAAAATGCAAACCACCCCGGGCATCCCGGATTTTATGGACTGGAATCAGCTAACCGCTTTGCCCTCGTTCTGGCAGCCATTCAATTCTTTTAGTCTGACAATTCTGGCTATTTTAATCGTGCCCACTATTTGCGCATGGATTCTCGGCAGCGCAATGTTTAAACGCCGCGTTGGCGGGGTGTACTTCGCTATTATCACCCAGGCTATCTCCGCGATCCTGACGATTCTTATTATCGGACAACAGGGTTACACCGGGGGAATTAACGGCATCACGGATTTACGCACGCTTTTAGGTTGGGATATCCGTACTGATTCTGCACGCTATATCCTCTACTTTATTAATGCTGTTTTACTGATGCTGGTTGTGAGCGCGGGCTATTTTATTGTGAATAGCAAGCTCGGCCGACTGATGGTTGCCATTCGCGATAAGGAAGACCGCGTTCGTTTCTCTGGTTATGATGTCGCGAATATCAAAACGGTGGTTTTCTGCATTAGCGCTCTGTTTTCGGCGATCGGTGGCGCGATGTTCACTCTGCAAGTAGGGTTCATGTCGCCAGGGTTTATTGGCACTGTTGCTTCAATTGAAATGGTCGTTTTCTGTGCCGTGGGCGGGCGAGGTTCTTTGCTGGGGGCAGTATATGGCGCCCTTATCGTCAATGCCGCCAAGAGCAGTATTTCCGAGTCTTTTCCTGAACTCTGGACGATTGCCATGGGCCTGCTCTTTATTGCCGTCGTGCTGATTTTCCCGAAAGGACTGGCAGGGCTTTATCAGCAATATATTCACCCGATCGTGATGTCGCTGCTGCGCAAAAAGAGTATGACCAAACCCAGAGTAAACACCGGAGTGCTGAAATGAAAAATCCGATAAAAGAAATAATTTTAGCGGTAGAGGGATTAACCGTTTCATTTAATGGCTTCAAAGCCGTCGATGATTTTTCAATGTACATCGATGAGGGGCAGATTTACGTTATTATTGGCCCAAATGGCGCGGGTAAGACAACAGTGCTTGATCTCATTTGCGGGAAAACAAAGCTAACCAGCGGCAGCATCAAATTTCGCAATAAGGAACTGAGTAAACTTCGGGAAAATAAAATTGTTCATGAAGGGATTGGGCGTAAATTCCAGAATCCATCAATCTATGAGAACTTAACGGTATTTGAAAATCTCGAGTTATCTTATCCCAAAGCCAGAACCGCGTTGGGCGCCATGTTCTTTCGTCGCACGCCAGAAATAATCGCTGCGGTCGAACAGGTTGCTGGCGAAATTTTCCTTGCCGATTACCTACATACGCAGGCTGACCTTCTCAGCCATGGGCAAAAGCAGTGGTTAGAAATAGGGATGCTACTAATACAAGATCCTAAGCTCATGATGCTGGACGAACCCGTGGCAGGCATGTCTGTCGCCGAACGCCAAAAAACCGCGCAGCTCCTGCGCAAAATTGCCGGGGGACGTTCTGTACTGGTGATTGAACACGACATGCAGTTCGTCGAAGACATTGCCGATCATGTCACCGTCATGCACCAGGGAAAAGTATTGTCGGAAGGTAGCATCAATAAAGTCAAAAACGACCCTCGGGTTATTGACGTTTATCTTGGTCATTAAGGAGACACGGATGCTGAAAATTTCTGATTATGCTGTCGCATATGGTCAGAGCCAGGTCATCAGTGGACTGAATCTGACGTTAGCAGAGGGTGAAATCGTCGCTCTGGTAGGGCGCAATGGTATGGGTAAAACCACGCTGATGAAATCACTGATTGGTATGATACCGTCCTGTGCCGGTGAGTTAGAGTTTGCCGGTACAAATATTACCGGCTTGCTTAGTTACCAGCGCGTTCAGCATGGCATTGGCTTTGTCCCGCAGGGGCGAATGGTATTTTCAACCATGACGGTTGAAGAAAATATAAAAACGGGGATTCGCCAATCCCGTTCGTTACAGGTTCCTGAATACCTGTATGACTATTTCCCTGTGCTGAAAGAAATGCGCAAACGGATGGCGGGAAATCTTTCCGGTGGTCAGCAGCAGCAGCTCGTTATGGCCAGAGCTCTCGCCGGTAAACCCAAATTACTTTTGCTGGATGAGCCAACGGAGGGAATTCAACCGTCAATTATTAAAGAAATGGCAAAAATATTACGTAAGATTCGTGATGCAGAAGGGTTGACCATATTAGTTTCCGAGCAGGTTTTAAGCTTTGTACTCGATGTGTCAGATAAAATTGTTGTTATTGAGAAAGGCAATATTGTTCATCAACAGGCGCGTTCTAGTGCTGATGAAGAACAAATTGCGTCATATCTGTCGGTTTAAATTTATATCACCAACTTAACTACGAGAGGTCTGCTATGGGTAGCACCGGAAGTGTAAGCTCCTGGGATGAAGCGTTATTAATTGCCGCCATCCAATACCCCGTTCCCGTTATTAAAGGACCGGAGGATATCCAGATACAGGTCGATAAGATTTGTAAGGCCGTTGACTCCACCAAAGCCGGATATCCGGGACTTGATGTTATCGTCTTCCCGGAATATTCAACCCAGGGACTGAATACTAAAATCTGGACCTATGACGAGATGTTACTCACTCTCGATAGCCCGGAGATTGGTCAGTTCAAAGAGGCCTGTATCCGCAACGGCATCTGGGGGGTATTTTCCTTAATGGAACGCAATGAAGACCCGTCTCTTCCACCGTACAACACCGCTATTATCATTAACGATCGGGGCGATATCGCTCTGCATTACCGCAAGCTGCAACCATGGGTTCCGATTGAGCCCTGGATGCCGGGAAATATGGGAATGCCGGTATGCGATGGGCCTAAAGGTTCTAAACTCGCCGTCTGCATATGCCATGACGGCATGTTCCCGGAACTGGCGCGTGAGGCTGCTTATAAAGGCTGCAATGTCTATATCCGTATTTCGGGCTATTCCACGCAGGTGAACGATCAGTGGATCTGGACCAACCGGACGAATGCCTGGCAAAACCTGATGTATACCGTTTCGGTGAATCTGGCCGGTTATGACGATGTCTTTTATTACTTCGGCGAGGGTACGGTCTGCAATTATGACGGTAACGTCATTCAGCAGGGGCACCGCAACCCATGGGAAATTGTTACCGCAGAGCTGTTCCCGCGCCTGGTGGATAAAGCGCGTGAAAACTGGGCGTTGGAAAACAATATTTTCAACCTTGGCTGCCGGGGCTATGTCGGCAAACCGGGAGGCGAACGCGAGAATTACCTGACCTGGGTGCGCGATCTTGCCAATGGCGAATACAAACTTCCGTGGGATGAAAATGTCAAAATTCGCGATGGCTGGAAGTATTATCCTGATGGGGTGCAATTAGGCCCGCTACCTAAATAAATTGAGTGTGCCAGGCGCTAAGTCAATCACTTTAAAGACTGAAGTCTGGCGCAGTAGCCCCTGAAAGTTGAATATCCAATTCCAATGAGTAGGGGGCTGAGCCATCCGGTAAGGGCTGAATTTGCCTGCGGGATTGGCTCAGCCCGCCAGACCGGTTTGGTGTTGCGCCGGACAATGTCCGGCGGCAAAGAAGGTAATGACTCCAACTTACTGATAGTGTTTTATGTTCAGATAATGCCCGATGACTTTGTCATGCAGCTCCACCGATTTTGAGAACGACTGTGACTTCCTGCCCAGCCTTGACAGATGCTGCCTCAGATTCAGGTTATGCCGCTCAATGCGCTGCGTATATCGCTTGCTGATAACGTGCAGTTCTCCCTTCAGGCGTGATTCATAAAGCGGCCAGCCATCCGTCATCCATACCACGACCTCAAAGGCCGACAGCAGGCCCAGAAGACGCTCCAGCGTGGACAACGTGCGTTCACCGAATACGTGCGCCACAACCGTCCTCCGTATCCTGTCATACGCGTAAAACAACCAGCGCTGGCGTGATTTAGCGCCGACATAACCCCACTGTTCGTCCATTTCCGCGCAAACAATGACGTCACTGCCCGGTTGTATGCGTGAGGTTACCGACTGCGGTCTGAGTTTTTTAAGTGACGTAAAATCGTGTTGAGGCCAACGCCCATAATGCGGGCGGTTGCCCGGCATCCAACACCATTCATGGCCATATCAATGATTTTCTGGTGCGTACCGGGTTGAGAAGCGGTGTAAGTGAACTGTAGTTGCCATGTTTTACGGCAGTGAGAGCAGAGATAGCGCTGATGTCCGGCAGTGCTTTTGCCGTTACGCACCACGCCTTCAGTAGCGGAGCAGGAAGGACATCTGATGGAAATGGAAGCCACCCGCACAGCGCGCTGGGATATCACTCCCCGAGGGAATACCGGCAGCGGACATCGTTAACTTAAGATACAAAAGCTGTTCGGAGATGGAGGGTCAAGATCAGGGTGACCTGCGCCATGATGTTATCCGAGCCCTGTTTCCTAATCACTACACCGGTATTTGATTACCCAGGTCAACTTCAGGCTGTTACAGGGACGGCAACCGTGTCAGCACATCCTTGAGATAGGCATACGGATCGTGCCCATTATTACGGGCCGACTGGATCAAACTCATGATCGCAGCAGCGCGCTTGAGTATGCGAACCCACGCCGAGCATTTGAGAAGGCAACGGGATGAACGCTGGCTGGATAGCCGTGGTTTTCTGGGTAGGCAGCCGAATCCATTTGTGGTCGAGGTTGGCATTGAGGCTGTAGCCCAAGGCGATGTTTGCGATGGAGGCACCGGGTTCAGAACACTCCTGAATGACCTGAGCCTTGAAAGATTTGCTGTAGGTACGGCGCTGAGGGCGCATGGAAAATCCGCTTGATGGGCCATGGCCTTCGGCGGCGGTGTCGGGAAGGTGTGTTGGCCGGACGGATACTGTTGAACTACGTTGTCTGGGGCAACGGAAGTGTTTCGGCCCGACTCTGGAACGCGATCCGCAGCGACGACTGGGCAATTCCGCACGTTAGCCTGAGCAGCCTCGGGGAAATCGTCGTCTGGGCGCGCCCAGACGAGTTTCCGCCAAGGAACATGCAGACGAGCAAGGGGCTGCGGGCACTCGGCTACAACGTGAGGATCGGTGTTTGATCGAGGCGCCTGTGGTACACGCAGGCTGACGAGCCAGGCGCTGTCCATTGCCTGATCAGACCGCCCCGCTGCGCCTTGCCTGAGCAGTTGACCTGCATCAATGGGGCGGGAGAACGCTGCACATTGACTCTTGAAGTTATTCATAGTAGGTCTAATCTTACAAAGTATTGCAAGGATTTCCTTGGCCGGAACCGCAAAGCGACGCGATTGGAGAGGGTGAGATGAAAGCGCACCTACAGGTGATTTTCACGCTCGATGAATTGGCTGCGTACTTGAAAGTCGGCAAGCGGACGATTTATCGGCTCGCCGCACACGGGGAAATTCCGGCTTTCAAGGTGGGCGGGACGTGGCGGCTTCGTCAAAGTGAAATCGATCAGTGCATCAATGATCAGACCCGAGCCGGAGCAAAGAAGGAGGTGATGCGCAAGCGTGAACAGCAGAAGTCATCCGAGCAGCCCGTGTCGCCTGGGCGCACTGCCCGTCGCAGCAGGCAAAGGGCTTGAGTAACTCGTTTTCCAATTTTTCTGTAGGTATGACATGGACATCGATTTCAAGAAGTTGGCTCCCTGGAACTGGTTCAAGAACGAGCAGCAAGAGCAGCAGACCGCCTCTTCCCTGCCGGTGCAGCGCAATGACCTGCCAGCGGCGAGCGGGCCAGTCAGCCCGATCCTGCAACTGCATCGGGAAATCGACCGGCTGTTCGATGACGCATTCCGGGGCTTCGGTTTTCCGGCGTTGAACATGCCGCAGTGGCCATCCGATTGGTCGGGCATGCTGAAGCCGGCCCTGGACATCCAGGAAACCGACAAGCAGTACAAGATTACCCTGGAAGTGCCCGGTGTCGAGGAGAAGGACATCCAGATAACTCTCGACAACGACGTGCTGATGGTGCGTGGCGAGAAGCGCCAGGAACAGGAGAAGAAGGAAGGTGGCTTCCACCGTGTGGAGCGCTCCTACGGCAGCTTTCAGCGTGCCTTGAACCTGCCTGACGACGCCAACCAGGATTCGATCAAGGCATCGTTCAAGAACGGGGTGCTCACGGTCACGATCGACAAGCGCGAGGTCAGCGCGCCGAAGCAGGGACGCTCGATCCCGATCAACGGCTGACGTCGCCGGCTCGTTCGTCACAAGAAAAACCCGGCACGAGACGAGGAGTCGCGGCTCGCGATGCCTCGTCGCCTCAACCTTGTCAACCTTCTCAGGAGCATCAGTATGGCCAGAAAACAATGCCAGGTCTGCGGCCAACCCGCCACCGTGCGGGTGGAAGCCAATCTCAACGGTCGTAACAGCACCATGCTGTTGTGCGACGACCATTACCGGCAATTAGTGCGCCAGCAAAAGCGCACCGTTTCGCCGCTGGAAGCCTTGTTCGGCTCGCGCAGCGGCCTGTTCGAGGACTTCCTCGGCAGTGACTTCTTCCGCATCGGCGAAGACGCGACGCCAGTTGCCGCCGATACCGATGACGTGGTCGATGCCTCGTTTGGCGAGCCCGCCACCGCAGGTTCGGGTGCGCCGCGCCGTCGCGGCAGTGGGTTGGCCAGCCGCATCAGCGAACAGTCGGAAGCCTTGCTGCAGGAGGCCGCCAAACACGCTGCCGAATTTGGCCGCTCCGAGGTGGATACCGAACATCTGCTGCTGGCGCTGGCCGACAGCGACGTGGTCAAGACCATCCTGGGTCAGTTCAAGATCAAGGTCGATGACCTCAAGCGGCAGATCGAGTCTGAGGCCAAGCGCGGGGACAAGCCCTTCGAGGGCGAGATCGGCGTGTCGCCGCGCGTGAAGGATGCGCTCAGCCGCGCCTTCGTGGCCTCCAATGAACTCGGCCATTCTTATGTCGGTCCAGAGCATTTCCTGATCGGTCTGGCCGAGGAAGGCGAAGGGCTGGCCGCCAACCTGCTGCGCCGCTACGGCTTGACGCCGCAGGCGCTGCGCCAACAGGTCAGCAAGGTGGTCGGCAAGGGCGCCGAGGATGGCCGCGCTGAGACGCCGACCAACACGCCAGAACTCGACAAGTACTCGCGCGACCTGACCAAGATGGCGCGCGACGGCAAGCTCGACCCGGTGATCGGCCGCGCGCAGGAGATCGAAACCACCATCGAGGTGCTGGCCCGGCGCAAGAAGAACAACCCGGTGCTGATCGGCGAGCCGGGTGTGGGCAAGACCGCCATCGTCGAAGGGCTGGCGCAGCGCATGGTGGCGGGTGAAGTGCCCGAGACCTTGCGCGACAAGCGCCTGGTGGAACTCAACATCAACGCCATGGTGGCCGGCGCCAAATATCGCGGCGAGTTCGAGGAGCGCGTGCAGAAGGTGCTGAAGGAGGTGACCGAGCACCAGGGCGAGCTGATTTTGTTCATCGACGAGGTGCACACCATCGTCGGTGCCGGCCAGGGCGGTGGCGAAGGCGGGCTGGACGTGGCCAACGTGTTCAAACCGATGATGGCGCGCGGTGAACTCAACCTGATCGGCGCCACGACGCTGAACGAGTACCAGAAATACATCGAGAAGGATGCCGCACTGGAGCGGCGCTTCCAGCCGGTGACGGTGCCCGAGCCGACGGTGGCCCAGACCATCATGATTCTGCGCGGCCTGCGCGACACCTTCGAGGCGCACCACAAGGTCAGCATCTCCGAGGACGCGATCATCGCGGCGGCCGAGTTGTCCGACCGCTACATCACGGCGCGCTTCCTGCCGGACAAGGCGATCGACCTGCTCGACCAGGCGGCCGCGCGCGTGAAGCTGTCGGCCACGGCCCGGCCGGTGGCCGTGCAGGAGCTGGAGTCCGAACTGCACCAGCTACGGCGTGAACAGGATTACGTGGCCGCGCGCAAGCAGTACGACCAGGCCGCCGAGCTCGGCAAGCGCATCGAAGCCAAGGAGGCCGAGCTCAAGAAGCTCGTCGAGGACTGGGAGCGGGAGCGGGCCTCCGGCAGTGCCGAGGTCAAGGCGGAACACGTGGCGCAGGTTGTCTCGCGCCTGACCGGCATCCCGGTCAACGAGTTGACGGTGGAAGAGCGCGAAAAGCTGCTGCACTTGGAACAACGGCTGCACGAGCGCCTGGTGGGACAAGACGAGGCGGTCCGTGCCGTGGCCGATGCCGTGCGGCTATCCCGCGCCGGCCTGCGCGAAGGCAGTAAACCGGTGGCTACCTTCCTGTTTCTGGGCCCGACCGGGGTGGGCAAGACCGAGCTCGCCAAGGCATTGGCCGAATCGATCTACGGCGATGAGCACGCCCTGTTGCGCATCGACATGTCGGAATATGGCGAACGCCATACCGTGGCGCGGCTGGTGGGCGCGCCTCCGGGCTATGTCGGTTACGACGAAGGCGGTCAGCTCACCGAGAAGGTGCGGCGCAAGCCCTACAGCGTGCTGCTGCTCGACGAGATCGAGAAGGCACACCCTGACGTCTACAACATCCTGCTGCAAGTGTTCGACGACGGTCGCCTCACCGACGGCAAGGGCCGGGTGGTGGATTTCACCAACACCATCATCATCGCCACGTCCAACCTGGGTTCGGACATCATCCAGCGACGGCTGAAGGCGCGTGAGGCGGCTGGCGAGGAGTACGAAAAGACCAAGGCCGAGGTCATGGACGTGCTGCGCGGCCACTTCCGGCCCGAGTTCCTCAACCGCATCGACGAGATCATCGTCTTCCATGCGCTGGGCAAGGAGGAGATCCGCCACATCGTCGGCCTGCAGCTCGATCGCGTGGCGCGCAGCGCCGCCAGCCAGGGCGTGACGCTCACTTTCGATCAGACGCTGATCGACCATTTCGCGGAAGAAGGCTACAAGCCCGAGTTCGGTGCGCGTGAACTCAAGCGCCTGATCCGCAGCGAGCTGGAAACTGCGCTGGCGCGCGAGATGCTCGGTGGCGGCATCGGCAAGGGCGATCACGCCAGCGCACGCTGGGACGACAAGGCCGAACGCGTGGTGTTCGAACGCAAAGAGCCACCGCAGACCCCGGCCGAGCCGGAGCAGCCGGATGTCGCGAAGGCGACCGAGACGCCGCACGGCGACGCTGGCAAAGACTCGAGCAAGAAGAAGTCGGCGAGCGACGCATCTTGATGGCGGGCGAGGCTGCCGTGTCCGACTCCATCAGCCTGGCATGGGCAGCCTCCCTGGCATCGATCGCGGTGGCGGTCGTGGCCGCGGGTCACGCGGTCGTCTACAAGCGTGATCCGCGGTCGGCCACGCCGTGGGGGCTGCTCATCAGCGGCGGCACTGCCCTCCCGCTCGCTGGCCATCCGTTTGCGTGACGGTGCGGCCCGTCTGTTCACCTGATCCTCTGGCAACTCGACTTTCGAGGAACACGGTCCATGGAAAAAAAGAATCAATGGAATACCGGCTACTGGATCGTTGCCCTCCTGCTGTTGCTGAGTTTGCAGAGCTACTGGCAGACGGCGAAAACCGTCGAGCCGGTGCCCTACAGCGAGTTCGAGAAGGCGCTGGACGAGGGGCGCGTGGCCGAAGTGCTGGTGTCGGATCGTACGGTGACCGGGCGCCTGAAGTCGCCGGACAGCCGGGGCAAGACGACGATCGTGGCAACGAGGGTCGAACGCGATCTTGCCGATCTGACGCATGCGCACTTGGTGGTGCTAACGTTCGCCCATGCCCAGCAAGCGTTGCGCATCGCCCAGGCGATTGCCGAGCGCCGTCCGGCGCTAACCTTGTGGGTGTCATGCAGAAGTACGACCGCGGCCGATGCATTTCGCGCCATGCCTAACGTGCGCGTGTATCAGCAATCCTTTGCCGCAGCTATTGGGCTGGCGGAACAGGTGATGTCGACGCTTGGCATGTCGACCGAGTTGATTGAAGGACACATCAGCGCAATGCGCCGCCGTCTCGACAGCAGCCGTTTTCCAGGGAGTTTATCGTCATGAAATCAAAACGCCTTAACCCATTTCAGGTCTTGCGTGACCAATTGGCCATCATGAGTTTTTACGAGCGCTTCGAGCAGGTCGTCGCGCTCGTGCTGTCGGCGGTGATCGCCGTCATCATCGTGGTGTCGCTGTTCCAGCTCATCTCCATCGTCTTCACGCTGCTGGTTCTCGATGCCTTCAATCCCCTGGACCACAAGGTATTCCAGAGCGTGTTCGGCATGATCATGACGCTCTTGATCGCGATGGAGTTCAAGCATTCCATCGTGCGCGTGGCGCTGCGTCGGGACAGCATCATCCAGGTCAAGACGGTGGTCCTGATCGCGGTGATCGCACTCTCCCGCAAGTTCGTGATCCTCGACTCCGACGCGAGCCCCGCAAAGATAGCCGCGCTGGCAGGCGCCACGCTGGCTCTGGGTGCGACCTACTGGCTGCTGCGCAAGCGCGGCGTCCGCGCCGCCGAGACCTCTGAGCATGACCCGTCATCATCCGAGTGATCCGCGCACTGCGCTCTTGCAACACCGCTGGCTCAACCGCCTGCAGACCGGGCTGTTGGTCCTGACCCTGGTCGGGATCGCAGCCGCAGCAGGGAGACTGCCATTTGGGGAAGGCTGCCTGTGGCTCGCGCTGTTTGCCGTTGCAGGTGCGTTGCTGCTGGAACCGGTAGCCGCGTCGGCGCTGAGCTTGCGCCTGTACCGCGTACGGGCCTTGCACCCGCAACAAGCCCACGAGATGTGGGCCCTGTTGCGCGAGCTGCCCGCCCGTGCCGGTTTGCCCGCCACGCCGGTGCCGCACTATGTGCCCAGTGCCGTCGTCAACGCCTTCGCCACCGGATCGAAGCCGGAGGCATCGATCGCCCTCACCGATGGCCTGCTGCGCAGCCTGAGCCCACGCGAGCTGGCGGGTGTGTTCGCGCACGAGGTCGCGCACATCGCTAATGAGGATCTGCGTGTCATGGGGCTGGCGGATTCCGTCAGTCGCCTCACGTGCCTACTGGCCCTTATGGGACAGATCGCGATCCTGCTCAGCCTGCCCGCGCTGCTGGTTGGCGCGGCGGAGGTCTATTGGCCTGGTCTATTGTTATTGGCCGCATCGCCCCAACTGGCCCCGCTCGCACAGCTCGGCTTGTCTCGCGTGCGTGAGTTCGACGCTGACCGCCTTGCGGCGGAACTGACTGGCGACCCGCAGGGGCTGGCGCCCGCGCTGGCGAAAATCGAGCGGGTCAGCCGCTTCTGGCGTGCCTGGCTATGGCCGGGATGGGGCAATCCCGAGCCCTCCTGCTTGCGCATGCGTCCGGCAACGCAAGAGCGCATCGCACGCCTGCTGACGTTGGCGCCTGGGCCAGCATCAGCGTTGCCACTCCGCGCGCCCCATTTTTTGCCGGAATCCGCTTTGGCGACGCGCCCACCGCGCTGGCGCCCGAGCGGGCTGTGGCGCTGATTGCCCATCAACAGGAGACGTCTCATGGCCTATCTCGACCCGTACCAACGCCCCGCGCCGGACCGCTTCGTCCGGCGCTGGCTCTTCATCACCGCCTGTATTGCCGCGCTCATGCTGCTGTGGCAGTTTCTGCCCGCCATCGAGGCCTGGTTCAGTCCGCGCGAGGCAGCAGAACGCACCGTGATGGCGCGTGGCGATCTGGCGGCGGACGAGAAAACCACCATCGAACTGTTCGAGAAATCGCGCGCCTCGGTGGTCTACATCACCACCGCGCAATTAGTACGCGATGTCTGGACGCGCAACGTGTTCTCCGTGCCGCGCGGCACTGGCTCGGGCTTCATCTGGGACGACGCCGGCCACGTCGTCACCAACTTCCACGTCATCCAGGGCGCGTCCGAAGCCACCGTCAAACTGGCCGACGGCCGCGACTACCAGGCCGCGCTGGTGGGGACGAGCCCCGCGCACGACATCGCCGTGCTCAAGATCGGCGTCGGTTTCAAGCGCCCGCCGGCCGTGCCGGTCGGCACCAGTGCCGACCTCAAGGTGGGTCAGAAGGTGTTTGCTATCGGCAACCCCTTCGGCCTGGACTGGACGCTCACCACTGGTATCGTCTCCGCGCTCGACCGCTCGTTGCCGGGAGAAGCGGGCGGCCCGGCCATCGATCACCTGATCCAGACCGACGCCGCCATCAACCCCGGCAATTCCGGTGGCCCGCTGCTCGATTCGGCTGGGCGGCTGATCGGCATCAATACCGCCATCTACAGTCCGTCTGGCGCCTCGGCCGGCATAGGCTTTGCGGTGCCGGTCGATACCGTCATGCGCGTGGTGCCGCAACTCATAAAGACCGGCAAGTACATCCGTCCGGCGCTGGGCATCGAGGTGGATGAGCAGCTCAACACGCGTCTGCAGGCGCTGACCGGCAGTAAGGGCGTATTCGTATTGCGCGTGACGCCGGGCTCGGCGGCGCACAGGGCCGGGCTCGTCGGCGTCGAGGTCACCGCAGGCGGCATCGTGCCCGGCGATCGCGTTATCAGCATCGACGGTATCGCCGTTGACGACGTCACCACATTACAGGCCCGGCTAGACGACAAGAACGTTGGAGATGTTGTGGTCTTGTTAGTGGAGCGGGCCGGCAAGACTCGCGAGATGCTTGTGGAACTACAACCGGGAGTTTGATGGAAAGTGGGTCATGGATCTGCACAGCGAAGCAGCCAAGCGACTTCAGCCTTGCGCCGAACTACGAGCCCTAGCTAGGGATGGTCTGAAGTAGCCCTGTATTTCCGGCTGACTTCAGCCACTGCTGATTTTGAAAGCGGTGAACCGATCAAAAACGATCGGATCACTCGCTCATTTCGGCGCTTTCAGCCGTCGCGAGCACCTTGCGACGGCCATTTTCCGCATTACAGGCGCACCTTTCCTGCGCTTGCCAGCAAATGTCGGCGGGCCATCCATAGGCTCGACAGGGCAAACAGCGTCACCAGTTGTGCAGTGTTCTTCACCAGCCCTCGGAAACGTACCTTGGTGTAGCCGAACTGCCGCTTGATCACGCGAAACGGGGGCTCTACCTTCGCTCGCACTTGCGCCTTGGCCTTCTCGATCTTGCGCTTGGCTTTGTACAGGGCGCTGCGTTTATCGAGCATCTTGTAGGTGCTGCGGCGTGCTGCGACCTGCCAGATCACTTCTCGGTCGGCATGCTCGGAGCGCTTTTCGACGCCTGTGTAGCCGTCATCGGCGCAGACGACGTTCTCGTCGCTGTGCAGCAGTTTGTCGACCTGGGTGACATCCGCCACGGTGGCTGCCGTGCCCACCACGCTGTGTACCAGCCCCGATTCATCATCAACGCCGATGTGCGCCTTCATGCCAAAGTAATACTGGTTCCCCTTCTTGGTCTGGTGCATTTCCGGGTCGCGCTTGCCGTCCTGGTTCTTGGTTGAACTGGGCGCGTGGATCAGCGTGGCATCGACGATAGTGCCCTGGCGCAGCGACAGACCGCGATCCCCCAGGTAGCCATTGTTCACGCAGAGGATGCCGGCTGCCAGCTCATGTTTCTCCAGCAGACGACGGAAGTTGAGGATGGTGGTTTCATCAGGAATACGCTCCAGGCTCAGCCCGGCGAACTGACGTAGGATGGTCGTCTCGTACAGCGCTTCTTCCATGGCCGGATCGCTGTAGCCGAACCAGTTCTGCATCAGATGGATACGCAGCATCGCCATCAAGGGATACGCCGGGCGACCACCTTCGCCTTTCGGATAATGCGGTTCGATCAGGGCAATCAGCCCTTTCCACGGCACCACCTGATCCATCTCGATCAGGAACAGTTCCTTGCGGGTCTGCTTGCCCTTGCCGGCATACTCGGCGTCGGCGAAGGTCATCTGCTTCATGGAAGAACTCGGGTGGCGGGATCAGCGTATTTTGAATCGCCACGGGTTTAACAGACACCTCAGAGTCATTTATGGACTGACCCCGCCCCGGTAGACGATCCTGCCCTATAGTTGGACTGACCCCGCCCCGGTAGACGATCCTGCCCTATAGTTTGAGCATAGGAGGAGCGTATGGGCACACCACGATTTACACCTGAAT
>NZ_JAKUZW010000023.1:0-22880 GCF_030128605.1 Klebsiella sp. K5-45 | reverse complement strand
CTGTTATTTTGTTCCGAACCTCGTCGATTTTACCGGCATCGTTGATCACACGCTGCAGATACTGACGATCATTGCGGTTGCGGATGATAGTGTCAGCGATGAGGGCGCTGGTTTCGCTGTCTGCCGCCCGCAGCGCGCCTGCAGCTGCGCGGGTGACCTGTGACACGCCGACAGACGGATTACCGTGCACCGCACTGATATCATCAAACTGGCTGACAATCACACCGGCATCGAGCGTGGTGCCACCGAGATCGATAATCAGGGTGGTCTCAGCGGGGCCGGGCTTCAGCTCCGCGAGACGGGAGAACGCCGCCGGTAGTGATTCCGGCATCACCTTCACGTCCGTTACGGTAAATGCCCTGCCCTTATTCAGAACCAGCTCACGCATCAGGTTTTCCCGTTTGCGTCGTATGTTCTCCTCGTTCCGCTGGCAGTCCCCGTCATAATACTCACTCAGGGGCAGCGTCACGGTCAGGCTCACCGGCTGCGGCTCCAGTCCGCTGTTCAGCAGCGCATGATGCACGGCCAGCAGGTTGAGATCACCGTACTGATATTCGACGTTTGTTGTCGGGATGGCATCCCGGCTGACGCTGTCCCAGGTGTATTTCAGCGTACCCACCTGATAGTTGAACGTTGCCGCACTGAATTCCGCCACTTTCCAGCCATGTCGGAAAGAGTTCGCAGAGACCCGTGTCTGAAGCTCATATCCTTCAAACCATGCCAGCTTAACATTAGTTGAACCATCATCGCAGTAAACATTCATCATTATGCTCCGTTAATTACACTCAATTTGATACTAATTATAAGAGCAAAATGAAAAAATCAAAGTAATATTTCTCAATATGAGCAATATAAAAATATCAAAATGATTAATTAGAGCATTTTGAATATCTTTATTTACTCAAAATGTTTGTTCGGCAGGCGTTCTGGATTATCGTCACGCTGTTAAATATGTCGCGGTAGGGATACCCGTTACCGAATACTCCCCGCACAGATCCCGGCGTGCGCTATTCACGCACCGGGCTCCTGCCTTGGGTGTCTGGCGGTGAACCGCTCCACAGGCCATGGATGCAGAACCCGAACCTTCGGCAGCCATACGGCTGCCAGTCTGTTTGCTTTCGTCCATGTCGTATCATCCTGCTGGCTCCTGCGCCTCAGCGCCCGTCGCCAGAGGTCTGTTACGTATATCCTGAACTTCCGCATCATGGGATAGTTGCCCGGGACTGAGTGGTAGTTCAGGTATCCCTGAACCACTCTCCTGAGCCATTTTCCCTGTTCGGGGATTGAGTAATGCCAGCGCTTTCAGTGTCGCCGTCATCCTGTCCCGGCGTGTCTTTCGTATCAGCATGAACCTGCCACTACGATCTTTCCCACTGATATGCGTGAACCCGAGGAAGTTGAACGTTTCTGGTTTACCTTTTCCCCTGCTGGCGCGGTTTTCGGCTGCGAAGCGGCCGAACTCCATCAGTCGGGTTTTCTTCGGATGTACCGTGAGTCCGAACTCCTTCAGTCTGCGCTGCATGGCTATACGAAAGCATTGAGCGTCGATTCGCTTGTCGAACCCGATGACTATGTCATCTGCGTATCAGACCATGACCACATTGCCTGTGGCATGGCGGCGTCGCCACTGATGCGCCCACAGATCGAAGACATAGTGAAGGTAGATGTTTGCCAGCAGCGGCGAGATAACCGCACCCTGTGGGGTGCCTTCCTCCGATGCCCGCCATTCTCCTTCCTCTGAGGTCCCGGATGTGAGCCACTTTCGTATGAGCCTGATTACCCTCTGGTCGCCGATTCTGTGTTCTATGAACCTGATTAGCCATTCATGGCTTACCTTGTCGAAGAACTGACTGATATCGGCATCCAGTACCCAGTTTACATTGGTCCGAACCAGCCCTGTGGCCAGTGCGTCCAGCGCATTGTGCTGGCTTCGCCCGGGTCTGAACCCGTATGAAAACCCCATAAAGTCATTTTCGTAGACTGCATTCAGGATCTTAACCAGCGCATACTGGACGATTTAGTCCTCCAGTGAGGCGATGCCGAGCGGGCGCTGTTTTCCATCCGCTTTCGGGATGTAGTGCCGCCTGCCGGGCTGAGCCCTGTAACTGCCCTGATGAAGCCTCCGGTGCAGATCTGCTATGTTGACCTTCAGGTTTTCGGCGTAGTCCTTCCACCTGACACCATCAACTCCGGCAGCCGCTTTCCTGCTCAGAGAGAGGAATGCGTTCTCCAGTGCCTCTGCTGTCAGGAGGTGGAACAATGCGGTAAACCGTTCTTTCTTCCGCTGCTTCGCAGCTTCCCGCACGCGTGACAGCCTCTGTGACATACTTTCCCGGCTCTGCGTCCGGCGCATGTGTGGCTGTTCCGCGTTTCCCTTGGCCCCGCTCCTTCGCTCCACTGACTCCGCTCCTTGCGGATTGTTCGCCAGCTTCGCAGCTACTATGAGCGAGTCCGACTTCTCCTCTCCGTACATCACCGGCTTCGGCTCCTCGCCTTCCCGGTGCGGGCCATCTCCGGCACTGGCAGATGGTCAGAGGGGAGATCTCCCGGTTCCCGCGTAAAGATCGTATTGACATGCCAGGGTCTCAGACCCCGCCGGGTCCATATGGCACTCGCAGTAACGCACCCTATGATGTTGCCTTCCGTAAACAGTACAACGTCGGCACCCGGGAATTTAATATACATTTCGTGGCTCAATGGCTGGCCTGTCAACACCCCTGTCAACGCTTCGCCCCATACCTCACGGTATACAACGCATGACTCGGGGACCCTGTGGATTGCTGGTCCTTCAATGGTTGGGGACTTTCACCCCTTGATCTTTACCGGTCTCCCGGCGCACACTGTATATATATACAGTCTCAAGCGAAGGGAAAAAACGATGAAGTTCATTCCTGCAGTATCAGAAGCCAGCATAGTAAAAATTCCTTTGTTCACAGAGCGATGCCCTGCGGGTTTTCCGTCACCGGCTGCGGACTACACTGAGTCTGAACTGGATCTGAATGAGTACTGCATTCACCGGCGCCACTCCACCTATTTTGTCAGGGCGATTGGCAACTCAATGACTGATATTGGCCTCTATTCCGGCGATCTGATGGTCGTGGATAAAGCAGAACAGCCGCGGCACGGGGATATTGTTATCGCGGAAATTGAGGGTGAATTCACCGTAAAACGCCTGCTTCTGACGCCGCGGCCAGCCCTGCAGGCGATGAACCCGGACTTCCCTTCCCTGTACCCGGATCCGGAAACGCTGCAAATTTTCGGTGTGGTGACGGCCTTCATTCATAAAACCCGGGGGGCAGACTGATGTTCGCCCTGGCCGACGTCAACTCCTTCTACGCCAGTTGCGAGAAGGTTTTCAGGCCGGATTTGCGCGGCAAACCTGTCGTCGTTCTCAGTAACAACGATGGCTGCGTTATTGCCCGGAGTGCTGAAGCCAAACGGCTGGGTATAAGGATGGGAACCCCCAGGTTCCAGCTCAAAGAGGCGCAGTTTCCTGAAAAATTGTACGTTTTTTCCAGCAACTACGAGCTCTACGCGAGCCTGAGTAACCGTGTGGTCGCCCTTCTGGAAGAGCTGTCACCCCGCGTCGAACAGTACTCAATTGACGAATGTTTCCTGGATGCCCGGGGAATTGGCCACTGTATGGATCTGGAGGATTTTGGCAGGCAGCTGCGTGGGCATGTTCTCAGTGGAACCGGACTGACGATCGGTGTCGGCTTCGGCGCCACAAAAACACTGGCCAAATCGGTGCAGTGGGCGTCAAAGGAATGGCCACAATTCAGGGGGGTGCTGGCGCTGTCGCCCGAAAATCCACGCAGAACGGCAAAATTACTCCACCTGCAGCCGGTGGAAGAAATCTGGGGCGTGGGGAACCGGATAGCGAAAAAGCTGCACGTTATGGGGATCATCACCGCCCTGCAGCTGTCGCTGACGAACCCCACATTTATCCGGAAAAACTTCAACGTAGTGCTGGAGCGCACGGTACGTGAGCTGAACGGCGAGAGTTGCATTTCACTGGAGGAAGCGCCGCCGCCGAAACAGCAAATTGTCTGCAGTCGCAGCTTCGGGCAGCGGATCACCACCTACAAAGAAATGCGCCAGGCCGTCTGCCAGTATGTCGAGCGCGCGGCGGAAAAGTTGCGCGGTGAGCGGCAGTACTGCCGGCATATCAGCACCTTCATCAAGACTTCCCCTTTTGCGGTTAATGAACCGTACTACGGTAACGTGGCCACGGAGAAACTGAACACCCCTACCCGTGACACCCGGGACATTATCGCGGCAGCGGTCAGGTCTCTGGACAGGATCTGGCTCGATGGCCACCGCTACGCAAAAGCGGGGATAATGCTCAATGATTTCAGTCCGAACGGCGTCGCTCAGCTGAATCTGTTCGATGACGTGCAGCCACAGCCGCACAGCGATGCGCTGATGAAGGTGCTCGACGGCATTAATCATTCCGGACTCGGGAAAGTCTGGTTTGCCGGACGGGGTATTGCGCCGGAGTGGCAGATGAAACGGGAAATGCTATCACCGGCATATACCACCCGCTGGAAGGAACTGCCGGTTGCCCGTTTCTGACCGGCGAAAATGACAGACGGGACTTGCCGCCAGAGCTTACTTTACCGATCATGCAGATGACTTGCCTCAGGGGGGGAACCATGACAAATATCATTCTGTGTGATGTGACCGCCAGCATCAACGAACTTAAAAAACGATCCGGTGGCCACCGCCAGTGCCGGCGGCGGCTACCCGATCGCGATTATTGACCGCAACCGCCCTGTTTTTTATTGTGTGCCCACGGCTCTGTATGAACAAAAGCTCAATGCGCTGTAGGAATGTATTAGTCCGCTGTGCTAGGGTTACGACGCAATTTTATACATAATGATTTATCGTCAGACGATATACGAATAATTTAAAAGCACCAAACTGTAGCATTTAGTATTCATTGGTTTACTGTGAAAAAATTAAGCTCCCACGGAATGAACTACGCCAATTACTTTATCTCGAGGATCAAATGTAACACCACACTGGAGAAGAATTTTATAACCATTATCATAAAATGCTGGAGGAAACAGGGAGTGAATACCTACAGTATGCCCATTCCCTAACCAATCGAATGCTTTTTCTAGTGGTATTCTTACAATACCCCTGATTTGTCGAGAATAATCCAATGGCCGCCCAACACCTTCAAAACCTTTACAACGAAACAACAAGCCATGCTGGGCGTGCGGTCTTAAAAAATACGATGGCGCAGCTATTCTTAAATCAACTAACTCAGTGTTTTGACCATTCCAATATCCCGGTTTATTCTTTGAGCGATAATCTAAATCTGTACCTACAAGATAAATATATGCATATTTATTCTTATCATAAACTATTCTCTTTTGAAAATGTAAATAATAGCCATCTCGGGTACACTTTGCCTCATAGCATGCAAACCATAATGCAACCCATATATTATCAACTATATCAAGCCAGGTCGTTTGTAGTCCATAATGCTGTAAGAGTGGTTCGGCTGCATAATCACCAAATCTTGAAAAGATGCTACATGCTTCCCTATATTCATTGATCTTAGCATTCAATCTGGTTTCACGATTATATTTTGCTGAGTCAGAATCAATACCTCTATACAAGGAAGGCCGTAAGTCCTGGTACATAGAACTTTGCCCTCTAAAGTAAATACCTTCATGCGAATTATGTTTTAAATAACCTGCAGCCATTATTAAAGCATGAGACTCCTCTACGTCTAAAATTTTACAGCCATTTTCATGAATCCATTTCGAGCCGATTATATTTACATTTTCAAATGCCATTGGTAATCCTTACGAAAAAATGTTTTAAGCTGGTACGGGTTTTGAATCTTTTGGGAAATGTATGTATTGATTGTGAAATACTCTGGATTGTTCAATTCATCTTCAAGCATATTACAGAGAATCTCCATGCAAACCTAAGATTCATAATCTGCTATTGGGGATAGCCGGTCAAGGGCTTGTAAAACAGTACTAAGCAGCTGGTTCAAGACGATATGCAGCGGCACCGACGCTATTATTCAGCAGCTAGAGCCGCTTTAAGCTGTTCCCAGTCCATATGAAGAACTATCCAAAGCGAATTGGCAGCAGTTGGCTTTAAATATGCGTTAGAAGTTTTTAAAATCAAACATCATCTCCCACACGCAATTTAACTAATTTTCACTCAGCAGGTGTCGTTGTGAACCCAACAATGTGTTCATCATCGCAGGTTATTTACAGTTCAGTAGCAAATTACCCCGCTCTACAGGACACCGGAGGTATATCAATACCTGCTCGTGACATCCATTTAACCTCCGTTCCTGGCTGATAATCAGACCCACGATACAGCTGGGACCATGGTCCCAGACTGATAATCTGACCGACGATGCAGATGGGACCGTGGTCCCAGGCTGATAATCAGACCCTCGATGCAGCTGGGACCATGGTCCCAGACTGATAATCAGACCGACGATGCAGATGGGATCATGGTCCCAGACTGATAATCAGACCGACGATGCAGATGGGATCATGGTCCTAGGGTAATTATCCGATCGATGATACAGATGGGATCGTGGTCTCAGGGTAATTATTCGTTCGACGATACAGATGGGACCGTGGTCCCAGGCTGATATTCAGACCCACGATGCAGCTGGGACCGTGGTCCCAGACTGATAATAAGAAGGATGATTCAAGTGGGACCGTGGTCCCGGAGTGAGTATCCAGGCCAGTAATTTGTTCTGGATTATGAGAAAGGAAATGAAGTAAAGGGAGATAACCGTAGACTAAAGCGTGACCGCATTAGACTCCTGGCTTTTCAAGCTCCTTAAGAATGGCTTCAATCTTCTCAATGCACTCGGCTGGAAGCCGGGACCTGTCAAGATTCAGAATCATTTTATCGCCTTTGTACAAAGCTGTTGCCCCCGGCGCAAACTGATGACGCGAGCTAAGATTCACTCTTGATGCAGGAGATTGTTTCAGTACCGATGTTAAAAGATTTATAACCTCTTCGGCTTCAAAGATTACACCCGCTTTCTTCTGTTCGTGGAGAGTCGCGGCCTGCTGCTTCAGTAATTCTTCTTTATCTGCGAAAGCTTTCTGAAGGGCTTCACCTGACCGGGCAGAGAGTTCACCTGGGTGAGAGAAAAGGGCGACAACGGATTTCGGCAGTCTGGCTGTGTTGATACAACGAGTAATTATCTTACGTGAGATGTTTTCCGCATCGGCAAGTGCGGAAATATTTCCGGCAAACTCATTCAGGAGACGGTTTGCATAACGCTGACCACGCTCATAAGCACTCGTCGGGCGATAATCGTTGCCCAGTCTGGACAATGCCGACATCTGCTCATCGTCCAGTTCACCGACCAGAATACGATAATCGCTTTCTGTCAGGATTGCGGCCTTGCGGCGACGGCTGCCATCTGCAATTTCAATGATATCGGAAACACGACGGCCAAAAGCTGGAGTCTGCTGACCGGTCAGTAAAAATGAAGGAATGAGATCATCCAGGGCATCTTCGGTCAGTAGTTCCTGATCACGCTCGTTACCTGACCATACCCGGGAAGCATTTTCAACAACATCTCCCCGGAGCACCTCCAGGGTAAACTTCACTTCCCGACCACACACCGGTAATGTAATTGCATTGCCGCGAGCCATAGCCCCGACACGTGCAATTAACGAATCCACCATTGGTGCAGCTGGCGCTGACGTGTCTTCAACTGCCTGAGTATTTGCTGTATGTCTAGGAATGACGGGTGCACGCTTCATTATCTAATCTCCCAGCGTGGTTTAATCAGACGATCAAATATTTCATTACAAACAGGTTCCCAGATTGAAAGTGCGTTTCGCCATGCACCGGTCGAAGAACGTTGATCAATCGCCTGTTCGAAAACGGTTCTCATGCGGATCTGGCCTTTACCAACTTCATCGGTTTCACGTACCACATTTTTCAGAACCATACCTCCCCACGCATCGCGAATTTGCTCTTCCATCCACGGTGACTGTGAACCATTGTTATTACTGTACTTGGTAAGCAGAATACGGACATCCGGCTCAAAGCCTTTAAGATCCACATTCCTGAGCAGATCACGAAGCATATCGAAAAACTGCAGTGCAGAAGTGTAATCGAACAGCTCTGCCGGGGTGGGGACAATCAGCACATCAGCAGCGCATACGACATTAATCGTACCAATACCGAGGTTCGGTGCGCTGTCGATAACGATCACGTCATAGTCATGAGCGACCGTTTCAATGGCAAGGCGGAGCATCAGGTGTGGGTCTGTGGGCAGTTTACCTTCATCAAATTTGCCCATCAGTTCAGTTTCAATGCGATGCAGTGCCAGGCAGGACGGAATGATATCAAGGCCAGGCCAGCAGGTGGGTTTTATCGCATAACTGGCATCATCCTTTTCACCAAGATAAAAAGGCAGGAGAGTATCTTCAGCATGTATATGAAGATCGGGCACCCATCCGTGATACATCGAGGCTGTGCCTTGAGGATCATTACCCTCGACAAGCAGGACGCGTAACCCTTTCAGGGCCAGGTCCTGAGCCAAGTGAACAGAAACGGAGGTTTTGTAAACCCCCCCTTTATGAGCGGCAACCCCGATCACCGGTGGGAAAGCATCTTCTGCACGCCGCAGTCGGGTACCGAACACGTCCCGCATATGATTGATTTGTTCGATGGTATAACCAACACGCTGTTCAACTCTGCCACGGGTTTCCATATCCGGGTGGGGTAACCGGCCGGCTTTCTCTGCATCCCTGATTGCCTGAGAAGAAACGCCAACCAGATCCGCCGCTTCACCTATTCTCCAGCGGCGTGTGATCTTCCTGGCTTCCGGACTGTCGTCATTAAACTGCGCAATGGCAATAGCCTTCGTCATCTCATGTCCAGCAGAAATGCACTGGTTAAGTGTGTCCATCAGTCCCATTCTGAGCATCCTTTAATCATCGCTTTGCATTATTTTATTAAATCTTGGAATTTTTTGCAAAGCAACAATAAAATCGCAAAGTCATCTGAAAATTGCAAAGCTGACGGTAATGAAGGCAGTAAACCAGAGAAAAGGGAGTAAATCACATACCGCAGTCAATATTTCTCACTGCCGCTCGCCGCAGTAAGCGATCTCACGTAGTGAGAACGCGGCGAGGAAGCGGAAAAGTACAGAGGCTGCACAAAGCACGAACGCTACGATGCCAGCGACTTCTCCGTCTCAGTCCCTTTTCATGAAATTGACTGTGATACGTAAAAAATTGACTATGGTATGAAACTGAAAGCCGTAGGCTGGTTAACAACAAAAGAAGATCCTACATATCGCAGTCAATATTTAATGTTGAATCAGGGAGCGTTACTCATATGGCATTCTGGTTATCCTTGCAGGACCCTGAATGTAGTGTGGAAGATATGGTCGGGGATAAGCGTTATTCATTGCTTCGATCCAGTAATTGATCCTAAAGAGATCATATTGAGATCCTAAAGAGATCCCCGGATCGCTGCAGCAGGCGCAGTGACTAGCCTGAACGTCATACTGGATCGACTGTGGAATGTAAAATGTTGACTGCTGTATGCAAAATCTAATACTGTGATATGCAACGGTATTTACTGAGGTATGTATTTCCGTTGACTGCGATACGTATAACGACATTCTTTTGTGGATAACCGTTGAGGATCAAGATGACGAGCGAAAATAACAGCTTACCTCTCAATCTTCAGGAAGTGGACAAGACAACCGGTGAAGTTGTTAAGCTGGATGTCAACAGTACCAGTACTGTGCAGCCGGTAGCGCTCATGAGGCTCGGTCTCTTCGTTCCAACCCTGAAATCAACCTCCAGGAGTAAGGCAAACCGGAAAAACGTCACAGATGCCACTGAGGAGCTTGTACAGCTGTCCATTGCTAAAAGCGAAGGGTACACCGACGTTAAGATCACCGGTTCGCGTCTTGATATGGACACGGATTTTAAAGTCTGGCTCGGGATCATTCGCTCCATGTCAGAGTATGGGGTAAAAAGTGACACCCTGGAACTGTCGTTCGTTGAATTCGTTAAGATGTGTGGATTTGACTCCCGGCGCTCAAACAAGAAAATGCGCGATCGCATCAGTAATTCCCTGTTTAAACTCGCCTCGGTTACCCTGAAATTCCAGAGCGAGACCAAAGGATGGACCACCCATCTGGTGCAGTCAGCCTATTATGACATCAACGAGGATATCGTGGAGATCAAGGCTGAACCCAAGCTCTTTGAGCTTTACCACATGGACAGGCGGGTACTGCTTCGGTTGAAAGCGATTGACGCCCTGCAGCGGAAGGAATCGGCCCAGGCACTGTATACCTACATCGAGAGCCTTCCCCAGAATCCCGCGCCTATCTCCATGAAACGTATGCGGGACAGGCTGAATCTCACCTCAAATGTCTATACGCAGAACCACACGGTCCGAAAGGCGATGGAGCAGCTGCGGGATATCGGCTATCTGGATTACACCGAGTTTAAACGTGGCCGGGCGACTTACTTCAGTGTGCATTATCGCAATCCCAAACTCATCAGTGGGACGGTGAAGGTACCGCGCAGGGAGGAAGAGGAGCAGGCGCCGGAGCAGAATTATGACGAAGTCATTAAGGCACTGAAGGCTGCAGGCATCGATCCTCAGAAACTTGCTGAAGCGCTCTCGGCGATGAAGCCGGAAAATTGACTGCGATACGCATTAGCATGACTACCGTATGCATAAGCGATTAGTTATTGACTGTGATATGTATCACGCATACCACAGTCAATATTCGCTCTCTTTCCTGCATGTGAATAACGGACAATATTGACTGAAGTATGACTTTTCTGGCCAGAATATGCTGATATTGACTGCGGTATGTAAGTTTGACGGGGATGTTACCCGGCCAGCTGAGTACTCTCCATATGACTGCATCCCACAGTCAATATTTGAGTACATCCCCGGTCCGCACTGAATGAAACTGCTCAGCAAAGCATTGATCCCCGTATTGCCGCTAAAACCAGTCCTCCGAAGTTCGCTAATCCTGTCGTACCCGCGGTCCGCCTGCAATCGTAAAGAGAAAGCCCATGGCTGTCAGAACCGCCCCGGGACGCAGTCACTGACTATATGTTCGTACTGAATAACGACCAGGCTTGCCGGGTTTGAAAGGCCCCTCAGGTATTTACACTGTAACCTGCTCGCTCAGGACTCCTGCTGATATCCGGATCACAGTAATTTTTATTGTCTGTGGTATGAAGATGTCAGTTGATCACCTGAAGACCGGGCCTGCTTAATGCGGATGATGTCATGGTGCGATATGAAGGTGAGGGGGGACTGGATGCGGTATTAGCCCAGACCCGAACAGAAATGATGTCCTGGTCATACCGGATAAGCGTCACGCTTCTGCGTCCGGCACGTTGAGCCTCACCCGGGGGCGGAGCGAGTCCTTTCACGTAGCGGCAAAAGCTCCGGCCGCCTGCCCGACAATCTCAGCCGGCGGGTGGCAGGGAACGAAGGATCTCCGCGGCATCGCGACCGTCACCGGTAAAGGGAACGGCCAGGGTGGCAGCCATGTCCAGCGCAAATACCCGGGTATAGACTTCCATCGAGCGCGGATCCTTATGCCCGGCCAGTGCCTGGATGACCTTCCTGGGCTGCCGGTGATAAAGCATGTGCATAATATAGCTGTGACGGAAAGTATGTGGAGTTACGGGGATCGAAAAATGTACGCCGTCAGCTTCGGCCCGCTTCACCGCCTGCTTCAGCCAGTTGCGCATTGTCTCATCCGTGACCGGCCATAACGGCTCCCGTCGGCGGGGGCGGGTGGTAACCATCCAGCTTTCCATCTGACGCACAAAACTGGCATCCGTCAGCGGCACCAGTCGCACTTCATCTTTTGGTGGCCGCCCGCGCCGCGCGCGCACTTTCTCCGACAGCACCCTAACAAACGGGCGCAGACCATCCAGGTCGAACGATTCCGGGGTGAGCGTCCGGGCTTCACCGATACGGATCCCGGTATTCCACATGGTGGCGAACAACATGTGGTGACGCTGGTCAGGCATATACCAGAGGAGGGCGCTCACTTCCGGCGCCAGGAGGTAAGCCGGCGTGGCACCTGTTGAGGTGGCCATCCGCCGGAGTGCCACCGCGGTCGCAAAATCAACGCCCGGGGCGATCGGCAGCAGGGAGACGCGTTCTGGTGAATTCTGCAGGGGAATGATGCTGTTCATGAGTTATTTTTCACGTAGCGCACGCACTGTTTATGGATACAGGTATTTTGCACCTGACGGGCCGATCCTGCCATCACAATAAATCGCAGCGCGCGGATCCTTTAATTGTCTTATCCCGCATTATTGCGGGTAAAACCAAATACGTAAAGGATCCTTTTTCTGCTCAGATCCTCCATGAAGCCAGTCATGACGCGGGCTGAGGGCCGTTTTACGGTTTTTGGGAGAATTGGAGTAATGCCAGGATGTACATGTTAGGCAGGAAAAAGAAGAGAAGAGAGCGCTACGCGATTTCCGGCCTGGTACACCCCTGTAACCTTGCGGGATTTCGCGTAACGCTTTCATAAGTTTACAACAGAAGAGAAAAGATATTTGCTGAAAAATGAAGTCCGTAAGTTAAATAAAAAATCATGATCCGTCCGGCACTATGTACTTAGCTGTCGTTTAGGTCTTAGGTGTTTTTGCTAAATTACGATGGTATCCCTTGTCAGAGTAATCTGGCTTGTCCTGCACATCTTCAGGTGACAATTCAGTGCAATTTCAGGGGTTAATCCTTTTGTCGTCTGCAGAATCTATCTATAAACGGGCTGTTTGTTGGTTCGCCAGAAGGAAAAAATTTAGCGTCGCGCAGATTCAGGCTGTATTGAACTTTTCTGTTCTGTATCAACAGTTCCTGTCTTAAGCTGATACAATATACCCTCAGTAGAAAATATTGGATAAGGAAACTATGCACCTTCCTGGACAATTTTCTTGAGCCTTTCATGCCGTTTCGTCTTGTTCAGATTCAGAACTGCCATACGTTTCTTCAGCCACTGGTTTTCATAAGAAACCATGAAGATCAAGCATTAATGCCTTTACATTTATTTGAACAGATGCGCTTTAATTGTGCCACAAAAAATAAGTCATTGTAAGTTATGGCGATTTTTAATATACAAATCATTATGCATTCTGAATACATGGAAGTGTATAATGAGCGCTTCAGGTCACAGATGATTAGATGTAACAGTTCACTATTCATCATGATGTATTGGAAACTTGTTAAGTTTTATATGATTATGAGATGTTGGGATTATTGAGTTCCAGGACAATTCTGATAAGATAGCGATAACCAACACTACCCTGCAATAACCACTCAAGATGAAAATTATGACAAACCATAAAGAAGAGAACAGGTTATTATCATTATATTCTATGGGGATCCTTGATACAAAATCTGAAGAACGATTTGACAGATTGACGAGGATTGCCACCAAACTCTTTGATGTACCAATAGCACTTGTTTCATTAATTGATAGAGACAGGCAATGGTTTAAGTCATGTTATGGGCTGAAGATAAAAGAGACAGATAGAAGTGATTCATTTTGTACAATAGCAGTAGATCTTAGTGAACCATTAATAGTGCCCGATGCAAGCCTTGATCCAAGATTCAAAGAAAATAAATTAGTTAAAAATGATCCTTATATCCGGTTTTATGCAGGGCATCCCGTAAGACTGCCAGATGGTGAGATAGCTGGAACAATATGTATTATTGATACAGAACCAAGAGTATTAACCAGAGATGACTTCTTATTGCTTAAAGATTTAGCAGAAATCGTAGAGGATGAGTTTAGAATAATAAACGAAGCAACTACTGATCCTTTGACAGGTATATGTAACCGGCGTTCTTTCGCCCTAATGACGGATGAATCGTTAAGAAAAGCCAAAAAAAAGAAAAAAACATTCTGTGTTCTGATCATAGATCTCGATAATTTTAAACCAATCAATGATAACTTCGGTCATTCAGAAGGTAATGAAGTACTTTGCAATTTTGCAGATATGCTGGAAGATCTTAGTAGTTCAAAAAGCGTTGTTGCAAGATTAGGAGGTGATGAATTTGGTGTTCTATTACCCGAGTCAACCTATAAAGAAGCAGAAGAATTCCTTCATAAATTGAGGGCCGGGATTACCAGCTACAATCTTAATTCTCACAAAAAATACAACATAGATTTTTCTGCAGGGATTATTGAATATGATGAGAAAATTCATACTGAACGCTCTGCTATCATGCAGGATGCAGACGAAAGAATGTATGAAATTAAAAAGGGAAAACGATAGTATATGAAAAAATAGGGCATACAGCCCTATTTTTTTTGGCCCCTCAAAAAATCAATCAGTTGATCACCTGACAAAGGCTCCGAATAATAGTAACCTTGAAATTCATCGCAATTCATATTTTTTAGCAATTCAAACTGTTCATTATTTTCCACACCTTCTGCTACTATACCTAAACTGAAAGCTTTTCCAAGAGACACTATGCTTCTTACAATAGATAAGTCCCGTGCATCGTAAGCAATACCACTAATGAAAGTTCTGTCTAATTTAATCGCATCAAATGGAAATTCTCTAAGATAGTTGAGAGAGGAATATCCAGTCCCAAAATCATCAATGTGAATTTTATATCCTTTTTCTTTAAGTTTAGTCAGGTTGTTTAAAGCTAAAGTTGGATTAGTTTTCATTACGCTCTCAGTAATTTCAAAAATTATTCTGCAAGGATTGACTTCATATAGTTCAGCCATTTTGTCTATATGATTAAGAAGGGTACTATTGTCAAAATCCTTACCAGATAAATTAATCGAGAAAGAAATGCTATTCACCTGTTGTGAGAAACTGAAGACCGTTGTGATAACCATTGCAGTTATAAAATGTATTAAATCTACTTTCTCAGCAAAAGGAATAAAATTGTCTGGTGAGATGAAACCATAATTTGGATGATACCATCGTATTAATGCTTCTGCGCCGGATACATCAGAATTAATAAAACTATATTTAGGTTGATAATAAACAACAAATTGGTTTTCGCGAATTGCTTCAGTTAGCAGACCAAGCATAATAATTCTCTCTTCGTGTTCTTTATATAAGCTTTCGCAACCAAATATTACATTTTCTTTATCTATTCTGTAAGTTTGAGAGAAGGCAATTTGAACATGACTTATTATATTTGATCCTGAAATATTACAGTTGTTAACTATGACGCAACCTGCGCATATGATCGGTTTAACTAATGAATCATTACTTGTGATGGATTTTTGTAATCCCTGGAAAAAAAATCCAATTCTGTTTTGAATAATATCTTTTGTGTGATATTCAACACGCTTCAATTGCAACGAGAAAATTATAGTATCGTTGTCTTTTTTAATAACAAAATCATTTTCTGAGCATACTGCAGACAATTCCTTACAGAGGTTTTCAATAATTGAAGTAATGACATCCCTTCCGTAAACCTCACTAATCAGTGAGATGTTTCGTACAGAAATCTGTGATATAATTAGTACAGTATCTCTAAAGTTTATTTTTGATAAAGACTGCTCAATATTTTTGCAAATATTTTCTTTATCTCTTACTTCATTATCTTCACTAGAAATGATGACAGATTTATTTTTAATATGATCGTCTGTAAGGATTAATAATAAACAAATAAAATCATTTCGTCGAACGTACGTTTTACACGCTATCATATCAACTTTAAAATCAATAGATTTATCGAGTGAGAAAAAACAATCACTGCTGTTTCTTATTAAACCATATTTCAGTTCTGAAAGCCAATTATCTATACTGATAACTGGGCTGTATAATATATCAGTTATCTTTTTTCCTTCAAACAGGCTAGCACTTAAAAATATATTCGAATCACTATAAAATGAATTTATAAAAAATTTGTTATTTAACTTGATATATATGATACCTTTTGATATTGAATTGTTGTAGTTATGTTCTTTGAAGGAAAGTAAATTTTTATATGAACTATCAATTAACTCTTTTTTTATTCGACGTTTTGCTAACCAGTAGCAACCTAAAAAATTAACCAGAATCTGTGTTAGTAAAAAAGATGATTGTGTTGCCCGACTTAAATCTTCAGAAAAAAAGCACAATAAAAGTAATATTGATGATGATAATAATAAAATCAAAAAACAAACAATGCAGTCATTTTTTTCTTCATTAGCTTTATTAATAATTGATAGAGGGCCCATAACCAAACCTTATAGTAAAACTAACGATGCAAGAATAAATTCATTAGGGTAATATTACATGTGTAAACTATTCACTTCATTACCATTTATAATGGTTGCAAATCCACATCAGCAAGGTAATAAAGTATGGTGAATGAAAAAGAGTTTTAATTTATTATTCATGCACCATGACGCTGAATGGATAAGAATCAAATTATCTATTCATGCCCTGAATTACCCAGAAAGTATTACCAGATAGTGAAAATTATTATGTTTTTATAACAGAACAGTAACTATGACCGCAATGATTTTGATAAAAATGATATTTTATAGCTTGCATAGGACATATTTAGCCCATCTGAGAAAAATTTAGACTGGCTGGTTGTTTTTTAGCTAAATGATTTTGAATAGTGAAATAATTGTCACATTTCATTCCACAGGCAATAGGATTTTTCTTACTCCTGTTGTATATTACCCCCGCTGTGTATTTTGGAAAACAACAACATCTACAACATCATCATGTGAGGATAAAATGGAAACTCTGTTTTTCCTGGGGGGTGCTATCGTTCTTTTCGTTGTTTCAATTGTATCCCTGTGCTCATACATAAGAGACAGAAGGAGAACCAAAAGGGTATTCATAAGTAAAAGAAGATAACCCGCAAGACATGAATAAGGTGGTAAGGATTAATTCAGCCACTGCATCTTTAATAATAACAAAAACCAATAAAATCAAGGAGTGAATTAAGCAAGCAAAACTCTAATCAACCACTTCGGGTTTATAACGATCAGCATAATTTATTATATCGATGACATCTCTTGCAGTAAGCATAAATAAATTATTTGCAAATTTAACATTCTTTTTATAATAATTAGGCTTCTATCGATTATGTGTTTTTAATAGGCAACACTCGCCTATAGTTACGCTGGAGAAGGATATTACATAGTATGCCAGATATCGGTAAATCTGGACGTAGAATGTCTGCGTTACAGAAAAGAATACTCATTGTACTTGCCGCTTTGGATGAGCGTAAGCATATGCCAGTAGCCACTAAGGATATTGAACGAGTGCTAGCACAAGGAGGGGAAAAACCGGTATATGGTTCAAACTTAAGAGCTGCATGCAGAAAGCTCGAAGAAGCAGGATTTCTCAATACACTGAGAGCACGGAATTTGCAACTTGCTGTAGAACTAACTGTAACGGGTAAACTTATAGCACTGCCTTTACTTGAGAAGGAGAAGAATGATGAGCTGGATAAAAAAAGGATTAGAGAGTGTCATGTATTACCCCACACCATGGCTTCATGGAGCGAAGTTGCGCATAGTATCGAGATAGATGGAAAAACATATTCTGTATTTCGCTGTGCATACGTAATTCGTTTGAATAAAACAAACTGTCTACAATTATGGACTAATACCAGGAAAATAGTGAAACTTGAAGGAGACGCATTACAAATTGGCGAATGGTATCAGAAATGTTACGATGCAGGAATACATTGCCACATTCAAATTAATGAAGGCGAATGCTTAAGCGAGAGGAGTGTGGAGTATCTCAATTTCAAACATGGTTTATTCACTAAATAGGTCATGTAATCGATTACGTATTGATGAGGATATTATTTGAATTACATGGATGTTTTATTCGAGGAAGACCTTCTGGGAACAGTGATAATTCATCAAAGGGATTGTTGGATTGTCTATGGTAAAATATAATAACATTGACAACGAATTATTTCAAAAGATATGTGAAGTAAAAGTATCAGTCATTACTAAGAATGCTTTTATTTATGAAGCAATAATTCACATTTTGAAAAAAATAGCAATTCCGCACATTCGATTCATAATCAAAAAAATGATGACTATCTGCTTGATAAAGATATTGTGTTTTATGAGACCGCGCCAGGTGAATTATTCTTACCTAATGCCAAATTTATGAAATGTAAACCAGCCGGGATTTTGTTTATATTGCATGATTATACTGATGGCTTTTGTTTTGATGATGTAAAAAGATTTAAGAATAATACTTTTACTTTCTCCATGAAAAACAATACTGTTGAGCAACTGATAATTACTATCAAACATGGTTTGATAAATTACACACATTCGCAATCTTGTTCCATACGGGAAGAAAAGATTGAAAAACGTGTGCGCATTAATTTATCTAAAAAACAATCAAAAATTACTATTCAACTGGCGAATGGACTGGATCTTAAAACAATATCTTCACTAAACAAAGTTACTGTCAATACTATAAAATATCATATAAAAGAAATAAAGAAAAAGATGAAACTGGCTAGCACATATGAGTTGTATCAATTCGCGCATATGTTAAAATCCCTCACGGACTCGACCTAATCTCCTTTTTTTAATTTTTAACACAGGTATTTTTATGTTATTGTATGTTGTTTTATCTATCTCACTGGTTTTATTATATGGGATGATAATAAAATATAAAGTGAGGTCAAGGAAATCACAGGGCACTATAAAAAAGCCTATGGCAATCAGGAATAATCGAAATCTAAAATAGATTCAAAGAGAGTAGCTTCCGGTTATAAATGTAGTTATTCCGTCTTCAGTAAGTTAATGATAAATGCTTTACTCTACCTCATGTTATACAGGATGAGTTGCTCTCACTTTTATCTAATGTTGTTTATATTGTTTTTTCTTTATATCTAAAACTGAAGTCATTGATTCCAGACAGGGCGCGATGACGGTAGTTATCCCGCCTTGTCATCGTACAAGAATACTGAAACTCGGTAATGACTCCAACTTATTGATAGTGTTTTATGTTCAGATAATGCCCGATGACTTTGTCATACAGCTCCACCGATTTTGAGAACGACAGCGACTTCCGTCCATGCCGTGCCAGGTGCTGCCTCAGATTCAGGTTATGCCGCTCAATGCGTTGAGTGTAGGGGTCAGTTTGGATATAGAGAATTATTGTACGGCAAGCCTGTTTTTTGAACAGACTTACCTATAGCAATAGGGTGTACTCCCGCGCTATACGGCATTTTCAGAGGTTTGACCTTAATCGGATAACCTAAATGCGATACTGCAAGAGCGACAACTTAAAAGCGATAGCCACTGACGCAAAATCAACCCCTTACGAACCAAGATTGGTTAAATAATGCGCTTAACGTACAAAAATTTCCGATCTCCAAACTGACCCCAGTGTAACGCTTGCTGTTAACGTGCAGCTTTCCCTTCAGGCGTGATTCATACAGCGGCCAGCCATCCGTCATCCATACCACGACCTCAAAGGCCGACAGCAGGCTCAGAAGACGCTCCAGTGTGGCCAGAGTGCGTTCACCGAAGACGTGCGCCACAACCGTCCTCCGTATCCTGTCATACGCGTAAAACAGCCAGCGCTGACGTGATTTAGCACCGACGTAGCCCCACTGTTCGTCCATTTCAGCGCAGACAATCACATCACTGCCCGGTTGTATGCGCGAGGTTACCGACTGCGGTCTGAGTTTTTTAAGTGACGTAAAATCGTGTTGAGGCCAACGCCCATAATGCGGGCGGTTGCCCGGCATCCAACGCCATTCATGGCCATATCAATGATTTTCTGGTGCGTACCGGGCTGAGAGGCGGTGTAAGTGAACTGTAGCTGCCATGTTTTACGGCAGTGAGAGCAGAGATAGCGCTGATGTCCGGCAGTGCTTTTGCCGTTACGCACCACCCCGTCAGTAGCTGAACAGGAGGGACAGCTGATAGAAACAGAAGCCACTGGAGCACCTAAAAAACACCATCATACACTAAATCAGTAAGTTGGCAGCATCACCCTGAAACTCTACGACCAATCCGACTGACCAAAATGATCAGAATTATTATTGCACAACAAATTTTATTTTCCTCTCGTCAGTTATTCCGGCGGGCGTTAAGTAAAAACGGATATGTTCTGACAAATAATTTATGATCTAATGTAGCTCTATATTATTTTCCCCGGAAATTAGTTGCAACAGATATATTCTGTCTTTCTCAATGAGAGCTGGAAATGTATCGCCAGTAGCTGCCAGCAGAGACCATACTTCCAGGATGGCATAGGCCTTGGTATATTCAAGTGCGAAACCTAACCCTTCCAGAGAACCTGCTCTGCGAATATGTTCACATATTGCATTTTCACATACTCGTGTCAAGGCTTCATAGCTGAGCGAAAAATCATATTTTTTATCCATCTTAAGCTATCTCCACCCAAATGCAGATATCTGGTTTTACATTGTAATGCGAAACATTATCAATAATAACCCGATTATAACATAATCTTTCGTTTTGTAATGCCGGCACCACGCAACATTTTACTCTGTTTTTTTAAAAAAAAGAGTGCCTTTGTTTTGGTACACACCTTAGGGGGCGATCGCCCAGCAAAAAATCAATATTCGTTCTATAATAGCGAGTAAAAAACCGCATTACATGCATTGCTTAAAAGTTGCGCAATAAATCTGGAGCCTTCACAAGGCTATTAATAACGCATGAATTATCTCTGTAAATCATAACCAGTATCTATCCGAACCATGTCACATTATTTGATTCATACCCGGGATGAGTAAGGCAAGAATAGGTATACTGGAATAGTATGTTCAGTGCCAGCTAATCGGTCAGTGAAGTTGGCGAAAATATAGCTTTATATCTTTTCAATTTGAGGGGAGATCTGCATGGTTAGTCGTAAGCTGGAACGTTTGATTAGCCCTGGAAAGTGGATACATAATCTATCAGTCCTCTCTTTATCGATTCTTTCAGCTGGTATATTTTTTTTTGTATTATCTGAGAGCGTAGCTCATCTGATTTTTCGGGATAAAATTAAAGACTATACTTCCGATGTGCTTGTTCGCTCTGAATCGCTCCTGGTTCAGACTGAATCTGTCAAGACTGCTGCAAAGTCACATTTGAATATAGGAGACAGTCCATGTACTAATGAAAATATCCTACATCTTCGGGTTGTAGTATGGCCCTATCCGTTGGTTAAAGATGTTGGCTACATCATAAAAGGAGAATTAGCCTGTAGTGCTCTGTGGGGGAGTTTACGTCCCACCTTAAGTCTGGAACATTTTGATAAAAAATGGACTTCGCGGGAAGGAGTGTGGCTTTTTGGTATTAAGCTTATGGATGATATATCCGTCAATGGATATATTTCTGAAGGTATTATGGTGACCCTATCACCATTTGTCTTCAGACGATTCGAAACTGATATGTATTCAAAAAACTTTAGCGCTGTCGTCGGAAATAGCAAGCATGACAGGCATTACTTCAATATAGGACCTGATGCTCCTCTTCTTGATCGGCATGATAGCGTTCCACTAAGGTTTAGAGTGTTTAGGGCATGCAGCCTCCATTATGATCTCTGTGTTACAGGAGGTGGGTATTTTACGGGGATATTTTCAGAGCACTGGAGCATACAATTGTTATTAGTAACAGTGTCACTACTTTCCGGTATAATGATTTATATTATCATTATGAACAGAGCAGAACTCAATAGTTCACTATCTGCAAGGTTTGTAAAGGCTTTGAAAAATGAAGCCCTGTCGCTGGTATATCAACCTATTTACAGAATTGAAGACGGACGAATCTGCGGATTTGAGGCCTTGCTCAGATGGAAAGATGAAAAACTTGGGAATATTAGCCCTGATGTATTTATACCGCTTTCTGAAAGGGAAGGATTACAGGAGGATGTGACTTTATTCGTCATTAACCATGCTATCCGAGAATTTATCCATACTGCTATTCAGAATGAAATATTTTTGAGCCTAAACATTAATCCAAGCGATCTTGATTCAGAAAAATTCAGGGATATCCTACTAGGATTAATTTCTGAATATAACATCCCATATAAAACAATCCTTCTTGAAATTACGGAGCGTCAAGGAGGGGATTTTGAAAGTATGAAAATTCACATTGATAAATATAAAAATCATGGTGTCAGGTTTGCCATCGATGACTTTGGGACAGGATATTCTAATCTTAATCTGGTAACTGCGCTTGATGTAGATGAAATAAAAATAGACAAATCGCTAACTAGTGCTATTGGTACTGAATCTTTACGATATGATCTTCTTCCCGGACTGCATGAGATGTTCCGCTCCATTGCAGATAAGATTGTGTTTGAGGGTGTAGAGACTCAGGAGCAGGTGAACTATCTGAAGACGTTCTGGCCACAGAGTTATGCTCAGGGCTGGTATTACTCCAGAGCGCTTCCGCTGGAAGAAGCGAGAAAACTTACCATCCGGGAATTGAACTGACCGGCACTCTCAGCGCAAACACTCAGCAATTGCTTGCCGATCAGCTGGTAGAAATTGAAGGGCAGTGTAATCACCTGCTGCTGGCGCAGGGGAAAGCGTTACTGAAAAGTCGTTCTGAACTGCTTAAATAACAGAGAAACCAGGATGTGAATCGCCACAGGTTTAACAGACACCTCAGAGTCATTTAAGATGAAGTGGTCAACAAAAACTGGCCACCGCGTTAGAGTTTTTCCAGTATCGGTTTTCTGATTCGTTTGGCGGTAACCCACCATTATATTCGTGCGGTCTTAGTACGCTGTAATATCCAACGATATAGTCCGTTATTGCATGAGCTGCATCGCTGAAGCTTACATAGCCCGTCGCCGGCACCCATTCGTTCTTCAGACTCCTGAAGAAGCGCTCCATTGGGCTGTTATCCCAGCAGTTTCCACGCCGACTCATACTCTGCCTGATCC
>NZ_JAKUZW010000022.1:0-26194 GCF_030128605.1 Klebsiella sp. K5-45 | reverse complement strand
CGACCAGTTGAGCGGATTCGCGTTTAAACTCTGCGCTGAAATTTCTTTTTTTCATTATGACACCTGTGTTGTTCTGAGGTGAGCATATCACCTCTGTTCAGGTGGCCAAATTCAGTAAACCACTTCAGAGGACTTTAAACTGACCTCGTCGTGAGGACAGGGAATACCTGCTGAGGTGGGGTCAGTCCAGTTATAGATGGTATCCATTTTAGAAGCAATAATTATAGCCAGACTCCCAATGGGTGTTAAATATCTTATTGGTGCAATTTATTAACCCTTTGTTCTTAATCTCTCAAATCTTCGCGCGATAATATAGCTGTTTCCCTATGATATATGCACAGTTAGCACGTGTGTTCTCATGGGCTATTGTTGTGCAACTGCCTGCCCCGAGTTGGTGCAATACTTTCCAGGCGCCACTTTTATTTTTATTAGAAATTAATAGTTGACAATGCTCAGAAATAATTACTATAGTGATGCTGACTTCTCCGCAAGAACGCCAACGTTGTCGGCTTGTGGTTATGGCAATAGAGCCCTCGCAATGTCATTTGACTTTGCTGGGCTTTTTTTTTGGCTTTTTTTCAGGTCTATCTATTAACTGAACCAGGGGTACTTATGTCCAGAATAAAATGTCATTACAGCATGCTATCAATCGCAATTGCTACTGTATTTACCGTAACCACTTCAGGAATGGCAACCGCGGCAGAACAACCAATAAAAATTGGTTTACTGGAAGATGCTTCAGGTAATTTTGCTTTACCGGTTATTCCTAAAATTCATGCGACTGAGCTTGCAATAGACGAGATTAATGCCAAAGGCGGAATACTCGGGAGAAAAATTGATTTAATACAATACGATACGCAATCCGACAACACACGTTTTCAACAAATGGCCCGTCGTCTGATTAAAAACGATAAAGTGGATGTGATTTTTGGGGCATTTTCCAGCGCCTCGCGTGAGGCTATCCGGCCGATTATGGATCGTGAAAAACAGCTTTACTGGTATAACAATCAGTATGAAGGTGGCGTGTGTGACTCTAATGTTTTCGTCACTGGTGCGGTTCCTGAACAACAATTTTCTACATTAATTCCATGGATGATGGCGAAGTATGGTAAAAAAGTTTATACCATTGCTGCCGATTATAATTTCGGGCAAATATCGGCTGAATGGGTCCGCAAAATTGTGAAAGAAAATGGTGGTACCATGGTGGGTGAAGAGTTTATCCCACTGAGCGTCTCGCAATTTGGTCAAACGATTCAAAATATCCAGAAAGCCAAGCCCGATTTTGTGATGACATTATTGGTTGGGGCGAACCAATCTTCCTATTATGAGCAACAAGCGGCGGCAAAACTAAATTTACCAATGGCGAGCTCCGTCAACGTTGGCCAGGCTTATGAGCATAAACGCTTTAAAGCCCCGGCGCTGAAAGACATGTATGTCACGACTAATTACATAGAAGAAGTAGACAGCCCGGCCAGTAATGACTTCAAACAACGCTTCCATGCCAAATTCCCGAATGAACCCTACATCAATCAGGAAGCGGCTAATGCTTATGATGCGGTTTATCTTTACAAAGCGGCAGTAGAGAAAGCCGGCACGACTAATATGGATGCTGTTCGTAAATCGCTGGAAAGTGGTGATATCTGTACTGATGGACCGTCCGGAAAAGTATGTATTGATCCCAAAAGTCACCATTTGAGCCATACCATCTATCTGGCCCATGTAAAAGATGATCATTCTATCGAGATACCTAAGGTATGGGAAAATATCAAACCTTACTGGCTAGGAGACGCTGGCTGTAATTTGCCGGTAAAACCGGACCACAGCCAGTACACCCCATCATCACCACCTAAAAAATCGTAAATCAAACCACGTGCCAGGGAAGTGCTCGAGTAACGGGAACTTCCCTGTTATATCCATTTTAAATCGTGTCAATCAGGACACCGGGGATTGCCAACGATGTTAGCGCTTTCTTTTATTTACTCAGTGATTTATCAGTTTGGCGATAACTTCGCTTATCTGGTGCTGGCAGCATTGGGGCTGGCGGTTATCTTCGGCATGATGGGGGTGATAAATCTGGCACACGGTGAATTCATTATGTGCGGTGCCTATGTCACCATACTGATGAACAAATCGGGTTTGCCGCTTCCGTTCGCCATGCTGTGCGGTACATTAGCCGCGGCATTCTTCGGCGGAGTCATCGAGCGTCTCATCGTGCGCCATCTTTATGGGCGTCTGTATGACTCGGTAGTCGCAACCTGGGCTATTAGCCTGATTGTGCAACAAAGCATGTTACTCATCGCCGGTCCATCACTGGAAGGGCTCTCAACACCTTTCGGCTCTTTCACTCTCGGCGAATATTCTTTTGCGACTTACCGTGCACTGCTGCCTTTCTTCGCCATCGCTATATTAATGATGCTCTATTGGCTGTTTTTCCACACCAACTACGGAGTCTGTGCCAGAGCGACTATTCAAAATGCCCGTATGGCCTCCTGCCTGGGGTTAGAAACTGACCGTATTTATACCTTAACTTTCGCGCTGGGTGCTGGATTGGCCGGGCTGGCCGGGGCTATTTATGCCCCGACGTTGACTGCCGTCCCTACCATGGGGAGCAGCTTTATTATCCAGGCCTTTGTTTCGGTCGTCGTGGGCGGCGCAAATGTCTTGGTTGGCACTATTCCTGCCGCAATTGCCCTGGGCGCAATACAGACCGGGTTAAATTCCTGGTATGGGCAACTTGCTGGCCAAATTGGCTTACTGGTCACCGCCGTACTGGTTATTCGCGTACTACCGAATGGTGTTGGCAGCCTGTTTACCCGTAACCGCTAGGAGCTGAATGTGACAACAACCTCTCTTAATTTATCGGCGAATGGTATGAAGAAACACAGACAATCCTCGAGCTGGCTGGCGACATTGTTAATTTTAGCTGGTGCTCTCATGCTACCGTTAGTGGTCGATAGCACCACGATCGGTGACTTTTCCTACTTTCTTCTCTGGACCTTCGGCGCCATCGGATTAGCTGCGATGTGGGGACATGGCGGTATTTTATCTTTCGGCCAAACGGCGTTCTTTGGTCTGGCGGGTTACGCCTATGGTGTGATGACATTAAACTTCGGCGCTGGCGTGCTCTCTACCTGGTCCGGTTTAATTGTCGCATTGCTGCTTGCCGCTGCAGCGGCTGCGGCACTGGGTTACCTGATGTTTTACGGCGGGGTAACCGGTATTTTTGTTGGTATCGTAACCCTGTCCTGCACTCTGGTCCTGGAAACCTTTATGTCACAAACTGCAGGTCCACAATGGGCTATCGGCAGTGCGCGTTTGAATGGTTTCAACGGTATGTCAGGGATGCCCCCCTTGTCCATACCATGGGTTAACGGTGACTTGCCACTGGAAGACAACGGCTTTTATTACCTGATTATCTTGCTGCTCGCGGGTGTTTATTGGGGGGTGAGGACGTTGTTACGCTCCAATTTTGGCCTGACGTTGGCCTCAATTCGTGAAAATCCTCATCGGGCAGAGATGCTCGGCATTGATATCCGCCGTTATCAATTACTGGTGTTTGTGCTGGGAGGTGTACTTTCTGGCCTGTCCGGAGCACTTTATACCCTGTGGGGATCATATATTACCCCGTCATCAATGGGTTTATCCGCCGCTGCAATGCCGGTCATCTGGGTTGCCACCGCTGGGCGGAAAAACATTTTTGGCACGGTGATCATTACGGCCATCCTAGTGTGGCTATCCCAATGGTTAGCTGTTTATGGCAGCGAATATGCCTTGATTCTACTGGGCGCCATCTTGCTGTTAGTGGTATTAGCGGCGCCCAACGGACTTTTATCCTGGCTGGCTGAGAGCATCACCCGCTTGCTCTCCTCACGCCGGAAAAAGGAGGACTCGCTATGAATCAGGTCTCGCAGGAACCGATCCTCAAAACACGGGGATTAAGCAAACACTTCGGTGGTGCTCAAGTTATCAATCAAGTTGATTTACAAATACGTCGTGGCGAAGTGCGATGTGTTATTGGCCCAAATGGTGCCGGTAAAAGTACCTTTTTCAAATTACTCACTGGCGAGCATGTACCCAGTAATGGAGATATCCACTTTTTCAATCAGCGGATAAATACCTTAGCGCCTTTTCAGCGTATTCAAATGGGAATGAGCATTAAGTTTCAAATTCCCGGGATCTTTCCTGAACTGACAGTTGCGCAACATTTGCAATTATCTCTCAGCCATTTACGCCCGGAAGTTCGCTCACAGGCAGTCAGTGTGGATGAGTTATTAGAGCGTTTTAAGCTTACCGCTGAATGTCGTCAACTCGCGGCTAATCTATCCCACGGCAAAAAACAGTGGCTAGAAATTGCTATGGCGGTGTCGCTGCAACCCACGTTACTCATGCTCGATGAGCCAGTCGCAGGCTTGTCAATTGATGAAACCTACCTGACTGGCGAGTTAATTAAGCAAATGCAAAATGACGGTCTGACATTACTGGTGGTGGAGCATGATATGACATTTGTCCGGCAAATTGCTTCACAGGTCACGGTCCTTCATGGAGGGAAAGTTTTTGCAGACGGCAATGCCGGCGAAGTGCTGGCTCGCGAGGATGTAGCAGACATCTATTTGGGGAAAACCGTATGACTAACGTTGTTTTACAAATGCAGGAGCTGGCCGGTGGCTATGGCGGTGGGCAAGTTCTCAATGGCGTAACACTGCAGCTACATGCAGCCGAGGTATTGGGTTTGATTGGCCGCAATGGCGTAGGCAAAACCACATTGATGCGCACATTAATTGGCGTTGTTCCGGCAAAGCAAGGCCAAATTTTATTGGGCGAAATTGATATTACTCAGGCCTCACCGCAGCGCCGCGCTCGTTTAGGCATTGGCTACGTCCCGCAAGGGCGTGAAGTTTTTACCGGGCTGACCGTGTCGGAGAATCTGCAAGTCGGAATGCAATTTGTCCGTGAACATCGCGAATTTGCAAAAGAGATGCTGGATCGGGTACTGGATTACTTCCCCATATTGCGGCAAAGGCTCAAGCAAAAAGCCGGAACTATGAGTGGCGGTGAGCAACAGCAATTGGCGATTGCCAGAGCCCTGGTGGGCTCACCAAAGGTCCTGCTGCTGGATGAACCGTCCGAAGGTGTCCAACCTTCTATCGTCAATATCATTGCCGATACCCTGGTACGCATCGCCCGGGAACTCCATGTGGCCGTGATCCTGGTCGAGCAGGATATTGCGATGATCCAGCGGGCCGCACAGCGCTGTGCGGTAATGGATAAAGGCCTGGTTGTAGAAACGCTGACCCAACAACAGCTCTCTGATGATCTTTTAATGCGTCGTCATCTGGCTCTGTAACTAAACGCTATAAATTACGTGGAGAATAACATATGAAATGGTTGGAAGAATCCATTATGGCCAAACGCGGTGTTGGTGCCGGGCGTAAACCGGTAACGCATCACCTGACGGAAGAAATGCAAAAAGAGTTTCATTACACCATTGGCCCTTATTCCACACCCGTCCTGACCATCGAACCCGGTGACCGGATTATTGTCGACACTCGAGATGCTTTTGAAGGTGCTATCAATTCGGAACAGGATATTCCGAGCCAGTTGCTAAAAATGCCCTTTCTCAACCCACAAAACGGACCGATCATGGTCAATGGCGCGGAGAAAGGTGATGTGCTCGCTGTCTATATCGAATCCATGTTGCCCCGCGGCGTTGATCCCTACGGCATCTGCGCCATGATTCCGCATTTTGGCGGACTGACCGGGACCGACCTGACGGCCATGCTCAATGATCCGCTGCCAGAAAAGGTGCGCATGATTAAACTCGACAGTGAAAAGGTCTACTGGAGCAAACGCCATACGCTTCCCTATAAACCCCATATTGGCACCTTGAGCGTATCGCCAGAAATTGACTCAATCAATTCACTGACGCCAGACAATCACGGCGGGAATATGGATGTGCCGGATATAGGACCAGGGAGTATTACCTATCTGCCGGTACGTGCGCCTGGAGGCCGCCTGTTTATTGGTGATGCCCATGCTTGTCAGGGTGATGGTGAGATTTGCGGGACCGCAGTAGAGTTTGCCTCAATCACCACCATCAAAGTCGATTTGATCAAGAACTGGCAGCTTTCCTGGCCACGAATGGAGAATGCCGAAAATATTATGAGTATTGGCAGTGCACGTCCGCTGGAGGATGCGACGCGAATTGCATATCGCGACTTAATTTACTGGCTGGTAGAAGACTTTGGCTTCGAACAATGGGATGCCTACATGCTTCTGAGTCAATGCGGCAAAGTGCGGCTGGGCAACATGGTCGACCCCAAATACACCGTTGGCGCGATGCTGAACAAAAACCTGTTAGTTTAGTAGGAATAACTAACCGGTGAACATTACCCCGATGTAGATCGGGGTAATGTGTAAGTTCAAACAATCGCTATTTTTAACAGCTAAAGCAGGTGCATATGGGGCCAGATACACCCATCAATATTGGTTTACTTTACTCCTTCAGCGGAGTGACGGCGGCACAAGAGTTGTCACAATGGCGCGGAGCAACCCAGGCTATTGCCGAAATTAATCAAAATGGCGGCATCAACGGCAGACCACTCAATGCAATTCATTTGGATCCGCAATCTGACGATGTACTGTTTCGTGCCATGGCCGAGGAATTAATTACCGAACATGAAGTAAATGTGATTTTTGGCGGCTATACCTCCAGCAGCCGAAAAGCGATGTCACCGATTGTTGAAAAATATCGTCGGTTGCTGTTTTATTCGCAACTGTATGAGGGCTTTGAGTTTTCAGAAAATATTTTCTATGGCGGTGCCGCGCCTAATCAGAATTGTGTACAGCTGGCTGACTACCTCGCGGCTCAGTTTGGGACACGGGTTTATTTGATTGGTTCCCGTTATATTTATCCCTACGAATGTAACCGCAACATGCAGGAATTAATTCTGCAACGGCATGACGGAGCAGTGATTGGTGAGCGTTATCTTGATTTGAATGCGCCCTATGAAGCTTTTCTACCTATTATTGATGAGGTCATGAAAAAGCAGCCAGATTTTATTTTCAGCACTGTTGTCGGGCAGACCGTTCCTTTCCTGTATCAGGCTTATAAGGCTGCAGGTTTAGATCCTGCGCGTATGCCTATTGGTAGCTTAAATACCTCAGAAACTGAGATTGCCATTATGGGCGCGGAGGCCGCAAAGGGGCATTTTACTTCCGCCCCCTATTTTCAAAGTATTAACACCAAGGCAAATCAATCCGCACTCAAACAATTCCGTAAGCAATTCGGACCGGAAATGAGTACGGACATGAATTGGGAGGCCACGTACAGCCAGGTACACCTTTTTGCAAAAGCCATGGCCGAGTGTGGCAGTGATCATATCTACCCGTTATCAATCGCGCTGAGGGGTAGCCAGTTTGATGCTCCCCAGGGGCGTATTCGTATTGATCAGCTTAATCAGCATACCGGGCTATATCCGCGCATTGGTATGGCAAATGAAAATGGGCAATTTACAATTGTCCAGGAGTCTCGCCGTATTGTCGATCCCGATCCCTATATGACCAATCAGATTCAGGGCGATTGGGTAACGAAGCTAACAACTGTGGGGTATCCATATGCGCCCTCACGATAGCAGACTTAGCACAACAGCCATATTACTGAGTCGGGGGATTCGTTGCGTAGTGTTACACCCCGATGATGATGACGGTGCAACACTCACTAATCATTTACGCCGCATGGGATTTAAGGTTCAGGCCTTCTGGCCTATTCCTGAACGACTTCCCGCTGATACGGACCTGATTTTCTATGCATTACAGTCAGATAACCCAGAACCAGACGTGTCGTGGCTTAATCTGAGTAAACATGTCCTTATCGCGGTTATCGCCTATGAAAATCCAACGTTTATCGATCAAACCATCAGCATGGGTGCGGGAGCCACGATAACAACTCCAATTCGCTCTTCAGGCTTACTCTCTGCGATGGTGTTTGCTTTGCACCATGCTCAACAACAACGGCAGATGAGCGATCGAATAGAACGACTGGAGAAAAAAATGCTCGGTATCCGTCAGGTTAGTGAAGCTAAAGCCATCCTGATGAGAATGCACAGCATTGGCGAAGAACAGGCTTATGAGATTCTGCGCCATCAGGCTATGGACAAACGTATTACTGTCGAAGAGATCTCATGTTCGTTAATACAGGCCAATGACATTTTCTCCTGGACTACGCCCGGGGCGCCAGCATCCGGAAAAATGAAGTAAGCCTTACCTGGGCTCCCTGAACATCGCATTTATTAATCGTGAGGATCATCATGCCGATAGCCCCTTATCTTGCAGCCGCAATTCAATTCGAACCCTTAATGTTTGCCAAAGAAGCCAATTTACGTCAATTACTTATATTGGTTGAACAGGCGGCACAGAAAGGTGCACGCTTGATTACAACCCCGGAAATGGCAACAACGGGATACTGTTGGTTTGACCGGCAGGAGATTGCGCCGATGGTAGAAACCGTCCCTGGCGAGAGTACAGCACTTTTTGCTGAGTTAGCGCAACATTATCAATGCTATATCGTTTTGGGAATGCCTGAAATCGACCCCAATACATCGCTGTATTACAACAGCGCCGTATTAATAGGGCCTGAGGGTGTTATCGGTTGCCATCGTAAAACCCACCCCTATATTTCAGAACCCAAATGGGCTGCGGCGGGCGATTCTGGACATCAAGTCTTCGATACTCCGCTAGGACGCATTGGTATGCTGGTTTGCATGGATATTCACTTCCCGGAAACAGCCCGCTTGCTGGCCCTGGACGGCGTTGACGTCATTTGTCACATCAGCAACTGGTTGGCAGAACGCACCCCCGCGCCCTACTGGATTAGCCGGGCAATGGAAAACGGTTGTTATCTGCTGGAGAGTAACCGCTGGGGACTAGAACGCGGAGTTCAGTTTAGCGGCGGTAGTTGTATTATTGAGCCTGATGGCAACATTGCCGCAGTGGTCGATAACGGTAATGGGATAGCGTATGCCGAAATAGATATCAACCGTAGCCGCCAGCGCCAGGTATTAGGGGAGCCGGTTTTTTATCAACGCCGTCCTGATTATTATCACTTACTATTAAGCGACAGTTTTTTATGGAACCCGCAGGATTTCTTTGGGCTGTATGGACATCAGCCACTCCCCCCAGGCAAGCAGAGCCGTATCACCGTGGCGCAGTTATCTCCCGGTGAGCAAGTTGAAGATAATCTGGCGGCGATAATCGCCATGACAAAAGAAGCTGTTTTGGAGCAAGGTAGCGAGCTGATCGTCTTCCCTGAATTAGCCTTGACAGGTCATTACGATAATGCGGCTCATGCTCAAACGTTAGAAAGCCCGGCAGTGCAGACGCTGGCTCGCCTGGCTATACAGCTAAGAGTCTACCTTGTGGTCGGAATGGCAGAAAAGCAACATGATAAAAACTACATTGCACAGATGCTGTTTGGGCCAGAAGGGATAATCGGCAGTTACAGGCAAATCCATCTTTCGCAGGAAAGCCAAAAATGGGCCAGCGCGGGAGAACACTGGCGAGTGTTTGATACCGCGCTTGGCAGAATTGGATTGTTGTCAGGTCACGATGCCCTGTTTCCCGAATCAGCACGAATTCTCGCTTTAATGGGATGCGATATTATTGCGTGTTCTGCTGCGCTTTCGGCAGGATTTACCGCCGCCCACGCGGGCAGCTCTGTGACACAGAATTTCCCTATCCCAACAGGGGCCGATCCGCTGCATTGGCACTTATTCAGAACCCGTGCGGGAGAAAACAATCTTTATCTGGTTTTTGCTAATGCACTTGATGGTATAGATGGGGCAGGAGGATTTAGCGGAATTTTCGGGCCAGAAACCTTCACTTTTCCACGGCAAGAACGGCTGCTTTGGCAGGAAACGCTGGTCACAACACAAATCGTCGACACACGCTCTCTTGCTGACAGCCCTTATCCAACCAATGTGGTACGGCGTAAAGATCTGGTTGCCATGCGCCAACCCCATCACTATAAACCGCTGCTGTATTAAGCCTTTTCGTTACAACCCGGGTTAATAATTGCGCCCTTCATCACTGATGAGAAGCAATGAAAAAAACCCAGACTATTAACTAAAGTAAGCGTGCAGCGAGAACCGTATTGACGGGGATGTGTTATTCAGTTGGCAGTGCTACGCGCCAGGGGAGTAGTTCGCTGACCCGGTTTATCGGCCAGTCAGCAATGACGTCAAGGACATAACGGAGGTAGCTTTCTGGCTCCACTCCGTTCAGTTTGCATGTCCCGATCAGGCTGTACAGCAGCGCTCCCCGCTCTCCTCCATGATCCGAACCGAAGAACAGGTAGTTTTTGCGGCCCAGGCTGACCATCCGTAGCGCATTCTCAGCTATGTTGTTATCTGCCTCGGCCCAGCCGTCGTCAGTATAGTAAGCCAGCTCCGGCCACTGGTTCAGTACGTACGTGAACGCTTTCGCCAGTTCTGAGTGTCGCGACAGCGTTTTCACCTTTTCACGCAGCCAGCTTTCCAGGGATTTCAGCCGCGGTTTAGCTTTTTGCTGACGTTCTGCAAGGCGTCGCTTCGCCGGCATCCCCCTTATTTCCGCCTCGATGGCATATAACTCACCGATCCGTTTCAGGGCTTCCTCCGTCAGCGCTGACGGGGTGCGAACGTGCACATCGTGGATCTTGCGGCGGGCATGAGCCCAGCAGGCAGCTTCCGTTATCTGTCCATTGCGGTACAGTTCGTTGAACCCGGCGTACGCATCCGCCTGCAGAACACCGCTGAAGCCGGCGAGATGGCTCTGCGGGTGGATACCTTTTCAGTCCGGGCTGTAAGCGAACCACACTGCCGGCGCCAGCTCTGACCCGGCGTTACGGTCGTCACGAACGTACGTCCACAACCGCCCGGTCTTCGTTTTCTTATTACCTGGCAACAGCACCGGGACAGGCGTGTCATCAGCATGGAGCTTACCGTCAGTCAGCACATAGTCCTGAAGCGCCCCTTCCAGCGGTGACAGTAGCCGGCAACACGCATCCACCCAGCCCGACAGCAGTGAGCGGCTCAGCTCCACACCCTGGCGGCCGTATATTTCAGACTGGCGGTACAGCGGGGTGTGCTCTGCATACTTTGAACTCAGCACGCGGGCCAGCAGCCCCGGTCCTGCGATACCCCGCTCGATGGGCCGTGAAGGCGCGGGGGCCTGCACGATGGCATCGCACTGAGTACAGGCATGCTTTTCACGTACTGTCCGGATAACCCGGAAAGCGCTGCGCATCAGCTCCAGCTGTTCGGCGGCATCTTCACCCAGGTAACTCAGCGCACCACCACACTCCGGGCAGCAGGAACCCGCTGGCCGCAGGCGTTTTTCATCGCGGGGGAGTGATTCGGGGAACGGTTTGCGGGTGCGGGTCTGACGCAGAGTGCGCTGTACTGCCGGGTCATCCACCCGACCGGTCAGCGTATCGCTCTCTTTCTGAAGCCGGTTCAGATCGGCTTCCATTTGTGCGATACGGCGGGAGACTTTTTCGGAACGGCTGCCGAAGTTCATCCGGCGAAGTTTATCCAGCTGCGCCTGCAGATGGTCTATTTCGCGCTCCCGGTCTGCCAGCTTTTCCAGAAGGGCACGGTTCAGCGCCTCCTGTTCGGCAAGGAGACGTTTCAGTTCATCGATATCGTCAGGAAGTAAGCTGTTCATACCGGGTATATTACCAGGCTCATTCAGCGTCGACCAGGATAAAGAGGCCTACAACATAGTCAGTGACGTAAGCAGTCTTTTAGGCTGCCGCCAGTCGATACCTTCAAGGAGCATCGCCAGCTGTGCCGGTGTGAGGAACACGTTGCCATCCCGGGCTGACGGCCAGGCGAAGCGGCCGCGCTCCAGCCGTTTGGTCAGCAGACACAGTCCATCGCCGGTAGACCAGAGGAGCTTTACCTGACTGCCATTACGCCCACGGAAGATAAAAACGTGACCTGACATCGGATCGTCTTTCAGCGTCGTCTGCACCTTTGCCGCCAGGCCGTTGAAGCCGTTTCTCATATCGGTGATGCCAGCGACCAGCCAGATCTTTGTCCCTGATGGTAATGGGATCAACGTTTGAGCTCCCGTATCAGCAGGTTCAGGATATTTTCGCTGATGGCACCATTCAGACGGAGTGATCCGTGCCGGAACGTCACTTCACAGCTGATATTGAGTGATTCAGGTGCCGCAGCAGCTACAGGTTGTGACCGGGGGGAGGTTGCAGGGACAACATCTTCGGCATCAAGTGTTATCGGGAGCAGCTCAGGCACGTTGTTTTCTGTTGTTGAAGGAGGACGTAGTTTTCCTTCGCGCCAGTACTGGCGCCACTTGAACAGCAAATTATCGTTGATCCCATGCTCACGAGCGAGTTGCGCTACGAAGATCTCTGGTCGATGCGAGAGTTCAACCATTTTGATTTTGAACTCAACGGGATAATTAGGGCTTTTTTTACGCACTGCGGTTAATGATTTCATGGATAGCGTCCACCATATTTGGTGTCCACTATCCTCTCAGAAATATCAGGATCTGCCAGACGGTGCTGAGACGACGCTTACTAATAAAGCCTGTAATCAACCAGTAAAATCATCTATTCGGCTATCGCTTTATGATAATCTAGCCAGCGGTATTTATCCAACTGAGACTGTCGCAAGCACTAAGTGGTAATGGTGCCAACTTACTGATTTAGTGTATGATGGTGTTTTTGAGGTGCTCCAGTGGCTTCTGTTTCTATCAGCTGTCCCTCCTGTTCAGCTACTGAAGGCGTGGTGCGTAACGGTAAAAGTACTGCCGGACATCAGCGCTATCTCTGCTCTCACTGCCGTAAAACATGGCAGCTACAGTTCACTTACACCGCTTCTCAACCCGGTACGCATCAGAAAATCATTGATATGGCCATGAATGGCGTCGGATGTCGCGCCAGTGCACGCATTATGGGCGTTGGCCTCAACACGATTTTACGACACTTAAAAAACTCAGGCCGCAGTCGGTAAACTCACGCATACAACCGGGCAGTGACGTCATTGTTTGCGCGGAAATGGACGAACAGTGGGGTTACGTCGGCGCTAAATCACGCCAGCGCTGGCTGTTTTACGCGTATGACAGGATACGGAGGACGGTTGTGGCGCACGTCTTCGGTGAACGCACGTTGGCCACGCTGGAGCGTCTTCTGGGCCTGCTGTCGGCCTTTGAGGTCGTGGTATGGATGACGGATGGCTGGCCACTTTATGAATCACGCCTGAAGGGAGAACTGCACGTTATCAGCAAGCGATATACGCAGCGCATTGAGCGGCATAACCTGAATCTGAGGCAACATCTGGCAAGGCTGGGCAGGAAGTCACTGTCGTTCTCAAAATCGGTGGAGCTGCATGACAAAATCATCGGGCATTATCTGAACATAAAACACTATCAGTAAGTTGGAGTCATTACCGCCAGAGCTCAGGTAAATTACCGGCTGCGCGCCAGCGCAGCCAGAATAGTGCGTTCAGAAATATTCAGGTAGGTTTCAAGGGTGGCAGCGGCGTTACCGTTTTCACCCGCTTTCAGCAACAAAATTATCCCCGCGTTTTTCTCCACATAGGGTGAATGCAGCATCTCTTTATCTGCCAGTTGACCAAAGGCCAGGCGTAATTCGGCTGAAATATGCTGGTAAAGCCGCATCAGACGCTCACTGTCTGAAAGTGCGACAATGGCTGCATGGAATTGCATATTCGCGGTGCCAACCTCCCCCCAGTTTTCCTCCCGCAAAGCGCGACGCGCCTCGTTAACAGCACGCTCCATCATGGTAATCGCCGGGTGGTATGGGTAAGCATTACGCAATGCATCACATTCAATCAACCGCCGGATGCGGTAAATATCTATGATATCGGCATCTGTGGGTACCGCCACACACACGCCCCGGTTTGGCTGGTAACGCAACAGCCCTTCCTGGGTAAGCAAACGAAAAACTTCACGCAACGTGTTACGGGAAATATCCAACTGGCTGGTTAATTCCCTTTCCGAGAGGCGGGCACCAGGCAGTAACTCTCCAGCAATAATTTTCTGACGTAATGCCTGAGCAATCATTTCACTCAGTACAGGCTCTGCAGGTTCTCTCATCTGCCTCTCACTAACGGGGGACAAGCGGCAATATTCCCATAATCCAGAAGAAGCAGCAACTTATCCTCACCCCTTCCCGGCATTATTGCTGGCATAGCCGCGAACAACGCACCAGGCCGGTGCATGCAGTGCGTCATTGCTGTGCACAGTTGTTCTTGCGTGTTATCTCACTCTTTTAAAACCATGCATTAACAAATATTTTACATTCGTATTTTTTCCACTACGATCAATATTGTTCATCAATTTATCTATAATTGATGAACAATGAAATAACTTTAACCCAACAATGGAATGGTTTTTGCTTAACAACATGACATCCCCCCGACTGGAGTGCATGCAATGGCAGTTGATAACATCAATCAGCATAAAAGCTTTGTTCAAAACCGGCGTTCATCTCTTCTCGCCGCCATTTTTCTGATGGCGACTTCCGCCATTGGCCCGGGTTTTATTACTCAAACCGCCACCTTCACCGCCACCCTGGGTGTCGCATTCGCGTTCGGTATTCTGGCTTCTATCCTGATTGACTTTGTCGTACAGCAAAATATCTGGCGCGTGGTAACCCTGACACAAATGAATGCAGCAGAGGTAGCAAACCGGGCAATACCGGGCAGTGGCTACCTGTTGGCTGTGTTGGTTATCTTTGGCGGACTGGTGTTCAACATTGGCAACATCGCGGGCGCCGGTTTAGGGCTGAATGCCTTGTTTGGCTTGAGCCCTAAACTGGGTGGGCTTATCAGCGCAGCTGTTGCGATTTATATTTTTGCTTCACGCCGTGCTGGTGTAGCGCTTGACCGCATGCTTATTGCGCTGGGGGTTGTCATGATAGTGCTGACACTCTACGTGGCACTGGTTTCACACCCACCATTGGGCATGGCACTGCGTGAAACCGTGTTCCCCAGCAATATTAACTTTGCGGCAATCACCACTATTGTTGGCGGTACTGTCGGGGGTTACATCAGTTATGCGGGTGCTCACCGCCTGCTCGATAAGGGCATCAGCGGCAAAGAACACATCAAAGAAGTTTCTTCGGCGGCCAACCGCGGGATTATTGTGGTCGGCATCATGCGTTATGTGCTGTTTCTGGCTATTTTTGGCGTGGTTGCCAGTGGTGTCACCATTGATCTCTCCAGCCACAATGCAAACCCGGCTTCTCAGGCATTCCTGGCCGCAGCCGGTAATGTGGGCCTGCGTATTTTCGGTATTGTATTGTGGGCCGCAGCACTTTCTAGCGTGGTAGGCGCCGCATGGACATCCGTTTCTTTTATTTCCGTTTTCCGCCCGGGGATTACTGAGCGCCAGCGCAATATCGCCACTCTGATATTTATTGCATTCACTCTGGTTGTGTATCTGTGCCTGGGTACAGCCCCCGCAGCTCTGCTGGTGTTTGCTGGCGGGTTCAATGGCCTGGTGCTTCCCCTGGGGTTAACTTTATTCCTTTGGGTTGGCTGGCGCCGGGCAGACCTGATGGACGGTTACCGTTACCCACGCTGGTTGCTCTGGCTGGGGATGATAACCTGCATCATGACCTGGTATATGGCCATCATGTCGGTTTCCACTATTTTTAATTTCCTGAAAATTGCATAAGGCTGCCTATGAACACCATTGATATTAACAGCGATCTTGGCGAAAGCTTTGGTCAGTGGCATATGGGTGAGGACGCACGCATGCTGACTGTAGTGAGTAGCGCAAACATTGCCTGTGGGTTCCATGCCGGTGACCCGGCCGGGATGCGGGCCACACTCAAAGCCGCCGCAGCCAACCAGGTGTGTTGTGGCGCTCATGTGGGTTACCCGGATATACAGGGCTTTGGCCGCCGGGAAATGAATATGGCAGATGACGACCTGACTGCTAGCGTAATTTACCAAATTGGCGCACTGGCGGGCCTCGCCCGTGCGGCGGGCACCAGAGTGAGTTATGTCAAACCCCATGGGGCGTTATACAACACAATTGCACACGACAGGCGCCAGGGCATGGCAGTCATTAATGCGATTAAAGACTATAACGCCAGTTTACCACTAGTGGTGCTTGCCGGTTCTCCTCTTGCACAGCTTGCTCGCGAGCAGGGGTTGCAGGTTGTGGCTGAAGCCTTTGCCGACCGGGCCTACCATCAGGACGGTACGCTAGTTTCACGCCGGGAAGCCGGTGCTGTGTTGCACGATACACAGGCCATTGCCAGCCGTATGGTGCAACTGGTGCGCGAAGGCGGTGTAGTGTCAGTTGAAAGTGTGTTCACGCCCATCTCTGCCCAAAGTATCTGCGTGCATGGTGATTCCCCTGGTGCCGTCGAGATGGCAATCAAAGTGCGGGCTGCACTGGAGCAGGAAGGTATCCAAATTGCGCCTTTTTGCCCGGGAGAACAGCAATGAACATTAATTACCCTGCAACACCACAAGCACTGGAAGAGGCGGCACAGGCTCGCCTGCGTATTCGTAAGGGTTACGACAAACCCACCGCCGGGATGGCGCCAGGCATGACCCAAGTGAATATGATAGCCCTGCCACGCGACTGGGCATTTGATTTTCTGCTCTACGCGCAGCGCAACCCACAAAGTTGCCCGGTGCTTGATGTCCTCGAAGCCGGGCAATGCCACACTATGCTGGCAGCTGGAGGCCGTGTGGATACGGACATACCGCGTTACCGGGTATGGCGTGATGGTGAACTGGCTAAAGAAGTGACCGATGCCCGGGAAATCTGGCAAAGCCACCCGGACCTGGTCACTTTTTTGATTGGCTGCAGCTTCACATTCGAAACACCACTGATGCAGGCAGGCATTGATGTCCGCCATATCAGCGAAGATTGCAATGTGCCGATGTACCGAACCAATCGCCCCTGCCGTGAAGCTGGCAGGCTGAAAGGCGAACTGGTGGTCTCCATGCGGCCGGTTCCGGCTCATCAGGTTGCTGATGCCGTCACTATTACTGCCCGTTACCCGGCCGTCCATGGCGCACCGGTACATATTGGTGAACCGCAGGCGCTGGGTATTCAGGACATCAACAAACCAGACTTTGGCGACCCGGTGACACTCCGCCCTGGAGAAATACCAGTGTTCTGGGCCTGTGGCGTTACCCCACAGGCAGCAGTGATGGCATCACGGGTGCCATTTGCTGTAAGCCATGCCCCTGGCCACATGTTTATCACCGATATTCCGAACGCCGCCTGGCAACAATAATAAGGATGTAATGTGCGATTTTTACCTTGCAGCCTGTCCAGTTTTTTAGTGGAGCTGGGCACTCTTGATGACACGCTGGCTTTGTTCGCCGCCTTGCAGGCTGCGCCATTGTCAGGAGTGGAAGAGATCATTCCTGCAGCCCGTACCCTGCTTATCCATTTTGACCCAACTCTCACCCAGTGCCACCAGTTATCTGCTGCCATTCGCCAGCTCGACGGACAGATGCAAGCTCAGCGCACAGGTAAAGTAGTCACCATCCCCGTTCAGTATACTGGTGATGATTTGGCCGAGATGGCGGAATACCTCGGGTTGAGTGTTGAGGCGCTCATTCAGCGCCACACCGGCTCTTTGTGGCAGGTGGCCTTTTGTGGTTTTGCGCCAGGTTTCGCTTACCTTGTTTCTCGTGAAGCCGGTATCCAGGTTCCCCGCCGCGCAAGCCCCCGCACCCGTATTCCGGCGGGTTCTGTTGGGCTTGCCGGAGAATTCAGCGGTATTTACCCCCACGCAAGTCCCGGTGGCTGGCAAATAATTGGCCGCACCACAGAAACACTGTTTGCCCTGGACAGGCAGCCGCCCGCGTTATTGCAACCCGGCATGCAAGTGCAGTTTGTCGATGTCACGCGCGCCCCGGTCTGTGTGCCGGTGGTAAAACCACATCCCCTCCAACAATCAGCTTCCGGTAGCGCAGTGATGTCAGTGATATCACCAGGTTTACAAACCCTGTTTCAGGATGCCGGGCGCGCAGGGCAGTCAAGCATGGGGATATCCCCTTCGGGTGCACTTGACCAGGCCGCTTGGCGGCGCGCCAACTGGCTGGTTGGCAACCCTGGTCACCTGCCCGCACTGGAAATTACTGCCGGTGGGTTCAGAGCCCGTATTTGTGCCCCAATGGTCGTTGCGCTAACAGGCGCGCCCTGCCCGGTCATGGTCACCCGTGCAGACGGCGCACATTTTACCGCCAGCACAGAAGCGCCACTGGCACTCGAAGCAGGCGACCAGTTACGACTGGGAGCGCCAGCACGCGGCGTGCGCAGTTACCTGGCACGCCGTGGCGGCTGGGCCGTTACACCACAACTGGGCAGTGCCTCACGCGACACGCTGGCACAAGTTGGCCCGGAACCGTTACAGGCTGGGGTTAAATTGTATGCAGGCACCACGCCGCCATACAGTGCGGTACAGCCTGCTGTCATCGGCCTGCCTTCATTACCGGCACCCGGCGAGACCATCACGCTGGATATCATCCCAGGGCCACGCTGCGACTGGTTCAACGACGAAGCGCTGGACCGGCTCACCAGCCAGTGCTGGCAAGTCACGCCACAATCTAACCGCATTGGCCTGCGGTTACAGGGCGAGTTACCGCTTACACGCAGTGACAACCGCGAATTACCCAGTGAAGGAACTTGCATTGGTGCCATCCAGGTTCCGGCGAACGGGCAACCGGTTCTGTTTCTGGCCGACCACCCGTTAACCGGTGGTTACCCGGTGATTGGTGCTGTCGCCCACTACCATCTTGATATTGCGGGCCAACTCCCGCCCAACTGCCAGATTCGCTTTCGGGCCATTCACCCTTTTACTGTTTTTGAGGAGTATAAATAATGAGCGCTGTTGCTACCGTTCCCCCACACAAAGTGCTCGTCGCGAACCGGGGCGAAATTGCGGTTCGCATTATCCGGGCCTGCCATGAATACGGTTTTGCCAGTGTCGCGGTCTATGCTGACCCGGACGTCGACAGCCTGCATTGCCGCCTGGCTGGTGAAGCCTGGGCATTACCCGGGTCCAGCCCGGCAGAGACTTACCTGAATATCGAACAACTGATCGACGTTGCCCGCCGCAGTGAAGCCACAATGGTGCACCCAGGTTACGGCTTTTTGTCTGAGCGGGCTGAATTCGCCCGTGCCGTGGAAGCCGCCGGGCTTATCTGGATTGGCCCACGCCCGGAAACCATCGAGCAATTGGGTGATAAAGTCCAGGCGCGGAAAATTGCCATGGCAGTTGGTGCACCGCTGGTTAAAGGTACGCCAGACCCGGTTTCTTGCGCGGAGGACGTTATCCGCTTTGCCGATGAACACGGCCTGCCCGTTGCTATCAAGGCTGCCTTTGGTGGTGGTGGGCGCGGGTTGAAAGTGGCGTGGTTTCGGGAGGAAATCGCCACACTTTACCAGTCAGCCGTCAGTGAAGCGCTGACAGCCTTCGGGCGCGGGGAGTGTTATGTTGAACAGTATCTCGACCGCCCGCGCCATATTGAAGCGCAGGTTATCGCCGACGAGCAGGGCCACGTAGTCGTGGTGGGTACCCGCGACTGCTCTCTGCAACGCCGCAACCAAAAACTGGTAGAAGAAGCCCCGGCGCCTTTTCTCAGTGCTGAAATCGAAGCACAAATTGCCAGTGCCGCGCAGTCCATTTGCCAGCGTGCCGGTTACCGCAGCGCAGGCACGGTAGAGTTTTTGCTGGGTGCCAATGGTGTGTTGTCGTTTCTTGAAGTCAATACCCGTTTGCAGGTTGAACACCCAATAACTGAAGAAACCAGCGGTCTGGATCTGGTCAAAGAACAGCTACGCGTTGCCCATGGATTACCACTGAGTATTACCACACCACCAGTGCCGCGTGGCCACGCCATTGAACTGCGGATTAATGCAGAAGACCCGGCGAAAGGTTTTCTCCCGGTGCCGGGTACGATTACCCGCTTTGATCTGCCAGGAGGACCAGGGGTACGCGTGGACAGTGGTGTCACCCATGGAGACACTATTTCTGGCTTCTATGATTCACTGATGGCGAAACTGGTCATTTGGGCACCAGACCGCGACCAGGCGCTGGCGCGTGCGCGCCAGGCAGTCAAAGCCTTTCGCATCGAAGGAGTGGCATCAGTGCTGCCTTTCCATGAAGCGGTACTCCATTCCCCGGATTTTACTAAAAGCTTTAGTGTTCATACGCGCTGGATTGAGACTGATTTTTCTGCTGAGCTTGCTGAACAGGTACGCCCTTTACCCCCAGGTAACTCCCCGCTACAACGTTGCTGGATTGAAATTGATGGGCGGCGCCATCAACTGGCTCTCCCGGCCAGTTTCCAGGCTGCCTCCGGTAGTGCTGTTCCGGCAAGTCTGGCTGAAACACCCCAGGCATTACAGGTTGCCGGTGCAGTAACTGCGCCCATCTCCGGCATTGTGCAGCGCTGGCTTAAAACATCCGGCGAAACCGTCAGTGAAGGCGAGACTCTAGCAGTAATGGAAGCAATGAAGATGGAAGTACCGGTACTTGCTGCCCGCAACGGAGTGCTGTCAATCCAGATTGCTGCAGGAGAAAGCTGCCAGCAGGATGGTGTGTTGGGTAAGGTTACGCCCTGACCCAGGCGTTAACAGTTTATGGTTACAGCCACGCATTTGCGCCCTTCACGGCAAAAGTGCGTGGTAGCACGCATTACTGGTACGTTGCCTGTCGTTGTAATAGAGGTGTACGTCTATGAAAAAATTCTGCAGGCAATATCAGATATCAATAGCGTCATGTTCGAAAAAGATTTTTAAAGTCACTTTTCCTGATTGTATTTCTTTAAAAATTTAATGAAGGTAAAGTTATTTAGCCAATTGCTGTGCCACCAGAATAATTTATTATTACTTACAAACGATCTGAACCATCAGCAATTTTACAGACTCAACTATGCCTGTAGAAATATCTTTGTATCGGTATTATTTTAAGGGATAAATTATGACACTCACTGCATATTACCAGTTAAGGAACACAAAGTCCTCAGGTCTTGGTTTCGAATTGCGGTAATGACTCCAACTTACTGATAGTGTTTTATGTTCAGATAATGCCCGATGACTTTGTCATGCAGCTCCACCGATTTTGAGAACGACAGTGACTTCCTGCCCAGCCTTGACAGATGCTGCCTCAGATTCAGGTTATGCCGCTCAATGCGCTGCGTATATCGCTTGCTGATAACGTGCAGTTCTCCCTTCAGGCGTGATTCATAAAGCGGCCAGCCATCCGTCATCCATACCACGACCTCAAAGGCCGACAGCAGGCCCAGAAGACGCTCCAGCGTGGCCAACGTGCGTTCACCGAAGACGTGCGCCACAACCGTCCTCCGTATCCTGTCATACGCGTAAAACAGCCAGCGCTGGCGTGATTTAGCGCCGACGTAACCCCACTGTTCGTCCATTTCCGCGCAAACAATGACGTCACTGCCCGGTTGTATGCGTGAGTTTACCGACTGCGGCCTGAGTTTTTTAAGTGTCGTAAAATCGTGTTGAGGCCAACGCCCATAATACGTGCACTGGCGCGACATCCGACGCCATTCATGGCCATATCAATGGTTTTCTGATGCGTACCGGGTTGAGAAGCGGTGTAAGTGAACTGTAGCTGCCATGTTTTACGGCAGTGAGAGCAGAGATAGCGCTGATGTCCGGCAGTACTTTTACCGTTACGCACCACGCCTTCAGTAGCTGAACAGGAGGGACAGCTGATAGAAACAGAAGCCACTGGAGCACCTCAAAAACACCATCATACACTAAATCAGTAAGTTGGTACCATTACCTGATTTTGAGTTGCCAAAAAGAGCGCTCCTATTCAGTACAAAAAAGATGGTAATGTTTCATAAAATCTCTTAGACCTTGCAGGAATGGTTTTGAAATGAATGGATCTTGTTTGTGTGGAACAATTGAATTTGAACTTACTCATAAACCAGCAGTGTTTTATCGTTGTCATTGCTCGCTTTGCAGAAAGCAGAGCGGTGTGGGTTACAATCTCGCCACACTAGTCAAAGACAGTGAGTTTCGCTGGATTAAAGGGGAAAACTGCATTGCTTCATGGTCTAAGCCAACGGGGTACCGTACAGATTTTTGCAATGTATGTGGCTCAACTGTGCCTAACAGTCTGCGAGACGTACCTTATGTCTGGGTTCCTGTTGGTTTAATTGACGAACGTCTTGAAATGGAATGTGCAGGAGACTTCTGCACTGATGATGCAATGCCCTGGGATGAAACCCGCTCACTTAGTTGTCACGCTGGACCTGTCGAGTCGCTAGCCTCGCTTTTAAAGTACCTGAAACTCAATTCCTGAGCGTCAGCATTTGGCACAATTACAGCATCGGGAAACTTCTGGATGCCGCGTCAGCGGCATGGAGGCGCCAGATGAGGTTACATGTGTCTGTGGAGTCAAATGGCGCCGAAAGCCCGGCGTAGCCGGTTACCTGGCTATAAACTCTGCCACCCTACCCCCTGCCCTGATTAGCTTTAACCCGCTAACAGCAATGAAGAAGTCAAAGTAATCCCTTTTAACCCCGGTGAGCGGGCTTTACGGCGTTTACGACGTAAAGGGCGTGATTTCCGGGGCCTTAGCGGCGGCAGCTTGCTGCTGACGCTTAGGGGGATGTTCATAAAAAATTTCAGCGACACCAGGGAACTTAACACGGTAGCTGTTAAGCCATACCCATTTAATACGGTATAGATGCTTCTGTACGCGGTCGGAGTGGACCCGACAAGGCGACAGCCGCAGTCGGGGCGTATCTCCGCGTTAGCGGGCCGCAGGGCCGCTTACGAGCGTGTACCAGACAACTGACCGCAGCTCCCCTTACAGCGATGAAGAAGAATAGTTACAACACCCATTATTAAAAGCGACACTACTCCCGGCCTTCGGCCGGGGGCGGCGGCGCTTTTCAGTGGTGGGGAGGGGCACATGGCCGGCAAACCGGCGCCGGTTTTGTGATGTACTTCCTTATGAATGCTGTAACTAATGTATTCTCCGGTCAGGGCCCGTCGCGAAGCGATGGGAGCTCTCTCAGGTGTTGCCGAACCGGCGCGACCGTCAGGTCGCTGCAAGGGCGGGCATTCTCCGCAGCCTGTCCACAGGGCAGGCGATGAACAGGTTATGTGTTTACAGGATTTATTAAAGGATCTTTAAAAGAGATACAGAGCTGGTGTTTAAAAGGAACCACGCGCCCTGAAAGCCCGACGGCATGTGCTTTGTGCGTGTCACGGTTGTAGCCTAATGAAATACTCCCTTGCAGTTATATGTGGATAACAGAAATCGGCCGTCAGAAGTGACGCCGGCGATAACATTTAAGGCCTCGTTGACGCCAGGAAGACCGGAATTATGGTGAGGAATGCAGGCCTGAAGATAAGATAATACGTAGTAGCCGGCCAACAGGCGTGCGAAAGCCTCCGGCGCCGGCCGGATTTTTTAAGGAAGGAATGTTATAGGGGGACAGTGGCCAGTCGCGTGTAGTTGTTCCCGCGCGACAGCAGCATGCGCTCCTGCACACGGCGCTCAACCTCACGCTTCAGCGCTTCTTTATCGCCCATGAAGCGGCCGGTGGCGTATTCGCGGGTCAGTTGCTGACGCGCGCGCGTCTCGATGTCATGACGCTGCCGTGATGCATCCCGCCGTGCAGTATCCCGCTTACGGCCGTGAGATTTACGCTCAGCCTGATAGCTGCGAAAACGCTCACGCACAAACCGCCACGCTTTTGCGATCAGTTCGTCCATCTCCAGGGGTTTCAGTTTCTGCTTTTTGCGCTGCAGGTTTTCCCACTCCACACGGCTGCGGCGCGCGGCCACCACAGCCACCTCAGAAACGTCAAGCGCGGAAAACAGAGCCGGGGTGAAGGTGATATCGGTCGGGATGTTACAGCCGATCTGCGGGTCATATTCAGTCTGATAGGTGATGAGCCCCAGCTCGGCCAGAAACTTCAGCGCCCGGGTGGCACGGCTGACTGACAGGTTGCCGCTCCTGGACTCGGTGGCCAGTCCACACTCGATGGCCATATTGGTAATCGAGCGCTGCACGCGATTGGCCAGCGGATCATAGTGAAAACACATTGCCTGCAGTAGCGCGTCAATTGCACGCCGGCGCAACAGGGGTGGCATCCTGTGCCGCTTACCCAGCGAACGCAAAAACGCCACATGAATGGAAAAATCAAAACGGGACGTGAAGCCTTCGGCTTTCGCCATCAGCTTACGGCAGAACGGCAGGGTCTTTTTCCCTTCACGCGGCGTGAATACCGGATTCGGGTTTTTAACCTGTGAATAGTGGTTTTGAAGGATATCAGTCACCGCTTCCTGCGCTTATGTTGCACGGAAGGAGCGAATGACACAGAAACTGATCTTGAAGTTTTCTGAGCATGTACATATACTCCCCGCATAGAGCAACACGTTCTATGCAGTTTATGAAGGCCCCGTTAATCTTTTCCTTCCGCCAAGATTGAAGAAGATTATCGGGGTTTTTGCTTTTCTGGTCCCGGGTAGATACCTCATCAGAACCAGTTCCCTGCCACCTTAGGGCGTGGCACACCCAAAATTATTCAGACCATCAACAATCTAGCACTCAATAAAAACATGATCAAGAATGTGAAGTCTTTACATCTATAAGACCACGTTCTGTAAGCTCTCGCTCGAGGAGTTTCTCGATAAACTGGGCTTGTGTCAGACCTTCTTCCTCACAAACCGCTATCATCACGTCCTTTAGTGGGTTTTTAACAAAAACCTTAACTTCTTTATGAGTTTCGCGTTTCCGCGCAATTGCAGCAAGCTGCCTCTCACTGGCAGACATTGGCTTACCTTTCCGGTATGCACGTTTTGCATTCGTAGAGGAAGTGGTTTTATCTGCTGAACGTGACATTTATCGCTCTCCTGACACCTCAGAAATGTCTTCGGAACGGAGGATACTACAGAACTCTCAGATCCTGCAAATCAATAACTTACTTTCAATTTGCAAGAGATCCTTTCTAAAATTGTAATTTGTATTGGCGTACAAATTTCAACTGAATGAGATGGCTATGTCCTCTTTTAAGAGAGTGGGAGAGTAGCCCCATCCTGAACTAAAAGTGAGTACCTTCAGGGGCAAGGCTTAAGAGATAAGATACGAGCGACGGGCGGACCAGGCGCTTTAGCATGGACGTAAGTAAACCGTATTGATGCTCGTTTTATGTCTGAGGAGCATTAATAAGCCCGTTTCCAGTCCGTACCCTGCGACCAGCGAGTCAACCAGTGCTGCAGATAGCGTTGAGCAACGACTGGATCATCCCATACGACAAGCACGTTCTCTGAATTGACCCGATCAGCGGCGCGGGTGTAGTTAAAAGACCCGACTTCAATATTGCGGCCGTCGGCAATGATGACTTTGTCGTGCATGATTTTGTACTGCGACACTGTGCGAACCGGGATGCCGGCATTGACCAGAAGATTCATGGCCGCCAGGCTCGCCTGGTTTTGCTTGCCAGTATTGGCTTTCCAGTCCAGAACCACTTTCACATCGACACCACGCCGCTTTGCCCTGACAAGCGCACCGGCGACTTCAGGCGAGGTAAAGGAATACCCCATCAGTCGGATTTCCTGCTGCGCAGAATCAATAGTCTTCAGGACCAACTGCAGAGCCGTTCCTTCCGGAGAATATCCCGTCTCGATGCTGGCGGCATACACGGCCGGAACAGGTGCACACAAAGCCAGGCTGATAAGTCCCGACAGACAACATTTGTGGAGTGTACGGTTCATTTTTTTCACAGTATTTCCTTAACGGGTGTTTAAGAAACGCCGGGAGCGGGGGAAACTGGCTTTTCCCCCGCTCCCGGCGTTGGACAACGACGCCATGCGGAGGCGTCAGGATTTTGTGGTATGCCGAAACCAGTAGCAGACGGGTCCGTCGCCGGTATCGTGGACAGAGCCCAGAAGCCATCCATCATGGGGTCAGTTTGGAGACAGGAAAAAATAATGGATATCTAGTAATTATTCTTCAAATCCAGAGTTAAAAATGTGCGGATTCATCACCTGAACCCGCACATCCAATCACGATTTTTAAAACCTGGCTTACCGTTAGCAGCTCGCCATTCCTTTACGGTTTTAACAATTCCTTTCGCCGAAGAATCTTCGCCTACCTTAGGCTTGAAGATGAGGTTCCAACCAGCAGGATGCTCTGTTA
>NZ_JAKUZW010000021.1:0-26485 GCF_030128605.1 Klebsiella sp. K5-45 | reverse complement strand
TTCGTCCGAGGACGTTAAGAATCCATGTCACTTTGAGTGCCCACACAGATTGTCTGATAAATTGTTAAAGAGCAGTTGCGACGCGCTTTAGCGCTCTGTCGCGAGGTGGCGTATATTACGCTTTCCTTTTTCAGAGTCAACCCGTTTTTCAGGATTTTTCTCTTCAACCGAACCGGCTGTTTGTGTGAAGTGATTCACATCTGCCGTGTCAGTGGGTGCGCATTATAGGGATCCCATTTTTTTGCACAAGCCTTTTTTCGATCTTTTTTTCTGAATGGTGATTTTTCACCCTTTTCGCCGTGTAATTGCACGATTTGCTCAATTTTCACCGTTTTCAGGGGTTGCAGAGCGAGATAAAAGCCACCAAAGTCTTCTTACGCTCCCGTATTTTTGAGGTCAACATGTCTGCTCAACTGCGCCCCTATAAAGCATTTTTCCCGCAAATCGGTCTTCGCGTCATGATTGACGCATCCAGCGTCGTCATCGGTGATGTCAGAATTGCCGATGACGTCAGCGTCTGGCCTCTGGTAGCCATTCGCGGCGACGTCAACTATGTATCGATAGGTCAACGCAGCAATATTCAGGACGGCAGCGTTCTACACGTGACCCATAAATCCTCTTACAAGCCTGAGGGAAATCCACTGATCATTGGAGAGGATGTGACGGTTGGCCACAAAGTGATGCTGCACGGCTGCACTATCGGCAACCGCGTACTGGTTGGTATGGGTTCGATCTTATTAGATGGTGTCGTCGTTGGCGATGACGTCATGATTGGCGCGGGAAGTCTGGTACCGCAGAACAAACAGCTGGAAAGCGGCTTCCTTTACTTTGGCAATCCGGTCAAACAGATCCGCCCCCTGACAGCGGCGGAGCGGGAAGGCCTTAAGTATTCAGCAAATAACTATGTGAAATGGAAAGATGAATATCTGGATCAGGAGAGCCAGACCCAACCCTGAGCATCCTCCTGATTATCGCGGATCAATGCCTCTGCCTCTTCCTCAAGATCCCAACGATGTTCCTGGAATGCGGCCAGCCACTGCGCTGGCCCCTCTGCGCCAAAACGCTGCTGCAGGATCTGCCCTGAAATTGCGCAGGTTAATTGCATCCCATTAACCAGCGCGGGAAACACCACGCCCTGCCGTTCGGCATCCCATGATTCCCGATCGGGAAACTGAATCGCCTGATTCATGCATTCAGTTCCTGTTGCAGCCTTTCTATAACCGGGGTGATAGCCGGCAGGACGCCGTGCCATAGCAGAACGGCATGGGCGGCTTGCGCCACCAGCATTCCCAGCCCGTCAGCACAGTGGGTTGCGCCATGCTGCTGGCACCAGTGAAGAAACGGTGTCGGCCCTTTCTGGTAAAACATGTCATAGCAATACATGTCAGCGTTGACAACAGATGCCGGGATAGCCGGTACATCACCGTCTATTCCACTGGACGTCGCATTGATGATCAGATCGAATGTTTCCCCGGATAAGGTATCCATCTCCCTTGCGCTGACGCTGCCGGTATGGGCGAAGAGCGTGGCTAACTCATGGGCACGAGCGTAGGTGCGATTGACGATCGTGACGGCACATCCCAGCGACAGCAGCGGCAGCAGCACCCCACGCGATGCGCCACCGGCACCGATAAGCAGGATCCGCTGGCGTGGCTTAATGAATCCCAGACGCTCCAGATCGCTCAGCAGACCAATACCGTCCGTGTTGTCGCCCAGCAAACGCCCGTCTTCGAGACGTTTCAGGGTATTCACCGCTCCCGCCAGCGCAGCGCGTTCTGTCAGTTCATCCGCGCGCGCAAAGGCTTCTTCTTTAAAAGGAACGGTAACATTGGCGCCCTTTCCTCCCTGCGCAAAAAACTGATTGAGAGAAGAGACAAAATCGTCCAGCGGCGCCAGCACACGTCCATAAGGATGGGTAATCCCTAACTGGCGGGCAAACAGCTGGTGAATAGAAGGCGACTTGCTGTGCGCGATCGGATTACCAAAAACAGCATAGGTTTCCATGGTTCACCCCTGGCGGAACAGTTCACCCGTCAGGGCATCACGTATTTCAGATGGATTTTGCCGTCCGCCCGTAGCGCCATCCACGACCGGGAAGCTGTCACCAAACTGAGCACGGACTTCTGCGGTGGTGCGGCAAGGTGGTTGCCCGGTGAGATTGGCGCTCGTCGAGACCAGCGGTTTTCCGTAGGCTTCGCACAATTCAATCACCAGCGGATGGTTGGTCACGCGTACAGCCAGCGAATCAAAACAACCAGTCAGCCAGCGTGGTGTTTCAGGACGCGCCGGGAATACAAACGTCACCGGTCCTGGCCAGCAGGAAAAGATCGCTGCCCGCTGCGAATCACTTAACCGTGAATCATCAATATAGGGCTTGAGTTGCTCAAAGCTAGCGGCGATAAGGATCAATCCCTTCTCAACAGGACGTTGCTTCAGCTCCAGCAGACGCATAACGGCCGTTTCGCTGTCAGGGTCGCAGCCGACGCCAAAAACGGCTTCCGTGGGATAGGCGATGACATGTTCATTATTCAGGACCGCCACGGCATGGGCGACGGCTTCTGAGGGCAGGTTATTGTTCACTGATTTATTCCGCCGGGATCGGCTTTCCACATTGTTTACTGGCACAGAAGCGTCTGAGCCCCTGCGCCGTCTTCTTTTCTATTAACAGCGGGTAATGGCATTCAGGGCATTCGCCCGCCACCGGTTTAAAATTGATAACGAACTGGCAATCAGGATAGCGATCGCAGGAGTGAAAGGTTTTACCGAAACGGGAACGACGCTGGACCAGATGGCCTTGTCCGCACTGCGGGCAAGCAATAGCCGTCTCATCTGGTTTATCAATTACCTCAGTATGTTCGCATTCCGGATAGCGGCTACAGCCAATGAACATCCCAAAACGCCCCTGACGTAGCACCATAACCGCGCCGCACGATGGGCATGCTTGCCCCTCCAGTACCTTAACGACATGCCCGTCAGCCTGACTTTTCAGGGGACGGATATAGTCACAGTCCGGATAATGCGAACAGCCGAGAAACGGGCCATGTTTCCCGGAACGGATCACCAGTTCAGCCCCGCACTGTGGGCAGGGCTCATTTTTACGCACCGAAAACAGTGCTGATTTGGTCATAACAACTCGATGTTGCTGCAAAAAGATTAATGCAGCATACCTTCATTTACTTCGAAGAGTAATTCTTCCATTTGCTGATAGGCGTTTTCACAGCCCGGAATATTGAACAGTACCATCAGGATGACCCATTTCAGGTCCTCCAGCTCAAATTCTGCCGTATCCAGCGCCAGTACGCGCTCTATCACCATTTCTCGCGTTTCGAGGTTCAACACCTGAATCTGCTCGAGGAAGAGTAAAAACCCCCGGCAACTGGCGTCCAGACGCTGGCACTCCTCTTCGGTATATACCCGAAGCGACAGCGGGTCGGAAGCGAGCTGCATGGGTTCAACGAGACCTTCCTGATAATCAGCCAGTTTCTCGAGCCACATTAACGCGTTATAGATATCTTCCCGCTCAAAACCTGCGTCGGTAAGATCCCGCGTCAGTTTGTCCTGATCCACGCGCATTTCTGCTTCGCTATGGATGTAAGTTTCAAACAAATACATGAGTACGTCGAACATGGCTTGCCCTCCTTAATCGGACATAGCCGCCGGGTACAGCTGCGATCCAGCCTGCTAACTCCAGTTCAAGTAGCTGAGCTACGGTTACTGGCACAGATTGGCCGGCACGTTCAGCGACAACGTCAACAGGTGTTACCTCATCTCCTACGTTAGCCAGGAGCTCCGGAAATGGCAATGCTACAGACGGCTGATCGGCGCAATTATTTATCGAATCAGACGTATCAGTTAGCCAGGCCAGCTCGTTGTGCCAGTATTCCACAATATCCTCTGGCGAGGTCACCGGCACCGCGCCTTGTTTAATTAACCAGTGTGGGCCTTCCGATCCCGGATTGCCTATCGGCCCAGGCAGGGCAAACACATCCCTTCCCTGTTCCAGAGCACAGCGGACGGTAACCAGCGAACCGCTTCTCAATGCCGCCTCAACCACCAGCACGCCCAGGCTCAGGCCGCTGATAATCCGGTTGCGTCTGGGGAAATGCGCGGGAAGCGGCGGCGTTATAAGTGGAAATTCAGACACCAGCGCACCGCCATTATCGACGATCTGCTGGGCGAGGCTCGCATGGCGCCGCGGATAAACCTGGCCCAGTCCGTTGCCCAGTACCGCGATGGTTTTGCCCTCGGCCGCGAGCGCGCCGCGATGCGCGACGCCATCAATGCCTAACGCCAACCCACTGGTGATAGTTATCCCTTTACGCGCCAACGTTTCGCTGAACAGCTTCCCCCAGCGAGCGCCATACCAGGAATGCAAGCGACTGCCAATAACGGCAAGCTGCGCGCTGTGAAGCAGAGCGGGATCGCCGCTGACCAGCAACGCGCCGGGATAATCAACGATGGCCCTTAGCCGCAGCGGAAAGCGTGGATCGTCGGCCAGTAACAGATGATGTTCCGGGTGCTCCAGCCAGCGCCGCGTCTCGTCAAGCTCACGCCCGTCAAGCCGGAAAAATAACGTTGCCTGCGCCGCGGTCATCCCGACGGCATGCAGCGCTTCATGATCAACGCTGGCGGCTGCGCATAAGCGCTGAGCGATCTCTACCATCCTGTCGCCATACAAGCTACTGACCTTCATCAGCCGCAGCCAAATCTCGTCGGGCGTCATCCTTACCCCCTGCCATAAGCGGTATTGACAATCTTTGCGATTGGACAGTGAGACTGTCAATTGCAGGGTGTTTTGTCTAGAATAGAGCTAATAATCTTATCAACTCCTGAATACGACTCTGGAACTTTATGGCAGTTTTGCAAGTGTTACATATTCCGGACGAGCGCCTTCGCAAAGTCGCCGAGCCGGTCAAAGAAGTGAATGCGGAAATTCAGCGTATCGTCGATGATATGTTCGACACCATGTACGCTGAGGAGGGCATTGGTCTGGCCGCGACCCAGGTCGATATCCATCAGCGCATTATCGTTATTGATGTGTCGGAAAATCGTGAAGAGCAGCTGGTGTTAATCAACCCGGAGCTGCTGGAAAAAGATGGCGAAACCGGCATTGAAGAAGGCTGCCTGTCTATTCCGGAACAGCGCGCCCTGGTGCCGCGTGCGGAAAAAGTGAAGATCCGCGCGCTGGATCGCGACGGTAAGCCATTTGAACTGGAGGCCGATGGCCTGCTGGCTATCTGTATTCAGCATGAGATGGATCATCTGGTCGGCAAACTGTTTATTGATTATCTGTCACCGCTCAAACAACAGCGCATTCGTCAGAAGGTTGAGAAACTGGATCGTTTACGTTCCCGTGCCTGATAACAAGGAATACCGTGTCACAATCACTACGTATCATTTTCGCCGGCACCCCCGATTTTGCAGCGCGTCATCTTGACGCGCTGTTGTCGTCTGAACATCAGGTTGTTGGCGTATTCACTCAGCCAGACCGCCCTGCTGGCCGCGGCAAAAAATTGATGCCGAGCCCGGTAAAGGTGCTGGCTGAAGCCCATAACTTACCTGTATTCCAGCCATCCTCCCTGCGTCCGCAGGACAACCAACAATTAGTCGCCGATCTCGGCGCCGATATTATGGTGGTGGTGGCGTACGGTTTGATTCTGCCGAAAGCGGTGCTGGAGATGCCCCGTCTGGGCTGTATCAACGTTCACGGCTCCCTGCTGCCGCGCTGGCGTGGCGCAGCGCCGATCCAGCGTTCGCTGTGGGCGGGGGATAGCGAAACAGGCGTAACCATCATGCAGATGGACGTCGGCCTTGATACGGGTGATATGCTGTATAAGCTTTCCTGCCCCATTACCGCAGAGGATACCAGCGGCAGCCTGTACGATAAGCTGGCCGAGCTCGGCCCTCAAGGTCTGCTGGCAACTTTGGCCCAGCTGGCCAACGGCACCGCACAGCCTGAAGTACAGGATGAATCGCTGGTGTGCCACGCCGAGAAGCTGAGTAAAGAAGAAGCTCGCATCGACTGGTCGCTTTCCGCCGCACAGCTGGAGCGCTGCATCCGCGCCTTTAATCCGTGGCCAATGAGCTGGCTGGAAATTGACGGGCAGCCGCTAAAAGTGTGGCGGGCATCGGTCATTGCCGAAGCCGCACATGCCGAACCAGGTACTATCGTGGCAGCAACCAAACAGGGTATCCAGGTCGCCACAGGCGATGGGATCCTCAGTCTGGAATCGCTACAGCCTGCGGGTAAAAAAGCGATGAGCGCCCAGGATTTACTCAATTCCCGCCGGGAGTGGTTTACGCCTGGCACCCGTCTCGCCTGACGGTCGTCTCTTCTGAAGCCCGGGTTCGCCGGGCATTTTTATTTTTGCGCTTATGAAAAAGAATATAAATTTACGCAGCCTGGCCGCCCAGGCTATCGAGCAAGTCGTTGAAAAAGGTCAGTCTTTAAGCAACGTCCTGCCCCCTCTACAGCAAAAAGTCAGCGATAAAGACAAAGCGCTGCTGCAGGAGCTGTGTTTTGGCGTACTGCGTACGCTCAGCCAGCTGGAGTGGCTTATCAGCAAGCTGATGGCGCGTCCGATGACCGGCAAACAGCGCACCGTGCACTTTCTGATTATGGTTGGGCTCTATCAGTTACTCTACACCCGCATCCCTCCACACGCCGCGCTGGCTGAAACGGTAGAAGGCGCGGTGGCGATTAAGCGCCCGCAGCTTAAAGGGCTGATCAATGGGGTGTTACGCCAGTTTCAGCGCCAACAGGAAGAGCTACTGGCAGAATTCGCCGGGCAGGAAAACCGCTACCTTCATCCCAAATGGCTGCTGAAGCGTCTGCAGCAGGCCTGGCCGCAACACTGGCAGGAGATTGTCGACGCTAACAACCAGCGCCCGCCGATGTGGCTGCGCGTTAACCGCAACCATCATTCCCGAGATGAATGGCTTGCTCTGCTTAAAGAGGCCGGTTTAGAAGGTTTCACCCACCCTGACTATCCCGACGCCGTGCGTCTGGCCACCCCTGCCCCGGTCCATACGTTGCCGGGTTTTGCCGAAGGATGGGTAACCGTTCAGGATGCCTCGGCCCAGGGCTGCATGCGCTATCTGCAGCCGGAAAACGGCGAGCGCATTCTTGATCTCTGCGCTGCGCCGGGCGGCAAGACGACGCATATTCTGGAGGTCGCTCCCCAGGCTGAGGTCATGGCGGTGGACATTGATGAACAGCGTCTTTCCCGCGTCTATGACAACCTGAAACGGCTGGGCATGAAAGCCGAAGTCAAACAGGGCGATGGTCGCTTCCCTGAGCAGTGGTGTGGCAGCGAGCAGTTCGATCGTATTCTGCTGGATGCCCCCTGTTCCGCCACCGGTGTTATTCGCCGCCATCCGGATATCAAATGGCTGCGCCGGGATCGGGACATCGCCGATTTAGCCCAGCTACAGGCCGAGATCCTCAATGCCATCTGGGGGCATCTGAAACCAGGCGGCACGTTGGTTTACGCTACCTGTTCTATTCTGCCGGAAGAGAATAGCCAGCAAATTGCCGCCTTCCTCGCGCGGACCCCGGATGCGGAGCTTGACGCAACCGGTACGCCGGCAAGCCCGGGACAGCAAAATCTGCCGGGTGCGGAAGAAGGCGATGGCTTCTTTTACGCTAAGCTAATCAAACGTCGCAACTAATGGATCACTGCAGATGAAGATTATTATTCTGGGCGCCGGCCAGGTCGGCGGCACGCTGGCGGAGAACCTCGTCGGCGAGAACAATGATATTACGCTGGTTGATACCAATGGCGACCGTCTGCGCAGCCTGCAGGATAAGTTCGACCTGCGTGTCGTCCAGGGGCACGGTACTCACCCCCGCGTACTGCGCGAGGCAGGAGCCGATGATGCCGATATGCTGGTGGCGGTCACCAGTTCGGATGAAACCAACATGGTGGCCTGCCAGGTCGCCTATTCGTTATTCAATACGCCAAACCGTATTGCTCGTATTCGTGCGCCTGATTACGTCCGCGATGCGGAAAAGCTCTTCAATTCTGAAGCAGTGCCCATCGATCACTTAATCGCTCCGGAACAGCTGGTCATCGACAATATTCACCGTCTGATAGAATATCCCGGCGCGCTGCAGGTCGTGAACTTCGCGGAAGGGAAAGTCAGCCTCGCCGTGGTGAAAGCCTATTACGGTGGTCCGCTGGTGGGTAATGCATTGTCCACCATGCGTGAGCATATGCCGCATATCGATACGCGCGTGGCCGCTATTTTCCGCCACGATCGCCCCATTCGCCCACAGGGTTCGACGATTGTCGAGGCCGGCGATGAAGTCTTCTTTATTGCCGCCTCGCAGCATATCAGGGCGGTCATGAGCGAACTCCAGCGTCTGGAGAAGCCTTATAAACGCATCATGTTGGTCGGCGGCGGCAATATTGGCGCGGGCCTGGCCCATAAGCTGGAAAAAGACTACAGCGTTAAGCTTATTGAGCGCAATCAGCAGCGAGCCGCTGAGCTGGCAGAAAAACTGCAGCATACTATCGTCTTCTACGGTGATGCATCGGATCAGGAGCTGCTGGCCGAAGAGCATATTGACCAGGTGGACCTGTTTATTGCCGTCACTAACGATGACGAAGCAAACATCATGTCTGCGATGCTGGCCAAGCGAATGGGGGCCAAAAAAGTGATGGTGCTGATCCAGCGTAGAGCCTATGTGGATCTGGTTCAGGGTAGCGTCATCGATATCGCGATATCGCCTCAGCAGGCCACGATTTCCGCCCTCCTCAGCCATGTTCGTAAAGCCGATATTGTCGGCGTCTCCTCCCTGCGCCGCGGCGTTGCGGAAGCGATCGAAGCAGTGGCACACGGCGATGAGAGCACCTCGCGGGTGGTCGGGCGATCGATCGATGAGATCAAGCTTCCGCCAGGCACGATCATTGGCGCCGTCGTGCGCGGGAATGACGTGATGATCGCCAATAATAATCTGCGGATCGAGCAGGGCGATCATGTGATCATGTTTTTGACTGATAAAAAGTTTATTTCCGATGTAGAAAGGCTGTTCCAGCCAAGTCCTTTCTTCCTCTAATTCCCAGGGCGTCGAACAGGCGCCTTTTATTATCCCTTATTATTCAAAGGTTAATATTTTCCTGTAACGCTCTACGGGGAATGGCAAATGAAAATACATTTGTTAAACTTACAACGTCAGCTGGCTCAAGGAGAATAAAATGAGTTTTTTAAAAGAGTTTCGCGAATTCGCGATGCGCGGGAACGTTGTCGATTTGGCAGTGGGTGTGATCATCGGTGCAGCATTCGGTAAAATTGTTTCGTCGCTGGTCGCGGATATTATTATGCCGCCGCTCGGACTGTTGATTGGCGGGATCGATTTTAAACAGTTTGCCGTCACGCTGCGCGATGCCCAGGGTGATGTACCGGCAGTGGTGATGCACTATGGGGTGTTTATTCAGAACGTTTTCGATTTCATCATTGTCGCATTTGCCATTTTCATGGCGATTAAACTGATGAATAAGTTAAATCGCAAGAAAGAAGAGGCTCCGGCGGCACCGCCAGCGCCCTCTAAAGAAGAAGTACTGCTGAGCGAAATTCGCGATCTGCTGAAAGAACAAAACAAGCGTTCTTAATCAGCAGCGAAAGCAGAAGGCCAGTGGTAAAAAAGCGATTCGCTTGCTTGCCACTGGCCTCCCGGTCCATCCTTGCTGCATGTTTATCTTTACGTTGATAGCTTCCCTTCCCTTTCTTGTTCTTCTCTACACGCTGCCTGAATAATGGATCGTGGAGAAGTGCTTCAATGGCGTTATCTTTAATTTGCCCTTTGGTATGCTGATAGCGACTCATAGTAACTCCAGTACATGTGTGAATTCCGCGCGAGTGTAGATCCGCGCGCACAAAAAATCAACAGCTGGCATTGCCGTTACTGGCGCCTTGCTCAAGGGCCTCGAGGATCGAACAGTAAACGCTGCTGTGAGCTGTGCCGCAGCAGGCGTCGTTGAGCCGTTGCAGAGAGCGACGCATCGTTTGTAGCTCGTTGATCCTCGCCTCAACTTCGCTCAGTCGCGCCTGAACGATCCCTTTCGACTCCTGACAGGTGTGATGTTCCGGATCGACACGGATCGACAATAACTCGCGGATCGCTTCCAGAGTAAAGCCTAGCTGACGGGCATAGCGAATAAAGCGCAGACGCTGAAGATCGTTATCCGAGTAAAGACGAAATCCCCCCTCAGTGCGCACGTCATGATCCATCATTTGCTGTTTTTCATAATAACGGATGGTATCTGGCGTCACATCGGCCAGTTTTGCCAGCTCACCAATACGATACATATTCACTCCTGATTGATTTTATGCAGCAACGCATCGGCGTACTCACCGCGTAAAAAGTCGGTGTTCAGTCCTGCCTGACGCAGCTTAAGCTCGAGCAGAGCAAGGCGCTTGCTGAGTTCGCCATGCCGCGGGTCGTTCTGACGCACACCCTTCAGCAAGTCTGCCAGAGCCACCGCCTCTCTGCGCTGCTCCAGCTCCGGGGGAAGACACCCTGCATTCTTCAGAAGGCGATAGCCTGCCCGCAGCTCGGCCGGTACATGCGAATCGTCATCGAGAGTTAACGGCTCGCCGCTGCCGGGTAAATTATCGAACTCGCCTTTGGCTTGGGCATCGAGGATATGGCGTTCTGCCCACTGATCCAGTAACCACATTCTACGGCTCCGGGGGATGAACAAAAAGAGTACAGATATTGTAGTGAAGTGGGGATGGGGTAGATATAAAAAAACCCGCCGGGGCGGGTTTTTTTACGTTACTACAGATTACTCTGCAGCAGCTTCTGCTTTCGGCTCAGCACGATCAACCAGCTCGATGTATGCCATCGGCGCGTTGTCGCCTGCACGGAAGCCACACTTCAGAATGCGAGTGTAACCACCGGCGCGGCTCGCGAAACGCGGGCCCAGCTCGTTAAACAGTTTTGCCACGATCTCGTTATCACGAGTGCGGGCGAATGCCAGACGACGATTAGCAACGCTATCAGTCTTGGCAAGAGTAATCAGCGGCTCAACTACGCGACGCAGTTCTTTCGCTTTCGGCAGGGTCGTCTTGATGATTTCATGACGAACCAGCGAACCTGCCATGTTACGGAACATAGCCTGGCGATGGCTGCTGTTGCGGTTCAGTTGACGACCACTCTTACGATGGCGCATGACCTTATCCTTCTCAGTAAAACCTTAACCTGTGATCCGGTTACTCGTCAGCAATGCTTGCTGGTGGCCAGTTTTCCAGGCGCATGCCCAGAGACAGTCCACGGGAAGCCAGCACGTCTTTAATCTCAGTAAGAGATTTTTTACCCAGGTTCGGCGTTTTCAGCAACTCAACCTCGGTACGCTGTACCAGATCACCGATATAGTGGATAGCTTCTGCCTTGAGGCAGTTAGCAGAGCGGACAGTCAATTCCAGATCGTCAACAGGGCGCAGCAGGATCGGATCGAATTCTGGTTTCTCTTCTTTCACTTCTGGCTGACGTACATCACGTAAGTCAACAAAAGCTTCCAGTTGTTCAGCCAGGATGGTTGCCGCACGACGAATCGCCTCTTCAGGATCGATTGTGCCGTTGGTTTCCATTTCGATGACCAGCTTGTCCAGGTCGGTACGCTGTTCTACACGCGCAGCTTCAACATTGTAGGCAATACGCTCTACAGGGCTGTAGCAGGCGTCGACCAGCAGACGGCCGATTGGGCGCTCATCTTCTTCCGAATGAATTCGGGCAGAAGCCGGCACATAACCGCGACCGCGCTGAACTTTGATACGCATGCTGATAGCAGCGTTCTCATCAGTCAGGTGGCAAATCACGTGCTGCGGCTTGACGATTTCGACATCACCGTCGTGGGTAATGTCGGCTGCGGTCACAGGGCCAATGCCAGATTTATTCAAAGTAAGGATGACTTCATCTTTACCCTGAACTCTCACCGCCAGCCCTTTCAGGTTGAGCAGGATTTCAAGGATGTCTTCCTGAACGCCTTCTTTGGTGCTGTACTCGTGCAGTACACCATCAATCTCAACCTCGGTCACCGCGCAACCCGGCATCGATGAGAGCAGAATACGGCGCAGTGCGTTACCCAGAGTATGGCCGAAGCCACGCTCTAAAGGCTCAAGGGTCACCTTGGCGTGCGTCGAACTCACTTGCTCGATATCGACCAGGCGCGGTTTTAGAAACTCTGTCACAGAACCCTGCATTGTGTCCTCTCTTTGGTACTAAGCTTTACTTGGAGTAAAGCTCGACGATCAGGTGTTCGTTAATGTCCGCAGACAGATCAGAACGCTCCGGCTGACGCTTGAACGTACCTTCCATCTTGCCAGCATCAACTTCCAGCCAGGTTGGCTTTTCACGCTGCTCAGCCAGCTCCAGAGCGGCTTTCACGCGAGATTGCTTTTTCGCTTTCTCACGAATGCTGACAACGTCATTCGCTTTAACCTGATAAGAAGCGATGTTAACAACACGACCGTTTACCATAATCGCTTTGTGGCTAACCAGCTGGCGTGCTTCAGCACGAGTGGCGCCGAAGCCCATACGGTATACAACGTTGTCCAGACGACCTTCCAGCAGAGCCAACAGGTTTTCACCGGTGTTGCCTTTCAGACGTGCTGCTTCTTTATAGTAGTTACGGAACTGACGCTCCAGCACACCGTACATACGGCGAACTTTTTGCTTTTCACGCAACTGCACACCATAGTCAGACAGACGCGGCTTACGCGCACCGTGCTGGCCAGGAGCTTGTTCAATTTTACACTTGGTATCGATCGCGCGAACGCCAGACTTAAGGAATAAGTCGGTGCCCTCACGACGGCTCAGCTTGAGCTTAGGACCCAAATATCTTGCCATTTTCTTTCTCCAACTAACCTGGAAAACGCAGCGTTATACGCGACGTTTTTTCGGCGGACGACAACCGTTATGAGGGATCGGAGTCACATCAGTAATATTAGTGATGCGGAAACCAGCGGCGTTCAGTGCACGAATGGTAGATTCGCGACCCGGACCCGGACCTTTGACCATAACTTCCAGATTCTTGATGCCGTATTCTTTTACGGCTTCTGCGCAACGCTCTGCTGCAACCTGAGCTGCGAACGGAGTGGATTTGCGAGAACCACGGAAACCGGAACCACCGGCTGTTGCCCAACCCAGTGCGTTACCCTGACGATCAGTAATGGTAACGATGGTGTTGTTAAAAGAAGCATGGATATGAGCCACGCCGTCAGAGACTTGTTTTCTTACACGCTTACGTGCACGAATTGGTGCCTTTGCCATTATTCAATCACCCCGATTATTTCTTGATCGGTTTACGCGGACCCTTACGGGTACGTGCGTTGGTCTTGGTACGCTGACCGCGAACCGGGAGACCACGACGATGACGCAAACCACGGTAGCAACCAAGGTCCATCAGACGCTTGATGCTCAGGGTGATTTCACGGCGCAGATCACCTTCAACGACAAATTTACCTACTGCTTCACGCAGAATATCAATTTGTTCTTCAGACAGCTCACTGATCTTAACATTTTCAGCGATGCCCGTTTCAGCGCAGATGGCTTTAGAACGGGTTTTGCCGATACCGAAAATAGCGGTTAAAGCGATTACGGTATGTTTGTGATCAGGAATGTTAATGCCTGCTATACGGGCCACTATGCACTCCTACTATTTAATATGTACGCACCATGCTGAAAAGCCCGTTTTCAGGATACTCAAATGGAAACGTACAGACATACAAAAGATTGGCTGGCTAATCTAGCCAGCTCAATCCAACTTTGCAAGAAAAATATGCGAAAAAATCAGCCTTGGCGCTGTTTATGCTTCGGCTCGGCACTGCAAATCACACGGATGACGCCATCACGCTTAACGATTTTGCAGTTACGGCATAATTTCTTGACGGAAGCACGAACTTTCATTTTTACTCTCCGTAACTTCTCGGGCGACCAGTTTTAGCGGCCGTAGCCTTTCAGGTTCGCCTTCTTCAATGCAGACTCATACTGACTGGACATCATCAGAGTTTGCACTTGAGCCATAAAGTCCATAATCACGACAACAACGATAAGCAGCGAGGTCCCACCGAAGTAGAACGGCACTTTCATCGCGTCACGCATGAACTCCGGGATCAGGCAGATAAAAGTAATGTACAACGCACCAACCAGAGTCAGGCGAGTCATCACTTTATCGATATACTTCGCCGTTTGCTCTCCCGGACGAATTCCTGGTACAAATGCACCGGACTTCTTCAGGTTATCTGCTGTTTCACGCGGGTTGAAAACCAACGCCGTGTAGAAGAAACAGAAGAAGATGATTGCAGACGCATAGAGTAACACATAAAGCGGTTGCCCAGGCTGCAAATACAGCGAAATTGTTGTCAGCCAGTTCCAACCAGTACCACCCCCGAACCATGACGTGATGGTTGCCGGGAACAGTATAATACTGGAAGCGAAGATTGCCGGGATTACCCCCGCCATATTCACTTTCAGCGGTAAATGTGTGCTCTGTGCAGCATAGACACGACGACCCTGTTGACGTTTCGCGTAGTTTACCACAATGCGGCGTTGACCACGTTCAACGAATACAACAAAGAAGGTCACTGCAAATACTAATACTGCAACCAACAGCAACAGGAGGAAGTGCAGGTCGCCTTGACGCGCTTGCTCGATAGTATGGGCGATGGCCGGCGGGAGTCCCGCAACGATACCGGCGAAGATAATGATCGAGATACCGTTACCGATACCGCGTTCAGTTATCTGCTCGCCGAGCCACATCAGGAACATAGTCCCTGTGACCAGACTGACAACAGCGGTGAAATAGAATGCAAAGCCTGGATTAATCACCAGGCCCTGCATACCAGGCATATTCGGCAGACCGGTAGCAATACCGATCGACTGGAATATCGCCAGCACCAGAGTACCGTAGCGGGTGTACTGGCTGATCTTACGACGACCAGACTCCCCTTCTTTCTTCAGTTCTGCCAGCGGTTGATAAACCACCGTCAGCAGCTGCACGATGATAGATGCCGAAATGTACGGCATAATCCCCAGTGCAAAGATAGAAGCACGGCTGAGAGCACCACCAGAGAACATGTTGAACATTTCAATGATGGTGCCTCGCTGTTGCTCAAGCAGTTTGGCAAGTACAGCGGCATCAATACCAGGGATCGGAATAAAAGAGCCAATACGGAACACTATCAGCGCACCGACCACAAACAGAAGTCTGCGTTTCAGTTCGCCAAGGCCACCTTTGGCACTTTGAAAATCTAATCCCGGTTGTTTAGCCATCTGCTACTTATTCCTCAATTTTACCGCCAGCAGCTTCGATAGCAGCACGAGCACCTTTAGTCACACGCAGGCCACGAACAGTTACCGGACGAGTTACCTCACCAGACAGGATCACTTTCGCGAACTCGATCTGGACACCGATAATGTTAGCCGCTTTCAGCGCGTTCAGGTCTACTACATCGCCTTCTACGTGAGCCAGATCGGAGAGACGGATCTCTGCGGTGATCATCGCTTTACGAGAAGTGAAGCCGAATTTCGGCAGACGACGGTACAGAGGCATCTGACCACCCTCGAAACCGCGACGTACGCCACCGCCAGAACGAGATTTCTGACCTTTGTGACCACGACCACCGGTTTTACCGAGGCCAGAACCGATACCACGACCCAGGCGTTTACCCGCCTTTTTGGAGCCTTCGGCCGGAGACAGAGTATTTAAACGCATCTCTTACTCCTCAACTTTAACCATGAAGGAAACCGCGTTGACCATACCACGAACAGCAGGAGTATCCTCGCGCTCTACGGTGTGACCAATACGACGCAGACCCAGGCCAAGCAGCGTTGCCTTGTGTTTCGGCAGACGACCGATTGCACTGCGGGTTTGAGTAATTTTAATAGTCTTTGCCATGGTTTATTTCCCCAGAATTTCTTCAACGGATTTACCACGCTTGGCAGCGACCATATCCGGGGACTTCATGTTTTCCAGACCGTCGATAGTTGCACGAACCACGTTAATCGGGTTAGTGGAACCATACGCTTTAGCCAGAACGTTACGAACCCCAGCGACTTCCAGAACGGCGCGCATTGCACCACCGGCGATGATACCGGTACCTTCGGAAGCCGGCTGCATGAATACACGAGAACCCGTGTGAGTACCCTTAACCGGGTGCTGCAGGGTGCCGTGGTTCAGCGCGACGTTAATCATATTGCGACGGGCTTTTTCCATCGCTTTCTGGATCGCTGCTGGAACTTCACGCGCTTTACCGTAACCAAAACCAACGCGACCGTTACCATCGCCTACTACAGTCAGAGCTGTGAAGGAGAAAATACGACCACCTTTAACGGTTTTAGATACGCGGTTTACCGCGATCAGCTTTTCCTGCAGTTCGCCAGCTTGTTTTTCGATGTGAGCCATCTTACACCTCTACCTTAGAACTGAAGGCCAGCTTCACGGGCAGCATCTGCCAGTGCCTGGACACGACCATGATATTGGAACCCGGAACGGTCAAAGGAAACATCTTTGATGCCTTTTTCCAGAGCGCGTTCAGCGACAGCTTTACCCACAGCTGCAGCAGCGTCTTTGTTACCGGTGTACTTCAGTTGTTCAGCGATAGCTTTTTCTACAGTAGAAGCAGCTACCAGAACTTCAGAACCATTCGGTGCAATTACCTGTGCGTAAATGTGACGCGGGGTACGATGTACCACCAGGCGAGTTGCGCCCAGCTCCTGGAGCTTGCGGCGTGCGCGGGTCGCACGACGGATACGAGCAGATTTCTTATCCATAGTGTTACCTTACTTCTTCTTAGCCTCTTTGGTACGCACGACTTCGTCGGCGTAACGAACACCCTTGCCTTTGTAAGGCTCAGGACGACGGTAGGCGCGCAGATCTGCTGCAACCTGGCCGATCACCTGCTTATCAGCGCCTTTCAGCACGATTTCAGTCTGAGTCGGACATTCTGCAGTGATACCCGCAGGCAGCTGATGATCAACCGGGTGAGAGAAACCTAAAGCCAGGTTTACTACATTCCCTTTGACCGCTGCACGATAACCTACACCAACCAGCTGCAGCTTCTTAGTGAAGCCTTCGGTAACACCGATAACCATTGAGTTCAGCAGGGCACGCGCGGTACCAGCCTGAGCCCAACCGTCTGCGTAACCATCACGCGGACCGAAGGTCAGTGCATTATCTGCATGTTTAACTTCAACAGCATCGTTGAGAGTACGAGTCAGCTCGCCGTTTTTACCTTTGATCGTAATAACCTGACCGTTGATTTTTACATCAACGCCGGCAGGAACAACGACCGGTGCTTTAGCAACACGAGACATTTTTTCCTCCGATTAGGCTACGTAGCAGATAATTTCGCCACCAAGACCAGCCTGGCGCGCTGCACGATCAGTCATAACACCTTTAGAGGTAGAAACAACTGCGATACCCAGACCGGCCATAACTTTCGGCAGCTCATCTTTTTTCTTATAGATGCGCAGACCTGGGCGGCTGACACGCTGAATGCTTTCTACAACAGCTTTACCCTGGAAATACTTAAGAGTCAGTTCCAGTTCCGGCTTGGTGTCGCCTTCAACTTTAAAATCTTCGATAAAACCTTCTTCCTTCAGCACGTTGGCGATTGCCACTTTCAGCTTGGAGGAAGGCATGGTGACCGCAGCTTTGTTCGCGGCCTGACCGTTACGGATACGGGTCAGCATATCCGCGATCGGATCTTGCATGCTCATCTGTCTTTACTCCCGTGATTCAATTGGTGACAATTACCAGCTAGCCTTTTTCAGACCCGGGATTTCACCGCGCATAGCGGCTTCACGGACCTTAATACGGCTCAACCCGAACTTCCGCAGGAAACCATGCGGACGACCTGTTTGACGGCAGCGGTTACGCTGACGAGACGGGCTGGAATCACGCGGCAGAGTCTGCAGCTTGAGAACGGCATTCCAACGATCTTCGTCGGTTGCGTTCACATCAGAGATGATAGCTTTCAGTTCAGCGCGTTTAGCGAAGAATTTATCAGCTAAAGCCACGCGCTTTACTTCGCGTGCTTTCATTGATTGCTTAGCCATTAAGTAACCCTACCTTACTTGCGGAACGGGAAGTCAAAGGCAGCCAGCAGAGCACGGCCTTCTTCGTCAGATTTCGCAGTAGTGGTAATGGTAATATCCAAACCACGAACGCGGTCGACTTTATCGTAGTCGATTTCTGGGAAGATGATCTGCTCACGGACACCCATGCTGTAGTTGCCACGACCGTCGAAAGACTTAGCGGACAGGCCGCGGAAGTCACGAATACGCGGTACAGCAATAGTGATCAGGCGCTCAAAGAACTCCCACATGCGTTCGCCACGCAGAGTTACTTTACAGCCGATCGGATAGCCCTGACGGATTTTGAAGCCTGCAACTGATTTGCGTGCTTTGGTGATCAGCGGTTTTTGACCGGAGATTGCTGCCAGGTCAGCTGCTGCGTTATCCAGCAGTTTCTTGTCAGCGATCGCTTCACCAACACCCATGTTCAGGGTGATCTTCTCGACCCGAGGGACTTGCATGACAGAATTGTAGTTAAACTCAGTCATGAGTTTCTTAACTACTTCGTCTTTGTAGTAATCATGCAGTTTCGCCATCGTACTACTCCAAATTACTTGATAGTTTCGCTGTTAGACTTGAAGAAACGGACTTTTTTGCCGTCTTCGAATCTAAAGCCTACACGGTCAGCCTTGCCGGTTGCCGCATTGAAGATTGCAACGTTAGAAACCTGAATTGCAGCTTCTTTTTCAACGATGCCGCCTGGTTGGTTCAGAGCCGGAACCGGCTTCTGGTGTTTCTTAACCAGGTTGATACCTTCAACAATGACCTTGCCGGAAGACAGGACATTCTTAACTTTACCGCGCTTACCTTTATCTTTACCGGTTAACACGATAACTTCGTCATCACGACGGATTTTCGCTGCCATGATTCGCTCCTTAGAGTACTTCTGGTGCCAGAGAGATAATTTTCATGAACTTCTCGGTACGAAGTTCACGAGTTACCGGCCCAAAAATACGCGTACCGATAGGCTGCTCGCTGTTATTGTTCAGAATAACGCATGCATTACCATCGAAGCGAATGACAGAACCGTCCGGGCGACGAACACCCTTCTTGGTGCGCACCACTACCGCCTTCAGCACATCACCTTTTTTGACCTTACCACGCGGAATTGCTTCTTTGATGGTGATCTTGATGATGTCGCCTACGCCTGCGTAGCGACGGTGCGAGCCACCCAGAACCTTGATACACATTACGCGACGTGCACCGGAGTTGTCGGCGACGTTCAGCATAGTCTGTTCTTGGATCATTTTAGTGCTCCGCTAATGTCAACTACTACTGAGACCCGAAAATTAGGGTCGTTAAAAAGCCCCATATCGAGGGCGCGGCATTATAACACCACAAACCAGATATGGGTAGAAAAAATAAACGGCTCATCGCTGAGCCGTTTATCCGTATCGAGAATGCGTACTCTATTACAGAACCGCTTTCTCTACAACGCGAACCAGCGTCCAGGACTTAGTCTTGGACAGCGGACGGCATTCGCGGATTTCAACCTTGTCGCCGATACCGCATTCGTTGTTCTCGTCATGTACGTGCAGTTTGGTCGTACGTTTGATGAATTTGCCGTAAACCGGGTGTTTCACCATACGTTCGATAGCAACAACAATGGATTTCTCCATTTTGTCGCTAACTACGCGACCTTGCAGAGTACGGATTTTATCGGTCATTACGCACCCGCCTTCTGAGTCAGTAAAGTCTTAACGCGTGCAACATCACGACGCACTTGCTTCAGCAGATGAGTCTGTTGCAGCTGGCCACTTGCAGCCTGCATGCGCAGGTTGAACTGCTCACGCAGCAGGTTCAGCAGCTCAGCGTTCAGCTCTTCAACGCTTTTTTCACGCAGCTCTTTTGCTTTCATTACATCACCGTCTTAGTTACAAAGGTGGTTTTGATCGGCAGTTTCGCTGCTGCCAGGCCGAATGCTTCACGGGCCAGCTCTTCCGGTACACCGTCCATTTCATACAGGACTTTACCCGGCTGAATCAAGGCAACCCAGTACTCCACGTTACCTTTACCTTTACCCATACGAACTTCCAGCGGCTTCTCGGTGATCGGTTTGTCCGGGAATACACGGATCCAGATCTTACCTTGACGCTTAACTGCACGGGTCATAGCACGACGTGCTGCTTCGATCTGACGTGCAGTCAGACGACCACGGCCAACAGCTTTCAGACCGAAAGTGCCGAAGCTAACATCCGTACCCTGCGCCAGACCACGGTTGCGGCCTTTGTGCACTTTACGGAATTTTGTACGCTTTGGTTGTAACATCAGCGACGCTCCTTATTTACGGCCTTTACGCTGCTGCTTTTTAGGTTGAGCAGCCGGTTCCGGTTGTTCAACAGCAGCCATACCACCCAGGATCTCACCTTTGAAGATCCATACCTTAACGCCGATTACACCGTAAGTGGTGTGCGCTTCAGAGGTGTTGTAGTCGATGTCAGCACGCAGAGTGTGCAGCGGTACGCGACCTTCACGGTACCATTCGGTACGTGCGATTTCCGCGCCGCCCAGACGGCCGCTAACTTCAACTTTGATACCTTTAGCGCCCAGACGCATTGCGTTCTGTACAGCACGCTTCATCGCACGACGGAACATAACGCGACGTTCCAGCTGAGAAGTGATGCTGTCAGCAACCAGTTTTGCGTCCAGTTCAGGTTTACGAACTTCGGCGATATTGATCTGTGCAGGTACGCCAGCGATATCCGCTACGACCTTGCGCAGTTTTTCTACGTCTTCGCCTTTCTTACCGATAACGATACCCGGGCGAGCGGTGTGAATGGTCACACGGATGCTCTTAGCCGGACGCTCGATAACGATGCGAGATACAGACGCTTTAGCCAGTTCTTTAGTCAGGAACTGACGTACTTTAAAATCGCTGTCCAGGTTGTCAGCGAATTCTTTGGTGTTCGCGAACCAGGTAGAGTTCCATGGTTTGACAATACCCAGGCGAATACCATTAGGATGTACTTTCTGACCCATTGCTAGTCTCCAGAGTCTCAGCGATCGGACACAACCACAGTGATGTGGCTGGTGCGCTTCAGGATGCGATCTGCACGACCTTTAGCACGCGGCATAATGCGCTTCATGCTCGGGCCTTCGTCTACGAAAATTTTCGCAACTTTCAGATCATCAATGTCAGCGCCATCGTTGTGTTCAGCGTTAGCAATGGCAGATTCCAGTACCTTCTTGACCAGTACAGCAGCTTTTTTGTTGGTGTAGGTCAGAATATCCAGGGCCTGCGACACTTTCTTACCGCGAATCAGGTCAGCTACAAGGCGAACCTTCTGAGCAGAAGAACGAGCATGGCGATGTTGAGCTAAAGTTTCCATCTCTTCCTCCTACCTTATTTCTTCTTCGCTTTTTTATCAGCAGCGTGGCCGCGATAAGTACGAGTCGGTGCGAATTCACCCAGTTTGTGACCGACCATTTCGTCGGAAACAAATACTGGAACGTGCTGACGACCATTATGGACAGCGATGGTCAAACCGATCATGTTAGGAAAGATCGTTGAACGACGGGACCAAGTGCGCAGGGGCTTCTTGTCTCCGCTTTCCACCGCTTTCTCTACCTTCTTCAGCAAGTGCAGGTCAATAAAAGGACCTTTCTTGAGAGAACGTGGCATGGCTTATCCTCTAAAATTATTTGCTACGGCGACGTACGATGAATTTATCAGTACGCTTGTTGCTGCGGGTCTTCTTACCTTTGGTCTGCAGGCCCCACGGGGATACCGGGTGCTTACCAAAGTTACGACCTTCACCACCACCATGTGGGTGGTCTACTGGGTTCATCGCAGTACCGCGAACGGTAGGACGAACACCACGCCAGCGTGCAGCACCTGCTTTACCCAGAACGCGCAGCATATGCTCAGCATTGCCAACTTCGCCCAGAGTAGCGCGGCAGTCTGCTTCGACTTTACGCATTTCACCAGAACGCAGACGCAGGGTGACATAAGCACCGTCGCGAGCAACGATCTGAACGTAAGTACCAGCGGAACGAGCCAGCTGACCGCCTTTACCTGGTTTCATTTCTACGTTATGAACGGTAGAACCAACCGGGATATTGCGCATCGGCAGGGTGTTGCCTGCTTTGATTGCAGCATCAACGCCAGACTGAATCTGGTCGCCAGCTTTCAGGCCTTTCGGGGCCAGGATGTAACGGCGCTCGCCGTCTTTGTACAGAACCAGCGCGATGTTCGCGGAGCGGTTCGGATCGTACTCAAGACGTTCAACAACTGCCGGGATACCATCTTTGTTGCGTTTGAAGTCAACAATACGGTAAGCCTGCTTGTGGCCACCACCGATATGACGGGTGGTGATACGGCCATTGTTGTTACGACCACCGGATTTGCTGTTTTTTTCCAGCAACGGAGCAAAAGGTTTGCCCTTGTGCAGCTCTGGGTTAACCACTTTAACGACGTGGCGACGACCCGGAGATGTCGGTTTACATTTAACAACTGCCATTGTATTACTCCTCCGACTTACTCAGCGCCGCCAACGAAGTCCAGATTCTGGCCTTCTTTCAGGGTGACGTAAGCTTTTTTCCAGTCGCTACGACGACCGATACGCTGTCCGTGACGTTTAACTTTCCCTTTAACAACCAGGGTGTTAACGACTTCGACTTCGACTTCAAACAGTTTCTGCACAGCAGCTTTGATTTCTGCTTTGGTCGCGTCTTTAGCAACTTTGAGAACGATGGTGTTTGTTTTTTCCATCGCAGTAGACGCTTTTTCAGAAACGTGCGGTGCGCGCAGCACCTTCAGCAGACGTTCTTCACGAATCATGCCAGCATCTCCTCAACTTGCTTAACAGCATCAGCAGTCATTACGACTTTGTCGAAGGCGATCAGGCTAACCGGGTCGATACCGTTCGCATCACGTACGTCAACCTTATGCAGGTTACGTGCGGCCAGGAACAGGTTCTCGTCCAGCTCACCGGTGATGATCAGCACATCTTCCAGAGCCATGTCTTTCAGTTTCTGTGCCAGCAGCTTAGTTTTCGGCGCTTCAACAGAGAACTTCTCGACAACGATCAGACGATCCTGACGTACCAGTTCGGACAGGATGCTTTTCAGCGCGCCGCGGTACATCTTCTTGTTAACTTTTTGACTGTGGTCCTGCGGACGAGCAGCAAAGGTCACGCCACCGGAACGCCAGATCGGGCTCTTGATAGAACCAGAACGCGCACGGCCGGTACCTTTCTGGCGCCACGGTTTTTTACCGGAGCCAGTGATTTCAGCACGAGTCTTCTGAGCACGAGTGCCCTGACGCGCACCAGCTGCATAAGCAACAACAACCTGGTGAACCAGCGCTTCGTTGAAATCACGACCGAAGGTAGTTTCGGAAACAGTCAGCGCGCTCTGCGCGTCTTTCAATACTAATTCCATTGCTATCTCCTCACGCCTTCACAGCTGGTTTAACGATCAGGTCGCTACCGGTCGCACCCGGGACAGCACCTTTAACCAGCAGCAGGTTGCGCTCAGCGTCAACACGTACTACGTCCAGGCTCTGAACGGTTACACGCTCATTACCCAGCTGACCTGCCATTTTCTTGCCTTTGAACACTTTGCCCGGAGTCTGGTTCTGACCGATAGAACCCGGAACGCGGTGAGACAAGGAGTTACCGTGAGTAGCGTCCTGGGTACGGAAGTTCCAGCGCTTAACGGTACCAGCAAAACCTTTACCTTTAGAGGTACCGGTTACGTCAACTTTTTTAACGTCAGCAAACAGTTCAACGCTAATGTTCTGACCTACGGTGAATTCTTCGCCGTCAGCCAGACGGAATTCCCACAGACCACGGCCAGCTTCAACGCCAGCTTTAGCGAAGTGACCCGCTTCCGGCTTGGTTACACGGTTAGCTTTTTTAGCACCGGTGGTAACCTGGATTGCGCGGTAGCCATCGTTAGCCAGGTCTTTAACCTGAGTAACACGGTTTGCTTCAACTTCGATTACGGTTACTGGGATAGAAACGCCATCTTCAGTGAAGATGCGGGTCATGCCCACTTTTTTACCGACTAAACCAATCATTGTTTCAACCTCTCAATCGCTCGATGACCTGATTAACCCAGGCTGATCTGCACGTCTACACCGGCAGCCAGATCCAGACGCATCAGAGCATCAACGGTTTTTTCAGTTGGCTCAACGATGTCAACCAGACGCTTGTGAGTGCGAATTTCGTACTGGTCACGCGCGTCTTTGTTGACGTGCGGGGAGATCAGAACGGTAAAGCGCTCTTTGCGGGTCGGCAGCGGGATCGGACCACGGACTTGCGCACCAGTGCGCTTAGCAGTCTCGACGATTTCCGCGGTTGATTGATCGATCAGACGATGATCAAACGCTTTCAGGCGGATACGGATTCTTTGGTTCTGCATGAGACCAGAGCTCCAATTATTTTATAGACGAAATGATTACTCCTCATACCCATTACGATTGATGGGAGAGTGTAACCGTTCTTACATAGTCCCCCGATTGGGGACATTGTTTGATAACCCAACTGCGATTACCAGGGTTCATATTGAACCGGCCGTCAACTTTGACAGGCCCGCGCATTATACGCAAATTCTGGCGCTACGCAAGTGCTGTTTAGAAATTCATCACCAGGATTTGCGCGCCTTCGCGCTAGAGAATTGTACGTGCCGAAAACACGGCAAATTAACGCGGATGGCGCCATCCATTCCTGGAAAGTCCTTTTTGCACCAAACGGGGGTCAATAAGCATAGTGAGGCGATGTTCTTTGACGATTACGGGGTTAACCATGCTCGCCGCCCTCCCCTTCTTGCTGTGTTATAGCGGATTGACCTTAGCCTTATGCCACCAGGACCTGCGTCACGGCCTGCTGCCCGACCGTTACACCTGTCCCCTGCTGTGGAGCGGTTTACTTTTTTATCTTTGTCTGGCGCCGCACCAGCTTCATGATGCCGTCTGGGGGGCGATAGGCGGCTATCTATGTTTGGCTGCGCTTTACTGGCTATATCGCGGGATCCGCGGCTATGAGGGGTTGGGATATGGGGATATCAAATATCTCGCCGCCCTAGGCGCCTGGCATGGCTGGCAATTGTTGCCGCAGCTGCTACTGGTGGCATCGCTGCTCGCCGGCACGGTGTGGGCAGTATCAGGTTTGCACGCCAGGTACGGCGGGAGCAGTAAATGGAGGGGGAACAACCCGCTGCCGTTTGGGCCATTTCTGGCGGCCGCGGGTTTCTGGTGCGGGTGTCAGACGCTGGCTAGTCTGACACTTTGATCTGCGACTGCAGGTAATTTTGCAGGCCGATTTTGCCGATCAGATCGAGTTCGGTTTCCAGCCAGTCAATATGGCCTTCTTCATCCGCCAGGATCTCAATCATCATATCGCGGCTGACGTAGTCATGGACGCTGTCGGCGTAGGCGATCGCCTCGCGCAGATTTTGCGCCCCTTCCAGCTCCAGTCTTAAATCGGACTGCAGCATCTCTTCCACATCTTCACCGATGCCAAGTTTGCCGAGATCCTGCAGATTAGGGATACCTTCGAGAAAAAGAATACGCTCGATGTATTTATCGGCATGCTTCATTTCGTCGATGGATTCGTGGTACTCGATATCGTTGAGGCGCATCAGGCCCCAGTTTTTGAACATTCTCGCATGGAGAAAGTACTGATTAATTGCGACCAGCTCATTTCCCAATAATTTATTGAGATAACTTATGATTTTGACATCACCTTTCATTATATAGTCCCTCCGCTTCCACTCATTGAAGCGTAGTCCAGCCTATAGGGATGTCAAAAGAGAAGCGTGGACTTCAGGCGATTTCTTTGAATTCCGGCATGGTGGTTAATTCATCTTCCATAACTTCCCGCGCCGCGCGAACACACTTACCGCATTGATTTCCAACGGGAACAAACTTACGTAATTGCTGAAAAGATTGCGGTTGAAACTGGCGGACAACCTGGCGAATTTTTTTATCGCTGATGCCATTGCACAAACAAACGTACGTATAAACTCCCGTTCAATTTATGCACAAATATTAAATGAGAATAGTTATGATTACAATAGACCATTTACTCATTATCCGCCGCAGCGCACGTTATGAATCGCCAGCATAACCGCCTTTTTCGCTGAACGACGGACAGCAAAAAGGGCGCCGAAGCGCCCTTTTTTATTCAAAGCTAACGAATTAGCCCAGAACTTTAGCTACAACGCCCGCGCCAACGGTACGGCCGCCTTCACGGATTGCGAAACGCAGACCGTCGTCCATCGCGATCGGGTGGATCAGGGTAACAACCATTTTGATGTTGTCGCCCGGCATTACCATCTCTACGCCTTCCGGCAGTTCGATGGTGCCAGTCACGTCAGTTGTACGGAAGTAGAACTGCGGACGGTAGCCTTTGAAGAACGGAGTATGACGGCCGCCTTCGTCTTTGGACAGAATGTACA
>NZ_JAKUZW010000020.1:0-34560 GCF_030128605.1 Klebsiella sp. K5-45 | reverse complement strand
TCGTCCGAGGACGTTAAGAATCCATGTCACTTTGAGTGCCCACACAGATTGTCTGATAAATTGTTAAAGAGCAGTTGCGACGCGCTTTAGCGCTCTGTCGCGAGGTGGCGTATATTACGCTTTCCTCTTTCAGAGTCAACCCGTTTTTCAGGATTTTTCTCTTCAACCGAACCGGCTGTTTGTGTGAAGTGATTCACATCCGCCGTGTCGATGGAGGCGCATTATAGGGAGTTCTCGAGCGCCCGCAATAGAAAAATGGCAGAAAAATGACTGACTGCTGCATTCCCCAGCAAAACCCCGCTTTATACCTCGTTACACACAGAATTATCCACAGGAGAGCGTAAAAACATGACCGCTAGCCCCGTGGATCGCCAGCTATATAGAAGGAGATTCACCGGCCTGGAGAGAAAGATAAAAATTCGCGAGCGTTGCGCAAACGTTTTCGTTACAATGCCGCGCTATGACACGGATGCCCGGTTGGGTGCGTTAGGTGAGTTTTTAGGCAAAAACTCACCTAACGCTCTCTGTAATGTTCAAATCCTGGGGATTTAATACCATGCAACAACGTCGTCCAGTCCGCCGCGCTCTGCTCAGTGTTTCTGACAAGGCCGGTATCGTCGAATTCGCGCAGGCGCTTTCCGCTCGTGGTGTCGAGCTGCTGTCCACTGGCGGCACCGCTCGCCTGCTGGCAGATAAAGGCCTGCCGGTAACCGAAGTCTCTGACTACACCGGTTTCCCGGAAATGATGGATGGACGCGTGAAAACCCTGCATCCGAAAGTACACGGCGGCATCCTCGGCCGTCGCGGTCAGGATGACGGCATCATGCAGCAGCACGGGATCGCGCCTATCGATATGGTGGTCGTTAACCTCTATCCGTTTGCCCAGACCGTCGCTCGCGAAGGATGCTCGCTGGAAGACGCGGTGGAAAACATCGATATCGGCGGCCCGACCATGGTCCGCTCCGCGGCGAAGAACCACAAAGACGTCGCCATCGTGGTGAAGAGCAGCGACTACACCGCCATCATTAATGAGATGGACGCCAACGAAGGCTCCCTGACGCTGGACACCCGCTTCGACCTCGCCATTAAAGCCTTCGAACACACCGCCGCGTATGACAGCATGATCGCCAACTACTTCGGCAGCATGGTTCCAGCCTATCACGGCGAAAGCAAAGAAGCCGCTGGCCGCTTCCCACGCACCCTGAATCTGAACTTCATTAAGAAGCAGGATATGCGCTACGGCGAAAACAGCCACCAGCAGGCTGCCTTCTATATAGAAGAGAATGTCAAAGAAGCTTCCGTGGCAACCGCTACCCAGCTGCAGGGCAAAGCGCTCTCCTATAACAACATTGCCGATACCGATGCGGCGCTGGAGTGCGTGAAAGAGTTCAACGAACCGGCCTGCGTGATCGTTAAGCACGCTAACCCATGCGGCGTTGCCGTTAGCGACTCGATCCTCGACGCCTACGATCGCGCATACAAAACCGACCCGACCTCCGCGTTCGGCGGCATCATCGCCTTCAACCGCGAACTGGATGCCGACACCGCGCAGGCGATCATCTCTCGCCAGTTTGTCGAGGTGATCATCGCCCCGTCCGCCAGCGAAGAAGCGCTGAAAATCACTGCCGCGAAGCAGAACGTCCGCGTACTGACCTGCGGTCAGTGGGATGCGCGCGTTGCCGGTCTCGATTTCAAACGCGTTAACGGTGGTCTGCTGGTTCAGGACCGCGATCTCGGTATGGTCACCGCGGGTGAACTGCGCGTGGTCAGCAAACGTCAGCCGAGCGAGCAAGAGCTGCGCGATGCGCTGTTCTGCTGGAAAGTGGCGAAATTCGTCAAATCCAACGCCATCGTGTATGCCAAAGACAATATGACCATCGGCATAGGCGCCGGTCAGATGAGCCGCGTCTACTCGGCGAAAATCGCCGGAATTAAAGCCGGTGATGAAGGTCTGGAAGTGAAAGGCTCCGCCATGGCCTCTGACGCCTTCTTCCCATTCCGCGACGGGATTGACGCCGCGGCAGCGGTCGGCATCACCTGCGTTATTCAGCCGGGCGGCTCTATCCGCGACGACGAAGTGATTGCCGCCGCTGACGAACACGGCATCGCCATGATCTTCACCGACATGCGCCACTTCCGCCATTAATTCATGGAGCAGCAGATGAAAGTATTAGTAATCGGCAACGGCGGGCGCGAACACGCCCTGGCCTGGAAAGCGGCCCAATCGCCGCTGGTTGATACCGTCTACGTCGCGCCGGGCAACGCCGGTACCGCGCTGGAGCCGTCGCTGCAAAACGTCGCCATCGGCGTTACCGATATTCCGGCGCTGCTTCGCTTCGCCCAGGATGAAAATATCGACCTGACCATCGTTGGCCCGGAAGCGCCGTTGGTCATTGGCGTGGTTGACGCGTTTCGTGCCGCCGGGCTGGCCATCTTCGGGCCAACCGAAGGCGCTGCGCAGCTGGAAGGTTCGAAGGCCTTCACCAAAGATTTCCTTGCTCGTCATCATATCCCGACGGCGGAATATCAGAACTTCACCGACGTTGAGCCAGCGCTGGCTTACCTGCGCGAGAAAGGCGCGCCGATCGTCATCAAAGCCGACGGTCTGGCGGCGGGTAAAGGCGTTATCGTGGCGATGACCCTTGAGGAAGCCGAAGCGGCGGTCAAAGACATGCTGGCCGGTAACGCTTTCGGCGACGCCGGACACCGCATCGTCATTGAAGAGTTCCTCGATGGCGAAGAGGCTAGCTTTATTGTGATGGTCGACGGCGAGCACGTCCTGCCGATGGCCACCAGCCAGGATCACAAGCGCGTCGGCAACGGCGATACCGGCCCAAATACCGGTGGGATGGGCGCTTATTCTCCGGCGCCGGTCGTGACTGATGAAGTCCATCAGCGCACCATGGAGCGGATTATCTGGCCAACCGTGAAGGGCATGGCCGCGGAAGGCAACACCTATACCGGTTTCCTCTACGCCGGTCTGATGATCGACAAGCAGGGCAACCCGAAGGTGATTGAGTTCAACTGCCGCTTTGGCGACCCGGAAACCCAACCGATCATGCTGCGCATGAAGTCCGACCTGGTCGAGCTGTGCCTCGCCGCCTGCGCGGGCAAGCTGGACGAGAAAACCTCCGAGTGGGATGACCGCGCGTCGCTGGGCGTGGTGGTTGCCGCCGGCGGCTATCCGGGCAGCTACAACACGGGTGATGAGATCTACGGCCTGCCGCAGCAGGAAGTCGCAGACGGTAAGGTCTTCCACGCCGGCACCAAACTGTCTGACGACCAGCGCGTGGTCACCAACGGCGGGCGCGTGCTGTGCGTCACCGCCCTGGGCGATACCGTAGCGCAGGCGCAGCAGCGCGCCTATCAGCTGCTGACCGACATTCGCTGGGACGGTAGCTTTAGCCGTAGCGATATCGGCTGGCGCGCCATCGAACGTGAAAAGGCTAACGGCTAAGTTTCGCCAGCAGCGTTTTCCGCGTAATGCCTAACTGACGGGCGGCTTCGGTTTTGTTGCCGCCCGTTTTTTCCAGCGCCGCCAGAATCACCTCTTTCTCCACTTCCACTAACGGCTGAATTCCCCCCTCCTCGCTCCCGCCTGACGGCAGCGGCGTACCGGCGATCGCCAGCGGCAGTTCTCGCTCAGAGATATAGTTTCCGGTCAGTAGCACCACCGCCCGCTCCACCGCGTTTTCCAGCTCGCGAATATTGCCCGGCCAGAGGTAGTGGATCAGCAGGTCCATCGCCTGTGGCGTGAACCCCTTTACCGCCTTACGATTGCGTTCGGCATAGCGTTTGAGAAAGTGCTGCGCCAGCTGCGGAATATCTTCCCGGCGCCGGCGCAGCGGCGGCATCTCAATAGTCACGACGTTCAGGCGGTAATAGAGATCCTGGCGAAAACGCCCGGCGCTGACCTCTTCGGCGAGGTTGCGGTGGGTGGCGGCGATCAGCCGCACATCAACGGCAAGCGTCTGGTTGCTGCCGACACGCTGCACCTCCCGCTCCTGAATCGCCCGCAGCAGACGCACCTGCATCAATGGCGAGATATCGCCAATTTCATCGAGGAACAGCGTGCCGCCATCCGCTTCGACAAAGCGCCCCTCACGTCGCCGCTCCGCGCCGGTAAACGCCCCTTTTTCATGGCCGAAGAGTTCCGACTCCAGCAGCGACTCATTCAGCGCCGCACAGTTGAGCGTCACCAGCGGCTTATCACCGCGCCCGCTGCAGGCGTGGATGGCGCGCGCCACCAGTTCCTTACCGGTTCCCGACTCCCCATGGATCAGCACCGTCGCGTCCGAAGGGGCTACCAGCGTAATTTCGTTAAGAAGCGCCTGCATCGCCGGGCTGTCGCCAATCATGCCCCACCGTAGATCCGTCGCAACGCTGGGGTCGCCCTCGCTATGACGGGTGTGTGCCAGCGCCTGGACTAACGTCTGCTGTAACGTGTCAAAATCCAGCGGTTTAATCAGATAATCCAGCGCCCCGGACTTAATGGCCTCCACCGCCGTATCGACGCTGGAGAACGCCGTCATGATCAGCACCGGGATCGCCGGGTTATAGGCTTTTATCTCTTTTAACGTTGCGATACCGTCCAGCTCCGCCATGCGAATATCGCACAGTACCAGGTCGAAAACCTGATGATGGATCTGCTCCAGCGCCTGCCGGCCGTTGTGGGCTAATGCCACCTGATAGCCCCAGCCGCGCAGCAGCGCCTGCAAGATCGTGCAGTGGCTGATGTCATCATCGACAACCAGAATCTGTACCTTATCGCTGCTCATCTTCCCTCCGTTGAGCATCCAGCGGTAGCCAAAGCGTAAATATCGCTCCAGCCCCCGGCTGACTTTCGGCGCGGATCGTCCCGCCATGTTGTTCGATAATATTCTGCACCACCGCCAGCCCCAGCCCGGTGCCGTCCGCCTTGGTGGTGAAATAAGGAGTGAAGATGGCCTGTAGCTCTTCATCGCTCATCCCCTTACCGCTATCCTTAACGACTATTTTCATACGTCGCCGATCGGCTTCACTTGCCGATACGTGAATGACGCCGTCGCGGCCAATCGCCTGCATCGCGTTCAGGTACAGGTTCAACAGCACCTGGTTCAGGCGGTCGGCATCGGCGTTGATCGTGGAGAGCTCCGGGCGCGGCGTAAATTGCAGCGCGATCCCGCGACTCTGCGCATCCTGGCTAACCAACTGCAATGAGTGGTGGATAAGCGCGTTAATATCCACCGGCTGGTAATTTAAATGCGCGGGCCGGACCAGCTCCAGCAGCTCACTGACCACCCGATTGAGGCGGTCGGCCTCTTTGGCCATCACCTGCGCTAACTGATGCGACTCACCGCCCGGCGGCGTGCGCTCGGCAAAATATTTTGCCAGCCCTTTAATCGACGAGAGCGGATTGCGGATCTCGTGCGCCACGCCTGCCGCCAGATGGCCAAGCGCCAGCAGTTTCTCTTTGCGGGCCATCGCCTCCAGCAGTTGTTTCCGTGAGCGGCGATAGCGGCGGAACCAGAACTGGGCAAGGATCGTTGCCGCTGTCACCAACGCGGCGGCGCCCAGCATGATGGCCATATTCCGCTGCCCGCGGGCCTGCGCGGCATCCAGCTCGCGGCTATCAAAGGCGATAAAAATCACCTGCGGGACGCTGGCTTGAGCCAGGGCGCTGTTGCCGCGATTCATCATGCCCATATGGTGGCCGCGGGCCGGATTGAGCGGGCGAAACTGGCGATAGATCTCCATGGCCGGCTGCGGCTCGCTAAGCCGCCGCCAGCGAGCCTGTTCGCCAACCGCCAGCGCACGCATCTGCGCGGGGCTGTAGAGCGTTTGACCCACCTGCTGCGGATCGCTGTGGGCGATGATGGCGCCATTGTCATCAGTCACCGCGAACCACAGGACGCCCGGCTGCCAGGCCATCTCTTCCAGCAGGGCCTGCAGCTGCGCGTGGTGCATCCGCATTCCCATGCCAACGCGCGTGCCGGACTCCAGCGCGCGGATCAGTACGCTCCCCTTCTCCTCGATAGTTTGTCGGGCGGCGGTCGTCTCACGACCGTAGTCGCGGACGATCATCGCGGAGAACAGCACCACCAGCAGCACTACCGTACCGGTCAGCAGCCAGCTCAGCGCGCCAGCGGCAGCGTCCCGGGAAAAAGGTTTGATCTTCATCGGCGAGTCCTTGTCATCTCCTTTTCGCTATCAGCAGGATCTTTCAGCAGAAATCATGCCATGTTTCCGCGCGGCCAAACCTGCTCTCAAACATATCGCCTGCGCTTTAGCGAGTAAAAATGACTCGCCGGTCACGGGCGGAACGGGTCATTTTTACTCGCTCTTCTCTTTAACGGCCTCGGCAGGCCTGCACGGACGGGCTTTTTCAGGCTGGCATGAAAGATGCAATACCGAGAGAAACCACACAGGAGAAAATGCCATGAAACGGAACCGTACCTTACCTCTCGCCCTCGTTACCTTAGCCGCGCTGACCTTCGGCAGCAACACGGCCTGGGCCAACCACCACTGGGGCAACAATAACGGGATCGGCAACCAGGGCTACAGTCAGCTGACCCAGGAGCAGCAGGCTACCGCGCAAAAGCTGCATAACGATTACTATGCGCAAACCAGCGCCCTGCGCCAGCAGTTGCAGTCCAAACGCTATGAGTACAATGCGTTGCTCACGGCGCAAAAGCCGGATAGCGGCAAGATTGAAGCCGTCGCTCAGGAGATGGAAGGCTTACGCCAGAAGCTGGATCAGCAGCGAGTGAAATTTGATCTCGCCCTGGCTGAGGCTGGCGTTCCCCGCGGCGCAGGAATGGGATATGGCGGCTGTCGCGGTAGCGGCGGCGGTCATATGGGCATGAATCACTGGTAAAGGTTAGAAGCTTTTTTCCGTCGGCTGCCAGGTGCAGAAGTTTTCATTGGCCACCAGCAGCAGTTGAGAGCCTTCCGGCGCCTCCAGCCAGGCAATGCTCACCGCGGCGGAAGCGTGGCTCTGCCGACGTTCAATGTGCGCCAGAGCCCGACTATCGAGGTCGGGCGTGACCGTCTGCCCTTCACAGGTCAGCACGGTATGCGCGGCGGCGTTCCAGCGTCCCTGACGCAGGACGACCCGTCCCTGGCGGAGGGCGTCGCTGGTCTGGCGGATCTGCTCGGCGCGATAACGGTACAGCGCGACCTGGTCGCTGGAGAGTTGCTGCTTCTGCCCGTCAACTTCCCGCTGCATAAAGCTAAGATCGCCCTGCGCGTCGAAGCGGGCACGAATATGTTCCGGCGGCTTGCCGTAGACATTGAGTTCAATCAGCGTCAGCTGATCGCCCTGCCAGCGATATTCGCTGGTCGAGGTGTCCCCGTGACGCCACGGGCTGAAGGCGGCGAGAAGATGGACTTCATCGCCAGAATCTTTACGCCAGATACGCATCGCCCCCTGGTTGTCCGCATAACCGCTGGCGGTAAATGGTGGTAGCGACGCGTTATGGCTGCAGGCAGTCAGCAACAGGATGCCCGCCAGCGCCAGAGGCCGGCGCCAGACAGACAAAAGGGGCTTAATAGCCCCTTCGATAAAACTGTTCACTGCCACGCGGTCTTACTTAACTGCGTCTTTCAGTGCTTTGCCAGAAACAAATGCCGGCACGTTAGCTGCAGCGATTTTGATCTCTTTACCGGTCTGCGGGTTGCGGCCAGTACGCTCAGCGCGGTGGTTCACTTTGAAGGTACCGAAACCAACCAGTTGAACAGCATCACCTTCTTTCAGAGACTCAGTAATTGCAGCCAGGGTAGATTCCAGGGCAGCTTTAGCCTGTGCTTTGGACAGGTCAGCTTTGTCCGCAATTACATCAATCAGTTGAGTCTTGTTCATAAGTTATCCTTACAATGTGTTTATCGCTTGCTAAGCATCGAGTGCGACGGAAATGCCAAAAAAGCACCCTCCTGCATACACGCACCGATAGCCACTTTTTTTCGCCCTCCAAATGTAGACCAGACGGGGGGCGGAATGGAAGCCTTCAGACGCTACAATTCAGGCGGTAAATCACGTTTTCTGGTCTCACTGCTGAAAATTTATACCAATATTGCTCTCACCAGCCTCACGCAGGTCCGCGCGCAGGCCTTTTATCAGCTCAAGGTCACGCTCTTCGCAGTCGGCCAGCAGGCGGAAAATTTCCCACTGAATGTCCCATTCCTGCTCTACCGCCGGGTTCGCTTTCAGCTCTTCGTCGGTCATTTCGCGACCTTCCTGGGTCATTTCCAGCATCGCCACGGTGGTGATGGAGGTTTTGCTCACCTCGATCGCGTGCTCGAGCGTTTCGCCGCTCAGACGTGAATGGATCAGTTCGCTCAACGCCACGCAGGCGTCTATGGCCGGATAAACACCGTACAGGTCGAAATCATCTGCCGCCGGGATCGCCTCTTCCAGTTTCTCCAGCTGACTATCGAAATTCACCTTCGCATCTTTGACCGTCAGCGTTTCCCAGATCAGATCCAGGATACGACGGTACAGCTGGCCGTCGCCAAACTCGGTTTGCTTGCAGAACATCGCGTAGTTGGGGTACATACGCTCGCACAGGCAGGCCATAAAAGTGACATGCTGCCAGCTTTCCAGCTTCTCCAGGCGCAGGTGAATCGGGTTTTGTAACATGATGAATTCTCGAAGTCAGAAATTAGGCGCAGTGTACCTGAATCAGCTGTGATTTGCTTGCCAACGCACAAACGACGGACGGCGGGAAGCCACCGCATCGGCCCAGCGCGTCGGTTCGGGCAGACGATAGCCTCGCATGCAGCGTTCGACCCACATTAAAGCGCTGTCCATGCCTACCCGGTGGCCGGTGCTAATAAACAGCGGGTTGCAGCGCACTTTGCTGCGCCAGACCCAGGCCAGTTGCTCATTTTTATCCATCAGCGGGGCCAGCGCACCGGGCTCATCACCCAGGTCGCCGATTTTGCCGCACAGCCGTTTTTTCGCCACCCCGATGGTCGGCACGTCGATCATCAGGCCAAAATGGCTGGCGACGCCCAATCTCCGGGGATGAGAAATGCCGTGGCCGTCAACAAACAACAGGTCCGGTTTTTGCGAAAGCTGCTCCCACGCCGCCAGCAGCGCAGGGGTTTCGCGAAACGAGAGAAAGCCGGGAATATAGGGCATGGAAGTGGCGACGCGCGCCACCTGATACTCCACCAGCTCCAGTTCAGGCCAGGTCAGCAGCACCATCGCAGCCCGGGTGATCTCCCCTTCCTGCTCAAACCCGACATCCGCGCCGCCGATCAACGTCGGTGGGTCACGATCCAGTCGATCCGCGCGCTCTACCGACGCGGCTAACTGTTGCTGCTGGATACGGAGTGCGGCTAAATCCATATGGCTGATCTCCTACTGGTGATAGGGTGCGGAAAGACGATGCACCGCTTCAACAAAGACGCCCGCATGCTCAGGGTCAACGTCCTGATGGATGCCGTGGCCGAGGTTAAAGACGTGGCCTTCCCCCTGACCAAAGCCGGCGAGGATGGTCGCGACTTCTTCTTCAATACGCGCGGGGGGCGCATAGAGCATGGACGGATCCATGTTGCCCTGCAGCGCGACTTTGTCGCCCACGCGACGACGGGCATCGGCAATATCGGTGGTCCAGTCGAGACCCAGCGCGTCACAGCCGGTCTCCGCCATCGCTTCCAGCCACTGACCGCCGCCTTTGGTGAACAGGGTCACCGGCACGCGGCGGCCTTCGTTTTCCCGCAGCAGGCCATCGACGATTTTATGCATATAGTAGAGGGAAAACTGCTGATAGTCGCGACCGGTCAGCACCCCGCCCCAGGTGTCAAAAATCATTACTGACTGCGCGCCGGCTTTGATCTGCGCGTTGAGGTACAGGGTGACGCTCTTCGCCAGTTTATCCAGCAGCGCGTGCAGCGCCTGCGGTTCGGCGTACATCATCTTTTTGATGACGGTGAAAGCCTTACTGCTGCCACCTTCCACCATGTAGGTCGCCAGCGTCCATGGGCTACCGGAAAAACCGATCAGCGGCACTTCGCCTTTCAGTTCACGGCGAATGGTGCGCACGGCATTCATCACGTAGCCCAGTTCCTGCTCGGGATCCGGGACTGGCAGCTTGTCGACGTCGGCTTTGCTTTTCACCGGCGAGGTGAAGCGCGGGCCTTCGCCTGCCTCAAAGTACAGCCCCAGCCCCATGGCGTCCGGGATGGTCAGGATGTCCGAAAAGAGGATCGCCGCGTCCAGCGGATAACGACGCAGCGGCTGGAGCGTCACTTCGCAGGCCAGCTCGGCATTTTTACACAGCGACATAAAGTCGCCCGCTTGCGCACGGGTGGCTTTGTACTCCGGTAAATAGCGGCCCGCCTGGCGCATCATCCACACCGGGGTGACATCAACCGGCTGACGCAGCAGCGCGCGCAGGTAACGATCGTTCTTCAGTTCGGTCATTTTTACATTCCTTTAGCGTTGATACGCCCAGTGTAACATGTCACTCGAACTCTGCCCGACACATCGCGACGGTATCTTCGATAAGCCGGCGCGCCACCGTACCTGGCGGCGGCAGAAGCGGCAGATCGTCATAGCGGTACCAGTCCGCGCTGAGTAACTCTTTTTTATCCACCACGATATCGCCCTCTGCGTAATCCGCCATAAAGGCAGTCATCAGCGACTGGGGGAACGGCCAGGGTTGAGAAGTCACGTAGCGCAGATTTTTCACCTTGATACCGCTCTCCTCCATCACCTCACGGGCGACCGCCTGCTCAAGGGTTTCGCCAACCTCGACGAACCCGGCCAGCACGGTGTGTACCCCATTACGATGTCGGGTATGTTGCGCCAGCAGGATCGCATCGTCGCGACGGATAGCGACGATAATGCACGGGGCGATTTGCGGGTAGTAACGTTCACGGCAGTGGCTGCACAGCATCGCCCATTCACTTTTACTGGCATGCATCGGGTGGCCGCAGTAGCCGCAAAATTTATGCGATCGGTAAAATTCGGCAAGCTGGATCCCTCGCCCCGCCAGCTGGAATAGACCCGGATCCTGATCCAGCACCTGGCGTAACGATCCCATGTCATGGCGGCGATCCTGGCGCACCATCCAGACGGGCTCCCCCTGCCATTCGCCAATATGCAGCGCATGCTGGCCGACAAGATCGAAATTAACCGCTTCGCCATGTGGTAATTCTCCACCAGGCAACCATAATTTTTGTTCGTGACTGACAACCCACCAGCCGCGATCTAATTTTTCAATAATACGATCCATATCTATTGCACTACCTTTGCTTCACTGGCATGTTGTTAACATTATATTTACATTTTGGTGAGCAGATTTAAATCAAAACTAGCGGAGTCAATCATGCTAAACCAGCTGGAAAATCTGACGGAGCGCGTTGGCGGTAGTAATGAACTGGTCGATCGCTGGCTACAAGTGCGTAAGCATCTGCTCGTGGCTTACTACAATCTGGTTGGCCTGAAACCGGGCAAAGAGTCGTTTATGCGGCTAAACGAAAAGGCGCTGGATGACTTTTGCCAAAGTCTGGTGGATTACCTCTCGTCCGGTCATTTTAGTATTTATGAACGCATTATTGGCGAAATGGAAGGCGATACCCCACTTTTAGCCGCCACCCGGCTTTACCCGCAGCTGGAAGCCAATACCCAGCAGATGATGGACTACTACGATACCTGCCTCGAAAACGCCATTGATCATGATAACTACCTTGAATTTCAGCAGGCGCTGTCGGATATCGGCGAGTCGCTGGAAGCGCGTTTCGCCCTGGAAGATAAACTGATCGCCCTCGCCGTCGCCCATCACCTGAGCGATGAGGTGCGCGATAATATTGCCCCGACCGCTTGAGTTGTGCGCAATTAACGAGTAGTTTACCTCCATTCCCCCTCCCCGGAGGGGATGTCATCTTGTCGGAGTGCTTATTTTCCATGTGAAGGCTACATGGAAAAGGCTGAGACCGTTAATTCGGGATCCGCGGAACCTGATCAGGCTAATACCTGCGAAGGGAACAAGAGTAAACTGCTGTTCGCGTCAGTCCGTCAGGGCCGATCGCATCTGTTACTCCATCCGTCGTCTGACAAGCCATGTCCTTTATATCTGGAATGCGCTATGTCTACTACCAAACTGACCCGTCGTGAGCTACGCGAGCACGCGCAGCGATTTATCGATACGCTGGAAGGCGCTGCTTTTCCTAATTCGCTCCGTATCTACATTCAAGGTTCACAAGCGGATATCCGCGTCCCAATGCGTGAAATCCAGCTCAGCCCGACCCTCGTCGGCGGCGATAACGATAACCCCCATTACGAAGCCAACGAACCGATCCCGGTGTATGACACCTCCGGGCCTTATGGCGACCCGGATATTGGCATTGATGTCCGCCAGGGGCTGGCCAGGCTGCGCCAGCCGTGGATCGACGCACGTAATGACTGCGCCCCGCTCAGCGAACGCAGCTCGGCCTATACCAAAGCGCGGCTGGCCGATGACGGCCTCGATGAGCTGCGCTTCAATAGCCAGCTGACGCCAAAACGCGCCGTTGCCGGCAAATGTGTTACCCAACTGCACTACGCCCGCCAGGGGATCGTCACCCCGGAGATGGAGTTCATCGCCATACGCGAAAACATGGGCCGTGAACGTATTCGCAGCGAAGTTCTGCGCCAGCAGCATGCCGGAGAAGGCTTCGGCGCCCGCCTGCCGGAAAACATTACCCCCGAGTTCGTCCGCGATGAAGTGGCCGCCGGGCGCGCCATCATCCCGGCCAATATCAACCACCCGGAGTCTGAGCCGATGATTATCGGGCGCAACTTCCTGGTAAAAGTGAATGCTAATATCGGCAACTCGGCGGTGACCTCCTCCATCGAAGAAGAGGTCGAGAAACTGGTCTGGTCTACCCGCTGGGGCGCCGATACGGTGATGGATCTCTCTACCGGCCGCTATATCCACGAAACCCGCGAGTGGATCCTGCGTAACAGTCCGGTCCCCATCGGCACTGTGCCGATTTACCAGGCACTGGAGAAGGTCAACGGCATCGCCGAGAACCTCACCTGGGAAGTCTTCCGCGATACCCTGCTGGAACAGGCCGAACAGGGAGTCGACTACTTCACCATTCACGCCGGCGTACTGCTGCGCTACGTCCCGATGACCGCGAAGCGTCTGACCGGCATCGTCTCGCGCGGCGGCTCGATCATGGCCAAATGGTGTCTGTCGCACCATCAGGAAAACTTCCTCTACCAGCACTTCCGCGAAATCTGCGAAATCTGCGCCGCCTATGACGTTTCGCTGTCGCTGGGCGATGGCCTGCGCCCCGGCTCCATTCAGGATGCCAACGACGAAGCACAGTTCTCCGAGCTGCGCACCCTCGGCGAGCTGACGAAAATCGCCTGGGAGTATGACGTGCAGGTGATGATCGAAGGTCCCGGCCACGTGCCGATGCAGATGATCCGCCGCAATATGACCGAAGAGCTGGAGCACTGCCACGAAGCGCCGTTCTACACCCTCGGGCCGCTCACCACCGACATTGCGCCGGGCTACGACCATTTCACCTCCGGCATCGGCGCGGCGATGATCGGCTGGTTCGGCTGCGCCATGCTGTGCTATGTCACGCCGAAAGAGCATCTCGGCTTGCCCAACAAAGAGGATGTGAAGCAGGGGTTGATTACCTACAAAATCGCCGCCCACGCCGCTGACCTGGCGAAAGGCCATCCAGGGGCGCAGATCCGCGATAACGCCATGTCGAAGGCACGCTTCGAATTCCGCTGGGAAGACCAGTTTAACCTCGCGCTGGATCCGTTCACCGCTCGGGCCTATCACGATGAAACCCTGCCGCAGGAATCCGGCAAAGTTGCCCACTTCTGCTCCATGTGCGGTCCGAAGTTCTGCTCAATGAAGATCACTCAGGAAGTCCGCGACTACGCCGCCAGGCAGGCCATCGACGCCGGCATGGCCGATATGTCGCATCACTTCCGCGCCCGCGGCGGCGAAATCTACCTGAAACAGGAGGAAGTCTGATGTATCAGCCTGATTTTCCACCCGTCCCGTTTCGTCTCGGGCTCTACCCGGTAGTGGACAGCGTGGCGTGGATTGAACGCCTGCTCGAAGCTGGAGTACGCACCCTTCAGTTACGCATCAAGGACCGACGCGACAGCGAGGTGGAGGATGACGTCATCGCCGCCATCGCCCTTGGCCGCCGCTATCACGCCCGGCTGTTCATTAACGATTACTGGCGACTGGCGATCAAGCACCAGGCCTACGGCGTACATCTCGGACAAGAAGATCTGGAAACCACCGATCTGAGCGCCATCCGCAAAGCCGGGCTACGTCTTGGCGTCTCCACCCATGACGATATGGAGATTGATATCGCCCTGGCGGCGCGTCCCTCTTACATCGCTCTGGGTCACGTCTTCCCGACGCAAACCAAACAGATGCCCTCCGCGCCGCAGGGACTCGAGCAGCTTGCCAGACATATCCAACGCCTGGCGGATTACCCCACCGTGGCGATCGGCGGAATTAGCCTTGAAAAGGCCGCGGCGGTGCTGGCGACCGGCGTCGGCAGCATCGCAGTGGTCAGCGCCATCACCCAGGCGGCGGACTGGCGGGCAGCGACCGACCAGCTGCTGGCGCTGGCAGGAGCGGGCGATGAATGATCACGACTTTATGCGCTATAGCCGCCAGCTGCTGCTGGAGGATATTGCCATCGAGGGTCAGCAGAAGCTGTTAGCCAGCCGGGTGCTGATTATCGGCCTTGGCGGGCTGGGCTCCCCGGCGGCGCTCTATCTGGCCGGGGCTGGCGTCGGGACGCTGACCCTGGCCGATGACGACGCCGTGCATCTCAGCAATCTGCAGCGGCAGATCCTGTTCACCAGCGCGGATATCGATCGGCCAAAAGCCGCGGCGGCAAAGACGCGGCTCAGCCAGCTAAATCCGCAGATCACACTGGTTGCGCTCCAGCAGCGCTTAAGCGGCGAGGCGCTGCGCGCCGAGGTGGCGAAAGCGGACGTGGTGCTGGACTGTACCGATAACATGGTCACCCGCCAGGCGATCAATGCCGCCTGCGTGGCCCTCGACATCCCGTTAGTGACCGCCAGCGCCGTCGGCTTCGGCGGTCAGCTGATGGTGCTCACCCCGCCCTGGACGCAGGGTTGCTATCGCTGCCTGTGGCCGGATAGCGACGAACCGCAGCGCAACTGCCGCACCGCGGGGATCGTCGGTCCGGTGGTCGGCATGATGGGCACGCTGCAGGCGCTGGAGGCGATTAAGCTGCTCAGCGGCATGACGACGCCGCGCAACACTCTGCGGCTGTTCGACGCCCGCACCAGCAACTGGCGTAACCTGGCGCTACAGCGTTCCCGGGACTGCCCGATTTGCGGAGGGCGGCATGCAGATCTGGTTTAACGACGAGCCGCTGGCGTGCGCCGACCATCTCAGCGTCAGCGCCCTGCTGACCCAGCTCGAACAGCTGCAGCCGGGCGTCGCGCTGGCGCTCAATCAACACATTCTGCCGCGCGACCGGTGGGAAGATCATCTCTTGCAGGAAGGCGATCGAGTCCTGCTTTTTCAGGTTATCGCTGGAGGCTGACATGTTACGTATTGCAGACAAAACCTTTGAATCCCATCTTTTCACCGGTACCGGCAAATTCGCCGCCCCGGAGGTGATGGTTCAGGCGATTCGCGCCTCGGGCAGCCAGCTGGTCACCCTGGCGATGAAGCGCGTCGATTTACGTCAGCACAATGACGCCATCCTCGCCCCGCTGTTGGCGGCGGGAGTCAGCCTGCTGCCGAATACCTCGGGCGCCAAGACAGCGGAAGAGGCGGTGTTTGCCGCCCGCCTGGCGCGGGAAGCCTTGGGCACCCACTGGCTGAAACTGGAGATCCACCCGGACGCCCGCTGGCTGCTGCCCGACCCGATTGAAACCCTGAAAGCGGCGGAGCTGCTGGTCCGCGAAGGGTTCGTGGTGCTGCCCTACTGCGGCGCCGACCCGGTGCTGTGTAAACGGCTGGAAGAGGCTGGCTGCGCGGCGGTGATGCCCCTGGGCGCGCCGATCGGCTCCAATCAGGGGCTGGAAACCAAAGCCATGCTGGAGATTATTATCGAGCAGGCGACGGTGCCGGTGGTGGTCGACGCCGGCATCGGCGTCCCAAGCCATGCGGCGCAGGCGCTGGAAATGGGCGCGGACGCGGTGCTGGTCAATACCGCTATTGCCGTCGCCGACGATCCCGTGGCCATGGCCCACGCTTTCCGTATGGCGGTCGAGGCCGGCTTGCTGGCCCGTCAGGCCGGACCGGGGGCGCGCAGCGCGCAGGCGCAGGCCACCAGCCCGCTCACCGGATTCCTGGAGGCGCTGGCATGAAAACCTTCAGCGATCGCTGGCGGCAGCTGGAGTGGGACGACATCCGCCTGCGCATCAACGGTAAAACCGCCGCCGATGTCGAACGGGCGCTGGCAGCCAAACAGCTGACCCGCGACGACATGATGGCCCTGCTTTCGCCAGCGGCGGCCGGGTATCTTGAACCTCTGGCCCAGCGCGCGCAGCGGCTTACCCGTCAGCGCTTCGGCAATACCGTCAGCTTCTACGTGCCGCTGTATCTCTCCAACCTGTGCGCCAACGACTGCACCTACTGCGGCTTCTCGATGAGCAACCGCATTAAGCGCAAGACGCTGGATGCCGCCGAGATTGCCCGCGAGTGCGCCGCGATCCGCGACCTGGGCTTTGAGCATCTGCTGCTGGTGACCGGTGAGCATCAGGGCAAGGTGGGAATGGATTATTTCCGCCAGCACCTGCCGGCAATCCGCAGCCAGTTTGCCTCGCTGCATATGGAGGTGCAGCCGCTGGCGACCGACGAGTATGCCGAGCTGAAAACCCTGGGGCTCGACGGGGTGATGGTCTATCAGGAGACCTATCACGAAAGCATGTACGCTCAGCACCACCTGAAAGGGAAAAAGCAGGATTTCTTCTGGCGGCTGGATACGCCGGATCGCCTGGGCGAGGCGGGGATCGATAAGATCGGCCTTGGCGCGCTGATCGGCCTTTCCGACAGCTGGCGGGTGGACTGCTTTATGGTCGCTGAGCACCTGTTATGGCTGCAGCAACGCTACTGGCGCAGCCGCTATTCGGTCTCCTTCCCGCGTCTGCGTCCCTGCGCCGGCGGCATTGAACCGGCCTCGCTAATGGATGAGCGTCAGCTGGTGCAGACCATCTGCGCCTTCCGCCTGCTGGCGCCGGAGGTTGAGCTGTCGCTATCCACCCGCGAATCCCCCTGGTTCCGCGACCGGGTGATCCCGCTGGCGATCAATAACGTCAGCGCCTTCTCCAAAACCCAGCCCGGGGGTTACGCCGACGACCATCCGGAGCTTGAGCAGTTCGCGCCGCACGATGGCCGTCGGCCTGAAGAAGTCGCCAGCGCGCTGGCTGCCCGCGGCCTGCAGCCGGTGTGGAAAGACTGGGACAGCTGGCTGGGACGCGCCTCGCAAACCTCATGATGTACAGTGTAAGCGCCTGATATTTTTGCGCGCCTGCACGAGAGATGAAAAACGGAGGCTGGCCCGCCAGGCGCCCTTTTTCTATTCTGCCCGGGTCAGCAGCGGACGCTGACCAGGGCGAACCTTTTCTTCCTCATTTTCGCCCTGCCTCTCCGCGCTGATCGAGGGCCTGTACATTGTCGCCGAATATAAATCACGATACATGAAGGCCTCAGAGTTATAATTGAGCAATAGTTAACTGATTCGATCGGCAGGCGTCGCAGTCGCAACCTGCGTTCGGACCCATGGTTTATACATCCGGGACGATTAACGATTCATGGCTCTACACAACAGAAAGCTCTCTTTCACGACGCCGATCGTCGTGGGGTTTGCCGGCATCTTGCTCAGTTTTATGCTGATCGCTATTTTTGTCACCCTGGCGCAGCGAAAAGATTTTCTTGAAGATTATCACGACATTAACCGCAACTTTACCCACAACCTGGCGATCAACTACACGGAAACCCTGCTGCGGGAAAATGATTTTATCCTTGGGCGCGCGGTCGCCTTCTTTGCCCGCAATGACGAACTGAATCGCGCAGTCAATGTGGAACCGGAGAAAGGGTTAACGACGCTGATGCAGTTACAGAACATGATGCCGAGCGTCTCATCCATCTCGCTGGCGGATACCGAGGGCCACTATCTGCGCGCCCCGGAGGTGCTGGAAAATGAAGACAGTCAGGCTTTCGATCCCAGAACGCGGCCCTGGTTTATCAAACAGGCGGAAGCCAGCACCTTCAGCCACTACACCAGCCCATATATGGATTTTTTTACCCACCATCCGACGATTACCATTTTCAAACCCATCATCACCCCGGAGGGGAAACTCAAGGGCAGCCTGGCCTTTCATCTCGATCTCACCTCCATGGGGTTCGCGCTGCGCCAGATGGTGGCCCCCGTACAGGGCGAGTTTTTTGTGGTGCAGCGTGATGGCAAAGTGGTCCTGCACTCCGACCCTGGCGCACTGTTTAAACCCTTCGTCAGTAATGAGCTGATGGATAAAATGACCAGCGGCGAGGGGCAGCTTTACGATCCCGGGAGCGACACCTGGTATTACTATTACTCCTTTACCAATCCCGACTGGTTTGTGATTTTCCGTGTCGATAACACCACCCTGGTCAATCTGACGCGCCATGAAACCAATTTAGTGATCGGCGGTTTTGCCCTCGCGGCGATCATCATCATCCTGTTCGGCCTTTATCTGCGTCATGCCTCCCGCACCGTGCTGATGAATATCATCAATGCGATTAAAACCGGCGACGTCAAACGCGCCCCCCGCCTCGAGGCGATGCTGAGTAAAGCCATTGAAACTAATAAGCAGCGCGAGCTGACCTACGTCCGCCAGGCGACCATCGACGCGCTCACCGGCTGCAAGAACCGCCGCGCCTTCGATAGTGATATTGCCGCGCTGATGAACGATCATCAGCCGTTCGCCCTCGCGCTGGTCGATATCGATAACTTCAAATCGATCAACGACACCTGGGGTCACCTCAACGGCGATATCGTTCTGCGAAACGTCGCCCGCGAAGGACTGCAGGTCCTCCAGCCGCTGGAGATATCCCTCTATCGCTATGGTGGCGAAGAGTTCGCGGTGGTCTTTCCTGCCGAACATATTGATAACGCCCGCACGCTGCTGGAAACATGGCGGGTAAACGTCGAACGGCGCACCTGGCGCGAAGATGGCCTGACGGTCACCTTCAGCGCCGGGCTGGGGGAATGGAACATGGAGCCGCTGGATAAGCTGGTGGTGAGCGTCGATGAAGCGCTGTACAAAGCCAAACAGCAGGGTAAAAACCGCATCCTGCGCGCCTAGGGCTTCAGCGCCGCAACCGCCCACTTCGGTGGGCTTTTTTATTTTTTCCGACAAAAATGAAACCGGTTTCAATTTTTGTGTGATGACTTACACACAATCACGGTAAAGCGGTTGTCGCATCGCCAGGGCCGCGATAAAGATAGGACATCACGGAACACAAGGGCCACTGACTATGAAGAATATCGTTTTGTGCTGTGCCGCCGGTATGTCTACCAGCATGCTGGTTCAGCGTATGCAAGATGCCGCGCAGAAGAAAGGTGTTGAAGTCTCCATCAAGGCCGTACCGGTCGCCGAGTTTAAAGATAATCTGGCCGCCGCCGACATTATTCTGCTCGGCCCGCAGGTGAAATATGAGCAGGCGAAGCTTCAGGCGCTGGCCGACCCGTTCGGCAAAAAGGTCGCGGTGATCGATATGATGGACTACGGCATGATGAAAGGTGATGCCGTTCTGGATAAAGCCCTTAAGATGCTGGAGTAATCGATGGAAGATTTAGAAACGATCATCATGGAGCTGCTGGTTAACGCGGGTTCTGCGCGCAGCGCGGCGCTCACGGCGCTACAGCTGGCGCGGAAAGGCGATTTTGCCGCAGCGGAGCAGGCCATGGCCGAGTCCCATGAGTTCGTCAAACATGCGCATAAAATTCAGACCCAGCTTATCGGCCTGGATGAAGGCAGCGGTAAGTTACCGGTCAACCTGATCACCGTGCATTCTCAGGACCATCTGATGAACGCCATGGTCATTCAGGATCTGGCGACCGATATGATTGAACTATACCGTCGCCTGCCCCTCGCGCAATAATCTCTCGAATTAAACGGGCGTCGCTGCCGGCGCCCGTCCCCGCTTACAGAAAGCCGTACATCGCCGCGAATACCCAGCCAAACACGCAGGAGACGCCAACGCCGATGAGCCCGGGCAGGATAAAGCTGTGGTTAATCACAAAGCGGCCAATATGGGTGGTCCCTGAGCGGTCAAACTGGATCGCCGCCAGATCGCTTGGGTAGGTCGGCAGTATATAGTAGCCATAGCAGGCCGGCGCAGAAGCCACGATATAGGCCGGATCAACGCCGATGGCCAGGGCCACCGGAACAATCGCCGCCAGCGCTGCCGCCTGCGAGTTCACAAACTTCGAAACCAGCAGCAGAACGATGGCATAGGCCCATGGATACTCTTTGACCATCTCCCCGAGCACGCCTTTAATCTCGGTCATGTGCGCGCCAAACATGGTCTCCGCCATCCAGGCGATGCCGTACACCGCGACGATAGCGATCATTCCCGAACGAAAGACCTCATTTTTGGAAATCGATGCCGGGTTGGTTTTAGTAATGATGATGATCAGCGCCCCGGAAAGCAGCATAAACATCTGGATCACCAGCACCATCGACAGCGGTTTACCGTCAAAGGCCGGACGCAGTTCAGAGAAGGCGCCAAGCAGCGCCACCACAGCGATGGAGGCCAGAAAAATCCACATCGCTATCCAGTTGCTGGTGGGCAGCTTTTTATCCAGCAGCGTCGCCGTATCGCCATAGACGTAATGGCGGTTCTCCGGTACCGCAATAAACGCCTGGAAGGCTTCGTCTTTATCCAGATCTTTGCCGCGGAACCAGCTGAAGATGCCAATCGCTAAAATGCCCAGCAGCGTGGACGGAATGGTTATCGCCAGCAGATCGAGAAACTCCAGATGTTTACCGTTAAAGGTAAAATTCCCCAGCATCGCCACCAGCGAAACCACCGCCACTGAGACCGGGCTGGCGATGATCCCCATCTGGGCGCCAATGGAGCTGGCGGCCATCGGACGCTCCGGGCGAATGTTATTCTTAATCGCCACATCGTAGATAATCGGCAGGATGGTATACACCACGTGACCGGTACCGCAGAGGATGGTCAGCGTGCAGGTGACGAAAGGCGCCACAATAGAGACATATTTTGGGTTACGCCGCAGCAGCTTCTCAGCAATCTGCAGCATGACATCCAGACCGCCGGATGCCTGCAGCGTCGCCGAGGCCGCCACCACCGCAATGATCACCAGCATCACATCAACCGGCGGTTTGCCCGGCTGGAGATGAAAAACAAAAACGAGGATCACCAAACCGATGCCGCCCAGCAGCCCCAGCGCAATACCGCCTTTTCGGGCACCGTAAAACAGACAAATTAAGATAATAATGAGTTGTATCGCGAATTCCATGCAGCCCCCAGAGCCTGTCCGCTCAGACCTAAAGTAATGATCCATACCTGTCTGCCGGGGTTATTTCTGCGCCTTGTTGGGGGAAGCATGAGATGCAGCGTTCCCTCTCCAGAGCCGTCGCGCCGAAGATAAAGCAGCAGCAGTAATCCCATGATTCATCAGGTATTTTGAATATATCCTCTTTGAATTGATTATTTTTTGATATGAGTAGAAGTTTTACCCATATATAAAGAAAGGTTTTTGAGATGATAGATTAATGGATATTTTGTATGAATTAATTGCTAAAAATTGCAGCCTGGATATGGCGTAAATGTAATTAAAGACGGGTGCTGCGGAGAACAGGCAATAAAAAAGCCGGTCAGGAAACCTGACCGGCTTTTCAGCAGTGCATCAACGATTAATCGTTGTCAGAACCGCCCAGACCTGCGTTCAGCAGCTCTGCCAGGTTGGCAGATGCTTCTTCCACGCTCACCTGCGGTGCCGCCGGCAGTTCGCCAGCAGCGCGACGGCGCATACGATCCTGGTGGTACGCATAACCGGTACCGGCCGGGATCAGACGACCCACGATGACGTTCTCTTTCAGACCGCGCAGTTCGTCGCGTTTGCCCGCAACGGCTGCTTCGGTCAGCACGCGAGTGGTCTCCTGGAACGATGCCGCGGAGATGAAGGACTCGGTGGCCAGAGACGCTTTGGTGATACCCAGCAGATCGCGGGAGAACGTTGCGCCCACTTTGCCGTTCGCTTCCAGTTCGCGGTTCGCGATCTTGACGCGGGAGTATTCCACCTGCTCGCCTTCGAGGAAGTCGGAGCTGCCTGCGCTTTCGATGGTGGCTTTACGCAGCATCTGACGAACGATAACTTCGATGTGTTTATCGTTAATCTTAACGCCCTGCAGACGGTATACGTCCTGGACTTCGTTAACAATGTAACGGGTCACAGCATGTACGCCACGCAGACGCAGAATGTCGTGCGGCGCTTCCGGACCGTCGGAAACCACGTCACCACGTTCTACACGTTCACCTTCGAACACGTTGAGCTGACGCCATTTCGGAATCATCTCTTCGTACGGTTCGCTACCGTCTACCGGGGTGATAACCAGGCGACGTTTCCCTTTGGTTTCTTTACCGAAGGAAATGATACCGCTGATTTCAGCCAGGATTGCCGGCTCTTTCGGACGACGTGCTTCGAACAGGTCCGCAACGCGCGGCAGACCACCGGTGATGTCCTTGGTACCGCCGGATTCCTGCGGAATACGCGCCAGGGTGTCACCAGAGCTGATCTGTACGCCATCTTCCAGCTGAACAATCGCTTTACCCGGCAGGAAGTACTGAGCCGGCATATCGGTACCTGGGATCAGAACGTCGTTGCCCTGAGCATCAACGATTTTCAGCGCCGGACGCAGATCTTTACCACCTGCGGTACGTTCTGCAGAGTCCAGAACCACCAGCGAAGACAGACCAGTCAGTTCGTCGGTCTGACGAGTAATGGTCTGGCCGTCGATCATGTCAGTGAAGCGGATGAAACCGCTGACTTCGGTGATAACCGGCATGGTGTGCGGATCCCAGTTTGCGACGGTTTCACCGCCGGCAACCTGCTCACCGTCGCCTTTCGCCATAACCGCACCGTAAGGCACTTTATAGCTCTCTTTGGTACGACCGAATTCGTCGATCAGTTTCAGCTCGGTGTTACGGGAAGTGATAACCAGTTTACCGCTGGAGTTCACAACCGACTTCGCGTTGCTGAGCTTGATGCTACCTTTGTTTTTCACCTGGATGCTGGATTCAGCAGCCGCACGAGATGCCGCACCACCGATGTGGAACGTACGCATCGTCAGCTGTGTACCCGGCTCACCGATGGACTGTGCCGCGATAACGCCGATAGCCTCACCTTTGTTGATGATGTGGCCACGCGCCAGGTCACGACCATAGCAGTGCGCACATACACCAAAGTCGGTGTCACAGGATACAACGGAACGCACTTTGACGGAGTCAACGGAGTTCGCTTCCAGCAGGTCACACCAGTGCTCGTGCAGCAGCGTGTTGCGTGGAACCAGAATATCCGCGGTACCCGGCTTCAGCACGTCTTCCGCAGTCACACGACCCAGTACGCGATCGCGCAGCGGCTCTTTAACGTCGCCACCTTCGATAACCGGCGTCATGGTGATGCCTTCCAGGGTGCCGCAGTCGTCTTCAGTGACGACCAGGTCCTGGGCAACGTCGACCAGACGACGAGTCAGGTAACCGGAGTTCGCTGTTTTCAGTGCGGTATCCGCCAGACCTTTACGCGCACCGTGCGTGGAGATGAAGTACTGGAGTACGTTCAGACCTTCACGGAAGTTCGCGGTGATCGGCGTTTCGATGATGGAGCCATCCGGCTTCGCCATCAGACCACGCATACCGGCCAGCTGACGAATCTGTGCAGCAGAACCACGCGCACCGGAGTCGGCCATCATGTAGATGCTGTTGAAGGAAACCTGCTGTTCTTCCTGACCGTCACGGTTAATCACGGTTTCGGTTTGCAGGTTATCCATCATCGCTTTGGATACACGATCGTTCGCCGCAGCCCAGATATCGATAACTTTGTTGTAGCGTTCGCCCGCGGTCACCAGACCGGACTGGAACTGTTCCTGAATCTCAGCAACTTCCGCTTCCGCTTCGCTGATGATTTCGTATTTTTTCTCCGGGATGACCATGTCATCGATACCAACGGATGCACCTGAACGCGCTGCGTAAGCAAAGCCGGTGTACATCGTCTGGTCCGCGAAAATAACGGTCGGTTTCAGGCCCAGAATACGGTAACAGGTGTTCAGCATCTTGGAGATCGCTTTCTTACCGAGCGCCTGGTTCACGATAGAGAACGGCAGACCTTTCGGTACGATCATCCACAGAATGGCACGGCCAATGGTCGTGTCTTTCAGGCTGGTTTTCGCGACAAACTCACCATTGTCGTCTTTTTCGTATTCAGTGATACGCACTTTAACGCGCGCATGCAGAGAGGCCAGGCCGGCGCGATAAATACGCTCAGCTTCTTTCGGGCCAGTCAGCACCATGCCTTCGCCTTTGGCGTTAACACTGTCACGGGTCATGTAGTACAGACCCAGTACAACGTCCTGAGACGGAACGATGATTGGTTCGCCGTTCGCCGGGGACAGGATGTTGTTGGTAGACATCATCAGCGCACGCGCTTCCAGCTGGGCTTCCAGCGTCAGCGGTACGTGAACAGCCATCTGGTCACCATCGAAGTCGGCGTTGTATGCCGCACAAACCAGCGGGTGCAGCTGGATGGCTTTACCTTCGATCAGAACCGGTTCGAATGCCTGAATACCCAGACGGTGCAGGGTCGGCGCACGGTTCAGCAGAACCGGGTGTTCGCGGATCACTTCGTCCAGGATATCCCAAACGACAGCTTCTTCGCGCTCAACCATCTTCTTAGCGGCTTTGATGGTGGTGGCCAGGCCACGCAGTTCCAGCTTGCCGTAGATGAACGGTTTGAACAGCTCCAGCGCCATTTTCTTCGGCAGACCGCACTGATGCAGACGCAGGTATGGACCTACGGTGATAACAGAACGACCGGAGTAGTCAACGCGCTTACCGAGCAGGTTCTGACGGAAACGACCCTGTTTACCTTTGATCATATCGGCCAAAGATTTCAGAGGACGTTTGTTAGAACCGGTGATCGCACGACCGCGACGACCGTTGTCCAGCAGGGCATCTACCGCTTCCTGCAGCATACGTTTTTCGTTGCGTACGATGATATCCGGCGCAGCCAGATCCAGCAGACGTTTCAGACGGTTGTTACGGTTGATCACGCGACGATACAGATCGTTGAGGTCAGACGTCGCGAAACGACCGCCATCCAGCGGAACCAGCGGACGCAGATCTGGCGGCAGTACCGGCAGAACGGTCAGGATCATCCACTCCGGCTTGTTGCCAGACTGTACGAAGGCTTCCAGCAGCTTAATGCGCTTGGTCAGCTTTTTACGCTTGGTTTCGGAGTTGGTTTCGTTCAGCTCTTCACGCAGCTGCTCGCACTCCTGCTCCAGATCCATATTGCGCAGCAGCGCCTGGATCGCTTCCGCACCCATCTTCGCGTCGAATTCGTCACCGAACTCTTCCAGCGCGTCCAGGTACTGTTCTTCCGTCAGAATCTGGTTGCGTTCGAGGTTGGTCATGCCACCTTCGATAACCACATAGGATTCAAAGTACAGTACACGTTCGATATCGCGCAGCGGCATATCCAGCAGCAGGCCGATACGGGACGGCAGAGATTTCAGGAACCAGATGTGCGCAGTCGGACATGCCAGCTCGATGTGGCCCATGCGCTCACGACGCACTTTAGTCTGGGTCACTTCAACGCCGCACTTCTCACAGATCACACCGCGGTGTTTCAGGCGCTTGTACTTACCGCACAGGCACTCATAGTCTTTTACCGGCCCAAAGATACGGGCGCAGAAAAGGCCGTCACGCTCAGGTTTGAACGTACGGTAGTTAATGGTTTCCGGCTTTTTAACTTCACCGAAAGACCATGAACGGATCATGTCTGGCGAAGCCAGAGCAATTTTGATCGCATCAAACTCTTCGGTTTTAGTTTGCGCTTTCAGAAACTTTAATAAGTCTTTCACGGATTTGCTCCCGTCGGAGTTAGCACATTCCGCTGCCGGGCGTTAACCCGGCAGCAGTGACCTGTTTGAGCGAGAATTACTCGTCTTCCAGTTCGATGTTGATGCCCAGCGAGCGAATTTCTTTCAACAGTACGTTGAAGGATTCCGGCATGCCCGGTTCCATCTGGTGATTGCCGTCCACGATGTTTTTATACATCTTAGTACGACCGTTCACGTCATCAGACTTAACGGTGAGCATTTCCTGCAGGGTGTAAGCTGCGCCGTATGCTTCCAGCGCCCACACTTCCATCTCACCGAAGCGCTGACCACCGAACTGCGCCTTACCACCCAGCGGCTGCTGAGTAACCAGGCTGTAAGAACCGGTGGAACGCGCGTGCATTTTGTCGTCGACCAGGTGGTTCAGTTTCAGCATGTACATGTAACCCACGGTTACCGGACGCTCGAACTGCTCACCGGTGCGGCCGTCGAACAGGGTGATCTGACCGGAAGTCGGCAGGTCGCCCAGCTGCAGCAGCGCTTTAATTTCCGCTTCTTTCGCACCGTCGAACACCGGCGTTGCGATCGGCATACCTTTACGCAGGTTTTCAGCCAGACGCAGAACTTCTTCATCGCTGAAGGTATTCAGGTCAACTTTCTGACGAACGTCAGCGCCCAGATCGTAGGCACGCTGGATGAACTCGCGCAGTTTCGCGACTTCCTGCTGCTGTTTCAGCATGGCGTTGATCTTATCGCCGATGCCTTTCGCAGCCATACCCAGGTGAGTTTCCAGGATCTGACCGATGTTCATACGAGACGGTACGCCCAGCGGGTTGAGGACGATATCTACCGGCGTACCGTTAGCATCGTGCGGCATATCTTCGATCGGGTTGATCTTAGAGATAACACCCTTGTTACCGTGACGGCCCGCCATCTTGTCACCAGGCTGGATACGGCGTTTAACGGCCAGGTATACCTTAACAATCTTCAGCACGCCAGGTGCCAGATCGTCGCCTTGGGTGATTTTGCGGCGTTTCGCTTCGAGTTTTTTCTCGAACTCGTGTTTCAGTTCGTCGTACTGCTCAGCCAGCTGTTCCAGCTGATTTTGTTTCTCTTCGTCGGTCAGGCCCAGTTCCAGCCAGCGATCGCGCGGCAGTTTGTCGAGCTTCTCAGCTTCAACGCCACCGGAGACCAGCACCGCGTAGATACGACTGAACAGACCGGCTTCGAGGATCTGCAGTTCTTCAGACAGGTCTTTTTTGGCCTGCTTCAGCTGCATCTCTTCGATTTCCAGCGCACGTTTGTCTTTTTCTACGCCGTCACGGGTAAAGACCTGAACGTCGATAACGGTACCAGAGACACCGTTCGGTACGCGCAGAGAGGAGTCTTTAACGTCAGACGCTTTCTCACCGAAGATCGCACGCAGCAGTTTCTCTTCCGGCGTCAGCTGGGTTTCACCTTTCGGCGTAACCTTACCAACCAGAATGTCGCCGCCGGTCACTTCCGCACCGATATAAACGATACCGGACTCATCCAGTTTGGAGAGCGCAGCTTCACCCACGTTCGGGATGTCAGCGGTGATCTCTTCCGGCCCCAGCTTGGTGTCACGGGACACGCACGCCAGTTCCTGAATGTGGATAGTGGTGAAACGGTCTTCCTGGACAACACGCTCGGAAACGAGGATGGAGTCTTCGAAGTTGTAGCCGTTCCACGGCATGAACGCTACGCGCATGTTCTGACCCAGCGCCAGCTCACCGAGGTCGGTGGACGGGCCGTCGGCCAGCACGTCGCCGCGCTCAATAGGTTCGCCCAGGGACACGCAAGGCATCTGGTTGATGCAGGTGTTCTGGTTAGAACGGGTGTACTTAGTCAGGTTATAGATGTCGATACCTGCTTCGCCCGGGTACATCTCGTCTTCGTTAACTTTGATAACGATACGGGAGGCATCCACGTACTGAACAGTACCGCCACGTTTAGCCACCGCAGTAACACCGGAGTCGACGGCCACAGCACGTTCCATACCGGTACCAACCAGCGGCTTATCAGCGCGCAGAGTCGGAACGGCCTGACGTTGCATGTTTGCACCCATCAATGCACGGTTGGCGTCATCGTGTTCCAGGAACGGGATCAGGGACGCACCGACGGATACCACCTGCTGGGTGGATACGTCCATGTAGTCAACCTGGTCACGGCTGAACAAGCTGGATTCGCCTTTGCTACGGCAGGTCACCAGGTCTTCTACGAAGTGGCCGTTTTCATCCAGGTTGGAGTTCGCCTGAGCGATAACGTAGTTGCCTTCTTCGATAGCAGACAGGTAGTGAATTTCGTCAGTAACCACACCGTCGGTCACTTTACGATACGGCGTCTCAAGGAAGCCATATTCGTTGGTCTGCGCGTACACGGACAGGGAGTTGATCAGACCGATGTTCGGACCTTCAGGCGTTTCGATTGGACATACGCGACCATAGTGAGTCGGGTGTACGTCTCGAACTTCGAAGCCTGCGCGCTCACGGGTCAGACCGCCTGGGCCGAGTGCGGAGATACGACGTTTGTGCGTGATCTCAGACAGCGGGTTGTTCTGGTCCATAAACTGAGACAGCTGGCTGGAACCAAAGAACTCTTTCACTGCTGCGGAAATCGGCTTGGCGTTGATCATATCCTGAGGCATCAGGGTATCCAGATCGCCCAGAGACAGACGCTCTTTCACCGCACGCTCTACACGTACCAGGCCAACGCGGAACTGGTTCTCCGCCATTTCGCCAACGGAACGGATACGACGGTTACCGAGGTGGTCGATATCGTCCACTTCGCCTTTACCGTTACGGATATCGATGAGCTTCTTCATCACTTCAATGATGTCGTCTTTGCTCAGGATACCGGAACCTTCGATTTCGTCGCGCAGCAGAGAACGGTTGAACTTCATACGACCAACCGCGGACAGATCGTAGCGGTCTTCGGAGAAGAACAGGTTCTCAAACAGGCTTTCAGCGGCTTCACGAGTCGGCGGCTCGCCAGGGCGCATCATGCGGTAGATTTCTACCAGCGCGCTCAGACGATCGTTAGTCGGGTCGACGCGTACCGTTTCAGAGATGTATGGACCGTGGTCCAGATCGTTAGTGAACAGCGTTTCGATGCGCTTGTGGCCAGACTGGCTCAGCTTAGCCAGCAGATCCAGGCTCAGCTCCATGTTCGCCGGGCAGATCAGTTCGCCAGTCGCTTCATCGATATAGTCTTTAGCCGCCACTTTGCCCGCGATATATTCAACCGGCACTTCGATATGCTTGATATCGTCTTTTTCCAGCTGACGGATATGGCGAGCCGTGATGCGACGGCCTTTCTCAACGTACACTTTGCCGTTGGCTTCGATATCGAAGGAGGCGGTTTCACCGCGCAGACGCTCCGGAATCAGCTCCATCTGCAGCTTGTTGTCGCGAATTTCAAAGACCACTTTTTCGAAGAACAGGTCAAGGATCTGCTCAGTGGTGTAATTCAGCGCGCGCAGGATGATGGTAGCCGGCAGCTTACGACGACGGTCGATACGAACGAACAGGTTGTCTTTCGGGTCGAATTCGAAGTCCAGCCAGGAACCGCGGTAAGGGATGATACGTGCGTTATACAGAACCTTACCGGATGAGTGAGTCTTACCTTTGTCACTGTCAAAGAAGACGCCCGGGCTACGGTGCAGCTGAGAAACGATAACACGCTCGGTACCGTTGATGACGAAGGTACCGTTGTCGGTCATGAGCGGGATTTCGCCCATGTAGACTTCTTGTTCTTTAATGTCTTTGACGGTGCCTTCCGGCGCTTCGCGCTCGTAGATCACCAGACGCAGTTTTACGCGCAGCGGTGCAGAGTAAGTCACGCCACGGATCTGACATTCTTTAACGTCAAAAACCGGTTCGCCCAGACGGTAGCTGACGTATTGCAGCTCGGAATTACCGCTGTAGCTCTGAATCGGGAACACGGAACGGAAAGCAGCTTCCAGACCGTACTGCCCTTCAGGATCTTGCTCGATAAACTTCTGGAACGAGTCAAGCTGGATAGAAAGGAGATATGGCACATCCAGAACTTGTGGACGTTTACCAAAATCCTTACGAATACGTTTTTTCTCGGTATAGGAGTAAACCATAGGGTTCCTCAGCTCGCTGACAAGTCGACCCATCTGCCCGCAGAGGGCAGTTTTTTATGCAACACTATTTTGTTGACCGGAAAATGGAACACTTTCCGCAATGCCTGTTGCTATCACGCTTAAACCATTTCATTGCGATTTACACAGCCCAGGAACCCTAACCTGTCGCAGTATATTAAGTCGTCGATAGAAACAAGCATTGAGAGGCAAACCAGTAGTCAAACAGCGTGAAACGCTACTGGCGCCTTACAGCGCAAAAAGGCTGGTGACCAAAAAGTCACCAGCCTCAGCCTGATTTCTCAGGCTGCAACCGGAAGGGTTGGCTTATTTAACTTCAACTTCAGCGCCAGCTTCTTCCAGAGATTTTTTCAGAGCTTCAGCGTCGTCTTTGCTGATGCCTTCTTTCAGTGCAGCCGGAGCAGATTCTACCAGGTCTTTAGCTTCTTTCAGACCCAGGCCAGTCGCGCCACGTACTGCTTTGATAACAGCAACTTTGTTAGCGCCAGCAGCTTTCAGAATTACGTCGAATTCAGTTTTTTCTTCAGCAGCTTCAACCGGGCCAGCAGCTACAGCTACAGCAGCAGCAGCGGAAACACCGAATTTTTCTTCCATTGCAGAGATCAGCTCAACAACGTCCATTACGGACATAGCGGATACTGCTTCAATGATTTGATCTTTAGTGATAGACATTTAAATTGTTCCTGAATATCAGAATAAGTTTATACGTAAGCGAATGCTTTACAAAGATAACTGCGATTAAGCAGCTTCTTTCGCATCGCGTACAGCAGCCAGAGTACGAACCAGTTTGCCAGCCGAAGCTTCTTTCATGGTTGCCATCAGGCGTGCAATTGCTTCTTCGTAGGTCGGCAGAGTTGCCAGGCGGTCGATCTGCGACGCCGGGATCAGCTCACCTTCAAAGGCAGCGGCTTTGACCTCAAATTTTGCATTCGCTTTCGCGAACTCTTTGAACAGACGAGCAGCAGCGCCCGGGTGTTCCATAGAGTATGCAATCAGGGTCGGACCAACAAACGTGTCTTTCAGGCACTCGAACTGAGTACCTTCAACGACGCGGCGCAGCAGGGTGTTACGAACAACACGCATGTATACGCCAGCTTCACGACCTGCTTTACGCAGTTCAGTCATTTTATCTACAGTTACGCCACGGGAATCCGCAACTACTGCAGACAGCGCGCCTTTGGCTACTTCGCTGACTTCAGCAACAATCGCTTGTTTGTCTTGAAGATTTAAAGCCATTAGCTTTGCTCCTGGATGTTTGCCAGAGCCTATGCTCTGGAACTCACTTCACTCAATTCAACGAAAAGAGCGTCTAAATACGGTGAGCAGAAACAAGCCAGAATATCCAAAAATAATCTTAGCGTTCTGTCACCGTCTACGCAGGGCATTAAGTTTCTTGCGAAACACCTGCGGTCTTCGACGGAGGTCTGGATAGGCCAGACTCCAACGAACAATTCGGTTACCTGCTAACCTTAGTTAGCAAACGTGGGCGAAGATTGTAGACAAAATCACCGCCCACGTAAAGGCATTAGTTTGCAGAAGCGTTCAGGCCAGCCTGATCTACTGCAACACCTGCACCCATGGTGGTGGAGATGCTAACTTTCTTGATGTACACGCCTTTCGCCTGAGTCGGTTTTGCTTTTTTCAGCGCAACCAGCAGAGCTTCCAGGTTTTCTTTCAGTTTGTCAGCGTCAAAGTCCACTTTACCGATGGTGGTGTGGATGATGCCGTTTTTGTCGTTACGGTAACGAACCTGACCTGCTTTCGCGTTTTTAACCGCTTCAGCAACGTTCGGAGTTACAGTACCCACTTTCGGGTTCGGCATCAGGCCACGCGGACCCAGAACCTGGCCCAGCTGGCCAACAACGCGCATTGCATCCGGAGAAGCAATAACAACGTCAAAGTTCATTTCGCCTTTTTTGATCTGCTCAGCCAGATCTTCCATACCTACCAGCTCAGCGCCTGCAGCTTTAGCAGCTTCAGCGTTTGCACCCTGGGTAAATACGGCTACGCGAACGGAACGGCCAGTACCGTGCGGCAGTACAGTTGCGCCACGGACGTTCTGGTCAGATTTACGAGCGTCGATGCCGAGGTTAACGGCAACGTCTACGCTTTCGGTAAATTTAGCGGTGGCCAGCTCTTTCAGCAGAGCGATGGCTTCGTTGATGTCGTACTGTTTAGTTGCATCAACTTTCTCACGGATCACGCGCATGCGCTTGGTCAGTTTAGCCATTTCTTAGTCCTCCACTACCAGGCCCATGGAACGTGCAGTACCTTCGATGGAGCGAGTCATCGCTTCAATGTCGGCACCAGTCATGTCGGCAGCTTTGGTCTGCGCGATTTCCTGCAGCTGAGCGCGGGAGATTTTACCCACTTTATCTTTGTTCGGCTTACCGGAACCAGACTTGATGCCCGCAGCTTTCTTCAGCAGAACAGCAGCCGGCGGAGTCTTGGTAACAAAGGTAAAGGAACGGTCAGCGTAAACGGTGATAACAACCGGGATCGGCAGACCTTTCTCCAGGGAATCAGTTTTGGCGTTGAACGCTTTGCAGAATTCCATGATGTTCACGCCCTGCTGACCCAGTGCTGGGCCGACCGGCGGGCTCGGGTTCGCCATACCAGCTGCAACCTGCAGCTTGACGTAGGCTTGGACTTTCTTAGCCATTCTTAAATCCTCAAATTGGGTATTAACGCTTCAGAGAAGCTCCCCGTGATTAAACATCGTTTTACGGGCCGGGCCCATAAAAACAAAAGGCGCGAAATTGTATGCCAATTTCGCGCCCTATGCAACGATTAAATCGCTGCTTTTTTGATCGCCGGCTTACGCCTTCTCAACCTGGCTGAAGTCCAGTTCTACCGGAGTCGCACGACCGAAGATAGAAACGGAAACTTTCAGGCGGGACTTCTCATAGTCCACTTCTTCAACCACACCGTTAAAGTCAGCGAACGGACCGTCGTTAACGCGAACCATTTCGCCCGGTTCAAACAGCGTTTTCGGACGCGGCTTATCGCCAACCTGCTGCAGACGATTCATGATGGCGTCGACTTCTTTGTCGCTGATCGGCGCCGGACGGTCAGAGGTACCGCCGATGAAGCCCATCACGCGCGGCACGCTGCGCACCAGGTGCCAGCTTGCGTCGTTCATGACCATCTGGACCAGAACGTAGCCTGGGAAGAATTTACGTTCGCTTTTGCGACGCTGGCCGCCACGGATCTCAACCACTTCTTCGGTCGGGACCATGACTTCGCCAAATAACTCTTCCATGTTGTGTAATTTGATATGTTCACGCAGCGACGTGGCTACGCGACCTTCAAAACCGGAAAACGCCTGAACGACGTACCAGCGCTTTTTAGGAGCTTCAGACATCTCAGAACCTCAGGCCAGTGATAAAGGAGACCAGGCGAACCAGAATACCATCCAGTCCCCACAGGATCAGTGACATTACTGCAGTCACAGCAGCAACAATCAGCGTAGTATGCAGCGTTTCCTGGCGAGTCGGCCAAATCACTTTACGAACTTCGGTTCTCGCTTCGCGAGCAAAAGCAACGGTCGCCTTACCTTTCGTCGTCAACAGCGCGACGCCACCGGCAGCAGCAATAAGAATAACCACGGCCAGCGCACGCACCGCCAGCATAATGTCGCGATAAAGGAAGTTGCCCACGATCGCCACGATCAGCAGCACGGCAACGATAATCCACTTCATCGCTTCCAGGCCGCGCCCGCTCCCTTGAGCTTCGGTATTCGCACTCATAAACCAACCTGTCAGAAGTATTCTACAAACAATTTCACCCCGCGGGGGCGAGGCGATCCAAACCGAAATTAAGTTTCGGATTATACACTTAACTATTCAAATTGCTTCAACGCTGACGGTTTTGTCGCCCCTGCCCTGCTAACGCAAAGGAGGATGCTGATTGCCGTCGCACTATCGCTCGAATGGTTTGGTGTATAAACGCCCTCTTCAGAGCCTGTCTCAGCAATGATTATGACAAATAAAATCACTGATGAGCCAGGTTCTGGTGTGAAAGCGTGCAAAAAGGGCATCAAATGATGCCCTTTTATTGCGCATTGCGTCAAATGTTATCAGCGATTAGCCGAGAACTTTAGCAACCACGCCCGCGCCAACGGTACGACCGCCTTCACGGATTGCGAAACGCAGACCATCGTCCATCGCGATCGGGTGGATCAGGGTAACAACCATTTTGATGTTGTCGCCCGGCATGACCATCTCTACGCCTTCCGGCAGTTCGATGGTGCCAGTCACGTCAGTTGTACGGAAGTAGAACTGCGGACGGTAGCCTTTGAAGAACGGAGTATGACGGCCGCCTTCGTCTTTGGACAGAATGTACA